>CALUHI010000001.1 GCA_944320405.1 uncultured Eggerthellaceae bacterium
TCGCGTAAACGAATCTTTCCGATAACGCATCGAAAAATCCGATTTGTCTCTCTCGCAGTATCCGGTTTTCAAGGTCCCGCCGTCTCCCCCGGAGGGGCTCCGGCCGCTCCGCACTCCCGTGCGGCGCGAGGTAGTATATTACGCACTTCCCCAACGACCGTCAAGCGTTTTTTGCAACTTTTTTTGAAAAAATTTTCCCTCTCCTGCCACCTCACTCATCCAAACAGATGTATTCCCAGGTCACACCCTGTTTCAATGTTGCTGCGTCTGCCTTCCCTTTTCTCATATATATAGATTCGAGATCCACATCGGCCTATCTCAACTCTTTTTTCTTTCGAAACTTTTTCTTCTCATCTTGCTGTGGTACAACCTTTTTATAGTGAAAGGAGCCGTTTCATGGGCACTACCACCGATACCGCCACTTCTGCTTGTGCCATGGCGGGTTCACGCTGCGCCGTCCCCAGCTCTGCAATGCGCGTGATTTCCACGCTCGAGCAAGCTGGGCATGAAGCATGGTGCGTCGGTGGATTCGTACGCGACTCCCTTTTGGGCAGACCTATTTCCGATGTGGACATAGCTACAAGCGCTCTTTGGGAACAGACAGAATCCGTTTGCCTGGCAGCCGGCATGCGCGTGCATCGTACGGGAACCAAACACGGAACCGTCACGGTCGTATGCGACGATGATGCGTTCGAAGTAACCACATTCCGGGTCGATGGCGTTTATTCTGACGCTCGCCATCCAGACAGCGTTCAGTTCGTCCGATCTCTCGATGAGGACCTTGCGCGTCGCGATTTCACCATCAACGCGATGGCGTATCACCCCATGCGGGGGCTTCGCGATCCGTTTAACGGCTTTGGCGACGCTTCGCGTCACACCATTAGAACAGTTGGCGATCCTTCACAGCGCTTTCAGGAAGATGCTTTGCGTATCTTGCGCGCTGCGCGTTTCTCGTCTCAATTGGGATTCTCCATTGAGCTGGAAACGTATTCGGCCATGATGGCTGGCAAATCGCTACTGTCTAAAGTTTCATCAGAGCGCATCACTGCCGAACTGCAAAAGTTGATCCTTGGAAAAGACGTCTGCCGCGCTCTGCTGTCCACTGTTGATGTGCTGTCCGCCGTGCTGCCCGAACTTGTTTCAATGAAGGGATTCGACCAGTGCACCCCCTACCATTCATACGACGTGCTCGAGCACACGGCGCGCGCCGTCGCAGGAACACCCCCGTACCCCTTGGTCCGATGGGCGGCGCTTTTCCACGACATGGGAAAGCCGGGTGCTTTCTTCAAAGAAGAAACGGGGCGCGGGCATTTCTATGGCCATGCGAAGATAAGCGTTGCACTCACGCGCGGCATCATGGAAAGGCTTTCCTTCTCGCCCGCTTTCAAAGAACGCGTGCTCATTCTTGTGGAGCGGCATGATGAGGTGTACGAGCCGACCCCCAAAGCAGTGAAACGCGCGCTTGCCCGCGTCGGCGGAGATGTCGAGCTGTTCCGCGCACTCTGCGACTTGAAAAAAGGCGATGCCAGCGCGCAGGCGCCCGCCTATGCTGCCGAGAGGATGGAGCGGGCAGATCAGCTGCGTCGCGTGCTTGAAGAGATCCTCGCTGCAGACGAAGCATTCTCCCTGAAACATCTGGCAATTAACGGCAAGGACGCCATGAAAGCGGGAATCCCCCAGGGGCCCGCCATCGGTGACGCCCTGAACGCAGCGCTCGACGACGTCATCGACGAGCGCATTCCCAACGACCGAGAAGCCCTCCTCGCCTTCCTGGAGAACTTCGCATCCAGCATCAACAAGGAATAGTCTTGCGGACGAGCAAACCCCTTTTGTAAAACAGGTTGAGCATAAGCAGCTGAGGGTTTCCGTGGTGTCGGAGATTCGTGGGATCGCCGGGGCGAAGCGTACTACGGTACGCAAGTCCCGGGGATCGCGCGAAGATCCGGTGCCACGGGAAGCCTCAGCGGGCGAGTTGTTCCGTCGGCCGGCAGGCCGACGGAACAAAAAAAGACGCCGCTTCTGCGGCGTCTGCTTTGTTTGGTAGCTCCGACCGGATTCGAACCGGCGACCTTCGCCTTGAGAGGGCGACGTCCTAAACCGCTAGACGACGGAGCCATGTATGTTGTGCGCTGATCGTAAAAATGGCTGGGGTGGAAGGAGTCGAACCCTCACAGACGGAACCAGAATCCGTTGTACTGCCATTATACGACACCCCATCGGCCACATCCGATGCTCGCGTGCGTTTCCGCAACGCTTGAGCGCGAGTGAATATATTAGAGATGCCCTTCCCGTCCGTCAACCCCTTTTCCGGTACTTTTTGAAAAAAGTTGGGAATAGGCGCGTATCAGCGAAAACGCCACATGTGGTCGAGGGGACCAGAGCCCTTGCCGAGATCCAGACCGGTCGACAGCGCGCCTCGCACATACTCCTTCGCCTCCGACACCGCACAGGCAAGGTCTTTCCCTTGGGCTAGGCCGCTTGCGATTGCAGAGGACAGCGTGCAGCCGGTTCCGTGGGTGTTCGACGTGAGCACCCGCTTGCCGCGGAACCACGTTTCAGACCCCGAAGCATCAACAAGCACGTCGTCGGCGGCGTCGGCGGCGTGGCCGCCTTTCACCAAAACCGCTGGCTTTGCACCGCGCGCGACAGCAGCATCCGAAATGGCATGGGCAGCGCGCACCATGGAAGCGTCATCTTCAACCGAAAAGCCGGCAAGCACCGCGGCTTCCGGCATGTTGGGCGTGACCACCGTGGCAAGCGGAATGAGGGTTCCTGCTAGCGCTGCGATGGCATCGTCGTCGATCAGATTGGCGCCGCTCGTCGCCACCATCACCGGATCAACCACAATATTGCGCGCGCCATGATACGCAAGGCGCTCCGCGATCGTCTCGATGATTGCCGCCGACGACACCATGCCCACCTTCACGGCTGCAGGAGGAATATCTTCAAACACCGCGTCGATCTGCTCGGCCACAAACGAAGGCGACGCCTCCATCACGCCTCTCACGCCACAAGTGTTCTGCGCCGTGAGCGCCGTGATGGCGGTTTCAGCAAACAGCCCGTAGGCGGAAACAGTCTTGATGTCGGCTTGGATTCCCGCACCGCCGCTCGAATCCGATCCAGCGATGCTCAGTACAGCGTTCATCGCGTGCCGCCTTGGTCTTCCAGGTTCACTACAAGGCCGTCCATGATCTGGTTGACCGTCCTCATGGCGCACATCTGGCCGCACATGGTGCACGTCCCTTCGTTCGAAGGCGGAGCGCTTTCGAAGTAGCGGCGCGCTTTCACTGGGTCGAGCGCCTCGGCGAACATGCCGTCCCAATCCACACGGCGACGCGCATCGCTCATGCGGTTGTCGCGATCGCGCGCACCCGGAATCCCCTTCGCAATGTCGGCGGCATGAGCGGCAATCTTCGTTGCCACAAGCCCCTCGCGCACGTCGTCGGCATCGGGGAGGCGCAAATGCTCTGCAGGCGTGACGTAGCAGAGAAAGTCGGCACCCGAGGAAGCGGCAATCGCTCCGCCAATAGCGGCGGTGATATGGTCATAGCCCGGCGCTATGTCGGTCACCAGAGGACCGAGAACATAGAACGGAGCCCCATGGCACAAACGTTTCTCCATTTTCATGTTCGCCGCGATCTCGTCGAGGGCCATGTGTCCAGGCCCTTCGACCATCACCTGAACGCCAGCGTCCCATGCACGCTTGGTAAGCTTGCCGATTTCAATGAGCTCAGATATCTGGCCAGCGTCGGAAGCATCATAGGTGCTGCCCGGACGCATAGCGTCACCGATGCTGATGGTCACATCGTGCTCATGCAGGATCTCGAGCACTTCGTCGTAATGCTCGTAGAAGGGGTTTTCGTTTCCCGTCGCTTCCATCCACGCAAAGATAAGCGATCCGCCGCGGCTAACGATGTTGGTAAGGCGGCCGGTTTCCTTGAACGACTCGATCACGCGACGGTTCATACCGGCATGGATGGTGACGAAGTCGACGCCGTCCTCGGCATGGCGGCGAACAACGTCAAGAAAGTCTTCGGCCGTGATGCTGATGAGCGCTTTCTCCAGATACCCGATGGCATCGTACATAGGCACCGTGCCGATCATGGCAGGCGACCGGTCGATGAGCCGTGTGCGAAAGCTTTGGGTCTTGCCACTGTTCGACAGATCCATGATTGCCTCGGCACCCAGCTCAAGCGCAACCTCGACCTTGCGCCACTCTTCGGCCTCATCGGCAAGGTCTCCAGAAATACCCAGGTTGACGTTCACCTTGGTGCGCAAGCCCTCGCCCACCCCTTCGGGCGAAAGCGACGCGTGATGAATGTTCGCCGGAATGGCGATGGTGCCCGCGGCAACTCGCTCCCTGATGTATTCAGGGTCGCGGCCTTCTTTGCGAGCGACCTCTTCCATCTGCGGGGTCACGATCCCCGCGCGAGCATGATCGATCTGCGTGATCGGGCGAGTGGATTTGCCCATGATTGCTCCCTTCGTTGGCATTACCCATGTCAGGTCGACGGGTCAGGGCGTGCGCGCCCCCTCTCAGCCTGCCGTGCGCGTGCGCAAACGCAAGCTCCCCGGTGCCGCGTGTGCGGCATGCGCCCAGTATAAGCCCCCACACGAAGAGGGCAAGCTTTCGTGAGCGCCTACGGCAGCGGATGGAAGATAAGCAGCGTGCCCTTGGCCACGCCAATAGAGGCGGGCTCGCCGATGAATTCATTGGAAATGCCGCGCGACACGCGGCTGGTAAGAGGCTCGTCGTCAAGCGTGTAGAGCAAACCGGTCTCGAACACGCCCTCAGCACGGTCGTTTGCCGCAATGACCGATACGATGCCCTCGTCGATCGGAGGAAGATCGTAGACGTCAGGGCCGGTGAGCGCGCGGACGCAGAAGTCGTCCCCTATGCCGGTAACGTAGGCACCGCGCTCAGAGAACTTCGCGAACAGCTGCAGATTGGCCAGCGTATGGTCCAAACGCCCGGACAGGCCGCCGTAGATGTAAAGGTCGTCCTGTTTCCAGTACAGAGCCTTTTCCATGGCCAGTTCCATGTCGGTTTTATCCTTCTTGACAGGATGGCGAGAAACACGACGGCATTTGGGAACGTACCCCAATGAATCGAAATCGCCCACCGCCATGTCAGGCGCGACGCCAAGCTTCTCAAGATGGGCAAATCCTCCATCAACAGCGATGATAAAGTCGAAGAACCCGCCATCCATCTGAAACTTGAAGTGCTCAGCATTAAAGTCAGCCGCACCCACCAACGCGCAATGAGCCATGAGTCATCCCCTTTCATCGATCTGCTAGAATAGCACATGCGAGTGAGCCAGACGGCCGCGTGCCTTTCGGCGCGAGGAAAGTCCGGGCTCCTAAGGGCAGGGTGCCAGCTAACGGCTGGGCGGGGCGACCCGACGGAAAGTGCCACAGAAAAGAAGACTCCCCCGCGTTGCGGGAGAAAAGCTGAAACGGTGCGGTAAGAGCGCACCAGCGCATCGGCAACGATGCGGCTTGGTAAACCCCATCCGGAGCAAACGCAAATAGGAACGCTATACGGCTGCCCTCCCGTGCGTTCGGGTTGCGCGCTAGAGATGCGCGGCGACGCGTATTCGAGATAAATGGCCGTCCGCGACAGAACCCGGCTTACCGGCCCACTCGCCTCCCACAAACACGAAGAAGGCGGCCCACAGGCCGCCTTCTTCGTATACGGACCCATATACCAGGTTGAGCATAAGCAGCTGAAAAGGGCTGAGGCACTCCGCATTCGTGGGATCGTCGGGGCGAAACGTACTTTGGTACGCGAGTCTTCAGGATCGCGCGAAGATTCGGCACCTCGAACCCTCTCAGCGGACGAGCAGTTCCGACGGCCGGCAGGCCGTCGGAACTGATTAGTCGATTTCTTCGAACTCGAAGTCGTCGTCGACGTCGCCGAAGCCGGAGAAGTCCTTCTCGACCACAGACGGCGTGGGCGTCGCGGCAGCAACGACAGGCGCACCGGGCGTGGCGGGAGTCGCATATGCTGCAGAACCATCGATGTTGATGGGTGTCTGCGCAGTGGTCGTACCCGGCAGCGGCTCCTCGTCCTCGTAGGCAGCCGAGGAATCGAGCAGACGGGCATGGTTGCTCGACGAATAGGAAGAAGTGGAGCCTCCCAGCTCATTCAGACGACGAGACGCATCGTCGATGAAGTCGGACAGCAGGTCGCGGTATTCCTCGCGCGCATCCTCGCGATCCTCTTCCAGCTTCTTGATGGCGTCAAGGACCTTCTGACGGTCCGCCTCGGCTTTGTCGAGAATGCGCTTGGCTTCATCCTCGGCATCCTGAATGGTGTCGGCAGCCTGCGCCTTGGCGTTGGAGACGACATCGTCGGCGGAGCGCTGCGCGATGATCAGCGCCTGGGCGATGGCGTTGTCGTTTGCCTTCTTTTCCTCGAGCTCTTTCTCCATGTCGGCAAGCTGCTGCTCGAGCTCGGCGCAGCGAGCTTCAAGCTCGGCGACAACCGCATCGTCGGCGGAATTGTCATCCGCATGAGCGCCAGGACGCATGGTGATGTCATCGTCGTCCTCAACGATGCGCGCGGGCGTGTCGAAACCGTCGAACTTCGAATCATCGAGCTGTGCCTCCAGCTGGGCGATCTGCTCGTTCAGGCCGTCGATCTCGTCGGCGACATGCTCCAGGAACACATCGACTTCGTCGACGTCGTAGCCCTTGCGATCGATGGAGAAGCTCTGGTTGTGGATTTCAGTCGAAGTGATAGCCATGTGCGTTTCCCTTCACGCTTGCCGCGAACGGCGAAGCATCCTTCACGTCTGCCAGAAGGCGGACGCTTTATAACAATATGCCTACTATCAGGCGCACACCGAATTGTAATACAAGCAGCGCCACGATGGGGCTGATGTCCACCATACCTCCAATAGGGGGAATGAAGCGCCTGAACAGGTCGAGGAACGGATCGCATACCTTCCCGAGCACACGGTAGATGTCGCCGATGACTCCCGTGGTGTTGGGGATCCACGACATGAGCACGTACACGAAGATGATCATGGTGTACACGTCCGCCAACGAGTAGATCAGATAAGCCACGCTGGTCAGCACTGCGCCAACTCCTTCGAACGGACGACGGCTGCCGCGACCCCCTTCTCAAGCGAAGAAGAGAAGCCGCCTTCTTCCATAGCGGCAAGCGCCGCGAGCGTGGTGCCGCCAGGACTGCACACCGCAATGCGCGTCTCTTCGGCACTGTGCCCCGTGCGCACCATGAGCTCCGCAGTGCCAAGCACCGTCTGAAGTGCAAGTTTTTCTGCAAGAACCGGATCGAGGCCTTCTTTTTCGCCACCGTCACGCAGCGCCTCGATAAGCGCGGCAACGTACGCAGGACCAGACCCGCTTACCGCACCGACGGCATCCATGTCGGACTCGTCGCACACGAACGCGTATCCCAAGCACGCGAACAGATCCCGCACGTAGGCGAGGTCCTCCTCGTCGGCCTGAGAACCACGCGTAACCGCAGTGGCACCCTGAGACACCATCAGCGGCGTATTGGGCATCACGCGAACCAGACGGCTGCCCGCTGCGAGAGCTGCCTCCAATGCCGTAGTGGGAAGTCCGGCTGCGATAGATACGAACAGAGGGCCTTCCTTGCCTCCCGCATAGACGGGAAGCGACGCAATCCCAGAAAGCATCCCCATCATCACCTGGGGTTTTACCGCAAGGATGACCACATCTGCCCCCGCCGCCTCCGACGCATCGGCAATGCAGGAAACTCCATAACGCTCGGCAAGATACGCCCTGCGTTCCTCGCCCGGATCGGCAACCGTGAAGTCAGAGGCAGCAAGCGCAGCAGCTGCACCTTGATCGGCTGCAATAAGGCCGCCAACGATGGCCTCCCCCATCTTCCCGCCGCCAATGACGACGAAACGGGGCTGCTCGGACGCCGTCATCTACAGCACGCCCTTATTGCGAAGCGCCGTGCGCTCAGCATCGCTCAGCGCGCTTCCTCGGGTGATGGAAAACACCTTATCGGCGACGCATTCAACACGAGCATCCAATGCGCTTGCCACGCCGAAGGAGAAATCGAGCACGCGCTTGGAAAGCTGATCGGGCGTTTCGCGAAGGGAAAGCACCACGGCGTCTCCCGCCTTGAGGATTTTCGCCACGCGCTCCACATCGCCATATGCGGTGGGCTGGAGAACGGAAAGAGAACGGGACGGATCATGCGAGACCGTTCCCGAACCGGAGTACGCCTCGTAGGGGTCGAACGACGACCGCTGACCCGACGCTGCAGTCGACGTGTGCGACGTACGCGCGGGGGTCGTGGACGAGAACAGGGAATCGAGCCCCTCGGAACGGGACTGCTCCGCTTCGCGGGCGGCAGCCGCTGCAACATATGCCGGCGATGAGGGTGCCGGAGACGACGCGCTTACAACCTCGCGATCAAGACGACGGGGCGAAGCCGACGTCACATGACGAGCGGGCAGCGGGTCGCGGTTCAAGCTGTCGGGCACACGCGTATGCGCGCGAACATCGTCGATAGAAACTAAACGCGGGAAACCGTCAGAACGGGAAGACGAACGCGCCGGGCGCGTGGTCACCGCGTCATCGGAATCGTAACGAGTTCCCGTGTAGGTGCGATCGTAATCGGAGCCCGAGCCGTAATCGGAGTAATCGTCGTATCCGTCTTCGTAATCGTCGTACTCGTCGTCATATCCATCGTAGCCGTCATCGTAGTAGCCGTCGTCGGCTTTGCCACCCTGGCCGGAAAAACCCAGCTTCGACTTAAGGTCGCTGAAAACGCCTCTGTCGGATCCGAACTTGGGAAGCTCCATGCTAACCACCTGCTCCGTGTCGTGCCGGCGGCAACGCCGCCTTTGCGTCGAACAAACCTATCCGGGCGATTCCGCCCCTGCGCCTTGCAGCGCCTTAATCCGTGAATGCGTCTGAGAACACAGCGCGTCCAATGCGAACCATGGTAGCGCCAGCCGCCACCGCTTCACGCCAGTCCTCGCTCATGCCCATAGAAAGCCCATCGAATGCCGCGGCGGCCTGGGGTTCAAGCGTTTCGCGCAGCTGCGCTTTAAGAGCGGCAAGCCCCTCGAAAACCTCGCGCGCAACGTTCAAATCACCCTGGGGAGCCATCGTCATCAAGCCGCGAACCCTCACGTTGGGAAGCGCAACGCACAGCGAGAGAAGCTCGGGCGCATCCTGCAGCGCGACGCCGCCTTTGCTCTGTTCGCCTGAAACGTTTACTTCCAAAAGAACGTCTTGCACCTTGCCTTCAAGACGCGCGACTTCATCGATTTTGCGGGCGTGGTTCTCGTGAAACAAAGAGTGGATGAGCGCGGCATGCGGCACGATGTCATGAATGCGGCGGGACTGGATGTTGCCAATGAAGTGCCACGTTGCCTGCGGATGAACTGCCGCCTTGCACATCAGCTCATCGGGGCGGTTCTCGCCGAAATCACGCGCGCCCGCCTGCATCGCCAGACCAACCTCTTCGGGTCCCACCGTTTTCGAGACCGCGATGAGCGTGACCTCCGAAGGATTGCGACCTGCGCGAACGCATTCCTGCGCAAGCTCTTCTTGAATCCCCCGATAACGTTCCTGGATCCCCATGATCCCACTGCCCTTCTCTATTAAACCCGGTAATTCACGGGCGCGTCATCCATCTCGCATGCGCGGGAGGCGCGCACCGCCACAGCGGCATGCCTGCCGCACGTTCCGCCCGATGCGCGATACGAATAGAATTCTTCCGAGCGGCATCGTGTGCAAATGCCCGCATCGGCAATGCGATCCAACTGTACGCCCGCACTCAGCAAGTCGGCAGACACTGCTGCCGCCAAATCCACATGGCAGGCATCGGCAATCGCAACATCCCCGAACTCTTGGCGAAACGCCTGGACAACCTCCGCCCCGCACTCAAAGCATTCCGATCGGATGTGCGGACCGATGTAAGCGTTGTACCATTGCGCCGCGCCTGCGCCCAGCTCTCGCCGATCAAGCCGGGCCAGCGAAGCAACCGCCTTCGACGCGATGCGCGCAACGGCTCCGCGCCATCCTGCATGAGTCACCGCAAAACGGCCCGTCGGAGAAACAACAATGACAGGTACGCAGTCTGCGAAGCAGAGCATTGCAGCCACATCGGCAACCTCTACAGCCAGGTAATCGGCGCCCTCGGCAGCTTGAGCCGCCGCGCGGGAAAGCGATTCTTGGTCACAAGCAACAACCTGCACGCCATTTGTCCCATGAACTTGGTTTGGGACTATGAGCTTCGCCGCTGGAACGCCCAAAGCCTCGAGTACCCGAGCGCGGTTCGCATCAACAGCAGCGCGGTCATCGCCCACATGGGAACCCAGATTGAGCTCGTCGTAGGGAGGCGCACTCACGCCGCCTGCGCGCCCAGTGAACGCGATGCGCACACCCGTCGCCCGCGCAAGGCCGTCATCAATGAGCGCAGGAATGCGACGCGCGCCCAGTTGGCGCGCGTCGAGTTGAGGTTTGGGAATGTTGCGAAGCTCGGTCACGAGCCCGATAGCCTAGCGCTGGCGCTTCAGGAAGTCGGGGATGTAATCCTCGTCGGCGAAGCGGCCACTGCTCGACGTGGTCGAGAACGACACCGAAGGAGTCGTCGTCGTTGCAGGCTGCTGCTGGGGCTGCTCGGTGGAAGCGAACAGATCCTTCGCGGCAAAGTCCAAGGAGGACTGGCGCGGCTCGACCGCCTTGAAGCCCGTGGCGATGACGGTGATGCGCACCTGGTCGCCCATGTTCTCGTCGATGATCTGGCCGTAGATGATGTTGGCATTCTCGTCGGCGCAAGCCTCAACCGTACGCGCCGCCGCATCAACTTCGGACAGCGTGAGGTCGGCGCCGCCGGCGATGGAGAACAGCACGCGAGAAGCGCCGGCGATGGAAGCCTCCAACAGGCTGGAATTGGTGGCCTGCTGCGCGGCGTCGAGGGCGCGGTTCTCGCCAGAAGCGATGCCGATGCCCATCATGGCGGTGCCAGCGTCCTTCATGACCGTGCGGATGTCCGCAAAGTCAAGGTTGATGAGACCAGGGATGGTGATGAGGTCGGTAACGCCCTGGATGCCCTGACGAAGCGTATCGTCGGCGATGCGGAACGCATCAAGCATGCTGGTCTTCTTGTCAACGATTTCCAGCAGACGATCGTTGGGGATGACGATGAGGGTGTCGACCTTCTGGGAGAGCAGATCGATGCCCTGCTCTGCCTGGTTGCGACGCGTGCGACCCTCGAACGAGAACGGCTTGGTGACCACGCCCACCGTAAGGGCGCCGATCTCTTCGCGGGCGATCTCGGCGATGATGGGAGCCGCACCCGTGCCCGTGCCGCCGCCTTCGCCGGCGGTCACGAAGACCATGTCTGCCTCGGCCAGCGCCTCGCGGATCTCCGCGCGGCTTTCCTCGGCCGCCTGGCAACCGACCTCGGGATTGGCACCAGCGCCAAGACCACGAGTGATTTCTTCACCGATGTGGATCGTCTTGTCGGCATCCGACATAAGCAGAGCCTGACGATCGGTGTTGACGGCGATGAACTCGACGCCCCTGACGCCGGCTTCAACCATACGGTTGACGGCGTTCGTGCCGCCGCCGCCGACTCCGACGACCTTGATGACCGCCAGATGCTCCGAGCCGATATTGTTTGGCATTGTTTCCTCCACACCTGCTGCGATTACGATGCTGCGTAAAAAACTGCGTGTGAGCAGCGCTCACGTCCGATCATTTTACATCATGGAAGCCCTTTTGCAAACGAATGCACATGGCACCTCCGCAAGCGCTGCGCATCACAGCGCCCGATACGTGGGGCTGGCTGGGTCGCGCACGTTGATGTATGCAACGGAATCGGGGTGCTGTTCCATGATCCCCAGCGCAACGCGTTCCTTGTCGCGAATGTTGTCTGCCGACCCGAATGCTATCTCAACGTTGTTGTCGAGAACCAGGCGCGTTTCCTCCACGCCATCTGCGTACACTGTCTTCACTCGCCCGGCGAGCTCGGTGGTCATCCCCGATACGATGTCCAACGCATTCAAGACACTGTCGTCAGTGCAATAGGCCCCGACCTGCGGATTAGTGCCGAAGGGCACTTCTTTGATATGCAGTGCGGCGTCGGCATCCTCATATACCTTCGCGCTTGTGCGCTGACCAGCCTCCGATTCCCGATCGGGAATGGGCATAAGCCACATATGGTCTGACGCGATGGCCCACGGCTGGATGCTTTTTCCATCGGAGGTGGGAACTTCCACTACCGCGGCAATCTGCCGCTCGGTCACCGCTATCTCAAGCGTGTCGGGGAAAATGCGGTTGACCTGAACATCTTGCACCCATGCATCCTGCTTGAGTCGATTTTCGATGGCGGCTGCGTCTACCCGCAAAAGCGTGGTGTCGGACGGAACGCCGGCAAGGGCAGACATCTCCTCAGACGTAAGGTGCTCAACACCTGTCACGTTCACGTTCTTGATGGAGAACAGGCTGGAGTTGTACACAACAACCGCGCCGATGACCAACGCTGCCGCGATCCCCACGATTATGGCAAGACGCACGAGGTAGCGGCGATACCGCGCCTGAGCGCGGCCCTGGCGCTCCAGGCGGTCAAGGTCGCCCACGCGCACCGAGCTGAGGCGCTGTCTTCCCGACGAAGTCGGCGCATCGTAGCGTCCGCCCGGCACTGCGCGCCACTCTCCCTGAGAGCTTCGACGCGTCCCTTGGCGAGAAGGGGTTCCTGAACGCATCCCGCGCGCATTGCGCCCTGAGGCGGAACCGCGTGCGGGAGGGCGCCTATTCGAATCCGAGGAAGCGGACTTCCGGCGTGAGTTCGATGCCATATGCCTGCTTCACCTTCGCTTGGATCGTCTCTATCAGCTCCTTCACGTCGTGAGCCGTGGCATCGCCTTCGTTCACGATGAAGTTTGCGTGCACTTCCGAAACCTGCGCGCCGCCTACGCGCGCGCCCTTCATGCCTATCTCTTCGATGAGCCGTCCGGCCGAGTCGCCTTCGGGATTTTTGAAGACGCTTCCGCATGACGGCTTGCCCAGCGGCTGCGTCTTCTTGCGTCGCGCAAGCGACGCTTCCATCTTTCCTCGGATGAAAAAGGGGTCAGCGGGCTCGACCGCCAGCTCGCATTCGACGATGACCTCGTTCGGCGCAAAGGAGGTGCTGCGATAACCCCACGAGATCTCAGACCCCGGTCGGCGTCGCAGGCCTTCCTTGGGACTGTAGGTGGTGACAGCAACAACGCGAGAACCCAGCCACTCGCTGCGGGATCCGGCGTTCATCCTCAAAGCGCCCCCGATGGTTCCCGGGGTTCCTACTGCGAATTCCAGGCCTGCAAGAGAGCGCTTGAACGCCTCTTGCACCACGCTGGAAAGAGGCACGCCCGCCCCCACGAAGAAGCGCGAAGCCTCTTCGTCGTAGCGCATGGTGCGAAAATCGCGGCCGAGGGTGATGATCACCCCTTGATAGCCCTCATCGGCAACAAGAAGATTGCTTCCACGGCCGACGCACATCCAAGGAACGCCGCATTCCTCGGCGCGCTCCACCACATGGCGCAACGCGCCGACGGAATCTGCGCGCACCAGATAGCGGGCGGGTCCGCCAATGCGGTAGGTGGTGTGTCGGGACATGGGTTCGTTAGGGTACACCTCTCCGTCGAAGCGGTCGTCGAGCAGCAGCGCACCCAGTGCAGAGGCATGGCGAGCCATGGACTACCTGCCCTCGCCCTGGCCGGCACGACGATGAAGCTCTTCGAGAAGCTGGGGGCCGATGGCGGTCACGTCTCCCGCGCCCATCGTGATAAGGAGGTCCCCCACGCGCAGATTGTCCGCCAGATACGGAACGACCTCGACGCGGCGGGGGACATACGCTGCTTCAGGGTGGCCATCATGCTCGAGAATCACATTCAAAAACGTCTTGCCGCTCACACCCGGAACCGGCGCCTCGCCGGCAGGATACACATCCATGAACACGATGGAATCGGCGGAATCGAACGCCCCGCCAAACTCATCGCGCAAAACCTCCGTGAACAGAGGAGCGCGCGAATAGCGATGAGGCTGGAACAAAACCACAACGCGCCCGTACCCCAACTGAGATGCGGCAGAAATCGTCGCCGAGATCTCGGTGGGATGATGCGCGTAGTCATCAACAACGGTGATGCCCGACTCTTTTCCCACCAGGTCGAAACGGCGCTTGACGCCTGCAAAGCCGGCAAGCGCGTCGGCAACCGCCTGTGCGGAATAGCCCATCTCGGTAAGAAGCGCAACCACGCCTGCGGCGTCGGAGACGTTGTGCTTGCCAGGGTTTTGCTTCAGCGAGCCTTCTACCTTGGAGCCGTCCGCCATGCGGAGCGTGTACGCGCTGCTCACGCCCTGAGGCTCGTAGGATTCCACGACCACGTCGTTTTCCGGACCGAAGCCATACGATACGACCTTGCGGCCCGTTCCACGAGCCAGGTCCAGCAACGCAGCATCGTCGCCACACACCACCGCGACGCCGTCCTCGGGCACTGAGGCGATAAACGCCTCGAACTTCTCGTAGATCTCGGAAAGATCGCGATAATGGTCGAGGTGATCGGCTTCGATGTTGGTAACGAGCACGGCTTTGGGAGACAGAAACCTGAACGACTTGTCGCTCTCATCCGCTTCCACCACGTAATGAGGGCCCGATCCGGATCGAGCGTTGGTGCCATACGCGCGCACGATGCCGCCGATAAGAAACGTCGGGTCATCCCCCAACGCGTCCAAGGCGCTTGCAAGCATCGAAGAGGTCGTCGTCTTGCCATGCGTTCCTGCAACGGCAAGCGTCGAAAGCCCATCGCCCAAACGGGCAAGCATCTGGGCACGATGCCAGATGGTCAGCCCGCGCTCACGCGCACTTTCCAATTCGGGATTGTTGTCGAGGATGGCGGTGGACACCACAACAATGTCGGGGCCGTCTTCGGCACCTTCTCCGAAAATATTGGAAGGGCTGTGCCCAATATGGACCTCCACACCCGCATCGCGCAGCTGTTTGGTATAGCGGCTTTCCTTCAGATCCGATCCGCTCACGCGCATGCCCTGGTCATGGGCAACACGGGCAATGCCGCTCATCCCAACGCCGCCCACGCCGATGAAATGAACCGAGCGGATGCGTTCGGGCGTATTGTGTTCGAGTTCCATAGCGTCGTGCTCGCTTTCGGTATCGTTTCTTTATTGCATCCGATCTATGATAGCCGGCTAGCGACCATTTGCGGCGGCAATCACAGCATCTGCCAATTTCCCCGCTGCGTCAGTAGCGTTCTGGGCGCGCGCCGCCGTGCGCATGCGCTCGCGCTCTGAAGGATCATCAAGCAGCTTGAGCAGTTTTTCCGAGAATTCCGGCGTTTGCACCTGGTCGTCTGCAACAAGGTAGGCGCATCCCGCTTCCACATAGGAACGCGCATTCATAGTCTGGTGATCTTCGGTTGCCGCAGGGAACGGAACAAGGATCGCCGGCACCGCAAGCGCCGAAATCTCCGCAAGAGAAGACGCTCCCGCACGCGAAACGATCACGTCGCACGCCGCCATGCAATCGCCCATCCGGTCTTGGTAGTCGATGATGCGCCAACGGCGCGCTTCATCTTCGGTAAGCGCCATCTGCTCTACAACCGATTCGTACTCACGACGGCCTGTAAGATGGGCGATATGCAAATCCGGACGCGAGAGCAGCTCGTCTTTGAGATCGATTACCGCCTGGTTCAGATGCCGCGCGCCCAGACTTCCCCCCGTCACCAGCAAAAGTCGCGCATCCTCAGGAACGTCAAGAAGAGCGCGTCCTGCAGCGCGGGTCGCTTTGAGCACCGAAGAGCGGACCGGGTTGCCCGTAAGCACAACGCGCTTGCGCGCCGCATCGTCAAGCGCTTCCGCCGCATGCTCATAGGTCAAGCAGATTGCGGCGGCGCGGCGCGCGAGATAACGGTTCGCCATACCCATTACAGAATTCTGCTCGTGCACTGCCACGGGAATGCCCAGCGATTCAGCCGCGCGCCCTACCGGAACGCATACGTAACCACCGAAACCAACCACCACATCAGGTTTGATTTCTTTGAACCAACGCTTCGCTTCCCCCGTGCTCTTTTGAATGGCAGCAACACCTTTGACAAGCGACAAAGGCTTGCGGCGATTGAAACCCGATGCCTTGAAACCCTTGAACGGGATGCCGGCATCCGCCACCAGCTTCGCCTCGACGCCGGTCGGCGTTCCCGCGAACAAGACCTCCCATCCGCGGTTGCGCAGCTCCTCGGCCAAAGCGAGGGCTGGGTTGATGTGGCCGGCGGTGCCACCGCCAGAAAGAACCGCACGCATGAGCTACCTCCTTCCGAGCAACCCCGGTTTCGCAGCACGTGAAGGCTCGTCGGGGTCCGCCGCGCGCACAACGCGCAGGTTGGCACGGCGCTGCTCGTAAATGCTTGGACCGCCCGCCTCCTTAGAGACGGAAAGGATCAGGCCCACCATGATGAACGTCGCGATAAGCGAAGAGCCACCCGACGAGATGAACGGAAGCGGTTTGCCCGTCGTGGGCAAAAGACCCACCACGCAGCCGATGTTCAAAAACGCCTGGAACACAAGCATGATGGTGCAGCTGCCTGCAACCATGGTGCCGAATGCCGTGGATGCAGCGTTGGCAATGCGCATGCCCGAGTACAACAGCGCTATGAACAGCGCCACCACCACGAGCGCGCCCACCATGCCAAGCTCTTCGCCGATGATTGCGAAGATGAAGTCCGTCTCGGCCTCGGGCAGGTAGAATTTCTCGCGCGAGTTGCCCAAGCCAACACCGAACAGCCCGCCTTGCGAGAACGCATAGTAAGAGTGAATGAGCTGGAATCCGCCCGCTTGCCCCCCTTCGCCATCGTTCCAGGGGTTCAGGAACAGCATGCGGTCGGAGCGGTAGCCCGTTCCCACAATGGCGAACACGACAAAGATAGCGCCAAGCAAAAGGATGCCGGCAATAAACCTCAAGGGAACCTCTCCCAGCCACATAACGGCAAGCACGCCCACGGCGATGATGACGGTGGTGCCCAAGTCAGACTGCGTCACGTAGAGGAACGCCACGGGGATGCCGATGAACAAAAACGCCTTGACCAGCATCTGCGCAACGGTGCTGGATCCTTCGCGGTATTCGCAGAACAGGCGCGCAGCCATAAGGATGAACACGATCTTGGCGAATTCAGATGGCTGGAGACTGATGGGACCAAGGCTCAGCCATCGCTTCGCACCAAGACCCACCAAACCCATAAGCGCCACGAGAAGAAGAAGCGCAACCGCAACAAGCCAGATGATCCACAAAAAAGGGCCACGCCATATCTGGCAAGGAAGCCATTTCCACACCACAAACGCCGCCACAGCGCCCACGACCACGAAGAGGAGCTGGTCGGTGAGGTAGCTGAGTGCGGTGGTTTCCGCTTCGACCGCCTGAGCGATGGAAGAGGAGTAGATCATGACGCAGCCGATTGCCGTCAGAATGATGACCGACAGCAAAAACACGAGCCGCGGCACCATGACGTCGGCAGAAACAGTACGTGTGCTATGTGAGGAACGCGAAGCCACGAGAACCGCTTTCTAGGCACCCAGACGCGAGGCGCGATCGGCAACGAGCTGCTTGAACACGCTGCCGCGCTCCTCAAAGCAGGTGAACTCGTCGAACGAGGCGCATGCAGGCGAAAGGAGAATGACGTCGCCCTCGCCAGCGATATCGCACGCTGCGTCGAACGCGTCAGCAAGTTTCTCGGCGCGCAGCACCTGGAACCCCTCGGGAGCAGCAGGAGCAGCGGTGCTGAACGCATCCTCGAAGCGCCCGCCCGCAGCACCAAAGCAGATGACGGCACGGGCATGGCGATGCGCAGCTTCCACCAGTGAAGTGAGGTCGGTGCCCTTGTCGTCGCCCCCAAGGAGAATGATGGGGCGCGCCTCGGGAAACGCCGCGATGGCCTTCAGCGACGCGTCGACGTTGGTCGCCTTGGAGTCGTTGTAGCAGGCAGCGCCCTTCACAGAGCCACACGGCTCGATGCGATGCTCCAACGGCGCAAACGAACGCAGGCCTTGCGCCACTGCATCGTCAGACGCCCCCAATGCGATGGCAACAGCAGCTGCCGCAAGAGCATTGCCTACATTGTGCGAGCCCTTGATGAGAAGCTCAGACGCTTTCGCCAAACGATGCTCGACCCCTTCAAAAGCAACCACAAGCGAGCCATCCGCATCGACGAAGGCGGCGTTGTCGGCTCCGCAAGCGGCGCGCATATCGCCCGCATACCCCGCCTTGGTTCCCACAGGAATGTAAGGAAAACCGCGATCAGCAGTGGAAAGCGCCTTGTACTCACGCACCTTGGCGCGCACAACGTCGTCGGTAGCGTCCAAAACCGCCACCGCGTCAGGCGATGCCGACAGGTTTGCAAACGCCTTGAGCTTGGCGTCGCGATACGCTTCGAACGTCCCGTGCCATTTGAGATGGTCGGGAGTCACATTAAGAAGAACGGCAGCATCGGGAGCGAAATCGACGGTCGAATACAGCTGATAGGAGGACGTCTCGGCAACGAAAACGCGAGACGGATTCTGCGCAACGGCGGAAAGGCACACATCGCCGATGTTTCCCACCGCAACCGCGTCCATCCCTGCCGCGCGCAGCAGGTGCGCCGTGAGGGAGGTGGCGGTCGTTTTGCCGTTGGTGCCAGTGATGGCAATCCACTTCGACGCGGGCGAGCTTTCCAGCCAGGCAAGCTCGACCTCGCCGATCACCGTGTCGGACAGGCGCGCGCCTTCAGCATAAAGCGGCTGTGACGGAGAGATGCCCGGACTGGGAACGCACAGGTCGAAACGGCCCTGCGGGGCTTTTGCGGCGAGCTCGGCAACCGCGTCGTCGCCGAACGCCACTGCTGCACCTCGCGCCTGCGCGCGCTCTGCGAGCGCATCGGACGATTCGCCATGCGCGCCAGCAGCAATGAACAGACCGCTCACCCGGTTGCCCAGGTTATCGAGGCAGTAGTCCACCACGGCGGAAGCGCTTTTCCCCAAGCCAAGCACAAGCACGCAGCCCAACTGCTCGGTTCCTCTACGCATGGCGCAATCCCTTTCCTTCCCGACTTTAGAGAACGCCAGCCGACATCATCGACTCAGCGAAATAAATGAAGAAGCCGATAGCGGCAAGCAAGCCCGAGACAATCCAGAAACGCACGACGACCTTCGTCTCGCTCCACCCCTTCTTCTCGAAGTGATGATGGAGGGGCGCCATGAGGAACAGGCGCTTTTGGGTGCGCTTGAAGTAGAACACCTGCAGCATGACCGAGATTGCCTCGACCACGAACAAACCGCCGATGACCAGCACGAGCGCTTCGGTCTTGGTGAGGATGGACAAACAGCCCAGCGCCATGCCAAGTGCAAGCGAGCCCGTGTCGCCCATGAAGATGTCGGCAGGATAGGAGTTGAACCAGAGGAAGCCGATGCACACGCCCGCCAACGCTGCGGCGAAGATGCCCGGATCCAGCAGATTGGAGTGGTACGAGATGGCCGCCATGACGATCATGACGATCATAACCGTGCCCGAAGCCAAGCCGTCCAAGCCGTCGGTGAGGTTGACGGCATTGCACATGCCCACAAGCAGGATGTCACAGAAGATGAGATAGATCCAGGGAACGGTCACAGTCGCATCGCCAAGCGTGAATGTGCTGGTCAAAATGCCCATATCAATGGTGAACAGGAAGGGGATCTCCACCGTAGGAGCAATGCCCACCAAATTGACCGCCAACAGGCAAAACACCGTGGCAACCAGGAACTGCCCAACAAGCTTCGCCTTGGGGGTCAGGCCCAAGGAGCGCTCGTGGATAACCTTGGAGGCATCGTCGATGAGGCCGAGCGCACCCGCAATGAGCGTGGCACCGGTGAGCAAGAACGTCTCAGGCGACGGCCCCGCCAGCAGGATGATGGTGACCGCGACCGCGATGAGCATGACGACGCCGCCCATGGTGGGCGTGCCCTGCTTCACCAGATGGCTTTGCGGACCATCGGCACGCACTTGCTGGCCGATGTGGCTGGAGCGAAGCATGCGAATCCACAGCGGCATAAGCGCCATGGTGAGCGCGGCGGAAATGACCACCGCAAGGAACACCAGAAACGTTGGGTAATCAGAAAAGACGGAGAACATGCTAGTCGACCAACCCTTCAACGACTCGTTCAAGGCCGACGGAATGCGAAGCCTTCACCAGCACAGCGTCGCCTTTCTCGACCAGGGGGCGCGCATATGCCAACGCTGCAGCGGCATCGTCTACGCAGACGACCCGGTCGGCAGACAGCCCCGCCTGGGTCGCCGCCTGTGCGATTCCTCGCGCGAGCGGACCCACGCACACGAGTAGATCCACGCCAGCGGCAGCGGCGTCGGCGCCAACTCGGGCATGGCCTTCTTCCGAAACCGGCCCAAGCTCGCCCATGTCACCCAAAATGGCGATTTTGCGTCCGTCCACTTTGAGCGCAGCAAACGTGTTCAGCGAAGCGCGCATCGAATCGGGGTTCGCATTGTACGAATCGTCAACAACAGTCACCCCAGCGGCAGTGCGCAGCACCTGAGCACGGCCGCTTTCCGGCTGTGCAGCGGAAAGCGCACGGGCAATGACAGAAAGCGACATGCCCATCGTGCGCCCGACCGCAGCCGCAGCGCACGCGTTGCCTACGTTGTGAAGTCCGCGCAACGACAGCGTGCACGTCGCGCACTCGATGCCCGGTTCGGAATCAGACGCCGTCGGGAACCCGACAGCGAACAGCGTGAACGTCGCACGGCCTTCTTCGTCAAGGCTGATATCTTCCGCCCAAAGGCGCGCATCGCTCTGGAGGTTCGAATGCGCACCCGCGTCAGGCGACCCGTCGAACACGGCGATGTTCACGCCGCGCTTGCGAAGCTGCGCATGATCGCACATGAAGGACGCATAGTCGTCAGCGCCATTGATGAAGGCCCAGCCTCCTGCTGGCAGCGCTTCGAGGAGCTCGGCTTTGGCGCGCGCAATGTTCTCGCGCGAACCGAGAAGCTCCATATGGCTCGTGCCGATGTTGACGACGATGCCCCAATCAGGACGCGCATACTCGCACAGCTGCTCGATCTGCCCCATGCCGCGCATGCCCATCTCGACAACAACCGCGCCATCATTAGCCGAAGCGTTCAGAATGGTCTTCGGAACACCAAGCTCGTTGTTCTGGTTGCCCGACGTGGCCGTCACGGAAAAGCCGGCGGAAAGAACGTCGCGCACCAGGTTCTTCGTCGTCGTTTTGCCGCTGGAGCCCGTCAATCCGATGACGCGTCCGGCAAGACGCCCGCGCCAGAAGCGCGCAAGGTCAATCAGCGCTTGCTGGGCGTCTGAGACCAAAACGATAGCGGCACCAGCCGTGCGGGCGGCATCAATCGCAGCGGCGTCGGGCTCCTGCGTCACAAGCGCGCAAGCTGCGCCCGCTTCAATGGCGCCGGTAACAAACGTATGGCCGTCCACGCGCTCACCGGGAAGCGCAACGTACAGGCAGCCCGCAGAGACGTTGCGGGAATCCCACGTAAGCCCAACAACCAGGGCATCGGCGCTCGCCGGCGCAACAATGGCCTCGCCGGACGTCGCTTCAATTATCTCGGAGATGGCAAGGCGCATCTATTCGACCTCCTTGCCCGCAGCAGAACCGCCAAAGCGGCGCTCGAGCTCTTCAGCCGCCACGGCGCGATCGTCAAAGTGGCGCACTTCGTCGCCCACGATCTGGTAATCTTCATGACCCTTGCCAGCAATCAGAACGGAATCGCCCGCTTGGGCAAGCTCGAGCGCTCGCGCGATGGCATCCCGTCGGTCAGGGACAACTTCGTAGCGATCCTTGCCAGCGCTCATGCCGCTTTCGATGTCGGCGATGATGGCCAGCGGATCCTCGCTGCGGGGGTTGTCCGAAGTCACAATGGCAAAATCAGCGGAAAGGGCCTCGCGTCCCATGATGGAGCGCTTGCCGGAATCGCGGTCGCCGCCGCAGCCGAACACGCAGAACGTTCGGCCAGGCGTGAGCGCGATGATGGAACCGAGCGCCTTCTTGAGCGCATCGGGGGTGTGGGCGTAGTCGACGAACACCGACACGCCGCCATCATGCGCGGTGCGAACGCGCTCGAGGCGACCGGGAACCTGCGGCGCATCTTCGAGCGCCTGGATGATGATCTGGGCGGGAATGCCCAGCTGGAGCGCAATTCCGAACGCGTTCATGATGTTGGAAACATTGAAACGGCCCACCAGCGGGTAGTCGAAGCGATAGCGGTCGCCGCGAACGTGGAGTTCGACCGTGGTATGGGTGGGAGCGTACACCACTTCCCCAGGATGAATCTGCGCCGAGGGGTCAAACCCGGTGGTGACCACGTTGTCGCCTGCCGCCGAGCAACGGCGCAGCAATTCGCGCCCCCATTTGTCATCGACGCAGATAACGCGCTTGGCGGGATAATCAGCCGAGAACAGCAACGCCTTTGCCTCGAAGTACGCCTCGAATGTATGGTGGTAGTCCAGGTGGTCTTGGGTGAGGTTGGTGAACGCCGTCACCGAAAAACGCGTGCCCCAGGTGCGCAGCAGGTCGAGCGCGTGAGAGCTCACCTCCATGGCGACCACGTCGACCTGCGCATCACGCATACGGGCGAACAGGCCCTGCAAGTCGGGAGATTCCGGCGTGGTGTGAGCGGACTTCTCATGAACATCCCCCACGTTCACGCCCACCGTTCCGATGACCCCGGTTCGACGACCCGCAACGCGGGCGATGTGCTCTACGAGAAACGTTGTGGTGGTCTTGCCGTTGGTTCCCGTCACGCCAACCAGCGAGATGTCCTGCGAGGGATGATCGTAGAAGACGGCGGCGGCATGCGCCATCGCTTTGCGCGTGTCGGAAACAACGACCTCCGTCACATCGGTCGCATCCGCCAGGTAGACCTTGCGCTGAACGACCAATATCTTAGCGCCACGGTCGATCGCATCCTGCGCAAAAGAATGCCCGTCGACCTTCATGCCCACGATGCAGAAAAAAACATCGCCAGGCTTGACCGCATCGCTGCGATAAGCGATGCCGGAAACCTCTTCCTCAGGATTGCCCAAAATAGTGCAATCCAAACCCTCGAACAACTGGGCGCATGTCTTCGCCATTCTGCCCCCTTGCGTGAAATCAACGTGTCATCAGGCATTATCGCCTTACGGCGTGATCTTGAAGCGATCGATTGCCATAGTCATTATATCTTTAAACATGATGGTGGCGGTTCCAGCGCCCGGAACCTCGGTGGCGCCCACAAAACATACCAATTGACTTGACGAATCCGCCAGAAAGCCTGTGAAGCACAGGTTGTACACGCCATCCAAATAGCCGCCGTTTACCTCGTCGTAGATCTCTGCGGTTGAGGTCTTGCCTGCCACTTGGAACCCATCGATGGCGGCGCGTTTGCCTGTTCCCTCTTCCACCACCGTTTTGAGCATGTCGATCATGGTGGGGATCGCTTCGGTGTTCTGGATGATCTGCTCGGTCTCGTATTCGGGGGTCTCACCCGACTGAGGCTTGCTGATGAGGAAATGGGGAGTGCACGCCACGCCGTTGTTGTTGATGGCGCCGTAGAAACGGACCATCTGCATCGGCGTCACGGAGATGCCCTGGCCGAAGCTGACGTTGTACGCCGTTACCTTCGACCAATTCTCGAAGGGAACCATGTAGCCCAGCACGTCGGTGTTCGGCTCTCCCTCTCCGGGGTAGTCGACTCCGGTATCTTCATGCAGACCATACGCGATGATGTGATTGTAAAGCTCCTGGAAGCCCATTTTCTCCACCGCGAGCGAAATGCCCACGTTCGACGATTGGTCGAGGATCTCTCTGAGCGTCATGGTTTCATCGTCACGGTCATGCGCGTCAGAGATGGTGTACCCATCGGCAGTGATGTAGGCGGGGCAGAACAGCTCGTCGTCAGGGCCCATCGAACCCGTTTCGAGCAGCGCCATGGCGGAAACCGACTTGAAAATGGAGCCAGGCTCGAACAGGTCGGTCACGCTCTTCAACTGGGTGGCGCCCTCTTCCACGACCGAACGGTCGGCGGGGTTGAAGTAAGGAAGCGAGCAGGCAGCGTAGATTTCGCCGGTGGCAGCATCCATGATCACGCTGTTGCCGCCGCCGGATCCCATTTGCTCGCAACCCGCCTGCAGGGTTTGCTCAACGTGTTCCTGCAGCGTGATGTCAATGGAGATCACGATGTCTTCGCCATCCACCGCCGGCGTGTCCTCGTGAACGCCGCCAGGAATGGGGATGTTCCCCTTGCCGCGCTCGGCAACGTAGCGGCCAGGCGTGCCGGAAAGGGTTTCGTTGTAGTACGCTTCGAGTCCGGAAATTCCCGAGTAGTATTCGGCACCGGTCTCTTCGTCAACCTTCACTTCGCATGCGCCGACGATCTGTCCGCCAATTTGGCCGTACGGATAATCTCGACGCGTGTCGTCAAGGAAGTAGATGCCTTTGATCCCGCGTTCTTTCACCAAAGTTTTCAGCTGGTCGGCGACCTCAACGTCGATCTTTTGGGCAAGGTAGGCGAACTGTCGATCCGATTGACTGAGAGTCTGCAGATAACTGGACAGTTTTCCGTCCAAAACCTCGCTCACCGTCTGGGCGGCATAGGCCGGATCGGTCACTTCAGACGGATTGCAATACACCGTGGTGGCATCCACGCTGATGGCAAGCACGTTTCCGTTTCGGTCGTAGATTGTGCCCCGTCGCGCTTCCACGTTTACTGCGATCGTGCGCGATGCCTCGGCGTTTTCCGAATACTCATTGGCAACGATCACCTGAAGGTAGAACAAGCGGATGAACACGATAGCCGCCAGCGCCACGAAAACCAGCACCGGCAGGAACACACGGTTGGAGTCGATGTTTTCAGACGCGCCCCCGCTGCGGCGGGATGCGCGTCCCGCATTCGATCTGTTGGATGAACGAGTTTCAGCGTCGCGATGACGCGTGCGCCGATTGCCGGATCGCCAAGAGGCCATGGGCTTAACCCTCCAGGCCGCCGGCGCGCTCCAGGCTTTGCGTCAAAGACAGGTTGCCTGCATCGTCGGTGGCGACGACGTCGACTCCCAGATCCAAAAACTCCGTAGTGACAGGCGCGCCCATCTTGAGCTGAGACGCCGCCGCCTTGACATTGGCGGAATTGGAGAGCGTGCTCTGCGAGACCTCCAGCACGTTGCTCTGCTCACGGATGGCAGAGATGTCGCTGTTGAGCTGCTGGGTCTCGATCGCCGCCGAAACGGTGGCAGCTGAAAGCGCCACGCGCACAAAGCACACGGCGGTGAAGACGAGCAGGGCCGCGATGGCAACCTTGACCAGAGTGAACGCCTGAGGGGCGACGCCCTGCTGCTGGGTGCGGCGACCGCCGCCGGGGATGGCGCGAACGTCAGGGCGCGAGGTGCGCTGGGGTCTGCGTTGAGGTTGGGGGTAAGCGTATGCGGGTGCGGCGCTCATTCCGACCAACCTCCTTTCTGCAGTCCCACTGCGAACCGTAGGCCCGACGGGCCTTCATGAGCAGACGACCGGGTGACCCCGGCCGGCTGCGATCTTCCTATAATCGTTCCGCCACGCGCAGCTTTGCGCTGCGGGCGCGCGGGTTGCCTTCGATCTCCCCTTCAGTGGGGAGCACGGGCTTTCGCGTGACGATCTTCAATATCGGCTTTTTCCCGCACACGCACAGAGGCAGGTCGGGAGGGCACGTGCAACGATCCGCAAACCGCGCGAACGTGTCTTTGACGATGCGATCCTCCAGCGAGTGGTAGCTGATCACCGCAATGCGCCCGCCGGGGTTGAGCCAGCGGATGGCCGCGTCCAAACCGCGGCGCAAAACGTCAAGCTCGCCATTGACCTCGATGCGCAGCGCCTGGAACGTGCGCTTGGCAGGATGCCCCCCAGCGCGACGCGCGGATGCGGGGATGGCCGCTTTGATGATCTCGACCAGCTGGTCGGTTTGGGTGATCGGCTCCTTCTGCCGTTCCCGAACGATGAACTCCGCGATGCGGCTGGCCCACTTCTCGTCCGAATTAGCACGGATGATCCGAGAGAGATCTGCTGCGTTAAAGGTGTTGACGATCTCTTCTGCGGTTAGGGTTTGTTTTCCCGGATCCATCCGCATATCAAGGGGGCCGTTCTCCTTGAAGGAGAAGCCACGCGAGGGCACGTCCAGTTGCGGGGACGAAACGCCGAGGTCGAAAAGGAATGCATCGACCCCGGGAATCTCCGCTGACAGGAGCAGCTCGTCCATATCCCCGAAGTTGCCATGCAGAAGCTCGATGTTGGGTCGGTCCGCTTCGGGCATCGTCCCGAGTTTAAGGCCGGCGGCCTCAAGGGCCATGTCGTCCTGATCGATGCCGATAAGCGTCCCTTCCCTGCCGAGCAGCTTGGCTGCTTCGAGGGAATGGCCTGCGCCGCCGAGCGTTGCATCCACGAATGTGTGCTTCGTTTCTAGTTTCAGGTATTCGAGGCACTCGGCGAGCAGAACCGGTATATGCCGATATTGGTTTGTCACTACGCTCACGTCCTACGACTAGTGGAACAGAAGGCTGAGGTCGACTTCTGCGAACTTCTTGTCGTAACGCTTCGCGTCCCAGACCTCGAAGTAACCCTTGTTGCCCACGATGACGACATCCTTGTCGATGTCGACCCGTCCGCGCAGTTCAGCGGGAAGCATGATTCGACCGGCGGCGTCGATGCTTGCATCGTCAGACTGCGCCTTGAGCGCGCTGCGGAAATCCATGTGCTGCAAGTTCGAGGTGTCGAACCCGCCGAAGCGGTCCTCGAACAGCTTGTCGATCCACTGGTCGAACCCGTCGGGCTCGAACACCCACAAGCATTCGCTGCGGGGGTTCAGCGTTACCACGAGCTCTTTCGAAATAACCTTGCGAAACTTGGCGGGAAGGGAAACGCGGCCCTTGTCATCAACCTTGAAACGGTACTTGCCGTGGAGGTTGAACGTCGGCTTTTCAGCCGCAGCAGCACCAGCGGTCTCCGCCGCCTGTGCGCCTTCGTTCTTGTCGACGACCTTCGCCATTCCTTCCTTCCGCCATATCGCATGGCTCTTCCGATGGGTGAAATTCTATCCCACTTCATCCCACCGCGCAAGGATATTCGTGCTTCAGTTGATGCTCGACGTGGGAAAACGCGGATATTGAGCCGTTTTCGCATACAGGGAGAGCTTCTTGCCGCATTTGGTTTTCTATATATGGAATCGCCTGATCAAAATGGCACAAGATATAGGGCGTGGGAGCTCGTGGGTCAAAATGGGAAGATAATTTGAAGATGTGGGGGCAAAAGGGGGGCAGAACCGTCATCGTGGCGGTTTGTTGCCGTGCATTCAGATGGATGCGGCGCGACTGGTGGGCCAAATCCAGAAACGATGCGGATCTTCGATTACGCTCGCGGATGGGCGTGGAGGTATTCCTCGCGGATGTGGGAGCGGTCCACGTGGGTGTAGATCTGCGTGGTAGAGATATCGGAGTGGCCGAGCATTTCCTGGATGGCGCGCAAGTCGGCCCCGCCCTCAAGCAGGTGGGTGGCGAAGGAGTGCCGCAGCGTATGGGGGTGAAGATCCTTGATGCCGATGGCTAGCCCCGCGCGCGTCACGATGGCGTGGACGCTCTGCCGCGTGAGGCGGCCGCCGCGCGCATTCAGAAACACCGCCGCGTTGGGACGCTTTGGGTTCGCAAGTTCGCGGCGCCCTTCGTCCAGATAATCCGAAAGCGCTCCGAGCGCCGTGCCCGCGATGGGCGCAATACGTTCCTTGCCGCCTTTGCCGCGAATGCGCAGGTAGCCTTCGTCGAGCAGACAGTCGTCGCGGTTGAGGCCGCAGCATTCGCTCACGCGCAGACCGCTGCCGTACAGCACCTCGAGAATCGCTTTGTCGCGCAGACCTGCCGCAGTAAGCGGAAACGCCTGGCCCAAAAGCGCGTTGATCTGGCCAATTGAAAGCACGTCGGGCAGACGTTGGGGCGATTTGGGCATGGGCACGTTCGCAGCAGGGTTCGCGTCGCAGATGCCCTCGCGCGCGAGGAAGCGATGCAGTCCCTTCACCGCAGACAAGCGATGCTTCACCGTAGAAGGAGCGAACCCCCGCTTGACGAGGTCGGTCTCGTAGGCGGAGATGTCGGCGCGGGAGATGTCGTCAATCGAATCGATGCCGCGCTCAGCGAGGAAGGCGCGGTAGGCAGACAGCTCGCGCGTGTACGAATCAAGCGTGAGCTGCGCGCGGCCCCGTTCGATGCGCAGATAAGAAAGGAAGTCTTCTATGGCGTCGGCAAGGCGCACGGCTTCCTCCTTTTTCCCTTGTTCGTCGACCGCTTCTCACGAAGGAGCGGCTCCCTTGTTCAGGACGGAAGGGAAAGAACAATTCCCTTCCCCTTCTTGCTTGGGAACAGTTTACTCTTTGCGCGCGATGGCGGCACCGACGAAGGCTTTGAACAGGGGGTGGGGCCTGGTGGGACGGCTCTTGAACTCGGGGTGCGCCTGGCTGGCGACAAACCAAGGATGATCGGAGAGCTCCACCATCTCGACCAAACGACCGTCCGGCGACGTGCCGGAAAACGTCATGCCCGCCTCCTGCAGCACGCCGCGGTATGCGTTGTTCACTTCATAGCGGTGGCGATGTCGCTCGTAGACGACCGCCTCGCCATACGCCTCGGCGGCACGGGTTCCGGCAACAACCGCGCACGGGTATGCCCCCAAGCGCATAGTGCCGCCCTTGTCCTCCACATCCTGCTGTTCGGGCATAAGATCGATCACGGGATGTTCGGCACCAGCGTCGAACTCAGCCGACGTCGCACCCTCGAGCCCGGCAACGTGGCGCGCGAACTCGCACACCGCCGCCTGCAGGCCCAGGCAGATGCCCAAATACGGCACACCGTTTTCGCGCGCATAGCGGGCAGCAGCGATCTTGCCTTCGAAGGCGCGCTGGCCGAACCCACCCGGCACCAGGATGCCGTCCATACCTGCCAGCACCTCACCGGCGTTGGCGTCGGAAAGCTCCTCGCCATCGACAAGATGCGCTTCAGCGCGGTAGCCGTGCGCCACGCCGGCATGGTGCAACGCCTCGATGACCGACAAGTAAGCGTCGGGCAAGCTCACGTACTTGCCCACCACGGCGATGTCCACCTGATCTTGGCATGCGGCAGAAGCGCTCAGGAACGCCTCGAGCGGCGCAAGATCGATCGTATTTTCCGGCAACCCCAGTTTCCCCAGAACCTTCTGGTCGAAGCGCTGCTCATGCAACGCGATGGGAACCTCGTAGATGGACGGCGCATCCACGCACGCCAGCACATCGTCGGGCTGTACGTCGCAAAACAGCGCGATCTTGCGTCGCACGGAGTCGGAGATCTCGTGATCGCTGCGACACACGATGAAGTCGGGCTGGACGCCCCACGAACGCAGCTCTTTCACGGAATGCTGCGTGGGTTTGGTTTTCACCTCGTGGGCGGCGGCGATGTAGGGCACCAGCGTCACGTGGATGAACAGCACCTCGCCGGGCGCTTTCTCGTTTTTGAACTGACGCGCCGCCTCGATGAACGGCTGCGATTCGATGTCGCCGATGGTGCCGCCGATCTCGGATATCACCACATCGGCCCCGGATTGCTCGGCCGCGCGGCGAATGCGCTCCTTGATGGCCTCGGTCACATGCGGGATCACCTGAACGGTGCCGCCCAGAAAATCGCCGCGGCGCTCGCGCGAGATGAGCGTTTGGTAGATGGATCCTTGGGTGAAATTGCTCTCACGCGAAAGGTTTTCGTCGATGAAGCGCTCGTAGTGGCCCAGGTCGAGGTCGCCCTCATGGCCGTCTTCGGTAACGAATACCTCACCGTGCTGGAACGGGCTCATGGTGCCCGGATCCACGTTGAGGTAAGGGTCCATCTTCTGCATCGTCACCTTGTATCCGCGCGCTTTCAGCAGGTGCCCCAGCGATGCAGCGGTGATGCCCTTCCCCAAAGACGACACCACGCCGCCCGTAACAAAGATGTGCTTGGCCATGCGTTTCCCTTCCCGCGAAGTTTTCTCCACGGGACTCCATTGTAGGCACGCGAAAACAGAACGCGCGAGCCCAACCGGCCATTTCACGCGCTTGAAATAGGGCCGCTATCGAATTGAAACAAAGGCAAATGGATGGGGCTTCGGCAGATCAACACCCGCATGCAAAGCTATTTTGCCGCGCCTTTCGACCAGTACGGCGTGGTCTTGTACCATGCCTCACCCGCATCGATGAGGGCAATGAGCTCCGCCTTTTGATCGTCGGTAAAATCGGCACGGTCGCGCACCAGCTGGCGCTGCGCCTCAACCTGCTTGGCGGCAAGCTCGCCAGCCGGCGGCGGGCAGCACGGCCGCACGAAGAAAGACACCCAGAACTTGCGATCTCCGTACCTTTCGCGCGCCTGCTCAAACGTAACGTCAGCCATCGTGGTGTCGACGATTTTGCACAGATCGTTCTCGAACAGCTCGGCCATGGTTCCTCCCCTCGCATGCATTCGTTACGGAAAGGATAGCACGGCAGGATGGAGAACTTCCGGATGGCGCGATCGATTCTCCATTTGTCCCGGTGGAGAATATAATGCACAATGGCTTCGCCCAGATTGAAAGGAACCTCATGTCGCCCCGCAGAAAAGCGCTTTCTATCCTGTCATGGATCACGATCATATTCGGCGTCGCGGTGTTCGCGTTCGCCTGCGTGATGATCGGGATATCCGCAAGCTTCATTTCCTCGACGCCCACCGGCGCCGACCTTTCTCTTTTGCCCGATCTGACAGCCATCGGATCATCCGAAACGGAGTTCGACGGCTCCATGCTCGGCGCCCTCGTGGCGGTGACGCTGCTGTTCGGCATATTCATCGCCCTCGTTGGCATCGTCTATATCGTGATCGGCATCTTGGGAAGACGCGGCGCGAAGGACCCGCGCAAGATCGTGCCGTTCATGGCGGTGGCCACCGTGGGCCTGCTGCTTGCCACCTGCGACTTGTTCGCACTTGCCTCGACGACCGGACTCGACGCCACTACCATCGCAGTGAGCCTTCTTTCGTTCTTCTTCCCCGCCCTTGGCGTCTATCTGGCCTACAGCATCCGCCTGCGCCGCGAGGACGTTGCGCAAGGTGCGCCGCTTGGCCCCGACAGCGACGAGTTCGAAAATGGATTCAATCCGCGCAAGCTCGGCTTCATGCGTGTGCTGCAGGTGATGTTCGCGCTTAACATCGTCATATCGGTGCTCTACCTCACCACGCTCATCAAGGGCAACTACGAGCTGGACTTCAACGAGCTGCTCAACCTGTTCAACGTGATCGCCGACGGCGTGCTGTTCTGGTTCTTGTGGCAGCGCTACCGCACCACGCGCTGGGTGGCCATGGGGCTTTCGACGTTCAACATCGTGGTCGGCTCAGGATACCACCTGGCAACCGGCGTGTTCGACCCCACCGTCCAGCTGTTCCTGTGCATGGGCGACATCATCGTTTTGATCTACTTCGCCACCTCGCGCCGCGTGCAGACGGTCCTTACCGTTCCGTTCTCGGCCGAGCGCGTGGAGAAGCGTCTGGACGCCGCAAAGGAGTCGTTCTACAACCCGCGCACCTGGGCGTTTTGGCGCAGCCTCATCATGTATTTCTGCCTGTTCAGCATCGTAGGCCACTGGATGGAAGCAGCGTTCTGCCTGCTGATCAAATACGGCATCGTGCCCGGCATTTACGATCCGAATTCGCAGATTTGGAGTGACTGGCTCTACCCGTTCCCCGTCTACGGCTTTGGCACGGTTGCCTGCGCGCTCATCCTCTACCCCATCAAAAACTGGCTGCAGCGCCGCATCCATAACGGTTGGGGCCCGGTGATAGTAAGCTTCATCGTGAACACGCTGGTGTGCTCGGCAATCGAGTTGGCACTGGGCCTGCTTCAGAACCAGCCCGTCAACGGCGTGTACCCGCTGTGGGACTACAGCAACATGTTCTGCAACTTCATGGGCCAGATCTGCCTGCAGAACTCGCTTGCGTTCGGCGCCGTGGCAACGCTTATGACCTGGATCGTTTACCCGGGTTTGGAAAAGCTCATGGGCAAGCTGCCCAACAACGTGGCGAACGTGGTGTTCATCGTGGTGATCGTGTTCTTCGCCATCGTGTTCTCGCTGTACTGCGTCAACGTGGTGGTTCCCGACTTTATCGGGGAAGCGGCAATGGACGCTGCAACGGCAGCGTAGCGGCATAGACAAGGAAACGCAGCGCTACGGAATCGGCCTTCCAACGACAAGTGAGACGGCCCTCGACCGAAATGCGGAATAACTAGACTGTGAATTCCGCATTTCGGTCGAGGGCCGCTCAGTTTTCCGATCCAAAACCCAAAAAAGGAGCATTCCGCATCCCAGCAGATTTGCGACGGCGCGCGCACCTATTCCCCAATGAAACGATATCCAACACCTACCTCGGTCGCAATGAAGCGAGGGTTGGCGGGTCTGTCTCCCAGTTTGCGGCGCAGCGAGGCCATGATCACACGCAGCGTCCGGTAACCATCCGAAGCATCATGCCCCCACACCTCGCGCTGGATGAAACGGTGCGTGAGCGCTTTCCCGCGGTAGCGGACCATCACCATCAGCATGCCGTATTCGTAAGGCGTAAGGTGAACCGGCTCTCCATCAAGACTTACCGTCCTCGTGTCGTTGTCGATCGTCAATCCGCCAATTGAATAGACGTGAGTTTCGTCGTTGGATCGCAAAATGTGCGCGCGATGACGAAGCGCCACGCGGATGCGCGCGAACAGCTCCGCCATACTGAAAGGCTTTACCACGTAATCGTCGGCGCCGGCGTCAAGGGCGCTCACTTTCTGATCATCCTGAGTACGCGCGGTCACCACGATCACCGGAGTCGACCCGCATTCGCGAATGTGCGAGAGCACCTCCATCCCATCGCAATCAGGAAGTCCCAAATCAAGCAGAACGAGAGATGGCGCATTCGCATCGAACAGCGACAACGCGACCGTTGCGGACTTCGCCTCGCTCACGCGATACCCTTCCGTCTTCAAGGAGATGCGCAGAAGGCGTCGAATGCTGTCGTCATCTTCGACGACGAGGATCTCGTCAGACATCGTCATCCCCTTTGCCTTCCGCCATCTCTGTCAACGCTTCCTCTGCTTCACGTTCCGCATGCTCCAAGGGAAGCCAGAGCTCGAACGTGGCACCGCCTTCTGGATTGTTGCGCGCGCTGATGCTGCCTCCGTGAGCTTCGACAATCGCCTGACAGATACTCAGACCCAACCCGATGCCGCTTTTCTTGCCGGGAGCCGCGCCTTCCGAGACAAACCGCCCGAATATCTTCCCCAGCATGTCCGGCGCTATGCCTCCAGCATCGTCTGACACCCTGAACACGGCCCTGTCGCCTTCCACTTCCGACGACACCGTAATGCGCGCCGTCGGATCGGAATGCTTGATGGCGTTGTCAATCAGATTGATGAGCACCTGACGGATAAGCTTGCCATCCATGGGAACCAATACCACATCGTCGGGAGGCAGCACGGAGATTTCGTGCCTGCCGCGGTAGGGCATTTCATGCATCACCGCGTCGCCGATGACGTCGTCGACGACCTCTGGCTGGAAATCGAGCGGAACATCTTCGTCCTGAACGCGCGTCATACCCAAAAGATTGTCGATCATCTCGGCGAGCCATCGCGCATCCGCTGCCATAGACGATAGCAGTGACCGACGCTCGGATTCACCTACTTGATCGCAGTTGTCCTTCAAGAATTCGGCGTTTCCCTGGATACTCGCAAGCGGCGTGCGAAGGTCATGCGAGACGCTGCGCAAAAGCGTTGTCTTGAAGCGTTCGCGCTCGATTTTCAGTTCGTCTGCGCGCGCATGCTCCTCAAGGTTGTTGCGCTCCACGGCAATCACGGTCTGTTTGATGGCGGAATCTAAAAACGACCGCCCCGCTTTATCAAGGCCGCCGCCGCTGCAATCGATGGACACCACGCCGTACACATGCGCCTTTGCCGCCAAAGGAACATAGAGCCAGGTGCAATCGGCGGACCCTCCCGCCCCGGCACCGGTTTGATAGCCCTGCTCGAAGCACTCTACTGCTGCGGCGTCGTCCGATGGACGCCCTAGCGTAATCGAGACCTCGCGTCCCAGCACGCGGCAGAGCGCATCCGCAGCAAACGAGCAGGCGCCCTCCGCCGAAGTGCTGTCGATCAAGCCCGCGCTGATCTTGTTCAGCCGACGCAGGACCAGCGCATTCCGCTCGGCGATTTCAACCTGCTGTTTCATGCGGTTGGTGAGTGCGCCGGTGATGAGTGCTACGACTGCGAAGATGACCAGCGTCACCGCGTCAGTCCAGTTGAAAATCAGAAGCGAGAGATGAGGCATTGCGAAAAACAGGTCATACACCAGCAGGTACATGACGCCAAGCGCAATTCCCCACAACCCAGAGTCGGTTTCCAGTGAGGCGATAAGGATTCCCACAATGAACAGCAAAAAGCTCGCCTCGGGTTCGAGCCCCACCTGCGAAAAGCCGAATGACATAGCGATGCCCGCGACAAACAGCAAGACAACGACGCCCGCATTCCGCAAAGCGCGCGGCGTTCGACGCGGCACGGAAGCACCATCGCCAGGTTGCCTGTCAAGCCTCATCGCATCAACGTTGGGAGACATAGTGCACCTCCTCTTTGACCGCTTGGAACATCCATCTCAATCCAAAGATGAGCGGGAATATCTCAAGACGCCCGAACAGCATAGCAGCAGAAGCCACGACAAGCACCACGGAGGGCGATTCTGCGTGCAGGAACCCCACGCCGATACCGGTATTGCCCAAACATGACGCCGCTTCGAAGACGGCGTCTCCCACCGAGGCACCGAACAGCGCGAATATGAATCCGCAGATCACAAGCAACCCCACATACACTCCGACGAACGTCTGCACGGAGGACACCTCTTCCGGACGGCATTCGATGCGTTTGCCGAAGCGATTGATCTTGTTGCTGTACACCCGTCGACGGTGCCCGAATCGATCGCGGAGCGACCACAAAAGACCTTTCGAGTACACGACGAACCGGTACACCTTGATACCACCAGATGTCGAACCCGCTTCTCCTCCAACGATCATGAGGAACACCAGCACATACAGAATGCTGGGAATAAGAGTTCCGAAATCGGGAATGGTTTGCAGCCCCGTCGACGTCATGATCGATACGGTTTGGAACAGGCTCACACGCAGCGCTTCCAGCACGGTCTGCTCCATGCCGCCAGCGAACAGCAGCGCTGCCACCACCGCCGTTGCGGCGATTATGATGCCCAGGAACGCCCCTGTTTCTGCATGGCGCACGAACGCACGAAACCGTCCCTGCAGCAACATGAAGTTCAGCAGGAAGTTGGTTGCGCCAGCCATCATCAGGATGATGGTAATGAGCTCGATGGCAAAGCTGCCATAGGATGCTAGAGAATCGGGACGAACGGCAAACCCGCCTGTCGACACCGCAGAAATCGAGATGTTGATGGCGTCGAAGATAGGCATTCCTGCGATGACGTAAGCGATGGCGCCAATGAGGATGATGCCCGTGTAAAGAACAAGCACCATGCGCGCCGACCCCGCCGTACTGGAAAGAAGTCGCTCGGTATGGCCTTCGGCGTTGTACATCTTCAGCCCATGAGAGTCGCTGACGATGCATGTGAGCACCAGGATCAAGCCTACGCCGCCCATGTAGTGCATCATGCCGCGATGCATGAGGACGATCTTGGGGCATGAGGCAACATCCACCACGGAAAGCCCCGTGGTAGTGATGCCGCTGGTTGCCTCGAAGATCGCCTGAGGAACCGTCAGCTCGCCTGAAAGAACCAAAGGGGTGGCAAACACGACGATACCCGAAGCCCAGATGATCACGGTAACGCCCGCTGCTTCCGCGCGAGAAAGCGTAAACGCTGCCGCATCACGTGCCCCAAAAAAATAGACCAGGTAGCCAATGAGCATCGCGCAAACGCCGGGAAAGATGAAAGCGGGAGCGAGTCTTGTCTCATGTGGGTAGAAAGGAAGGACCGCAAGGGGGACGAGCAGCGCAGCCCCCAATGCGATCACCGCAAGCCCGGCATACCCCGCAACCGCATGGGCGCTGTTCCGATGAACGCTAGGCAGGGACGTGCGTGCCATTTCCCATCACCCCGAACGAGGCTTCCTCGATCAAACGCGCCACCGTGTACGTCGCGCTGATCACCGAGGAGATTCCCAGCTTTTTGAAAACGACAACGTTGCGCGGATCGCTCACCGTACACACCTGCCGGTCGATGTCGAAATAGCGTTGCGCCATTTGGCAAATGACAAGATTGTCGGCATCGCTGTCGGACAGCGCAATAACGAGGTCGAACCCCTCCACATCGGCATCGTCAAACACATATCGCTTGGTCGCATCGCCGCATACCACCGGCACGCCATGCCGTGAAGACATGTGCTCGCACCAGGTGCGGTCGCCATTGATCACAACTACTTCGTTACCTCTCCTAACGAGGGATTCAGCAAGAAAATCGGTACGGGATCGCCCACCCGCAATCACCACGCGCATGAATCCTCCTTACGCTATTCGGGATAAGCGACAGAATTCGTCCAGGCACAACGCATGTGGACAAATGGGCTCGATGGGACTGTCTTCCAGCATGCCGATGAGATCCTCATCCTCAATGCGGGCAAACACGCGCTCCACGCCGTAGATTTCGCTGGCAACACGAGCGATGAAGTAGTTCACGGAGTCGCGCTCAGTACATGCAACAAGAAGAGACGATTTCGCGACGTCGCATTCTTCCAAAACTGAAACGTCGGCGCCGTCGGACACAACCGATTCTCCCCCGAATCGTGCAGAAAGCCCTGCAAAGGCGGCGGGATCCGTGTCGACCACGATGACGGAGAAGCCGGCGGCCGAAAGACTGTCGGCAGCAGCGAGGCCAAACTCACCGCACCCAACCACCAACGCTCGCTTCACCTTCACAAGCGCCATAATGTCCCCTTTCCACGACTGCCAAACGATGCCCACCCGATGATGCGACGAGTATAGGAAACGCGATGTAAAGATGGTCTTAAAGTCGGGCAATGTTGCGAACACACAGTGGAACATGCATGATCGCTCTATCCCTCTTTCAAATGCACACGAAAACCCTACTGGGAAAGTCTCTCGAAACGCGAACGGGCATACCGGACAATTGCGGCGCTTCAGCGCCTCCATCCCACCTGGACATTCTGCCGAACCTCCGCCGCCATTGCTCTAGGACTTCCCATGACGCTCAACGACCTCGATTCAGTGCATATCGCAGTAGACTCCGCCAAGCGCAGTCGCGCCACGAAAGGAGTACGCCGGCATGTGGTCGAAGGAGATTCGCCCATCGTCGTAAGAGGGATCAGAACCACGTCGTTTGAGCGAACCGTGTTTGACTGCATGAGAACCGTGGATTTCGGAATGGCGGTTGCCGTCTCCGATCATGTCCTTAGACAAAGCAAGCTTGTCAAAGCCCACTGCAGCAAAACTGGACAAAGCAAGAGCCGTTATCTCGCTTATTTCAACTCACCCGACATGCGAAAACTGAAGGGATCGCGTCGTGCGGTGATCGCCATGCTCTACGCCGATCCGAGAAGTGAAAGCGTCGGAGAATCGCTCTCACGTGCTGCGATGATCGAGATGGGATTCGCTCTGCCCGATCTGCAAACAACGTTGCCCCATCCACTGAATCCCGACAGAAAATATCGCGTGGATTTTTGCTGGCTGAGAGAAGACGGGGTGCTCGTCATAGACGAATTCGACGGTGCAGTGAAATACGAAGATCCTGAGATGAGAGGTGGCATTTCGGCATTGATACGGAGCGTCGAACTCGCCGGTTCTCGACCGAAATGCGGAATAATTCGCCGTTCAATTCCGCATTTCGGTCGAGAACCGGCACGAGTAAGGCATCCATCATCGGATAATGCCAGATACCAGCACGCCTATCCAGGCACAGAGGAAAAGCAAGTCGCGGTCGGTTACTTCTCCTCGTAGAGTTCGATGATGGCGTCGTCTTTGACGACGAATGCCAGGTGCACGTTGTCACCCAGACTCTCGGGGCCGAAGATCACGCGGTCAGCATCGGCAATGTAGTGCTCGATGTCGTCGACCGCATAAGCCACATGCGGCTGTTTGGAGAGGATCTCGGGGAAGCGCGTGCCTTCTTCGAACTTGAGGTACTCGATCTTGTAGTCGTAGGCATCCACGCTCTCGTTCACCCAAAAGCCGCCCCATTCGTTGTAGACCATGCCGGGCTTCTTGTTCAGAACGGGAATGCCGATGTGCATATAGGTTGCGGACATGGGAGACCTTTCTCTCGTCGAGTCGCCGCGCCGCCACAAACGGAGCAGCGCGGCATGCTGGAAAGCTATTCCTTGAAGAACACAGGCGTGTGCGCCGGCGTGTTCCACAGGCGGATGAATTCGTCGTCCCACTTGGCGAAGTTCATCTGGAAACCGCCCGCCTCCTGCACGGTGAGGATCTCTCCCACCATGTTGGCGACGACCTCGATACCCAGACCGTTCAGGTACTCAACGGCATCTTTGTACAGGATGAGCTGCTCCATCATCGTGGTGGCGCCGCAGCCGTTGATCATGACGAATGCCTTGTCGCCAGCGGTCAAGCTCAAATGCTCAACCAGCTTCGGAGCAATGAGCGCGACGGTCTCCTTCGACGAGGCCATCGGCACGCGCACGCCGCCGCCTTCGCCGTGCTGACCGGCGCCGATCTCCATCTGGTCGGTCTCGCCCAGATCACCGAACGACATGCCGTTTTGGGGATGCGTCGCGTCGGTGGACTTCACGGTGATGGACGCCATGTTGTCGGCGTAGCGCTGAGCGATATCGGCGACCTCGTCGAGCGACTTGCCCTCGGCAGCGGCCGCAGCAGCGATGTGGTACAGCGGCACGCAACCCGCCAGGCCGCGCTGGTTGTCCTCGCACTCGTCGTTGTAGCGGATCTCCTCGCCGGTGACCACCTGGCGCACGTTCATGCCAGCCTTCTTGGCCAGCTTCATGGCCTGCTTGCCGGCCAGCTGGTCGCCCGCATAGTTCAGCGTGAGCAGCAGCACGCCATGACCTTTGTCGGCAAGCTTCATCGCCTCGAACACCGCAGCGCCGTTGGGAGCAGCGAAGATATCGCCATCAACCTGGATGTCGAGCATGCCCTTGCCCACGAAGCCCTTTTGCGCGGGCTCATGGCCACTGCCGCCATAAGTGACGACGGTCACGCGGTCGGCGTCGGCAAGCGCCTTGCTGATTACCGTATGGTCGTCCACTGTGAGGATGTCGCCGTACGCCAAGCCCAGGCCGACGAGCTCTTCCTCGGTAATGGTCTCTTGGCTGTTGATGAACTTCTTCATCATTTCGTACGCTCCTTTTCTCTGTGAGCCTGTTATGTTCGCCCGCCCATGCGGGAACGAAGCCTAAACGTTGAGAGAAAGCGGCTGACCCCTTTTCCCCTTTTGGGTGCGCGGCGCTACGCTTTTGCGAAGCCTTTGAAAAACCGTGCCATCGAAACGGCGCCAGCATCGGGCGTGCCGATGGTCTTGTCGCCGTAGCTTTTTGCGCGACCGAACTTCGATGCGAAGTTTTTCGTGTCGTCAGCGCCCTTCTGCGCGGCAACCGCCGCGGCATCGAGCAACGCCGCCTCGTCGCCCTCGCAAGCGGCGATGGCCTCGCAAGCGGGGATGAAGGCGTCCATCATGGTCTTGTCTCCCACCGCAGCGCCGCTCATGTCGGAAAGCTCTTCGAGCGCATGCGCGAACATCTCTTTGAGCTGCGCCACGTCAACCGCGTCGCCTGCAGGCGCAGCCTCTTGCAGCGCATCGAGCCAGGTGTTCCACAGCGGCACAGCGCTGCCTCCGTTGAGCACCATCACGGCCATCGCGGCGTCGTCGAGCATCTCTTGGATTCCACCGTCTGCCGCAACGACCGCGCTGTCGATGGCGCCGGCGATCTTGACCATCGTGAGGCCGTGATCGGCATCGCCGAAACGCGAGTCGATCTCGGTGAGCTCGCCTTCCGCCGCAACGACCTCGGCGCAAGCGTTGCGCAATCGTGCGGCAAGCTCTTCTTTCGTCATCATGGGAGTCCTCCTTTGATCCAACAGCAGGCGGGCTACTGCGCGCACCCCAGCACGCGGTAGTAGCGCCGCAGCACGTCTTTCATGGCCTCATCTGCGGCGTGGAGCACCTTGGGCCAGCTGTCGGGATGCTGGTCGTACACGGCATCGCGCGCCGCGACGATGAAGTCGGTGTACAGGTTGACCTTCGCCACGCCCCCTTGGGCGCAGCGGCGGAGGTTGTCGTCGCCGGAACCGGAGCCGCCGTGCAGCACCAGCGGAATGCCGAGCGCCGCGTTGAGCTCGGCCAAACGCTCGAAGCTGATGTGCGGCTCGCCTCTGTACGCACCGTGCTTGGTGCCAATCGACACCGCGAGCGAATCGACGCCCGTCGCCTGCACCAACTCCTGCGCCGCGCCGACCTCGGTGTAGACGTTGTCGGAAAGCGCGTGGTCGTTGCCTTCCTCCTCGGTGCCCACATGCCCGATCTCGGCTTCGACTGCAACGCCATGCGCGTGCGCAAGCTCGACTACCTCGCGGGTGCGGCGGATGTTCTCGGAAAGCTCCTCGCCCGACGCGTCGATCATGACGGAGGTAAAGCCACGTGCGATGGCTTCCTCGACGACAGAGAACGTGACGCCATGGTCGAGATGCAGCGCAATGGGGGCATCGGCGCGCTCGGCGTAGAACCGGCCGATGAGGACGGCCTCCTCGAGGCTGAGATGGGTCAGGTGAACTTCGGCGAAGCTCAGAATGAGCGGAGCGCGCAACTCACTTGCCACCTGGCAATATGCGCGTGCCGAGTTGGCGTCGATAAAATCAGGGGAAGGAACGGCGCAGCACCCCTCCCATGCGCGTCGCAACATGTCCTGCGTAGAAGCGAGCATAAGCAGCTCCTCTCCCCTCGACAGCGCCCCGCTTCGCGCGGGCGCACAGCAGCACACCGGCGCCGCATCCCGGCACGGGCCGCGACGTCACGCAAAGCCCCTGCCCCATCCGCTGAGATGTCCCTCAGGCCGCCAGTCGATAGCCAATCGAAGAAACACGTCGCGCTCATTATATCTCGCGCGAAACAAATCGGAAAATCATCATGCGACAAAGCGGCGACACGGGGTGACGCAGAGCGTCCTTTCTGGAGACAGGCGATGGACGGGAAAACAAAACGGCACGCTGGACGCCCATTCCGCAGCGGCAACGTCACCGAAAAGGCGCGGAGCACTCCCGTGGTACACTCCCCCAAACGCTTCTGCACCCCATCGCAAGGAGGCTCCATGAAAGTGCATGTCGTCGACCACTCCCCCGCCTGGGGTAAGCTGTTTCGCGAAGAGGCGGAGCGCATCTCCCGGGCTCTCGGCGCCTCCCTGACGGAGATGCACCATATCGGCAGCACGGCGGTGCCCCGGCTTGCCGCCAAACCCGTCATCGACATCATGCCCGTGGTCCGCAACCTTAAGGAAGCCGACGAGAAAAGGGAGCTGTTCGAGGCGCTGGGCTACGAATGGTGCGGCGAACTGGGCATCCCCGGCAGGCGCTACTTGCGCAAGGATGATCCGAACGATCCGGAAACCCGCCTGTTCCAGCTGCACGTATTCGACGTGACGAGCACCGCCGACATCCGGCGCCATCTTGCCGTACGCGACTATCTGCGAGCCCACGGCGACGCCGCGTCCGAATACGGCGCGCTCAAGCGGAAGCTCACCCGCGAGCACCCCGCCGACATCGAGGCGTACTGCGACGGGAAGGATGCCTTTGTCAAGGCCCTCGAAACCGAAGCGGTCGCCTGGTGGGAGAAGCGCGCAGAGGGCCTTTCCATCGTCCCCGTGCGCGAACGGCCCGGCATCGCGAAGCGCGCGGCGGCATGGTTTTCCTCCAAATGGGATATCCCCGCAGACGAGTACCGCACGAGAATGGACGCTTGCTGCACCGCTGGCAAAGGAGACGCCGTCCCGCAATGGTACGTCGCACTAGACGGCAGCAGAATCGTCGCCGGTGCCGGCGTCATCGAAAACGATTTCCACACGCGCCCAGATCTCACGCCCAACGTCTGCGCCGTGTACGTTGAGCCCGCATGGCGCAGGCTGGGCATCGCCCGCAAACTGCTCGACTTCGTCTGCCGGGATATGGCGGATCTCGGCATCGCACGGCTGTTCCTGCTGACCGACCACGAGGGCCTCTACGAGCGCATGGGCTGACGCTTCCGCGAGATGATCCCCGACGACGGCGGAGCGGCAGGCCGCATGTACGAGAAGGAGACGAGCGCGATGGCAGCTACACGGAAAACTCCGAAGGCTCGATAGCCCACACCGCCAACCACAACTGGCGCCACGACTTCCAAGAGATCCTCAGCAGCCTGCTGGATGCCGGCCTTGCGATCGAGGAATTTCGCGAGCTCCCCTACGCTGAATGGCGCGCGCTCCCTTTCCTTGAAAGGACGGACGGCGTTTGGACGATGCCGAAGGGCATGCCCCGAATTCCACTCGGCTTCGCCGTGGTGGCCCGCAAGCCGGAGCTGCTGCCGTAGACGCCAGCAAAGCCGCACAGCGCCCCAACGCCGCAGAAGCTGAATCGGCGAAATCAAGATGCGCCTTATCCGAAGCAGCATTCAGGGAAGCGAAAAAACAGCGCGCCTCGACACGCATGCGGAGGCGGCGTATACTGGGCGAGTCGGCCGAGCGGGGCAGGAAGGCTCCGCAGCGCGTGTGGCGACGCCGTCGGACCGGCAAGGAGGAACGAGGCACTGTGCGCATCTGCTAGACATTTCAACTTCCGTATTCGCCTGCGATCGGCGCGTTGCTGCGCTGGTCGCGCGATTGGTGCCGCAAGCCGCAACCGCGGCAAGGCACATTCATCCAGGAGAGATGTCTCATGCAGTTCACCCTTTCAGGCGTAAGCTATACCTACCCTTCCGCCATCGAACCCATCTTGAACAACGTGTCAGCAACCTTCCCCCGCGGTTGGAGCGGCCTTTTGGGCGACAACGGCTGCGGCAAAACCACCCTCGCAAAGATCGTTTGCGGAATGATCGAGCCGGACTCCGGCACCGTCACCCGCGGACTATTCGCTCTGATGTGCGCCCAGGAGACAGCGGTAGAGCCCGAGGGGCTGTCCGATTTCGCGCTGGACTACGGGCGCGAAGCACGCGAGCTGCGCCGGATCTTTTCCATCGAAGACGACATGGCATGGCGCTACGCCGTGCTCTCGTGCGGCGAGCAGAAGAAGCTGCAGGTGGCGACAATGCTGTGGCAGCGCCCGGACGTGCTCGTCCTGGACGAGCCGACCAACCACATCGACCGCGATGCGCGCGAGCAGCTCACCTGCGCACTGAGACGCTTTGCCGGCATCGGGATCCTGGTGAGCCATGACCGCGAGCTGCTCGACGCCCTGGCGCAGCGCTGCATCTCTTTTGAGGCAGGCAGCTTGGTCGTGCGTCCCGGCGGCTACACCGCCGCGCACACCCAGGCAGAGCTTGAACGCACGACGGCGCTGCGCGAGAGAAGGGCAGCCAAAGACAGCCTGGCGCGTCTTGCCGCGGAAAAGGATGCGCGGGCGCATGAGGCCGCGCGAGCGAAAGCCCGCATGAGCAAGCGCCATCTCGACCCGAAAGACCGTTCCGCAAAGGCAAAGATCGACCTTGCGCGGTTCACCGGCCAAGACGGCGCCCGCGGCAAGCTGTCGTCACAGATGGACGCCCGGCTGGCGGCAGCGCAAGACCGCGTGGCGAACGCGCGCGTGGACAAGCGCTACGACGGCGACCTTTGGCTCGACGCACGCCCCAGCCCACGCAAGACGCTCGCGCGCATCGAGCCGGCAACGATCCGGTGCGGCGAAGGATCGCTTTCCCTTCCCCGTCTGTTTGTCGGAAACACCGACCATATCGGCATCGTCGGGCCCAACGGCGCCGGCAAAACAACGCTGCTCGAGCATATGCGATCGCTCTTCGACCAAAACGTCCCCACGCTCGACATCCCACAGGAACTCGATGCCCTGCAGCGGGCCGAAGTGCTCGAGCGCGCCGCAGCGCTGCCCGATGCAAAGCGCGGGCGCGTCCTGTCCGTCGTGGCTCAGCTCAACTCGAAGCCCGATCGCATCCTGGAAGGCGGAAACGCAAGCCCCGGCGAACTGCGCAAACTCATGCTGGCGCTCGGCATGCTCGACCGCCCCGAGCTGATCGTCATGGACGAGCCGACCAACCACTTGGATCTGCATTCTGTCGAAGCGCTGGAGCGGGCGCTGGCGTCGTATCCCGGCGCGCTTCTTTTGGTCAGCCACGACCGTGCGTTTCTCACCGCGTGCATAAACCGCATCTGGGAAGTGCGCGACGAAGTCGTGCGGGAAGTCCAAGATGGGACCGCCTTCCCTTAAGGGCTACAGCGCCGTGCCGCGCCTGGGAACGGTCAGCCTGCCGACGTCTACACCCTCGTGGCGCAGCAGCCAGAGCTTGCGCTCGATGCCGCCAGCGTATCCGGTCAGGCTGCCGTGCGCACCCACCACCCGATGGCACGGCAGAATGATGCTGAGGGGGTTTTTGCCGTTGGCGGCTCCGACCGCGCGAGCGCTGCATCGCGTGCCATCTTCGCGAGCAATCTGGTCGGCGATGTCGGCATACGTGCGCAGACTGCCGTACGGTATCTGCGCGAGGATCCCCCGCACCCGCCGCTGGAACGCGGTGCCGCGCGGCGCAAGGGGCAGCTCAAGAGGATCCGATTGGACGCCTGCGAAGTAGCGGTCGAGCCACGAGCGCGCCTGCACGAGCGCAGGCAGACTGTCGTTGCGCGCAAACGGCTGGGGCAACCGCGACGCGAAGTACTTCTGCCCTTCCATCCACAGACCGACGATCGCCTCGCCATCGCTTGCCACCGTAAGCTCGCCCAGCGCATCGTGGCGATACGTCGTCGCGAAGATCGCCCCGCGGCCGCCCTCGCGCAAGGCACGTGCCGACCCGGCGCTCACAGCGCCGTGCCCTTCTTGGGAACGTAGAAGCCCTCCATGTCGGTCTTCTCGTGCTCGAGCAGCTTCACCTTGGTGGCAATGCCGCCGCCGAAGCCCGTCAGGTTGCCCTTGGCTCCCATCACGCGATGGCACGGGATGATGACGCCGATGGGGTTGTGCCCCACCGCGCCCCCTACCGCCTGGGCGGACATCTTTCCGCCCGACTCAGCAGCCAAGCGCTGGGCGATGTCGCCGTACGTCACGGTCTGGCCGTAGGGGATCTCCAGCAGGATCCTCCACACGCGTTGGCGGAACACGCTCCCCTGCGGCGCAAGCGGAAGCTCGCCGGGGTCGGGACGCTCGCCGGCGAAGTAGCGATCGAGCCACGCGCGCGCCTGCGCAAGCACGGGCAGATCGTCGTCGCGCTCCATTTCGGCGGTGCGCGGGCCGTTGTAGAAGCGGTCGTTTTCAAACCAGCAGCCGATGAGCGCAGATCCGTCCTCGGACGCGGTGAGCGTGAGCATGCCGATAAGACCGGTTTCGTATTCGGAGTAGCGAACCATGAGAGCTTCCTTTCTTGCAGGCGTTCTATGAAAGCGAATTCCACAAACACAGATTGGCGTACGAGCGCCATGGCCGCCATCGCTCTGCCACCGCCAGACGCTCATCGGGCGTCAAATCGGGCAGCGCGTGTTTGATCCCCGCATCTTTTTCGAGGAACGCATCGGTGTAACCGAGCGCACGCATGGCGATGTAGTTGGCAGACCACGGCCCTATGCCGCGCACCGCCAGCAATGTCTCCATCTGGCGCGCGACATCGGCGCCCGGCCCCAAGTCGAGTTCGCCCTCGACGACCAGGCGTGCCACCTCTCGGATGGTGCGCGATCGCGTTTTGATCACGCCCAGCGCACCCAGCGCATCCTCAATGGGATCGAGAGCCAGAAAATCACGTGCGGTCGGAAAGAGAAAACGCAACCCCTCAACACCCATGCTGACCGGCGTCCCGTACGCCGCGGCGATGCGTGCCGCCAGCTTATTCGCCGCCCTCACCGAAATCTGCTGCCCCAGCACCGCGCGCACGGCGATCTCGAACGGATCGAATGCCCCCGGCACGCGCGTCCCCATAACGGCGGCGCCGGGAATCAGCTCACCCAGCGAGCAGATTCCTTCATGCACGGCAGCGGGGTCGCAATCGGTGTCAAACTGCCGCCTCACACGCGCAGCAACCTGCGAAACAACGGGCAGAAGCGTCTCACTCATGCGAACCGAAAGCCTGCCCTTCGCCGGTTCGTCGGCCACGCGAACCCAGCCGACGATATCGCCACCATCTGCTGCTGCATTCTCGAACCGCACTGCGCGCGTGTACGAATTGCCATCGACGACTTCCACCCCATCGAGCTGGCGTGCACGAAAAAACGCGAGCAGCTTGCCAAAGCCGTACGGCGGACGGTACGCCAGGTGCAACACGATGCCTCGACTGCTGCCTGCCGGTTTTTTCTTGCGCAACTGCGTAGGGGTGAGACGGTAACGTTCTTTGAACAAGTGATTGAACCGCCGCACACTGCCAAAGCCCGCCGCCATCGCCACATCCCCAATCGGAAGGCACGTGTCGGTGAGCAGCGATTTCGCCAGCAGCAACCGGCACGTTTGCAAATACTGCACGGGAGTCACGCCAAATTCGCCCTGGAACGCCCGCCGCAAATGGCGGTCGGTGTAGCCAAGCTTGCCAGCAAGCTGCTCGACAGACTCGCCGCCCGAGCACCGCTCTCGCAAAAGCTCCGCAGCACGGCGCGCCAGGCTCGCGCGCGCATCGACGCTCGACATGCCAGGCGCCAATTCAGGGCGGCACAACAAGCAAGGCCTGAATCCTGCCGCCTCCGCTTCGGCGGCCGAATGGTAGAACGTGCAGTTTTCGAACTTGGGCATGCGCGCGCGGCAGACGGGTCGACAGTACACGCCCGTAGAAGACACACCCACGAACACGCGCCCATCGAAGCGCGCATCGGATGCTTTGAACAGCGCATACACCGTGCGCCGATGCTCTTCGGAGTCGTTCAGGTCATCCGCGAGGACGCCCGCCGTCGATCCTCCATCCATCACCATGAAAAAGACCTCCCCGCTAACTTGCATCCCAAGTCTAACAGGAAGGTTTTGAATAGCTAGCCGTTTTCGGACACGAAGACGGCCAAACGCCCTTCTTCCGAAGCAGCAAGCAACGCTGCTGCGCCACTACTGCTGCTGGCGGAAGCCCTGATCGTAAATGCGGTTGCGCAGGTTGCGAACGTTGTTCGCCAGGATTACGCAAATGAGCATCACGACAATCTGGGCAATGGAGGCGGAGAGCGCAGCAAAGTCCAGCTGCTGGCCAGAGAACAGGGTGATGGCCAAATTGATGGCGGCAAGGATGAGCCCGATGACGGCGATGGCGAAGAAGCCGCCAATTTTCTTGGGATCCTTCGCGCCACGCAAGCCCAGAATACCAACGATGAGGTCGATTACGCCACTCACCAAGATGAACGTGCCAATCAGCAAAACGAAGGCTGTGCCGGCCGCGACCGTCAGCTGATCAGCGCCCTCAACGTTGGGGAAGCCAGCTTCCACATAGGCAAGATTGGGGATCAAAAGCAGCGCACCTGCGATGATGCAAAGCACTGCCAGAATGATAACGATGATAGAAATGACTTTAAGTGCTTTCTGAGAACCGGTCATTGTTTTCCTTTCAAACGAAAGCCGTCGCGCTTCTTTGTCGCCAAAGCCGAATAATTATATTCTGTAGCGCGGAAAGCATTCTCTCCGTCGTCGACGCTAAAGGAGAAGTTGAGCTTCACCTGATGGCGCGACCAGCCAACATCAACGAAAGCGAAACGGATTTTGCGGCAAAGGCCGTCTCCGGCATCGGTTTCGCAAAGAGGGGTATGCTTGTGGAAAGCACGCCAAGCAGGAGGGAAGCCCATGAGCCTACGCAAGGACACCGCCACCCGCAAGTTCACCGACATGGATGCCGCCGCGCTGCGCGCTTCAATGGGGCGTTTCGAAGGCGTGTGCGTCGTGGCCACTGTCAACCCTGACGGCACGCCCGACGGGTCCATCTTCATGCCTTCGATGCCCGACGACGAGCACGTCATCTTGATGCTTGCCAACAACAACACCCGCGCGAACATCGAGCGGACCGGAGTTGCGCGCATGGTTTACGATGTGGCGAACCCCACCGCCGCGGACAAAGCGGCGCGCCACGCCGGCGCCAGGCTCGACCTTGCCCTGGTGCGGCCCGAAGGGGAAACGGCCGCGGAGCATCAGCGCGTGGCCGAAAGTCTTCCGCATATGAACCCTGCCGTCATGATCCTGCGCATCGAGCGCATCCTGCCGGTGGGCTAGCGAACTGAGGGCGGGCGGCGGTCAACGCGCCAACCCGCCCCACACACAGCGAAAACCCTAGCCGCCGAACCCTTCTGGCTTGCCCATGACCCACTCGATGTGCGTGGTCGCATAGGTGGAATCGATCCGCCCCGCGAAGTCGAGGCAGGTGGTGCTGATGCTTTCGAGCGTCCGCTCCAGCGGCACGTCTTTGCTGGTCAGGTACTTCTTGAACGCGCCGTACATGTCGGTGCGCGTGCGCATGTTCGCGCGCGGGATGTGGCGCGTCGCCCACGCATGGAGCGCAGCGTCGAACACCACGCCTTCCACCTTGGCGCGGCGGCGCTGCGGCGGAACGCCGATGGGCGTTTTGCGCTTCTCCATCACGCGCTCCTCCAGCTCGTCGAAGGCGTTCTCAAGCGGCTCCCAGTAAAGCTCGAACAGGCGCCGCTGCTCGTCTTTGCCCACGCGGGTCAGCAGCAGGTTGCGCACCAAGTCGGAAACACGCAGCGGGGAGCCCTTCGCGTTGAGGCTCTCATAGACGAGCTGCGGCTTGTCCTCGCCCTCCAGCTGCGCCATGACGATCGTGAACAAGCTGAGCCCGCGCAGCACTTCCCGCGGCTCTGCTCCCCCGCGCTTCAGTTTGTTGATGTAGCGGTCGTACGTCTGATGGACAAGTGCAGAGGCACGATCGCCCTCAGGCTTCTGACCGCCAAGAACCACCGCGTCCATTGACGGCCGGTCGAAGCGAGACAGAACAATCTTAGGGGCCGATGCTCCTTCCCGTTCCACCGTGAGATAACGGGCGTTCAATTCGTCAGCGAGCGCGGGATCCTTTTCGCGCGCGAAATCCCTCATAGCCGCCAGAAGCAGCGTCGCTGTTGCCAGGCGCTGCTGGCCGTCGACAAGGATAAGATTGCGCCCCGCTCCGTCGCTTTTCCCCAGGCGGTACAGCGACACGCCGGTGTAATGGGGCCGGTCGTCGCGCGCCGTCTGGACCGCATCGTCCCAAAACGCATCGCACTGGCTTTCGGTCCAGGAGTACGCCCTTTGATACACGGGAATGACGTATTGGACGTCCGAATCGCCCAGCATCTCGAGAAGCGTCGTCTTCGTGATCTTCATCGCCGTCTACCACCTCTCGTCGACTTCCCGAACACCACGCTGGATGCGCGTCGCGTATTCCTCGTGGTTCGCCGCCTTGCGCACGTACGCACCGGTTCGGGTGTGCTGGCCGTCTTCGGCCCAGTTGCGGGCGTAGAACTTGTTGACTGCGTGATAGCGGTACTGCTCGCGCCACATGAAGCAGAACGAGCGCAGCTCTTTGAGAACGCTCTCACGCGTGCCTTTGAATTCGTCTTCCACATAGCGTTTGAACGAGTGGTACACCAGCTCAGGGCTTCCAATGCGCGCCTGGCGGAAGCGGATGCTCAGCCACGCCTTGATGGCGCTGTTCAGCTTGAGCGAGGCAGGGTCGGGGTAGAAAAGGCTTTCCGCTTCGAACCAGTATTCGCGGTAGAGGCGCTCCTGCTCTTCGAGGTCTTCTTCCAAAAGCAGGTAGTTGCGCACCATGTCGGCAAGCGATAGCGGCAGGCCCTTGGAGTTGACGCTTTCAAACACTTCCTGGGCGTCGAGCGCGCTGTCGGCATGCACGACCAGGACGAACAGCTTCTCAACCCCGCTCCAAAAGCTCGCGGCGTCAAAGGAAGAGTCGGCCATGCGCTCCTCGAAATACGACAGGTTGCCCATGACGCGTTGGGAGGGGTGCAGGGGCAGGTCGCTTCCGGACAGCTCAGCGCGCAGCGTGGCGTCATCCTCGCGCGAAAGCAACAGGCGCGGCTCGGGGCCGTCTGCACCAGGGACTAAAAGGAAGCGGTTCGCGAGGTCGTCGGGTTGTGGCAGGATGCCGGCGCCTTCGACGGAATCATGGAGCTGCGGCATTTGGTTCAGGTGCCGCGTGAACGCGATGAGAAGAAGCGTGAGCGTCGTCAGACGCTGCTGGCCGTCGATGACGTCGGTGCGGCCGACAGCTTCCCCATCGGGGCTGCCAGCGTCTTCGCCCTCGAACAGCATCACGCCCGTGAAATGCGGACGGCTGTCGCGGCCGGCGCGCAGCACATCAAGCCACAGCTCCTCGCACTGGCGCGTGGTCCATGAGTACACGCGTTGATACGAGGGGATGGAAAGCCCTTTTTCGGAATTGGAGAGCAGATCGAGAATCGTGGTCTGGGTGACTTCCATAGGTCGTCCCTTCTCGGCACGCTGTGCCTACAGGAGACCTCGCGGGGTCCCCCGCACGGCATGAGCGATATTGACGCATTGCGCCTTTTCACTTCTCTATTTTACTTCCAAACCATCCTTTTCCGCGAGCGGTCTTCCCATCCCGAAGGCAACCTGAATTGTCTAATAGAGCGCTGCTCCGCCAAGCTGTTGTTTCTTCACCAGATCGCCTAGCATCCACTTGATGGTAGGCAAGTCGTGATGATCGAAGATCCGCTTGAACGAGAGATCGTCCAACGCCCTGAACGCCGCCATGTCATCCGCATTGAGCGCGAAGTCGAACACGGCGAAGTTCTCCTCCATGCGCACGCGATGGACGGTCTTGGGGATGACGACGATGCCCTCCTGCAAAAGCGCACGCAGCGCCACCTGGCCGGCGGTCTTGCCGTGCTTGGCGCCGATTTCGGAAAGCACTGGATGCGCGAACAGATTGTTGCGCCCCTCGGCAAACGGCGCCCACGCCTCGTGGACCACGCCAAGTTCCTCCATGTTTGCGTGCGCGACATTTTCTTGCAGGAATGGATGCGTCTCAATCTGGTTGACTGCCGGCGGGATTTCCGCCAGCATGCACAGGTCCAGCAGGCGCTCGGGATAGCAGTTCGACACGCCGATCGCGCGAATCTTGCCCGCCTTGCACGCGTCCTCCATCGCACGATAGGCACCAGTGTAGTCACCCATCATCTGGTGAAGCAGCATAAGGTCGACATAATCGGTGCCCAGCTTGCGCAGCGTCTCGTCGATCGAAGCTGCGGCGCGCTCGTAATTCATGTTCGACACCCAGATTTTGCTGGTGATGAACACCTCTTCGCGAGGTACGTCGCTCTTGCGCATGGCGGCCCCCACGCCCTCTTCGTTGTCATACGCCTGTGCGGTGTCGATGAGGCGATAGCCCACCTCCAGCGCTTGGGAGACGCAGCTTTCAGTCTCCTCGGGCGGCGTCTGGTACACGCCGTAGCCGAGCATGGGCATCTTCACACCGTTGTTGAGTGTTTTGAACTCCATTTCGTCCTCCTCGCGATCCCCGTTACGCCTGCTTGCTGTAGTCGTTATGCGCAAGCACGAAAGCGGGAGGCTCCTCGGGCACGTCGTAGTAGGCCTTCTGCGGAAGCGCGTTGATCCGCGCCATCTCATCAGCAGACAGTTCGAAGTCGAACACATCGATGTTGTCGAGGATGTGCTGCGGATTGGTAGTCTTCGGGAATGTCACGACGCCCTCCTGCAGCATCCAGCGCAAGATGACCTGGGCGATCGTTTTGCCGTGCGCCGCGGCGATCTTTGCAAGCAAGGGCTCGGAGAGAAGCTTTGCATCGCCGTGACCGAACGGGTACCAACCCTCATAGACGATATCGCCTAGGCCGATTTTCGCAAGCTCATCTTTAAGCGCATGCTGATTCCAGTAAGGGTTGAGCTCCACCTGCAGCGCGGCGGGCTTGATCTGGGCGACTTCCATAATCTGCTTGATCTTGTGCACCGGGAAGTTCGACAGACCAATCGAGCGCACCTTGCCTTCGCGCACCGCTTCCTCCATGGCGCGCCAGCCGTCAACATAATCACCGTAGGGCTGGTGAAACAGCAGCAAGTCGACGTAGTCCGTGCCCAAACGCTTGAGCGTCGCGTCGATGTCTGCCTTGCACTGCTCGTAGGGATAACTTTGCGGAAACAGCTTAGTGGTGATGAAGAAGTCCTCGCGCGGGGTGCCGCTCTCGCGCACGACCTTGCCCACAGCACCCTCGTTGAAGTACGCGTTGGCGGTGTCGATGTGGCGATATCCCGCTTCGATGGCCTTCGGAAGGAACTCCTCCACTTCGGCAGAAGTCATCAGGTACACGCCGAAACCCAGAGCGGGGATTTCTTGCCCGTTGTTCATCTTGAAGTTGATCATGGCAGCGTCCTTTCACTTCAGAATTAATCTTCTAATGCTATTTTGGCAAGTGCATTCTTTGAAGTACAATGCCATTCGAAGCGTTTTGTATGCATGCTGCGCATAAGGAGAAAGCATGAACATCGACCAGCTAAGGCAATTAGACGCTGTGGCCGAGCTTGGCACCGTGAGCGCAGCAGCAGAGCGGCTGCGCATCTCTCAACCCGCGCTCAGCCGCTCGCTTGCACGTTTGGAATCGGAGCTTGGTTGCACATTGCTTGACCGCAACGGTCGGAACGTGGCGCTCAATCATGCGGGAAGAACGGCGCTAGAGTATGCACGTTCGATTCTTCACGAGGAGCGCCTCATGCGCATCGCGCTCGACGAGCTGGCCCATCGCGCCACGTCGCTTCTGGTGGGAACGGTTGCGCCAGCACCGCTTTGGCGCCTTACCGCGCTGTCGGTGGAGCGCTTTCCCGAACGCTTGCTGTCGTCGCGCACTATGAAGCAGCAAGACGTGGAGCGCGGCATCCTCGACCGCGATCTCGATTTGGGCATTTCGCTCAAGCCGTTGCACTACCCCGCCGTTCGCTGCTGTCACCTGATGGACGAGGCGCTAGCAATCACAACCCCAAACGGCCACCCGCTATCACAACGAAGTTCGCTGACATTCGCGGATGTCGATGGAGAGGATTTCCTTCTTATGGGCGGCATCGGATTCTGGCGCGGACTGGTTGACGAGAAACTGCCGCATTCCACGTTTTTGGTCCAAGAGGATCGCGTCGTGTTCGAGAGCCTGTCCGCCACCTCGCCTTTGCTGGGATTCGTGACCGACGCCGCCTACCTCTCGGGCGAGATGCCCGGCAGAACCGTCGTGCCGCTCGACGAGCCCGAAGCGCATGCAAGCTTCTATCTGCTCGTCAACACCGACGGTCCCGAGCAAGCAAACGAATTGTTCGAATGGATTGCCGGCAAGGAGAAGTAGCCATGTCCCACACACTCATCGCCTGCGAGCTTGCCGAACTCGCCGACCCTGCGTATCAGAAGTTCCAGTCCAAGCTCATTCCCAACATCGACGCATCAACGGTGTTGGGCGTGCGCGCACCGGCGCTACGCCGTTTCGCGCGCGAGATGGCTCGCATGCGTGAAGACGAGGCGCGTGCGTTCATGTCGCAGCTTCCCCATGCACTCTATGAAGAGAACAACCTCCATGGCGAGCTCATCGGGCTTTTGGCGAAAACGCCCGATGAAGCGTTTGAGATGCTAGATGCGTTCTTGCCGCATGTCGACAACTGGGCAACGTGCGATCTCATCCGCGTTCCGGCGTTCAAGAAGGACCTTCCAGCGGTACTGGAGCGCATCCGCGGGTGGATAGCTGCAGGGCCCGAGTACATGGTGCGCTTCGGTGTGGTGCAGCTGATGACGCTGTTTTTGGACGACGCGTTCGAGCCAGAGCATCTTCAACTGGTGGCACAGATCGAACGACCCGAGTACTACATCAACATGGCCCGCGCCTGGTACTACTCGTTCGCGCTGATCAAGCAACCGGAGGCGACGCTTCCGCTGTTTGAGGCGCGCCCCATCATCCTGGATGCGTGGACCCACAACAAGTCGTTGCAGAAAGCCCGCGAGAGCCGTCGCATCGGTGCGAAGACGAAAGACTACCTGCAGTCGCTGAAAGTGAAGTAGGCGCTCGCATCGCCCGCCGCAGCGCGCTCGCGGTAGCGGCGAACGCGTTCCAGGCGCTCGACAGTCGAGGGCTGGATCGGCTCGGGCAAATCGTCAGGCGAAAACCACCCGACTGCCAGGCTCTCGTCGTCGTTGACGCACGGCTCGGACGCACCGCCATCCGCAAGCCGACAGATGAACAGGACGTCCAGGTATTGCGTCTGATCGCCGTTGACGTAGGTAACCATGCGATCGTCCGCCTTCACCGACACCAGCGTCGTCGGCACGACATCCACGCCCGCTTCCTCGCGCGCTTCGCGAATAACGGTGTCGGCGGGCTCCTCCCCCGGTTCGTTGATGCCTGATATCAGCGCCCAATTGCCGTTATCGGCACGACGCCCCAGCAAGATGCGCCCGTCGCCGTCCTCGATATAGGCGGTCACGCCCACCAGCCACAACGGGTCATGCCCGATCTTATCGCGCAGCTTCAAGATGAACTCAGGCGTCGGCATGGGGCGCTCCTCTCGTATTGTCGGGCGAAACTGTGTTCAATGCAGGTTTTTCCACGTTGGACGACGCGACCGTCGCGATCGAGACTCCAGAACAGACCGCCGCTGCGTGCATGTCTCGACCCATACGCTCCTCACCTGGAGTTTTGTCTGGGCGTTCCGCAAATCGTACAGCATCGCGCTGCGGCAAGCAGCACCTCGCCGTGCGTATACGTCGACCATCGGCGAAAAAACTGCATTCAACCCAACTGACACGTGCATGATACACTTCCCAAGCAGAAGAATTGCACATCCGCCCCTTTAGACGCAAGGGAATACGATAGGCTGCATAGAGAGAAAAGAAGCGGAACGAGGCGCAGCACAGCGATGGCCGGCAAGACGTACAACATCCAGAAGATCGACGAGAAGTCGATCGCGCTTGCCGCGGCGCTGATCAGGCGAGGCGAGCTCGTTGTCATCCCCACCGACACGGTGTATGGAGTGGCCGCCGACCCGACGAACCCTGAAGCGGTCGCGAGAATCTTCGCAGCGAAGCACCGTCCCGCGCAAAAGGCGGTGCAGGTGCTGTTGCCTTCGCTCGATGACTTGCCGCGCTTCGGGCTCTCGCTTCCCGCCCCGCTCGACAAGCTTGCACGTGCATTCTGTCCGGGAGGTTTCTCCCCCATTTGCATCGCAGAGCCCGGCTGCCCCTTCGTCACCGTGCGTATCGCTGAAGACGAGCATTTCACGCACACGCAGGGCATCCGCATCCCTGACTCAGCCGCGGCACTGGCAATCCTTGAGGCTGCGGGGCCGCTCGCGACGTCGAGCGCCAACCGCTCCGGCGACGCTTCGGCGCAAACCGTCGAGGAAGCCGCCGAAGAGCTGGGCGACGCAGTTGCGCTTTACCTGGATGGCGGCCCCACGCCCGGCCCCGTCTCGAGCACCGTGGTCGCTGCCGAGCCCGATGCGGAAGGCGGCGTAGCCATCCTCCGTGAGGGAGTCATTTCCCACGAGAAACTAAAAAGTGTTCTTCAAAACCCGACGAAGCGATAAGGTACGGCTGCGCCGAACGTTCAGATCATCCGAGGGTTTTCGCCATAAGATCGGCCGCGACGGCAGGATAGTCCCGCAGCACACGTAAAAGCGTATCCGCTGTCTTGTTTTGAAACACGGAGTCATTCTCCCAGCGAACCACTGTTTTGGGTCCCGCTCCGATAAGGCACTCGAACGCTGCCTGCGAAAGCCCGAGCGATTCCCGCAACGCTTTTATCTCGCAGCCGGGAAGAAGCCCCCTCGCCCTTTTCAGTTTGGCGACCGCGGACCGATGGAGCCGATCGGCGACTTCGGGATCAAAAAACGACTCGCCGCACACCGCGCACATTCCATGCTCCACGTCATCAACAACGACAAGCTCGCCTCTCACATCCCACTCCACAGGACCAACGAGGCGCGCTACCTCCCCTCCGCAGAGAGGGCAAATCGACGGAATGCCCACCATCCATACCCCCATTCCTTACTTGAAAGGACGACCACCACAAGGGATCGGGACTCGATGAGGAACTTCACATAGAACTCGCCATCGATCTCATCATCGCTATATCGGCAACGATAGACATCCGCGAGCAACCCTCCCTCACGGTCGGGAAGAAGCGTTTCCACGTATTCGTTCTCATCCAGCGACAAGACGAATTCAATCGCCTTTCTCGGCGAATACCCGTGATTCCTCAGCCAGCTGGTTCCTTTCTTCGTAAGGGAAACCCTGCCGGAAGACACGAGCGATTTGACTAGGCCGAGATCGTATTCAAGGGAAGTCCTCTTCTCTGTCATGGTAGCATCATGCTACCTAAATCGCAACATGAGGAAAGAAAACCGCAGCGCATGGAAGCCTCCTTCTCTCGAAGCGGCTGTCCTTGCATCTGACAAGTTAGGCGAACCAACCAAAGAACATTTGTTCGTATTATATCACGAAAACACAGAACCCATTACACGCGCTCTAAAAGCGACCTACGGATCTCGATTCCTTATCTATCGGATTCGTCGCACTAGCGGCCCTTGCGGCGGTTGACAACGAATCCGACGCCGGCCTTGGCGGCTTTCACAGCAGCACCTGCAACCTTCGGTGCCGCTTTGGCAGTGGCAACCACCGTCTTTCCCGCCACCTCGGGCGCCTTCCGCGCCACGGTGCGCGCGGCATTGCCGGCGACTTCCGGAGCCTTCTGCGCCACGGCTCGCACGGCGTTGCCGGCAACTTCAGGAGCCTTCTCGACGGCATTGCGCGCCGTCCTCGACGCCTGCTCTTTGGCGGCAGCGCCCAGTTTGGCAGCAGCTTCGTCGAGCTTGGCCTCGATCGGCGTCGCCTCGCGTCCAGTGAAGTTGCGATGCCCCTTGCTCGCCAGCGCCGCGCCGCCCGCGATGGATGCAACGCCAGGTCCGGGAAGCACGCACATTGGAACGCCAGCCGCCATCAGCGCAGCACCGCCCGCCATCTGCGCGGCTCCCTTGACTTTTTGAGCGACAGGGACCTCGCGCGCTGATCCTGCGGCACCGCGAGGCGTCTCGACCCTCACTTGGTCCGCGGAAACATGAGGAATCGAAGCGCCACCATCGGCGGGAGCGTCATCCACCGTCACGTTTTGCGCCGAAACCACATGAGGGCCCGACCCGCCTTCAGCGTCCATCGGCATATGGAAATAATCGTCATGGGAAGCGTTTCGGGAAGCGTCAGCCATGGCTCCATCATCCTTTCGGAAACCTTTTCCCGATTATACCGGCCTCGTGAAGCGAACGCTTCCCCGCACCGTGACGCCACGGCAACAGGTTGGAATCAAACGCGTGCCGCCGCGCGTCCTGCTACTTTTCGGCGTCCTCCAGCATGGAGGCGATCGCGCGCATGAGGTCGCTGCGGTGCAGCGCGCCGATCAGCTTGCCGTCCTCGACGACGGGCAGCTCCTTCAGGCGCTTGTCCGCCAACACATGGCACGCTTCCTCGAAAGAGACATTCGGCCCAACGCTCACCACCTGGCGCGTTGCCATCTGACCGACGTTGATGTCGCTAAGGTGCTTGACGCGCTCGTAAACGTTCTCGTCGTCAAGCTGACGCAGCACCAAAAAACCGGTCGATCCCGTGACCGCCTGCATCTCGTCGCCGAAGTAGCGCAGCACATCGCCGTTGGACAGGAAGCCCTCCACGGTGCCGTCGGAGCCCACAACAATCGCGCCGCTGGCACCAGACGCCGCCAACGCGCGCGCCGCCTCACCCATATGGGCGCTAGCAGGAATGGTCAACGGATGGGTGTCCATCACTTCGGCGACGGTGTGCTTCACGCCAGCAGGGTCAACCGTGGTGGAAGAGCCACGTACGGGATCTTTGTCGCTCTTGCGGTTGCGCACGCACAGCACCACCAGCACCAAAGCGATCAGCGCCAGTACCAGCACCGCCGCGTAAGACAGATGGTAGCTTGTCGCCAACTGCTCAACCTGCGACGCGCCCGGCATCGCCATCGACAGGCCAACGGCGCTGAACGACATGATGAGCGCGGTGCCTAGCGAGCCTCCCACCTGATTCATCGTGTTTGAGACAGCGGTAGCATGCTGCACGAGCTCGTTGTCGAGCGAGTTGACGCCCCACGTGTTGACGGGCGTCGTCAGCATTTGCAAGCCCATGCTTACCGCCACATAAGTGACGATGAAGAAGATGATGGACGAACCCGCCCCAAGGAAGAACATGCCGGCGCTGCCCGCCGTCAACACGATGGCACCGGCAATCGCGATGCCACGCACGCCCGACTTGTCGAACACACGGCCGGCGAACAGGCCCATCGCCGCACCCAGGACGGCACCCGGAAGGGTTGCCAAACCGCTGATAGTTGCCGAGAAGCCCAAGACGTTCTGCACGTACAGAGGCATGAGGACGCTCAGGCCGATGAGGACGGCTTGAAGGATGCCCACCACGATGAAAGCCGTGCGGTAACGGCGGCTCTTCAGCACCTCAAGGCGCAGCATGGGCTCGTCAAGTTTGAACTGGCGCCACGCGAACAGACCCACCAACACCAGACCGACAATCATCATCCCCGCGCACAGCACCACGTTGTCGGACGAAGCGAACGAAGACAGCCCGTACAGCAGCGGCACCAGGCCCACTGTCGAGAGGATCACCGACAGCAGATCCATCGACGTGCGCGGAAAGCCCTCGTGGTTGATGAGCGTGCGCTGCGCAAACACGATGACCAGCACCGATGCGGCAACCACCACGCCGAACAGCGCGCGCCATCCCACCACGTCGACCAGCAGACCGCCCGCGGTCGGACCAATGGCAGGAGCGAAGGCAATCACCAAGCCCACCAGGCCCATGGCCGCGCCGCGGCTCTCACGCGGGAACGTCAGCAGAATCAGCGACATCACCATCACCATCATGACGCCGGTCGACATCGCCTGCATCACACGGCCGATCAAAAGCACCGCGAACGCAGGCGCAATCGCAGCGACCAAGCTGCCTGCCGCGAACAGCGTCATGCATCCAAGAAACAGACGGCGCGTGGAGAAACGCCCCATGAACCACGCCGCCAGCGGGATCACGACCGCTTCAGTAAGCGCGTACGCCGAGGTGAGCCACTGCACCGTGGTCTCGTCGACGCTCATATGCTGCATGATCGACGGCAGCGCCGGCGAAAGCAGCGTCTGGTTCAAAACCACCAGCACCGCGCCCGCTAGCAGCACGATCACCATGCGCTTCTGTTCTTTCGTGATACCCAAAGATCCCATACGGCCTCGCTTTCTGCAGCAAAACGCCCCGCTTCCTTGCATGCGGGGCGTTTCAGCTTTATAGTTGATAGTCGTCAAGTATAACAAATGCTTGACCTTCATCAACAATTTCACCATAAAGAGGAACCATGGAGCGAAACCACGCCATCGAGCCGATCATCCAGGCAACCCTGTACTTCCACGAGCTGTTCAAGAAAACCTTGGTGGCAAGCCAGCCAGAGCGCATTTTCACCAAAACGCAGATGGATCTGATGATCACACTGCACGTCGAGGGCAGTATGAACATGTCAGCACTCAGCGAGCGCGCGGGAATCGCCCCCGAACAGGCGACACGCGCGCTGAAGAATCTCCGCGAGCGCGGCTTGGCAGACGCCGTGCGCAGCGACGAGAACCGCCGCATGGTCATCGCTCAGCTGACCGAAGAGGGCGCGCTGATAATGGACGAGCATCTGCGCGCAGTCGAAGAGAACCTACGCGCCAGCTTGGAGGGCCTCAACGACGACGAGATGGATCAGCTCGCCGAAGCGGCGTCAACTGCGGTCGGTCTCATGGGCAAAACCGGGTTGCGTCATGTTGTCCCCGCCCCACCGAAACGCCGCACTAGCGCAGCGCAAGCCTTGCCCTCAAAAGCAGACGCCCCACAAGAGTAAAGGCACGCACCTTAGTTCCGCGCCCAAAAGCCGCACGGCGCGCCGCGTTGCTCAACCGCTTGTTAAATCACGGCAAGATCGCAGCCACCCAGCCCCGCACGCGCCAACCCGCCGTTTATAATGCCGCAAGCACGTCCCCGAAGAGAAACGAGGAAACACCATGGATGTGAACCAGATCATCGAGCAGGTCACCAGCCATCTGCAGGATGCCCCCGAGAAGATCAAGGACGTCATCGCCGACCCGAAGAGTGCGATCGAGGAGATTACCGGCCAGAATCTGGACGGCGTGGACATGGGCGAAATCGTCGAACAGGTCAAGAACAAGCTGGGCGAGGCAGGCGTTGATGTCGCTGGCTTTCTGGGCGACCTTGGCGAGAATATCGGTGGTGCTGTGAGCGGCATCCTGGACAGCATCTTCAAGAAGTAGCTCTTTTCACGGTGCCACCTCCGGGCGGCACCACTTTTATAGGGGTTCCCTCTGCCGAATTATGCGCTTTACTCGGCTAAAGTTTTCCGTATCTGGCCGTGTGAAAGCAAAAACTATGTTAAAAACTTTCTTGTGAAGCGTTCTCTTCTTCCCGTGTCGCGTGGCTTGTCTACGTCGTGCGGGAAGCTAAAAGAACAGCACCTTCCCGAGAAAGGAACAACCATGAAGCAGAAAACCGCACGTCCCCTGGCGAAAGCCGCCGCATTCGTGGCCGCTGGCGCCCTGGCCGCGTTCGGCCTGACCGCTTGCAGCGGCACAGACAACGCCTCCGACAACGGCGGCGACAGCGCCGAAGGCAAGGTCTACGAAATCGTCGCCGACAATGCCTTCGCGCCGTTCGAATTCCTCCAGGAGGGCTCCGACGGCACCTATGTCGGCGTCGACATGGACATCTTGGCAGCAATCGCTGAAGACCAGGGCTTCGAGTACACGGTGGACAACTGCGGCTGGGACGCCGCCATCGGCAACCTGAACACCGGTCAGGCTGACGGCATGATCGCCGGCATGTCCATCACCGACGAGCGCAAGGAAACCTACGATTTCTCCGATCCGTACTACGAGGGCGGTCAGATCATGATCGTCAAGGGCGATAGCGACGTTGCCTCTTATGAGGATCTGCAGGGCAAGACCGTTGCGGTCAAGACCGGCACCCAGTCTGCCGCCTTCGCCAACAGCATTGCTGAAGAGTACGGCTTCACCGTTGTCACCTACGATGACTCCCCGGCTGTCTATGCAGCGGTGACCGGCGGCATCGACGCAGCTGGCTTCGAGGACTACGCTGTTATCTCCTACCAGATTGAGAACCAGGACCTCGACCTGAAGATGGTGGGCGACCAGCAGCAGATCACCCCGTACGGCTTTGCTGTGCTGAAGGGCAACAACCCCGAGCTCATCGAGATGTTCAACGAGGGTCTGGCGAACATCACCGAGAGCGGCAAGCTCGCCGAGATCTTCGCCACCTACGGCATCGAGATCTAAGCACGCCTTTAAGGCGGCCCGCGTCCCTGCGGGCCGCCTTTCTGTTTATCCGCGCCTCGAAGATAGAGTAAGCCTATGAACATATTCGATACTTTCCGCGAGTCGCTGCCTTACCTCGTTGACGGCTTCCAAGTCACGCTTTTGGCCTGGATTGTCTCCATCATCATCGGCGTGCTTCTGGGCCTGGTAGCATGCCTGATGCGCCTATCCAAGATCGCGCCGCTGCGCGGCATTGGATGGGTGTACATCTGGCTGATCCGCGGCACCCCTATGATCGTGCAGGCGTTCGTCGTGTACTTTGGCTTCTCGCAAGCCCTCGGCCTGCGCATGTCGCCCCTCACGGCAGGCATCATCACGCTCAGCCTGAACTGCGGCGCCTACTTGGCAGAGATCTTCCGCAGCGGCATCCAAGCGGTTCCCAAAGGCCAAGAAGAAGCCGCGCGCAGCTTAGGCATGGGCAAAGCCCGCACCATGATGCGCATCGTGCTGCCCCAGGCATTCAAGGTGGCTGTGCCGCCTATGGTGAACCAGTTCATCATCACGCTGAAGGACACCTCCATCCTCACCGTCATCGGCATGCCCGAGATCGTGAACGAGGCGCAGCAATACATCATGATTCACCTGGATTACTTCGAAACCTACATCTGCGTTGCGCTGTTCTACCTGGTGGTCATCTCGCTTTTGATGCTGCTGTCCAACTACATCGAGAAAAAGATCGGCTACGATCGCAAGGGAAGGCAGGCCTAGCATGGCGGAGACGAACGAGAAGACCTTCGTCGAAGAGCTGCGCTCCGACGACAGCAACACCCCCAAGGCCATGCCCTACGCCACCGGCTACGGTGCCGACGAACCTACGGTAAGCATGCCCTTGATCGACGAGCAGCTGCCCAAAAGCGACAAGCCCAAGGTGATCGTGGACGGCCTGGTGAAAAGCTTCGGTGACTTGGCCGTGCTCAAAGGCATCGACTTGACCGTCACCGAGGGCGAGGTCGTAGTCATCATCGGCCCGTCGGGTGGCGGCAAGTCGTGCTTCCTGCGCTGCCTGAACGGACTGGAAACCGCATCGAGTGGCTCCATCAAGGTGGACGGCTACGAGATCACCGACAAGAAGACCGACCTCAACAAGGTGCGCCGCAACATCGGCATGGTGTTCCAGAACTTCAACCTGTTCAGCCACATGACGGTGAAGAAGAACATCATGTTGGCACCGGTGGACTTGAAGGTGTACCCGAAGGCTGAAGCCGAGGAAGTGGCCATGAAGCTGCTGAGGCGCGTGGGCCTGGAGAGCAAGGCCGACGCCTATCCTCACCAGCTCTCTGGCGGCCAGCAGCAGCGTATCGCCATCGCCCGTGCGCTGGCGATGAACCCCGACGTCATGCTGTTCGACGAGCCCACAAGCGCCCTTGACCCCGAGATGGTGGGCGAAGTGCTCAACGTCATGAAAGAGCTTGCGCGCGAGGGCATGACGATGATCGTGGTCACCCACGAGATGGGTTTTGCACGCGACGTCGCCGACCGCGTGATCTTCCTGTCTGAAGGCTATATCGCCGAGCAGGGCACGCCCGAGGAGATCTTCGATCACCCGAAGTCCAGCCGTCTGCAAGAGTTTTTGGCGGCGGTTCTGTAGCATCCGAAACCAACCGAAGGCACACAAGAAGGCCGGCTCCTCCGTCGAGAAGCCGGCCTTCTTCATTTCCAGGGCGTGACGGGGGACGGTCCTTCCGTCACATTTGCAATGTGACGGAAGGACCGTCCCCCGTCACGCCTCAAACGAATTATCCAAAGGTGACAGACGGAACGTCCCCTGTCACATTGGGGATGGCGGGGGTGGGAGACGTCTGGGAGGCGGCGGCATTGCGTGCATCCAGGTACGTCTCGCCGATGACGCATGCCACGATGATGGCAGAGCCCGCAAGACCGATGAAGGAAAGCGTCTCGCCCAGGATCATCCAGCCAAACAGAGCGGTGAAGATAGGCTCGCCCGTGAGCAGCATGGACACCGTAGAAGACTCAAGCTTGGTAAGGGCCACATTCTGAAGAGCGAACGTAAGGCACGTGCTCGCCAACGCCAGAAACGCAATCACACCCCACGCAACTGGTTCGATGGCCGTCACCTGCAACGGCGGCTCGAACGCAAGCGCACCAATGAGAGAGGCGACAAAGGTGAGCCCGACCTGCGTGGCAGACACCGTGACGACGCTTAGGTTTGCCAAGCCTTTCTCGCCAAACACAAGAGCGCATGCAATGCCGACCGATCCCATGAGGGCAAGCGCCTCACCAAGGCCGAACGAGAACGATCCGCCGTTGGAGCACAGCAAGAACAGGCCAACCACCACGGCAATTTGAAACGGCAGGTGATACAGGCGGTAACGGCGGCGCAGCACCGGGATGGCGATGAACGGTGCGAACACGACAGGCAGCGCCACAAGGAAGCCCACGTTGGTGGCGGTGGTGAGGTCGAGCGCGATGTTGGCGCCGATGTAAGACACGGCCATGCCGGCGGCGGCAGGCAGCCAGTCGCGCAGACGGGCAGCGCGCAGCTGGCGCCAAATGTGCCCGCCAAACGGAATGGCGAACACCAGGAATGCCAGACCGAAACGCAGCACCATGCACCACAAAGGCGTTACGCTGTCGTACGCCAGCTTGGTGATGGCGCTTCCCAGCCCAAAGATGAGCGTTTGCAAAATGACGCTGCCCACGAACAGCCAACGTGCGTCTTTCACTTTCGCGAACACTCCCCTATTCCTCCTCTTGCCGTTTGACGATGCGCTTCACTGCCTCCATCGTAGGCGTACGAAAAGGAATAGTAAAACGGGTATTTCCTATTTCAATTTTTAGAAATTCTTATAGCTCCTGGTAACATATGCGGTAACTCGCTTTCATTGCGATCGCGCATCATCTTCAGGAGGTTTTCGATGGCAAACCAGCGCTACGAAGCATTCCTCAACGTAGCCGAAACCGGAAGCTTCAAAGAAGCTGCTCAAGCCATGGGGTACACCCAGGCGGGCGTGAGCTATCTGGTGAATGCGCTGGAAAAAGAACTCGACTGCCTCCTGTTCGTACGCGACTACGGCGGCGTCCACCTTACCGCAGAAGGCGCGCAGCTCCTCCCCTGGATACAAGACGTGAGCAACGCCGAGCGCCGCCTAAGCGCCCGCATCGGCGAAGTGCGGCACCTGGAGGCAGGCACCGTCCATGTAACGACCTTCACCAGCACCGCCATCCAATGGCTCCCCGGCATCGCGAAGGCCTTTTCGGCAGCGCACCCCAGCATCGAGCTGAAGATAACCCTCGACGACGACCAAGAGGAGCTCGAGAAAATGCTTTGGCGCGGCGATGCGGATTGCGGCTTTGTGGTGGCGCCCCTCACGCGCAAGCTTCACGTCATTCACTTGAGGCAGGATCCTCTGCTTGTGGCGTTGCCTGCCAATCACCCCTTGGCAGGTGCCACGTACTTTCCCTTCGACCATATGGCAGAAGAGCCCTACATTCGCCTGAAAAGCGGCCGCTTCTCTGAAATAGACGCGTATTTCAAACAGGTGGGCGTCGAGCCTCGCATGCGATTCAACATCGACAGCGACTACGCGGTGATGAGCATGGTGAGTGAAGGACTGGGTTACAGCATGTTGCCGGGGCTCATCCTGCGCGATGCGCCCTTCCCGCTGGCCGTGCTGCCTCCGGAAACCCCCACCGAACGCAAGGTGGGCATCGCGCTGCAGTCGATGGACGCCGCAAGCGCTGCGACGCGCGCGTTCATCGACGTCGCACGCACATGGATCGACCGCGCATACGCACAATAAAGGGAAAACGGAGCCTTTCGAAGGCAGCCACGATATCGCATGACCGAAGACGAGCGGTCTCTAAGAAAGCCATGGATCGGAAAACTACTTCTTCCGCCAGATGTCCATCAGCACCCATACAGACAGAATGGCCGCGCCCAAAAAGCCGAAGAATGCCAGCACCGGCACGCCCAGAAGCCGCGGCTCCATGGTCGACAGCGACAGCATAGAAGAACCCACGAACAAGCCCGCAACGATGAGGGCAACGGTCAAGCGATTGACGATCTTCCCCAGCTTCTGCAGCGGGGCGTCGGAGCCCAGCATCTCCATGTTCATCTTCACCTGGCCGCGCGTGAGCATGTGCAGCGCCTCGCCCGCATAGCGATGCGCGTCAAGCAAGCCCTTCCCTGCCCCACGCAGAGCCAGCGCAAGGTCTTCCATCGCATCGAGCGCCGCCTGACCCTTGTCGGTAGTGCGTTCGATGTGGTCATTGATGATGGACACCATGTTGTCGTTGGGGATGAACGGCGCGATGGTCCCTTCAAGCGTGACGATGCCGCGCGACACGCTGGTAATCGAGGACGGCAGCGTGACCTTGCACGAACGCGTGAGCGCCAGGATGTCGGTAAGGAACTGCCCAATGTCGATGTCTGACACATCGCAGGAGCCGTAGTCCTTCAGAAGCGAGTCGAGGTCAGCCAGAAGACGCGTGTGATCGATGGCTTCGATGTCCTTCGAAGCGGCGAACGCGATGAGCGAGTCTTTCAAGTCGGCCGCGTCCTGTTTGCCAACGGCGCTGATGATATTGCCGAAACCGGCGCGATCACGCGGAGAAAGCCGACCCATGATGCCCAAGTCGATGTAGACGACCCGCCCGCCACGGATGATCATATTGCCCGGATGGGGGTCGGCATGGAAGAAGCCGTGGTCGAGGATCTGGGTGGCGTAGTTGTCCAGAACTTTGCGGCCGATCTCCTCCAAATCGTAGCCAAGCGCTTCGAGCGTTTCCATGTCGGAGATGCGGATGCCCTCGACGTACTCCATCACCAGCACGTATTCGCTGCACAACTCCGGATACACCTTCGGGCAGCCGATGAAAGCAACATCTTTGTTGAGCTCAGCGAATTCCTGGAGGTTTTGCGCCTCGCGACCGAAGTCGGTCTCCTCCAAAAACGTTGCCCACAGTTCCTCGACCACTTCCTGCAGGTCGAGCATCTGGTTGTCTTTCATGAAACGCGACGCCTGGCGCGCCATGATGCGCATGATGTCGATGTCTTGCGCCATGGTGGCCTTCACGCCCGGGCGCTGAATCTTCACGGCAACGATGTCGCCGTTGGTCAGGCGCGCTTTGTGCACCTGCGCAAGCGAAGCGCTGCCCAAAGGCTTCGGGTCGATGGCATCGAAGATCTCGCCTTGTTTATCACCGTAGATGTCATGGACAGCAGAGAGAATCTCGTCAAAGGGCAGCGGATCGCACTCCATCTGCAGCTTGGCGAGCTCGTCGCAAAACGCCTTGGGAAGAATCTCCGAGCGCGTCGAGAGCGTCTGCCCGATCTTCACGAAGCTCGGGCCGAGGTCTTCCAGCATGTGGCGGAACTCTACCGGCTGAAACCCTTTCAGAAAATGGTAGTGCTGAAGGATGGAAAGGATTTCGCGCATGCGGCGCACGCGATTTTTGCGCGTGAGGTTGAAGCGCTTTTCGGGATCCATCTCCGAAGAGGAGAAGAAGTATTTGAGCAGCGTGTTTTCCGCCATGGGCATACGGGATCAGCAATCCTTGAAATCGAGTTCGTGTGGGAAGCGTCGGGCCGCCTTACGACGGCCCGACGGTCAGCGCCTATTCCTTGGCCGGCTCGTCTGCCGGTTCAACGTCGATGGGCTCCTCCGCCGCAGGAGCGGCTTCCTCCTGCTCGGCAGCCTCATCTTCGGCTTCTTTCTGCTGAGCCTCGGCATTGATGGTCTCGGCGAGCTCCGCCGCCTTTGCGGCGAACGCCGTGCGCTCTTCGGGCGACATCGCCTTCATGCGCGCCTTCAACACGTCGTACTGGACGTTGGTAGCCGCCTCGCCCACCTTGCGCGTGAGCTCGCTGTTGATCTGCTTGCCCTGGTCGACCGTCAGCTCGCCTTTCGCGATGAGCTGATCCACCAGATCCTTCGCTTTCTCGCCCGTGATGGCGAGCGCGCCGACGCCCGCGAAGAAGATGTCTTTGAAACCGTCGCTGATGTTAGCCATGACAGCCCTCCTTGCCTTGCCCCGTCAATCTGCTGCGCCTTAGCCGTCGCGCCCTGCGAACAGCACCTGAGGGTACGGGCGGCACTGCACCTTTAACGTAATTGTACTTGAAAAGCACGACGGTTGGCCCATCTGTTGGCCAGATGTAATCACCTCGAAGCACACTTCCGCAAAACGAAAACGGCCCCCTCGCCGAAGCGAAGAGGCCGCACAGTGCAGTTGGGGCGACAGCGCCTACTTGAACAGGCCGTCAAACACGTTCAGCAGGTTGCCGCTGCGGCTGGCGCGGTATGCGAAGCCGAACAGCTCCATGAGCGCGGTGATCTCCACGTCGCGGCGCTCGCCGGTGCGGCGACGCTTGATCTCCACCTTGCCCTCGGCAAGGCCGCGCTTGCCCACGATCACCTGGAGCGGCCAGCCAATAAGGTCCGCATCGGCGAACTTCACGCCCGCGCGCTCGCTGCGGTCGTCGATGGCCACCTCGAAGCCAAGCTCGGCAGCCTTTTCGGCAAGGCGTTCGGCGGCAGGCTGAACCGTGTCGTCGCCCACCGTCAGCGGGATCACGCAGATGTGCGCAGGTGCGATGCCGAACGGCCAAACGATGCCGTTCTCGTCATGGCTCTGCTCGACAGCAGCGGCCAGCGTGCGCGAAACGCCCACGCCATAGCAGCCCATGATGAAGTAGCGCTCTTCACCGCTTTCGTCCATGAACTTGACGTCCATGGAGCGGGAGTACTTGTCGCCCAGCTTGAAGATCTGGCCGACCTCGATGCCGCGCGCATGGGAGAGCGGCTCGCCGCACACCGGGCACGGGTCGCCCTCGCGCACCATGCACAGGTCTGCCCACTTCTCAACCTGGAAGTCGCGGCCAAGCTGCGCGCCCACGTAGTGGAAGCCGTCCTCGTTGGCGCCCACTACCCAGTTGGGCATGTCGCGCAGGCTGATGTCGGCGGCAACCTTCACACCGGCAGGCAGGCCAACCGGACCCATGGAGCCCTTCACCAGGCCAGCATCTTTCATTTCGTCGTCGGTCAGAGGCTCAAACACACCGATGAGGTTTTCCACCTTGACCTCGTTGACCTCGTAATCGCCCGGAACGAACAGCACCCAGATGCAGCCCTCTTCGTCCTTACAGGCGAGCGCCTTCATGCACGCCGCCTCCGAGCAGCCCAGATGCGCTGCCAGCTCGGCGATGGTGTGGACGCCAGGCGTGGTGATCTTCTCAAGCTGCGTGGCGGGATATGCCACGGGCTTCGGCGCGCACTCAGCCGCCTCGACGTCGGCCGCGTAGCCGCAGGAGCACTGCACGAGCTCGGCTTCGCCGGTCTCGGCAAGCGCCATGAACTCCTCGGAGCCGCTGCCGCCGATTTGGCCGGAGTCGGCCTGCACGATGCGGTAGTCCAGACCCATGCGCTCGCACATCTTGGAATAGGCGTCGCGCATCAGCTGGTAGCTTTTCTCCAAGCCCTCTTCGTCTGCATCGAAGCTGTAAGCGTCCTTCATGATGAACTCGCGACCGCGCAGAAGACCAAAGCGCGGACGACGCTCGTCGCGGAATTTCAGCTGGATGTGGTACAGGTTCTTCGGGAGATCCTTGTAGCTGCGCAGCTCGTTGTTCACGAGGTCGGTGATGACTTCCTCATGAGTGGGGCCCAGGCAGAACTCATTGCCGTGGCGGTCGGTAAGGCGCAGAAGCTCATCGCCGTACACCTTCCAGCGGCCGCTTTTGTGCCACAGCTCGGCCGGCTGGACGAACGGCATCAGTATTTCCTGGCCTCCGTGGGAATCCATCTCCTCGCGGACGATGTTTTCAATCTTGCGCAGCACGCGCATGCCCAGCGGCAAGAACGAATACAGGCCCGAGGCCTCCTTGCGCACCATGCCGGCGCGGATCAGCAGCTTCGCCGACGCGATGTCCGCATCGGAGGGATCCTCCTTCAGCGTGGGCGCATACAGCGTGCTCATGCGGATGATGTTGTTCGTCATAGTTTTCCTATCTCCTCCATTAAAGCGTCCACGATGTCTGCTTCATCGACTTTGCGGACGGTCTTGCCTTGGGAAAAAACGATGCCCACGCCATCGCCGCACGCCACGCCGATGTCGGCGTCGGCAGCCTCGCCGGGGCCGTTGACAACGCAGCCCATGACGGCAACCTTCAGCGGCTTTTGCAGCGTTGCGATGCGCTCTTCCACCTGCTTCGCCAACCCGATGAGGTTGACCTGGCAGCGCCCGCAGGTAGGGCAACTGATGAGCTCGGGCGCGCGACGACGAAGGTCAAGCGCAGCCAGAAGCGTCCAGCAGGCGCGGATCTCTTGAACGGGATCATCGGTGAGCGAGATGCGCAGCGTGTCGCCGATGCCCTCTTCCAAAAGGATACCCAAGCCGCATGCCGACTTGATGATGCCCTGGAACACAGTGCCCGCCTCGGTGATGCCGATATGCAGCGGCACCTGGGGCAGCTCGCGCGCGAGCAAGCGGTAGGTTGCCACGGTCGCCATGACGTCGTGAGCCTTCGCGCTCACCACCAGGTTCGAGAACCCGCGGTCCTCGCAATGGCGCACGTACTGCTCGGCAGAAAGCGCCAGCTTGCGCGGCAGGGGCTCGTAGAGCGCAGCGATGGATTCGTCCAGCGAACCGGCATTCACGCCAATGCGGATGGGAATGCCGACTTCGCCCGCGGCGTCCAGCACAGCGTCGGTCTTGCTCCACCCGCCGATGTTGCCGGGGTTGATGCGCAGCTTCGCAGCGCCGCGGCGCGCGGCCTCGATGGCAATGTGCGCGTCGAAGTGGATGTCGGCGACAACGGGAAGCGGCGACGCCTCACAAACGGCCTGGAACGCGTCCAGGCAATCGCGGCGCGGGATGGCCATGCGCACGACCTCGCAGCCGGCGTCGGCAAGCGCGTGGATCTGTGCCAGGTTCGCCTCGACATCGGCGGCAGGTGCGTTCAGCATCGACTGCACGACCACGGGAGCTCCGCCACCCATAGGCACATCGCCCACCATCACCCGGCGGGTCGCCTGGTTGGGTTTCGCGGCTTGCGCCTGTTGGGATTCCACGGGCATCTCCCCTCCGTCGCCTCGTTTCGCATGTCGCGCTATTGTACCGCTACGAACGGCACCAACGCAGGAGGAGCAGGTCGTTCCACGAAGATTGCCAATACGATGCAGAGCGAGAATGAGAAAAAGTGACTGTCCTTTTTCTCATCACCAGTTGCCGAAGATGAAGCGCTGCACATCCTGGTTGACCATCACGACGAACAGGCACAGGAACAACGCCATGCCCGCAAGCGACAGCGCGTTCATCACGCGCAGCGACACCGCGCGGCGCGAAATCTTCTGGACAACCTCCACGATGAACTTGCCGCCATCAAGCGGAGGGATGGGAAGCAGGTTCATGATGCCCAGCGACGTTGAGATCATAGCCATGAACAGCAGAAACTCGCTCACGCCTGCCTGGAACGCATTGCCCGACAGAACCGCGATGCCCACGATGGACGTGGACCCTTCCACCACCTGGGCAGCCGTTGCGGGATTGAACAGCCCCGCCACCGCCTGCACCACGGCGCCGATGTAGGCAAACCCCAACTGGACTGCTTGAATGGGGTCGAGCGTGATATGCATCACCTCGCCCGTGTCGACGTACTGGACGTCGCTTCCGATGAACGTGAACACTACGACAAACGCGATTACAGCGAACAAGAGGTTCACTGCCGGCCCCGCCACCAAAATGACCGAACGCTTCCAGAACGGCAGGCTGCGGTACTGCTGACGGTATTCGCTTTGGAACAGCGCGTCCTCATCGGGAACCGGTCGCGCTTCGCCCAGAGCAAGTACTGCGGGCGCATCCAGCCCGGCATCCTGCGCACGGCGAACCTGCCGACGGGTCGGCTTGACCTCGGGAGCGCGGTACGTGTTGAAGCGGTCCTTCTTCGTGGGTGCCACCGCACTGCCCCATTCGACCAGCTCTTCAAGAGCTTCGTAGGCAGCGTCAACGTCGATGCTGCAATCCACGGCGATGTCTTCCATGGTGGCGGTGCCGCGGCGGTGCAGCGCGGCGAGCACCGGCTTCAGATGCGGGCTCATCTCACCCGGCTCCATGCCGCACACGCGCGCATAGCCGCCCAGAAGGATGGGCGTGATGCCGAACTTCGTTCCGCCCGCCGTGAAGCCGATGCTAGGCCCTGGGAGTCCCAGCATGAACTCGGTCACGCGCACGCCGAACGCCTTTGAAGCAAGGAAATGACCGCCTTCGTGGATGAACACCAGCACGCCAAGTACCACGGTGGCGGCGACTATCATGATCAAGATATCCATGGGCACATTATAGAAAAGCCCGCCCGAGAGGCCTTGCTCCTCGGGCGGGCTTCACGATCTATCCGTCAGATGATCGGAAAACCGTTACTTCTGGGGGACAATCACCGTGGGAACGCACAGGTTCAGAAGCACGCTGTGCGTCACCGAGCCGAACAGGGTGCGGCCCAGAGCAGAACGCGAATGAGTGCCCAGCACGAGCAGCTTGGCATCCTTGGCGTAGTTCAGAATAGCATGGGTGGGAGACGAGCCCTCCACGGCATGGGCCACCACATCGAGACCCTCGTTGCCTTCACGGAGCTCGGCGGCAAGCTGCTCCAGATTGCGCTGGTACTGCTCGCCCACCGGGTCGAGTCCGCCGCCCATCGCCTCGGCAGGCTTGGTCAGAATCGCCGGCAGACCCCAGCCAGACACAAGGTCAAGCTGCTCACCGTCGGTAACGGCTTCGCGCACCGCGAACTTGATGGCGTTGATGCTGGATTCGTCAGGGCCAACGCCCACCACGATACGGTGGTTGGCGCTGTCCTGCTCCCAATCGCACGGGATGACCGCAGTAGGAACGTCGACGGAAACCGACACGCGCAGGCCTTTCGCACCGCCAACGGTCTCGCCAACCGAGGCACCGTGATGCGAGCCCATGACCACCATGTCGTGGCCTTCGGCGGCATCCACCAGGCAGTCAACAACCTTGCCGACAGAAATCATGGTAGAGATCTCGGTGCCAGGATACTTCGCCAGGGCTTTATCCTTGGCCTCCTGCAGCACACCCTCGATGGCAGCGTCGCCGGTCTGCTTGTCAATGCCATATGCGCGTGCAGCGGCAGGGTCGACCACCGCGATCAGCGTGAGGCTTGCCCCCTCGCGCGCGCCATAGCGTGCCGCCCACTCCAGGGCGCGTTCGCCGCGTTCGGTACCGTCGATGCCAACGAGGATCTTCATATCGTTCTACCTTCCTTTTCGATAGGGCAAGAAAAACAGCTTCGAAAGAAAAAAGGCGGCCCGCCGTGCGGACCGCCTTTCATTGTACTACTGATGGAACAGCGGAATCATCAACCACAGCGCAAACAGCACGATGGCGATGCAGGCGGCGAAGCACACGCACGAGAACAGGCGGGGGATCATATGCGCGCCCCCTTCCGCCTCGACAGCGCCGCGCGCCCACAGGCGGATGCCCAGTGCGTACAGAATGCTGATGACGCTTGCCACACCCACAGCGACCACCAAGACGGTCACGAAGCTCATGATTTCCTGTTCGATAATAATCATTCGACCATCACTCCCCTCTTAGGCTGCCTGGGCGGCGGTGGTAGCTTCGGCATTGATCTTCACATCACCGGATTCGTTCACGTTCATGGAGTTAACCGGGTTGCGATGCGACAGACGCACGATGATGAACGCACCGAGAACAGCAAGGACTGCCACCACGATAACGCCCCACATGCCCACCTTGGTTACGGCACAGGCAACGCCACCCACGATGGCGGCTGCAGGGAAAGTAACGAGCCAGGCGATGAGCATGCGGCCGGCAACCTTCCAGTTCACCGGCGTGCCCTTGCCCAGGCCCGATCCGATGATGGAGCCGGAGCACACCTGCGTGGTGGAAAGCGCGAAGCCCAGATGCGAGGACACCAGAATGGTGGTAGCGGAGCTGGCCTCGGCAGCGAAGCCCTGCGGGGTGCTGATCTCGGTGAGGCCCTTGCCCAGCGTGCGGATAACGCGCCAGCCGCCCATGTAGGTGCCCAGGGCGATGGCAAAGCCGCAGACGGCAACGACCCAAAGTTCCGGACCCGAGCCAGACGGCTGCATGCCGGCAGCCACCAGCGTCAGCGTGATGATGCCCATCGTCTTCTGAGCGTCGTTGGTACCGTGAGAAAGAGCAACCAGGCAGGCGGTGACGGTCTGGCCGTGACGGAAGCCGCTTTCAACCTTCGACTCGTCCATGCCCCGCGTCACCAAGCCTATGAGCTTTGTGGCGCATGTCGCCGCAAGCGCAGCAACCAGCACCGACACCAAGGCGGGGATCAGGATCTTCGTGAGCACGCCCATGAAGTTCACGCCCTCGAAGCCAGCGCCGATGATGACGGCACCCACCAGGCCGCCGAACAAAGCGTGGGACGAGCTGGAAGGAAGGCCCACCAACCAGGTGAGCAGATTCCACAGGATGGCGCCCACCAAGCCCGCGAATATGAATTCGGGGCCGATAGCCACTTGTTGCTCGTTGATGAGACCGCCCGAGATGGTTTGGGCGACCTCGGTGGAAAGGAACGCGCCGATAAGGTTCAGCGTGCCCGCCGCGAGAACCGCGGTCCGGGGCTTCAGGGCGCCGGTGGCGATGGAGGTTGCCATCGCATTCGCCGTGTCATGAAAGCCGTTGGTGAAATCGAAAATGAGTGCAGTGACGATAACCATCACCACGACGACGAGGGTTGCGATCTCCATGCGCTTCCAAGGACCTCCGTTCCCATTTGCTTCGCGTCGGCGTCTGAAGCGGCATTCGCCCGCGTTTGTGCATGGCGACGCCAAACAGGCGCTCTGAATAGGCTACCACCGCAGATGCCTGCATTTTGTAAGCAGAAGATCAAGTTTTCTTGATAAAGAACCTTTTCGCCCTTGCAGCACGAAGGCCCGGGGTGCCCCGGGCCTTCGATCGCAACGAATTGCAGGCTATTTTCCCCGCTAACTCATTTGCACTTTCATCTCGTCGACGTCTTTGCCGGCGTTCGGATCGTCGAACACCGACTTGTCGAGCCTTCCCTCTTGGCGCGCCACGACGCAGGTAACCACCGCGTCGCCAGTGATGTTGACGGCCGTGCGAGCCATGTCAAGGATGCGGTCGATGCCCATGATGATGGCAATGCCCTCAAGCGGCAGCCCGACGGAGTCGAACACCATGGAGAGCGGGATGAGACCGACCGACGGCACGCCAGCGGTGCCGATGGAAGCCAGTGTCGCCGTAGCGATGACGGTGGCGTACTCCACCGGGCCAAGCGGCACACCGAACAGCTGCGCGGTAAACACAACGGCGACG
>CALUHI010000002.1 GCA_944320405.1 uncultured Eggerthellaceae bacterium
TCGCGTAAACGAATCTTTCCGATAACGCATCGAAAAATCCGATTTGTCTCTCTCGCAGTATCCGGTTTTCAAGGTCCCGCCGTCTCCCCCGGAGGGGCTCCGGCCGCTCCGCACTCCCGTGCGGCGCAAGAGATAACTTTACTCGCATCTGCACCCCGTGTCAAGAACTTTTTTTAAAAAGTTTTGAAGCTTTTCGCTTCGGCTCTTTTTAAGAGGTTCTTGCCTGAAGTGAAGGCCACGCTCTCTTGGACGGGCCCGTCAAATGCGGCTTGCATATATTACGCGCTCTTTACGCTCAGCGCACGAGAAATTCGCCCCTTCATAAAGCGCGCACATTAGCACAATTCTTCGCGCGCAAACCCACTAAGTATTGTTCGTATCGATGGGTGCGCACACGGTGCAGCTCACTCATCTGAACCGTGGTGCCCATGTGACCCTGCTCCTGCATTCGTGCCACCGGCCTCTTTTCCGGCCCCCTGCCCTGCGCCCGAATGCGCTCCGTGCTCCCCGCGCCCGCTCTCCGCACCATCCGCGCATGCATCTATGCGGTCGTGAAGCTCTCGCATCGTCATGCCGGCACAGTCGTCAAGGGTTACCGAATCGTCCAATTCCATTAGTTGTTGTGCCGCGCGGTACTTCCCTACGCCCATGCCTGCATAATGCGCGTCCTCGCGCGCTTCCGCATCTGCACGATGGCACGATCCTTCGCAGCCCGACTGTCTCAGACAATCCTCGCTTGCTCCCTGGAGGCGGGCGGCAAGGGCCTCATCGTCGGCTGTGACGCTTATCTCTATATAGGGGTTGTTTTCCGCATACGCCGTGATGCCTTCGCTTGCCAGCAGTGCGGCCAAAGCGTCTTCGAAGCTTTCTCCTTCAAGGGACACCCCCTGCAAGACCACTTGCCCGTCATCGTTGAGCGGCTGGGCGGCAAGCACCGTTCCGAACGCGTTGACAGAAAGCTCGAGAGACGGATTGATATCGACTCCCACGTAGGCTGCGGGCGTCGTCTGCAGCCGAACGCCCAGAACTCCTGCGGCAACCGCAAGAACGCACGCCGCTGCCGCAAGGACGCGACCGATGACCCTCCCCCATCGTTTCCGAGGCGCAGCGTTTTTAGCAGCCACGCCATCCTCATCGTCGAGCTGGGAAGCGCGGCGATCCTCGATTGCGGCGAGCGCGGCATCGCAAACGTCCTGCGGAGCATGCATTCCGTCGAAGGCATGCTTGAGCGCATCCTCCCACGGCTCGCGCTGCGGCGCCGTCGACCCAGATGGAGAAGTGGTAGTTGCCGGCGATTCTTTGATGTTTCGGATATCGGTCATCGCAGCAACCCCCTTAGCGCAGCTTTGCCGCGTGAAATCCAGGTATAGACCGTGTTCACAGGCGCTTCCAGCAGATCGGCGATTTCGGGCGCGGTGTAGCCTTCATATACCGATAAGTAAAGCGGGGTCCGCGGTGGGTCGTCGAGGCTGCGGATGGCGTCGACAACTTCGCTTGCGAACGAGCCCGGCTGAGATGACGGGTCGGCGGATGCCACGGCGGCCAGGCGATCGGCATCGGTTTGGCGCGCCGTGCGTCGAGCGGAAGCGCGCAGGATGTCTTTGCATGCATTGGATGCCGTGCGGACAAGCCAGGCCTTCCGATGCTCTTCGTTTTCGAAACGAGCGCCATCGGCCAGCGCGTATTTCAGAAACGTATTCTGGAAGGCATCTTGGGCGTCTTGCCGCTCAGAGAAATGCAGCATGCAGACGCGCCATACGGTGTCTGCGTGCCGTTCCATCGCAGTCTCGATGTCGTCTTTCGTCCGCACGATGCCGATTGCCCGTTCTGCCGCCTAACGGCAATGACCCATTCCGTGATGGGCGCCTACGCCGCTGCCCGTGCCAGAGCCCGTGCCGCAGCCGTATCCCATGCCGTGGCGAGCACCCCATCCTTGACGAGCTGCGCCGACGCAGTTGCCCTTCCCTGCTTCGCAGTGGTCGCACACGCCGTCACCGTTTGCATCAACGTAGTTGCCGCAACTTGGCACACCACCGCGCGCTGCACGGTTGTCGCAAATGCCGTCGCCATCGACGTCGACGTAGCAGGGGCACGAAGCCGCCATCTGGGCCACGCTTGCGATGGCATTGGAACCGCCCGCTGATGGTTGCGCGGCAGACGCGCTTGCCGCCCCCGCAAGAACAATGCCGGCAAACACCAGTGCAACAACCACCGCTGCCATGCCCGCCAGCGCAAGCGTGCGCTTTGAGTTCGAAGTCTTGCCATTCGCATTCATGAGAGCCTCCCCTTGTCTTCCGCAAAGCGAGATGGCGTGCCGCACCGGCCGTCGCACCGCCTTGCTTTTTCGGATTCACCAAGAACACGTTTCGGAAGGCGGAATCCTTTCATCTTTTTTCATAGTAGTAGGAACTTTTTCCAAACAAAAGGGCATCGCGTCATGCGATGCCCTTGCTGTCGTTTGCTTTTAACGAATGGCTAGACGAGCTTCACGAACTTGCGCTTGCCCACCTGAAGCGTGGCACCAGCCAGCAGGCCGGGATCCACGTTGTACTGCTTGGCAGCAACCGCCTCGCCGTTGATCTTGACGCCGCCGCCATCGATCAGACGACGCGCCTCGCCGGTGCTGGGCGCCATGCCAGCGTCGTGCAGCAGCTTCGCCAGGTAGACCTTGCCTTCGTCGTTGGGCGTAAGGTCGGCAGCGAACTCGGGGATGCCCTCGGGCACCTCGTGCTGCTTGAACACGCGGTCGAACTGCTCCTCGGCTGCCTCGGCAGCGGCTTCGTCGTGGTAGAGCGTCACGATGTTGCGCGCCAGCATGCGCTTGACCTTGTTGGGATGCAGCTCGTCGTTGGCCAAGCCGCGCTCGATCTCGTCAACTTCATCAACCGAAAGCGTGGACGCCAGGCGGAAGTAACGAGGCATGAGTTCGTCAGGAATGGACATGATCTTGCCGAACATGTCGGCAGGCTCGTCGGTGAGGCCCACGTAGTTGCCGTAGCTCTTCGACATCTTCTGCACGCCGTCAGTGCCCTCCAGAAGCGGCATGGTAAGCGCGATCTGGGGCTCCATGCCCATCTTCTCCATGAGCTCGCGGCCTGCCAGCAAGTTGAACAGCTGGTCGTTGCCGCCCATTTCCACATCGGCCTTGATGACTACCGAGTCGTAAGCCTGCATGACTGGGTACAGGAACTCGTGCAGGGCGATGGGCGTATGCGACTGGTAGCGCTTCGTGAAGTCGTCGCGTTCCAGGATGCGGGCCACGGTGAACTTCGAAGCGATCTCCAGCAGACCCTTCAGGTCGAGCGAAAGGATCCAGTCGGCGTTGTACACAACGGTGGTCTTTTCCGGATCAAGCACGTTGAACGCCTGCTCGACATAGGTCTTGGCATTGGCCTCGACCTCTTCCTGCGTGAGCTGGGGGCGCGTGGTGTTCTTGCCAGACGGATCGCCGATAAGAGCGGTGCCGTTGCCGATGATGAGCGTCACGCGATGACCGAGGTCCTGGAACTGGCGCATCTTGCGCAGCGGGACGGCATGGCCCAGGTGAAGGTCGGGGCTGGTGGGGTCAACGCCCAGCTTGATGTTGAGCGGCTCGCCACGCTTGAGCTTTTTCAGCAGGTCCGCCTCGGGGACGATGTTGGCGGCCCCGGATTTGATGATTCGAAGTTGTTCTTCTGCCGGAAGCATCAGGTTCCTCTTTTCACATATATCAGTGCAACGGACGAGATTCTACCATAGGAACTAGTAGTCCTTTGCCGCAGGGCTTGCCATCCATTCGGCGTAGAACTCTTCGTAGGTGCCGGCAAGCACCGCTTCGCGCGCGCGACGCATAAGGTCCAGCAGGAAATGCAGGTTATGGATGGACAGCAGGATGCCGCCGAGCATTTCGTTTTGCTTCACCAGATGTCGAACGTAGGCACGCGTATGGTTCTGGCAGGTGGGGCATGTGCAATTCGGATCGAGCGGCGTGAAATCGCGCGTGTACTTGGCGTTGCGCATGTTCATGCGGCCGTGGCTTGAAAACGCCGTTCCCATGCGGGCGGTGCGGGTGGGAAGCACGCAGTCGAACATGTCCACGCCCTCGCGCACGGCGCGCACGAGTGTGGTGGGGTTGCCCACGCCCATCAGGTAGCGGGGGCGATCCTCGGGCAGCGCACGGGCTACCTCGCCCAGCGTTTCGAACATGACCTCGTGCTCCTCGCCCACCGAATAGCCTCCGATGCCGAAACCGCCGAAGCGGCGACCACCGGCAGCCAGGCTTTCTTCCTCGATCTCGCGCAAGCGGCGGATCGATTCCAGGCGCAGGTCGAGCTCCATCCCGCCCTGAACGATGCCGAACAGCGTTTGATCGGGGCGTTTGTGCGCAGCCAGGCAACGACGCGCCCAATTCGCGGAAAGGTCAACCGCCTTCGCCACGAAATCATGTTCAGCCGGATACGGCGTGCATTGGTCCAGCTGCATGATGATGTCGGCGCCCAGCTGCTCTTGGATGCGCATGTTCTCTTCGGGCGTCCAGCGGATCTTCGCGCCGTCGTAAATGCTTGAGAACGACAGCCCATCGGGGTCCAATTTCAACGTGTCAGCCAGACTGAACACCTGGAACCCACCGGAATCGGTGAGCATGGGGCCGTCATAGTTCATGAACTTGTGAACGCCGCCGGCTTCGGCGACCACATCGGCACCCGGGCGCAGCGAAAGATGATACGTGTTGGAAAGCACTACCTGGCTTTTCAGGTCGTGAAGCTGGCGCACGGTGATGCCCTTCACGCTGGCGGAGGTGCCCACGGGCATGAACATGGGCGTTTGAAACGACCCGTGCGCCGTTTCATAGGTGAGGGCGCGGGCGTGGCCGCACGTCGCGTCGATGGCGCAGTCGAACAGAGCCATGCGCTAGTTCTCCTTGCTGGTTCCGGGGCGGGTGGGCATTGAAGGTGCCGCGGGTTTCAGCGGCTTCATGGGTTTGTAAGCGCTTGCGGCGATGCGCTGCATTTCTTTCTCGTCGCGATAGAAGAGCACATTGGCCCCGTAGGCCTTCTCCACACGCGGCCATGAGACGGCGGTGGTCTCCACGCGATTCGCCGGATGCTCGCATGCGGGCAGGGTCTCAACCCACGCCGCGAACTCGGCCATGCTGCCATGCTTCACCTTGGAAAGGTCGTAGCCAACCGCATCGATCACGCAGTCGGTCACCAGATAGCCATCGGTACCCATATCCAGCGCGGCGAGGTCTTCCACGGTGTTGTTGCCAACCATCAGCACGTCGGAGCCGCGCAAGCCGCAGGCTGCCAGGTTCTCGGCGAAGTAGGTCAGGTTCGGCTTGATGCTGGAGGAGTTCTCGAACGTGGTGATGCGGCTGAACAGGCTGGGGTCGACGCCCGCCCATGCAAGGCGCGCCTTCACTGCCGCAAGCGGGAACATCGGCATAGTGGTAAGCAGCAGCGTGTAACCCTTTTCCGCCAGCGTCTTCACCGCCGTTGCCGCGGCGGGGTTGGGGGCAACGCCCTCCCCGATCGAGGGGAAATGATTCTCATAGAAATCCGCAAGCAGCGCCGGCCACTCGAGCGAATCTTTGCCCACGCAGTCGTAGAAGGCGTCGAAAAACGCTTGCTCGTTGGTGATGTCGCCGCTGTGGCGCGCCATCGCCTTGATGCCCGCCTTCATGCCCGCGCCAAACGTCTGAGGGTCGGCGCCGTGCGCAGCGGCGAAACCTCCCAGCTTGGACATGTAGGCGCCCATGAACTCCTCGATGTCCATAGGCAGCAGCGTGCCGTCCAGATCGAAGAAAACCGCGCGATATTCAGGGGCTCGGTCGACGGTATTGTGTTGTTCCATGCGTACGCACCTCCAGCTTGCACAATGACGCATGCCAGTATAAGGTACAGGCGGAAGCCGGGGCGCTTTGCCCCCGGAATCAACACTCGCCGAAAGGAAATAGTCCGTTATGAGAATGCTCCTGCACGCCTGCTGCGGTCCTTGCTCGCTCGAGCCCTCCCGCATCTTGAGCAGCCAGGGGCATGATCTGACCATCTTCTACGCGAACTCCAACATCGCGCCTGCCGCCGAATACGAGCACCGGCTGGAAACCCTGCGCACCTGGGCGGGTCAGGCGGGAATAGCCGTGCAGGAAGGCGAATACGATCAAGATGCCTGGGAGCGCACAGCAGGGCGCATCGGCAAAGCCGCAGTTTCCGAGGCGCGGAACCGGTTGATGCAAGACGCTTCAAGCGGCGAGACGGCGCCTCGGCCGGACGACTGCGCCGACATTGAAGCAGAGCGTGGGTTCGGCGCATTCGGCGCGCTGACGCTCGACGAAGCCGCCGCGATTTCCGTGGATCCCGAGAAGCGCGCTGCCCGATGCCGGGCCTGCTACCGTCTGCGGCTGGAAGAGGCAGCCCGCTGTGCGGCAACACAAGGGTTCGAAGCGCTGAGCACCACGTTGGCCGTAAGCCCGTACCAGTATTCTGACATCATCCGCGAAGAGCTTGAGCGTGCCGCTGCGCAAGTGGGTGTGCAGGCGGTGTTTGAAGACTTCCGTCCGTTCTACCCGGAAGCCACGCGCCGCAGCCGCGAACTTGGGATGTATCGCCAAAACTACTGCGGCTGCCTGCTGTCCGACGCCGAGGCATCCGCCGAACGCGCCGAGCGCAAGGCGCAGCGGAAGGCTCAGCAGGCCGCCGAACGCGCCGCGCACGCCGACGACCGCGCTGCCGAAGAGGCTCGCCTCGCAGCCAAAAAAGCCGAGCGCGCCGCCTACGACAAGAAACAAGCCCGAAAGCGCGCCATCCTAAAAGCCCTGCGCGAAAAATGAGAAAGGGGGCTGCCCGCTCGAAGGGCGGGCAGGATTCCGTGCTCAAACAGTCCTGAGCTCGCACGAAGCGCCCACAGGGCGTTTCGGCTCGTGCGGAACTGCGCGCGGAACCCCGCCCCCGCCCTTCGAGCTGCGTTCTCGTTTTTGTCTAACAGGTTGAGCATGAGTAGCTGAAAAGGGCTGAGGTGCTTCGCATTCGTGGGATCGTCGGGGCGAAGCGTACTTCGGTACGTGAGCCCCGAGGATCGCACGAAGGCGGAGTGCCTCAGCCCTTTTCAGCGGACGAGTAGTTCCGCGGGTCGGCAGACCCGCGGAACGCTAAGCTTCGTACAAGATCGCGCCGCTGGTGAAGCCGCCGCCGAAGCCTACAAGAATTACTTTGTCGCCGCGCTTGATGCGGCCTTCTTCGTAAGCGTCGGAGAGGGTCATGGGGATGCAGGCAGACGACGAGTTGCCGCGGTGCGCGATGGAGATCTGGAAGCGATCCAGCGGAAGCTTCATCTTCTTCGCCGCGTACTTGATGATGCGTTCGTTGGCCTGATGGGGCACGATGAACGAGATATCGTCGATGGTGAGACCCGCGCGATCGAGCACTTCCTGCACCGCATGATCAAGCGCCTCCACGGCGAACTTGAACACCTTCTGGCCGTGCATGTACAGCGTCTGGCGCGGACGGCCTTCGGCAACCGCCTCGGTCACGCCCATTTCCTCATCGATGCGCGGCAGACCGGGATCGATCTCCTTCGCAGCCTCGAGGTCGACGCCATTTTTGCTAAAGGGTTGCGGAGCGTCGAAGGACATGGGGCACGTGAGGGCGTTCGAGTCGTCATCGTCGTTGCGGATGAAGGTGCTCAGGATGCCCGCACGATCGGGATCCCACTCCACCACGGCGGCACCGGCGCCGTCGCCGAACAGAACGCAGGTGTTGCGATCTTTCCAGTTGGTGATGCGCGTCAGGCGCTCGCCGCCCACCACCAGCGCGCGACGGATGGGGTTGCGACGCCCCGCCTGGGGCACGCCTGCCGCAGATGCGGCCATCATGGATTCGGCGATGGTCAATCCGTAGATGAAACCCGTGCATGCAGCATTCATATCGAATGCCGCCGCGTTCACCAAACCCAAACGGCGGCGCAGCAGCGCAGCGCACGTGGGCACCATGACGTCGGGGGTTGCCGTAGAGTACACGATCAGGTCGATTTCCTCGGGGTCGATGCGGCGCTCGCTGTAGTCGGCGTCTTCCCAACCCAGCGCGCGGCGTGCGGCAGCTTCGGCGAGGTCGACGTTGGTCTCGTCGACGCAGATGCGGCGGGTCTTTATGCCCGTGCGCGTGGTGATCCACTCGTCACTGGTGTCCACCAGCGCCGTCAGATCGTCGTTGGAAACCTCAAGCGCGGGCAGCGCCTTCCCGCAACCGATGATCGCACAACCCATGTCGGCATCTTCCCTTCTTCAAGATTCAGCGGCGCTTAAGAAAAGCGCGCCTACACCAACCCATCCAGTATAGCGAATCACCGCGGCAATGGCGCAACGCGCTATCGTCGGGCAGATGCCTTCCGAAGGTTCGGCAGCGCCTTGCGCACCGCCCGGGCAACCGCGACGGCAGCGGCAAGCTTTGCCAGATCGGGAACGATGAACGGGGCGATGGCAGCCAAGAACGCCGGCATGGGGCCCATGTTGGCCACAAACATCAGCTGCACCCAACCACATGCGTAGGAAACCGCAAGAAGCACCAAACAGGCAGCAAACTCGCGCGCGAACCCGCGCCCGCCTTCACGCGGCGGCACGGCTTTCAGCAGCACCAACGCCGCAACAGCGCCCAGCACGAAACCCCACAGAAAGCCGCCCGTACCACCCAGCAGCATGCCAATGCCGCCGCGCATGCCCGAGAACACCGGCGCGCCTACAGCGCCTAAAAGCAGATAGGCGCCCAGGGCAGCAAAACACTCACTCGGACGCAGCGCCAAAACGGCGAATGCCAGCACGAACGTCTGCAAGGTGAACGGAACCGGGCCCAGCGGAACGGCAACCCACGCCGACACCGCCAGCAAAGCAACGGTCATCCCCACATACGCAACAGAGCGGGTGCGGTCTTTCCGATTCATGAAAGGCGTCCTTTCCCTCTGGCACGGTGCGGCTAGATGCGTACCTCGAGCTCGCCCGTCTCCAACTTATGCAGGCGCTTGCGCTCGATCAGGATGAACACCAGCGCGGTGAAGATGGCCAGGAAGTCCGCCACGGGCACGGCGAAGTACAGTGCGTCAAGCCCCGTGTACTGCGGGAACCACACCGGCAGTAGCATGGGCAGCACGATGTAGAGCGGAATAAGAAACAGGATCTGGCGCGTCAACGACAAGAAGATGGACTTGACGGGCTGGCCTGTTGCCTGGAAGTAGTTGGATACCACAATCTGGAAGCCCACGAACGGCAGCATCATCAGCTGGATCTGCAAGGCGAAGATGGTGAAGGCGCGCAGGTTGGGGTCGGTGATGCCGAAGAAACTGATGATCTGCACTGGGAAGAGGTGAACAAGAGCAAAGCCCAGAATCGCGATGGCGGTGGCGCCGATGACGCCGTCCCACAGCGTTTTGCGCACGCGGTCGAACAGGCGCGCGCCGTAGTTGTAGCCCTCGAGCGGCTGGATGGCGATAGCCACGCCGATCAGCGGCAGCACCGTGAACATGGCGATGCGGCCGACCACGCCGATAGAGGCCTTCGCACCCTCGGCGCCGATAGGGGTCATCGCGCCGTACATGTTCAGCAGGTTGTTGAGCACCAGGTTCACCACCGCCATGCCGATCTGCATGACGAAGCTGGCGAAGCCGAGCGCCAGGATACGGCGGATGGTTTCGAAGTCGGGCTTCAACTCGCGCGCATGCAGGCGCATCGGGCAGCTCTTCGTGAAGATGAAGTACCACATCACGCACAAGCAAGAGGCGAACTGGCCGCACAGCGTGGCAAGCGCGCTACCGGCGACGCCCCAACCCAAAACCATGACGAACAGGAAGTTGAAAATGGTGCAGAACACCGCGCCAACCACCATGGTGACAAGCGCGCGCGTGGGAGCGCCGGCGGTGCGGATGAAGTTGTTGACGCCTGCACCGATGACCTGGAAGATAAAGCCCGCACCCAGAATCTGGATGAACAGGCGTGAGTAATCCCAGTCGAGCGCCGTGGCGCCGGAAACAGCCAAAACGGCATCCATCAGCGGCGGGATCTGCGTGAACACGAACACGATGATCGCCAGCACGATGCCCAGCGTGATGGTGTTGCCCAAGCAGCGTTGCGCAGCAGCGCGGTCGCCCTGGCCCATACGGAGCGCGGCAAGCGCGTTGCCGCCGTTGCCCACCAGCATGGCAAGCGCCATGAACAGCGTCATAAGCGGCATGGCCGTGGTCGCGGTGGAAAGGCCGATCTCGCCAACCGCCTGACCCATGAAGATGGAGTCGATGATGTTGTAGGCGCCATTGACCAGCATGCCCAAGATGGAGGGGATGGCAAACTCCACGATGAGCTTGGGGATAGACCCCGTGCCCATACGGTCAACCTTGTCGCCCCCCTTGCGCGCAGCACGCGGGCTGGCCGTCTTTGGCGCAGCGCCGTTGCCTACGCCATGGCTTTCGCCTGCCGTGTTGCGCTGTTCGATATCCTGAGATTCGCTGTGCTGTTCCATGAGTGCCCCGAAAAAAATCCGATCGACAAAAAACACTTAATGATACCAACGCCGCCTGCAGCCAAACATGCTGTTTAAGGAAGAAAGCATTCCAACATGGAAGAAGCGCCGGCAAGCGGCGCTTCAGCATGATACTGGCATGATCATTATTCCGCTCGACCTCGGAGGGGTCCAGGGTGACAGGGGACGGGGCAAGTGTCACCGGAAGCGAGATAGACTACAGGCGCACGGCCTTTCCCACGCTAACGTTCTCGTCAGTCACAACGGTTCCGTCGGCCAGCACGAACCCCGGGCGCAGCTCGAGCAGCGGTTTCACCACGAAATCACGCTCGAGGGCGCGCGGATGCGGCAGAGTGAGCACATCGTTGTCGATGACGTACAGCTGATAATCCACGATATCCAGATCGCACGTGCGCGGGCCGTTCTCGATCTCCCTCACGCGGCCCAGGCTGTTCTCGATGGCGTGCAGGTAGTCCAGCAGCTCCTTGGGAGGAACGCCGGTGCGCAGAATGGCAACGGCGTTGATGAACGAATCCTGGTCTTCGTAGTAAGCAGGTTCGCTTTCGTAGAAGCCCGAGATGTCGACGATCTGCGTGTCGGGGAGCGTACACAGCATGCTGATGGCTTGGTTCACAAGCGCGATCTTGCCCTCGCGCTCCTCGCCTTCCGAAGCGACCAGCGGCACGTTGCAGCCCAAGCTCAGCACTACCTCGGGACGCAGGTCGCGCAACGCTTTGGCGGCTTCTTCCACGTTGTGCGTGCGAACCACGCTCGCGCCCAGCTCGCATGCCATGAGCGCTTCTACAGCCGACGCATGGTCGCGATCAGCAGGGTTTTCGATTCTGTACGCAAAGCCGATGAAGCTCTTGCGGGACAGCGCCGCCATGACCGGGTAGCCCAGATGCACGATCTCCTGGAAGTTGCGCACCAGCTCCAGCGTCTGCTGCGGCGTCTTGCCGAACCCCGGACCGGGGTCTACGCAGATGCGGTCGCGATCCACGCCCGCCGCCTCCAGCGCCTGCGCGCGATCGCGCAGCCAATCGCGCACTTCTGTCACAACGTCGGTGTAGGTGGGTGCGTCCTGCATCGTCTGAGGCTCGCCTTGCATGTGCATGACCACCAGGCCGCAGTCCGAATCTGCAACGACATCCACCATCTGCGGATCGGTGAAACCCGAAACGTCGTTCACGATAGCCGCACCCGCATCCAGGCACGCGCGCGCCACTTCGGCATGGCGCGTATCGATGCTCACGCACAGGCCCTCGCCGGCAAGCGTGCGCACCACATCGATGACGCGCGCGAGCTCTTCTTCGGAAGATACGGGCTGGGCGCCCGGTCGCGTGGACTCGCCGCCCACGTCGATGATTGCCGCACCCTCCTGCACCATGCGGCGGGCATGGGCCAGCGCGTCATCGACGGTGACGTACAGGCCGCCATCCGAAAACGAATCCGGCGTAACGTTCAAGATGCCCATCAACGTGGGCATCTTGGTGTCGAAGCTAAATTGGGAGCAACGCCACATCATCGCGGGTCAGACCCTTCCTTTCCCTGGGAGCTGTCCTGCGCGTCAGGCGAAGCGTCTAGCTGCTGGTATTCGGCCTGCACGAGTTCGACCGCCTGTGCAGCGGGCTTCTGCTGAGCAGGCTGGGCAGGCTGTGCGGGTTGCGCAGGCTGAGCAGGCTCGCTCGTCTGAGATGCCTGCGGGTTTTCGCCCGCCGCCTGGGAGAAGCGGCTCTCCAGATCGTGCAGCAAGCCGGAGCCCGAGCTCATGATGGTGTTGCGCAGCAGCGGCTGCTGCTGTGCTTGCTGAGGCTGTGCAGGCTGCTGGGCAACCGGCACAGAGCCGGCGCCTTCCCTGTCGTTCCAGTTGGGGTTGGCCAGCTGCTCGTCACGGGCGCGGGCCTCAGCCTCTTCGCGCTCGTGCTGGGCGATGATCTCGTCCTCGTGGTCCAGATACTCGTCCCACGTGTTGTTCAGCAGCGCCTGGCAGGCCTCGCCTTCGACGGTCTCGCGCTCGAGCAGCACGCTTGCCATCAGGTCCATCTGATCGCGATGCGCGCTGAGCAGCTCGTAGGCGCGGTCGTGCGCTTCCTTCATGATGCGGGCGACCTCGTCGTCGATGCGCTTGGCGGTCTCCTCGGAGTAATCCTGGGTGTTGCCGTAGTCGCGGCCCAGGAACACCTCGTGGTTGGGCTGGCCAAACACCTGCGCACCAAGCTCGGGGCTCATGCCGTACTGAGTAACCATCGCGCGCGCCATCTTGGAAGCACGCTCGAGGTCGTTGCTGGCGCCCGTGGTGATGTCTTCGCAGAAGATCTCCTCGGCCACGCGGCCACCCAAGAACACGGCCAGCTGGTCGCGCATCTCGCCCACGGAGTTGAGGACCTTGTCCTCATCAGGGATGGACAGCGTGTAGCCCAGCGCGCGGCCGCGCGAGATGATCGAGATCTTGTGCACCGGATCGGCATGCTCAAGCAGGTGCCCCACCAGGGCATGGCCGCTCTCGTGGTAGGCGATGGTGCGCTTGGTGTGCTCGTCGAGCACACGGCCCTTGCGCTCCGGACCTGCGATAACGCGCTCCATGGATTCGTTCACTTCGCGCATGGTGATGATCTTTTTGCCCTTGCGCGCGGTGAGCAAAGCGCTTTCATTCATGAGGTTGGCCAGATCGGCACCGGTGAAGCCGGGCGTCAACTTGGCGATGGCAGCAAGGTCGACATCCGAGCCCATGGGCTTGTCTTTGGAGTGGACCTGAAGGATCTTCTCGCGGCCCTTCACGTCAGGCGTATCCACCACGATCTGGCGGTCGAAACGGCCCGGACGCAGCAACGCCGGGTCCAGAATGTCGGCACGGTTGGTGGCGGCAATCAGCACGACGGAATCGTTGCTCTCGAAGCCGTCCATCTCAACCAGCAGCTGGTTCAGAGTCTGCTCGCGCTCGTCGTGGCCACCGCCCAGGCCGGTACCGCGCTGGCGGCCGACCGCGTCGATCTCGTCAATGAAGATGATGGACGGCGCCGCTTCCTTGGCGTCCTTGAACAGGTCGCGCACGCGGCTCGCGCCCACGCCCACGAACATCTCGACGAAGTCAGAGCCCGAGATGCTGAAGAACGGCACGCCCGCCTCGCCGGCAACTGCACGCGCCAGCAGCGTTTTACCGGTGCCCGGAGGGCCCACCAGCAGGCAGCCGCGCGGGATCTTCGCACCCATGGACTGGTACTTGGCGGGGTTGGAGAGGAAGTCTTTGATCTCCTGCATCTCCTCAACGGCCTCGTCGACGCCGGCAACGTCAGAGAACTTGACGTCGGGGCGCTCCTCAAGCGTCTTTTTCGCCTTGTTCTTGCCGAAGCTCATCTGGGAGTTGTTCGCCTTCATCATCTGGCTGAAGAAGAAGAACAGCAGCGCGCCAATCAGGATGATGGGCAAAAGCGTGGAGAGGATGTTCAGCCAACCGCTGGGCAGCTGCACCTCGTAGGGGATGTCGGGGTGCTGGGACATCAGACTGTCGAGCGAGCCCACATAGGTGGAGGTGTAGCGATGCTCGGCGCCCAGCTCGGTTTCTTCGAGGTTGGACACGTTGATGCCGGCAGGAGTTCCACCATCGGCGTTGCGCAGCGTTGCCATGCGCGCATTCAGCGCATTGAAGGCGTCGTTGAAAGCGTCTGCCGCCGTGGAGCCAGCGGTGATTGCCGGGTAGTACGTACCCGAAACGGTGTAGTCGCCCGCGCTGTACACCACGCGCGTCACGCGATCCTGCTCGACCGCCTGCACGAATTCCGAGGTGATCAGCTGGTCGGTGGGCTGCTGCGAGCTGTTCTGCATGGAGAAGAACTGCTGCCCCACGAAGAACGCCACCAGCAAGAACAGCACCACCGAGATGATGGTCACACGCGGGTTCGGCTGGAGCTCGGGCTTTTTGTCATTCTGCTGTGCCATATAGCTTGGTCTTTTCCTTTCCATCGACCCGGCAAAGGCGGCCCGGGTCACGCCGCAGCGGGATACATCGCGCCCGCCGCGCGCCGTCTGAGCAAGACGGAAACGCTACGAATACAACTCCGGTTTCAAAATGCCGATGTAAGGCAGGTTGCGATACCGTTCGGCATAGTCGAGACCGTACCCCACGATAAACTCGTCGGGGCATTCGAACCCCACGTACCTGCAGTCGATATCGGCTTGAACCTCGGTGTCCTTGCGCAGCAGCGTGGCAACCGCCAACGAGGCGGGCTTGCGCGACGCAAGGTTCTTCAGCAGGTACTTCAGGGTGAGGCCGGAATCCAGGATATCTTCGGCGACGATCACGTGGCGCCCTTCGATCTCGGAAGAGAGATCTTTCAGGATGCGCACGACGCCAGAGCTTTTCGCGCCGTTGCCGTACGACGAGATGGCCATGTAGTCCATCTCGACCGGCAGCTGGATGGCGCGCGCGAGGTCGGCCATGAAGATGGCAGCGCCGCGCAGAACCGACACGAGCACGATGCCTTCGTCGACTGCATCAGCGTAATCGCGCGTGATGGCGGCGCCGATTTCGCCTACCCGGCGAGCCAGCTCCTCTTGCGTGTACAGCACCTCTTTGATGTCGTCGTGCACGACGTTGCGCCTTCCTGCGAAACCACGGCCCGCACCTGCCAAAAGGCATGCGGAACCGATCCGGGACTTGCCTCGAATTTGGCTAGTGTACCATTCGGTCGCCGGATATTGCCTAACGAGACGGCAACGCCGCAGGAAGTGACACCGTTTTTACATTTCGTAAGCCAGTATTAAGCAGGCAATATGAGCGATGAGGCTGCACGGCAGGGCGCTTTCTGCGCTAAACCGTCATTTCGTGCAAAACGTCGCTAGCGCCCTGAACTGGGGCTATGTAGCATAACCCTAGGTCGGACGATTTGCGCAAAACAGCCGTTTAGGGCAAGTTCGCCCGCTAGATGGCAGCGGAAAGGTCGGGGAACTCCCTCAGCAGGCGCGTGACGGGAAGACCAATGACGGTGTCGCGGTCGCCTTCGATGTGCTTGATGAGCTTGGCCCCTTCGCCTTGGGCGGCATAGGCACCCGCCTTGTCGAACGACTCGCCCCTGCGCAGATAGTCGGCGATCTGCTCGTCGGTGAGGTCGTGGAAGGTGACGTGCGCCGTGTCGGCGAGCGTGCGGAACCCAAGCGATACCTGGCCGTCGGCGTTGGCGGAGATCATCCACACCGACACCGCGGTGATCACCTGGTGGGTGTCGCCCGCAAGCGCCCGCAGCATGCGTGTGCCGTCGGAAAGGTTGCGCGGCTTGCCGAAGATCTCGCCCTCGTGCACCACCATGGTGTCGGCGCCCATGACAATGAGCATGCCAGAAAAGGCCGGGTCGGCAAGGATCTCCTGCACGACGGCGCCCGCCTTGCGCTCGGCGAGCTTTTTGCACGCCTCGGGCGGATCGGCCAGAAGGTCGGGCTCGAGCGATTCGTCCACATCGGCGGCATGCACCGTAAACCTCACGCCGGCATCGGCGAGAAGCTGCTTGCGGCGGGGCGATCCGCTTGCCAGGATGACTTTGAATGCAGGCGCAGCCTGGGAGGCAGCCGCCTGGTTGCTGGGGGTGTTCTGTTCGTTTTCCATGGGCGGCATTGTAGCGCGTTTCGCCCGATGCGGGGAGGTCGGACGGGGGAAGGCACCGACACCTCCCCCGCCGGATGAGAAAAAGGGACGGAGGTTTTTTCTCATTTTCGTGTTCGCAAGGACGAGAAAAAGTGACCGTCCCTTTTTCTCACTCCCACCTTGCTACGCCGCGTCGGAGCGGAGGGCCTCCACGACGTTGGCGGCGTGGCCCTTTCGCAGGGCGAAGGCAACGCCGATGGCCAGCACAACAAGGACGAGCGCAACCGCCGCGCCGATGTAGGCCCACGGCAACGTGAACCCAACGCCTTCGAACGCGATGCCGAGCGCCTGGTAGAGCGCCCATGCCACCAGCACCGACGCCACTAGGCCAACAACCAAGCCGCGCAACGCATAGCTGGCGCATTCGCACACCAGCATCCGGGCGAACGCACGGTCGCCCATGCCCACCGATTTCAGCACCGCGAACTCACGCGTGCGCAGAAGGATGCTGTTGGTGAGCGTGTTGAACACGTTGGCAACCGCAATGAGCGCCATGATGACCGTGAAGCATAGGATGAACACCTGGATGGTTTGGACGACAAGGCGGGAAGATTCAACATCCACCACGAGATCCGCCACGTTCACCGTAAGGCCCGAGAAGTCGCTTGCCATCTCCTGCAGCTGCTCGGTTGCCGCTGCGTGATCGTCGGCCTGAAGGGCCACCGTCGCAAATGAGTACGTAAACGGCGTCGCCTGCTCGATGTAGGCGGCGCCCACTGCGCTGCCATCTTCCGGAAGATTGGCCGCAGCCGCCTTCGATAGATCGTCCGAGAAGAACAGCACCGGGATGCAGCGGGACGACGACACCAGATTGGCGATTGCCGGCTCATCGGCAGCGAGCGCCGTCACCTCCACCGAGACGCTGCGGGCAGCCTCGTCGATGGGAATGCGTTCGATGTCGGCGGAGTCCGCCTCCGCCGAATTCTGGTTGAGCAACCCGAGCGCCGGTTCGCCGTCAAAACCTTCGACCACGCCCATATTGGAGTACCCATCGGGAATAGTCGCGCCACAATACGCTTGCAGCACCCCCGTCTGAGCGAACGGCTGTACCTGCAGATACTCAGCGTTCTCCGTTACGCCCTGGTAGGCGTTCAGGGCGATGGCGCGAGGATGCGCAGGATCGGCATAATCGAGGCCACCCACGCCCAGAGCATCCGCCATCTGGGAGAACGACTCCGCATCCAGGTAGAACGCGTCCACGCGTCCGTAGTATGCGCCGTCTTCGCCAAACGGCTCGGGCACCCAGTCCGACGACCCGAGGTCGTGGATACGCTGGATGGCGTCGCGCCCCGCCTCGGAAATCATGCCGGCCGGCAGCGCAACTTCGATAGTCCCCTGCCGCACAACACCGTCGATGTGCACACCGTCAAGCGTTGCAGCGTCGGCGATCAGCTGGTCGAGCTGGTCGCCATATGCGCTGAGGTCAGCGTTTTGTGAATCGGACGAGCTCGCCATAAGCGTCACATCGGCGTCCGACAACGCGCCCGCTGCGCTCCCGGCACGACTAGCGAACGGATCCATCACCTGCGCCACAGCACCTGCTGCCACCACCAGCACCACGCTTACCGCAAGCGACGCCACCACGATGCGGCCACGTGCGCTCTGCCGCGAAAGGTTGCGATGGGCGATGACGCCCGGCACGCCCGCGAGCGTGCCCCACAACCCGCCATCGGATCGCTTGGCAAACGGCTCGGCGGTAGGCGCGGTCGCAGCGCGTTCAGCTTTGCGGCGCGCGCGGCGCGATAGACGGACGTCCTGCGTTTGCCGGATGGCGTCCACCGCCGACACGCGACCGGCGCGCAATGCGGGGATCCATGCGCTCACCAGCAAAGTTGCCAGAGAAAGCACCACCGACACAACAATCGCGCGCGGCTCGACGGCAAGCGAGAGGCCCTCGCCTACGCCCAGCATCGCCGAGAATCCGGCGCCAGTGAGCTTGAGCACCACGGCCGTGCCTCCGATGCCCAGCAGAATGCCACACGGAATGCCTACCGCGCCCAGCATCAACGCTTCCACCAGCACCGACCGGCGCAGCTGACGCTTCGAGGCGCCCAGCGAGGCCAGCAGCCCAAACTGGCGCGTGCGTTCGGCGACCGAAATGGAGAACGAGTTGTAAATGAGCGAGACCGAGGCAACTGCCACCACCAGCGCCAACACACCCGCCATCGCCGTGAGCGAGTCTTGCAGGAGGCTGTCGCTGGAAATGCCCTGGTAGCGCATCAGGGTGTTATGCGTGTACACGGCCATCCCGTCCACGGGGATTCCCCGATAGCCCTCGGAGGTTCCGTTGGCGAACGCCGCAATTTCGTCCACAGTGGAAAAACCTTGGGTCGACGCCCACACATCCAGATGGACACCCGAAGCCACCCCTTCGGCACCTTCGCCTGAAGCCGCACCAACCGCTTCTGCGCTGCCCGGCGCCGTGATGGCCACGGCCTCGCCATTGCCCGCCGCAAGGAAATCACTGCCAAAATAGTGCGCGCCCGTGCCGTCGTAGAAGCCGACCACGGTGTACGTCAGCCGCTCGCGGCCCGCAAGCTGCACGGCAACCCTGTCATAATCCCCTGCTTCACTTGGGTTTTCGTCTGAAGCAAGCATTCCGCCGTAGCCCTGCACTGGGTTGCCCTCGGTATCGACCACTTCGCCGCCAGCAAGAATCTGCTGCACGGCATCGGTGCTGGAAACGATTGCGTACTCGGCAGAATCGGGAACAACGTAGCGGCAGACGTCCAGGGTGATCTCATCTTCCAGCGCCACAACGCTCTCGACCGACGCCCCGCCGCCATCGACGCCGAGCGCCGCCCCGCGCAGACGCTCGGGAAGCATAACCTCGCCGGGCGCTTCGGGAGCACGGCCTTCAACAATCGTCGGCATACGGGTGATGGTCATGTTGCCGCGCTCTTCTTGCCCCTTCACCGTCTGAGGAGCCGATTTCACGATGACGCCCGCACCGAGCGTCTCGCGCTCCGTCTCCGAAAAGAACGCGATGCCGCCGTCATATGACGTCGCGATGTCGGTTGCATGGTCGCTTTGCTCGAACTCGTCCACGACCTGCTCGGTTGCGCCTTGCGCGTACAGCTGCCACCAGCCCTCGGTGGCCACGGTGCGCTGGTAAAGGCCCTGCTGCAAGCTTGCCACCGTCGTCCAGATAGCGGTGATCAGCGCAACCGAAAGCGCGATGCCCACAATGGACACCACGGTGCGCATGCGGTTTTTCGCCAGCGAGCGCCGGGTGAAAGAGGTCATGACGCTCATCGACGGATCCTCTCATCGCGGGCGATGCGGCCGTCCTCGATGGCGATGACGCGGTCGGCGGTGGCGGCGATGTCCTCGTCGTGGGTGATCACCACCAGCGTCTGGCCCATTTCCTTGTTAGACGCGCGCAGAAGCGCCATGATCTCACTGCTGTTGCGCGAGTCGAGGTTGCCCGTGGGCTCGTCTGCGAGCACCACCGACGGCGCGTTCATGAGCGCGCGCCCGATGGCAACACGCTGCTGCTGGCCGCCCGAAAGCTGATTGGGAAGCGCGTTTTCGCGACCTTCCAGCCCCAACGTGCGCAGCAGTGCCGCCAAGCGCTCGCGATTCACCGGACGTCCGTCAAGCGCAACCGGAAGCGTGATGTTCTCCACCACGTTGAGCACGGGAATCAGGTTGTAGAACTGGTACACCAGCCCCACCTCGCGGCGGCGGAACACCGCCAGCTGTTCGTCGGAGCGTGCATAGATGTCTTCCCCGTTCAGGCGCACGGTGCCCGAAGTGGGGCGATCCACGCCGCCCATCAGGTGCAACAGCGTCGACTTGCCTGAACCAGACGAACCGACGATAGCGCAGAACTCGCCTTCTGCGATGGAGAACGACACGTCGTCGAGCGCGCGCGTGGCCGCCTCGCCCTGGCCGTACACTTTGCTGAGATTCTCCACGGTAAGGATGTCCATAGCGTGCTACCTTTCCGAATCGATGCCCACTGTCAAAGTGGCACCAGACAGGGGCAAAACCGTACGCGTTCAGTATGGCAGGCCGTCGTTACCGCCCCCTGCCGCACACCTTACAAACCTGTAATGAGAAAAAGGGACGGAGGTTTTTTCTCATTTTCGACGCGTGATGAGAAAAGCGACTGCCCCTTTTTCTCACACGTTCATCTTGGGAAACGTGATTTCGAAGCAGGCACCGCCCTCGGGCAGGTTGCGAGCACGAAGGGAGCCGCCTTGTGCGCTGATGAGTGACTGGGCGAGCGAAAGCCCGATGCCGAACCCTTTTGGATTGGTGGGATCGTCGTGCGACGCCGTTGCGTCTGTACGCGCCGTTTCCGCATCCGCCCTTCCGCGGTAGAAGCGCTCAAACACATGGGGAAGGTCTTCTTCGGCGATGCCGGGGCCGTCATCGCTTATGCGGATGCGCGTGGCAAGGGCATCCTCGACGGCATCGATGCGCACCGTGCCGCCAGGGCCCGTCGCTTCGGCGCAGTTCTTCACGATGTTCTCGAGCGCCTCGGCCGTCCATGCTGGATCGCCCTCGAACCCGGCATCGCCTACGTTCACGGAATGGGAAAGGCCGCGCACGTCCAGCATCAGGTCAACGGGTGCAAGCGCGCGGGAAACCACATCGGCCACGCGCACGGGGCGTTTCTCGAACGACATCACGCCGGCGTCAAGCCGCGCGAGCTTCAACAGTGCCGTCACCAGCCACGACACGCGTTCAACCATGCCTTCGAGCTCGCGCAGCACGTGCCGGCGGGAGCCTTCGTCGGTTGCACGCTCGGCAACGGGAACCAACAGCGACATCGCGGTCAGTGGCGTGCGGATCTGATGCGAAATGTCGGCAAGGGCATCGGCAAGAGCGGTTTTCTCGGCTTGGAGCTGGTCAGACGTCCGCGCCAAACGAGCGACCATCTTAGACACTTCGCTGCGCAGGATGGCTACGTCGCCCTCACGGCAATCCGAAAACGACACGCGGCGTCCGCTGTGCAGCACCTCGTCCATCTCGGAAGCCAGGCGCGCGATTTCGCGGTAACGTCGACGTGAGAACAAGGTGAACAGGACGCAGCACGAAGCCCCGGCAACAGCCGCCCAAGCAGCTTCGCCAACACCTCCAGCGAACGCAGCCGCCGCGGCAAATGCCGCAACTACTACGATCATGACCGCCAGCTGACGAACGAACACGCGGTTTCGCCATAAGCCGCCATTTTCCGGAAGCTGCAGGGAAGATGGCGCGAACGCAGAAGCGGAATCGGTTGCCATATGCATCCTTTCAGAATGAGAAAAAGGGACGGAGGTTTTTTCTCATTGCGCTTTGTAGCCCATGCCGCGCACCGTGGTGATGATGGTCGGGGCAGATGGGTCGTCTTCGATCTTCTCGCGCAGGCGGCGGATGTACACGTTCAGGGCGTTGTCGCTCACGTATTCGCCCGCGTCGTCCCAGATGACGTTTCGCAGCGCATCGCGCGTGACCAGCTTGCCCGCATGCTGCGCAAAATACAGAAGCAGGCGGTATTCCAACGCAGAAAGATCCAGTTCAACGCCGCCCTTCCGCGCAACCGCAGCGCCCAGATCAACCTCGATCGGCCCCAGCGCCAGCACCTGAGCAGACGCGCCCGTCCGGCGCAATGCCGCCTTGATGCGCGAAAGCAGCTCACGCACGCGGAACGGCTTGGCCACGTAGTCGACCGCGCCCATGTCGAGCCCCATGACCGTGCTGTACTCGTCGTCCGAAGCGGTAAGGAAGATGACGGGCATCCCCGGAGCCGCATCGCGCGCAGCCGCGCACACGGCGAACCCCGTACCCTGGGCAAGCGTCACATCCAGCAGCGCCAGGTCGAACCGTTTGCGTTTCAGCAGGTCAATCGCGTCGTCTTGTCGCGCGGCATCAGCGACCTCGTACCCCTCGGCGCGCAGCAGCTCCGAAAGCGCGCGCACGATGGCAGCGTCGTCTTCCACAAGCAGAATGCGCATGGGGCCCCCTTTTTTCCAGCCAGACGGCACTCCGCCGCCCATTTATCATCCAGTATATGACAGCCCACCTTGCCACCTGTCTTACGGTTTCGTAATATCGAACGGCAGCCGCCATCAGCGAAAATCACCCAACGGCTCCAAGCCCCCAATCTATCACCTGGCGGCTCGCGAGCTGAGACTGATGCAGAAGGCGCAAAAAGAGCACCGTACCCTCTGCCTCAACCCGATAGATAAGCTCATATCCCCCAACAAGATGCTCGCGGCATCCGCGCTCCCGCAATCCCGCTTTGTTGGATACAGAATGCACGAACGGAACCTCGGCAATCAGCTCCTTCGCCCGATCGACTTCTTCCATGAAGCGGCGAGCCTCAGTAGGCATGCCGAGTTCGTCGCAGTAGTAGTTGAGAATTGAGTGAAGGTCGGCCTCGAACGCCTCGGAAATTCAGACGTTAGAAACCATAGGATTCCTTGACCCGCGCCCTCATATTGTCGTAGGAATCCACTCGCCCCGCCGCAATATCCTCTTCGGCATCTTCAATGGCGCGGCGGACGGAGACGATCTTGGGTTGCATCTTGCGGTACTGCTCGACGAGATCGTCGCCCTCGTACCCTTGAGCGATAAGGTGGCGGAGGATGTCCACCGACACATCTTCGTCGCGCACTTCGAGCGGCTGGATGAGGATGCCATCCTCAGTCCAGGTAGCAAGGGCGTACTCGCCGAATTCCATCTCGCGATACCATTTCGACGGAATGGTGATTTGGCGCTTGCTGGAAATCTTGATGGTCTGGGGCTCTGCCAATGCGACGGCTTCCATATTCAGTCTCCTCATGCTTGGTGCTTGGCGCTTGGCATGAGTATAGCATGAAAAGGAAGCGATTGCTCTTGTCTCCCTACGACTCGGTGCGCCGCTAAATCCCCGCCCACTGCCCCTCTGCCTGCCAACCACCCTATGCTATTCTGAGGGGAATCCGCCACCGTCTCGTGCGCGCCGCGAGAAAGGAGACACCATGAAACTGCTCGTCGTCGGAAGCAAGGCTCGCACCGAGAAGTACCTCCCGGACCTTCCCATTGCACGCGAGGTGGAGATCGTTGTTGTAGAGCGAGGCGCCTCCGACGACGAGATTCTGGATGCCGCCGCCGATGCCGACTTCATCATGGCCGACGCGATTTCGCCTGTCAGCGCCCGCCTGATTGACAGCATGCCGAACCTCAAGCTTGTCCATTCAGAAGGGGTCGCATACAACGCCATCGACGTGAACGCCGCACGCGCCCGGAACGTTTACGTGTGCAACAACGCCGGAGCGAACGCCGTCGGCGTGGCAGAGCAGACCGTCCTGCTCATGCTTGCCTGCCTACGCGATGCGATCAACGGAGATGCAGCGGTACGCGCCGGACAGCAAATCCAAACCAAAGAGCGCATGATGCTGGAAGGCATTCGCGAGCTAGGTGACTGCCGCATCGGCTTCGTCGGATTCGGGGCTATCGCACAGGAAACGGCACGCCATCTGGCAGGATGGGGCTGCGAGATGCTCTACAACAAACGGCATCAGCTTGCGGAAGAAGATGAGCTCGCGCTGGATGTGCGCTTCGCCACCGTGGACGAGATCGCTACGAGCTGCGACATCGTGAGCGTCCATGTGCCGGTGACCAACGACACGCGCAACATGGTAGACGCCGCGTTCCTCGCGCGCATGAAGCCCGGCGCCATCCTGATCAACACTGCGCGCGGCGAAATCGTCGACACCCAGGCGCTCGCTGACGCGCTCGAGGCAGGCACGCTTGGGGCGGCAGGCCTGGACACCGTGGCGCCCGAACCCGTGCAGCTTGACAACCCCCTGCTGAACCTGAGCGATCAGGCAGCGCGGCGCGTGGTACTCTCGCCGCATATCGGCGGCACGACCGTCGGCTTCTTCCGCCGCGCGCACCGCACCATCTGGGAAAACATCGCCCGCGTGGCAGCCGGCGATGTGCCCATTAACATCGTTTCGTAGCAGAAAGGGACCCAGTCTCGCCCTCTCAGCACGCTGGAATGAGAAAAAGGGACGGAGGTTTTTTCTCATCCTCGTTTGCGGCGGGCACGGAACGCGGTCATTGGCTCGATGCGCACGCCGTGCTTGTTGGCGCTGACGGCAAGGTTTCCCTGGATGTTCGTCACGTAGCCGCCGTTCGGGATGCCCGGCGCGCGGTATCCGGCAAGGACGGCCTCGACCGACGCCGCTTCAATGCGGGCGTCAACGCCCAGTATGCCTTGAAGGATCGAAGCGACCGCGCGGCGCAGCAAGGGAGCGGGACTCTCTCCGAACGACGGCAGCAGCACGCATCCTTCGGCAGGCGCATCGGGGGCAATCCATTCCACTTCCGCTTCGATCAGCGCGTCCGCTTGCGCTTGGAGCATGTCGTCTTCGTCGGCAATAAGGTTCATCGTCCGCGTAAGCGTTGCCAATAAATGCGGGTTGCGTTCCTTCGCGCGCGGAACGATCTCGTGGCGCACGAATGCACGGAACCGGTCGGTATGTGCGTTGGTGGCATCTTCGCGCCAGAGGGCGCCGGCATCGTCGCGCACGACAGGAAGCCCAACTTCGGCGCGTTCGCGCAGGTAGTCGCGCAATTCGCCCCGCCCCGCATCAAGCAGAGGCCGACATACGCGCCCGTTGTGATAGCGCATCGCGCGAAACCCGCCGGGGCCGGTGCCCACGATGGATCGCATGTAGAAGCTCTCGACGCGGTCATCGGCGGTATGGGCTGTGAAAATGCGTCCCTCGGCAACGGGCGCGGCAGCGCGGCGGCACAGCTCGGAAAGCGCTTCGTCGGCCGCGCGGTAACGCTCGCGGCGCGCAACCGCCTCGACATTGCCACCTTCCTCTGCCGCAAGAGCGCCCACATCGATGGAACGCGCAAACAGCGGGATGCCCAGAAGCGCGGCAAGCTGACGCACAAACGCCTCGTCGGCGTCGGCGTCGGCACCGCGGAGAAGATGGTTGACATGCAGGATTCCCAAGGGCCCCAACACACCAGACTCACGCAGGTCGGCCGCAAGATACGCCAACGCTGTGGAGTCGGACCCTCCCGACACCATCAACAGCACCGGCGTCTGCGAGCCCGCAAGCTCCCGCTCGGCAATGCAGCGTTCCATGTTTTCCAGAATCGTCATGCGCGCTCTTTCCACGATGTGACAGGGGGCGGTCCTTCTGTCACATCGCAATCCATTCCCTATTATCCAAATGTGACAGACGGGACGTCCCCTGTCACCTTACCCTGTCACCTTACGCGAACAGCGGGGTCGACAGGTAGCGCTCACCGGTGTCGACGGCGAAGGTGACGATGGTTGCACCCTGCGCTTCGGGATGCTCGGCAACCAGCTTGCGCACGCCTGCGACGTTGGCGCCCGATGAGATGCCCACCAGCAGCCCTTCGCGCTGCGCCATCAGGCGCGCTTCCGCGTAAGCGTCCTCGGTAGGAATGGCGAGCGCCCCGTCAAGAATGTCGAGGTCGAGCGCCTTCGGCACGAAGTTCGCGCCGATGCCCTGGATGCCGTGGGAAGACGGCGTGATCGCCTGGCCCGCCAGCGTTTGCCCGATGATGGGGCTTTCCGCCGGCTCAACTGCATAGAAGCGCGTGGGGGCTCCGGCCTTGCGCAGATAATGCGCCGTGCCAGAAATGGTGCCGCCTGTCCCCGCGCCGGCGATCACGAAATCAGGGAAACGCCCCAACTGCTCAGCGATCTCGGGCCCGGTGGTAAGCTCGTGCGCAAGCGGATTGTCAGGGTTGCCGAACTGGTCGGGGATCCACGCGGATTCCGACTCCGCCGCAATGCGCTCAGCCGCGGCAACCGCACCCGCCATGCCTTCAACCGCCGGCGTCAACACCAACCGCGCTCCATAGGCCGCAAGAAGCATGCGACGCTCGCGGCTCATCGACTCGGGCATCGTCAAAACAACCTCGTACCCCCGAGCCGCCCCGATCATCGCCAGCGCAACGCCAGTGTTTCCGCTGGTAGGCTCCACAATGACCGTCTTGCCGGGGGTGATGTCGCCGCGCTCTTCAGCCCGATCAACCATGCACCGAGCCGCCCGATCCTTAATCGACCCCCCAGGATTGCCCGCCTCATACTTAACGAAAACTTCCGCCCCGATCTCCTCCGACAGCGCAGCAAGCCTCACCAAAGGCGAACCCCCCACAATCCGAGAAACCTCATCAGTCGCCATTTCCACCACTCCCATCAGTTTCCGCATACGCCCAACCCGAGACCGCGTCTCAGCACCCGCCACACAGCAAGGCGATCATTCTCGACAAAGTTAGACACGCCGGCGGGTTTTGGGGAGGGGGTCCGCGCGCAGTTCCGCACGAGCCGGAACGCCCAGTGGGCGTTCCGTGCGAGCTCAGGACTGTTTGAGCACGGACCCCCTCCCCAAAACCCGCCGAACAACCTCACACCTATTCCCGAGTCAGCAAAGCAACCGTCTCCACATGATCAGTATGCGGAAACATGTCAACCGCCTGCACGGCCTTCACCCGATACCCCCGATCGCGCAACAACCGGCAATCCCGCACCTGCGTCTCCGGATTGCACGATATGTACACCACGCGCGACGGCGCCAACCCCGCCAGCGCATCAATGAACTCCACGCTCGACCCCGCACGCGGCGGATCCATCAGCACGACGTCGGCCCGTTCCCCATCGGCCGCCAGCTGCCGCATGAACGCACCCGCATCCGCTGCGACGAACTGTGCGTTCTCGATACCGTTGTGCCGGGCGTTCTGCCGAGCATCGCGGATGGCGCTTTCCACGCTGTCGACGCCGATGACCTCGCCCGCACCGCGCGATGCCGCCACCAGGCCAATCGTGCCCGTTCCGCAATACGCATCGATGGCGCGCTCGCCACCCGCAACCGCCGCGAGGTCGACAGCGGTGTTGTACAGCACCTCGGTCTGCACGGCGTTCACCTGGTAAAACGACTGTGACGAAATGCGGAAGCTCAGCCCGCACAGCTTGTCCAAAATGAACCCCGGACCGTACAGACGCTGCTCCCGCTCGCCCAAAATGACGTTGGTCTGGCGCGTGTTCACGTTCTGCACCACCGTCGTGATGAAGGGGCAGCGTTTGACGAGCTCGCGGCAGAACGCACGCGACGCGGGAAACTCCGCGCCGTTGGTCACAAGCGTCACCAGCACTTCGCCGCTGGTGTGCCCCACGCGCACGACGGCATGACGCAGAAAGCCCGCGCCAGTGTCTTCGTTGTAGGGCTGGATGGAGAACTTGGGCATGAGCTGGCGAATCGTCAGGATGACGCGCTTGGCCTGCTCGTTTTCCACCAGGCATTCGTCGGTCGGGATGATGCGATGCGTTCCGGCGGCGTACATGCCGCAAAGGATCTCGTAACGTGGCGCGTCTTTGCGCTGGCGCGCCCTCGCGCCCTTACCGGGACGGCTTCCTTTGCCGCGCGGTGCGTCGCCAAGCCGCTTGCCCTGAGCATAGGGAGAAATCACCTTGTTGCGGTAGTAATAGGGGTGCTCCATCCCCAAAATCGAGCGGATCTCGACGCCGTCGAACTCCGCGAACAGCTCCCGCATGCGCTCGTCTTTGCGCGCAAGCTGGGCCTCGTAGGGCTCGTTCACGTGTTGGCAGGCGCCGCATTCGCGTGCATGGGGGCAGTGCAATACCGATGGCATCTCTCACCAATCTTTCCGAGATTCGTTCGACCATCAGTATAAACGCACGCGCGGCCCGACGGCAGCGCTCCACACTTTGGAAACAATGCGGCAGCGCTTTCAAGCGACAGCTGTCGCGCATGGTAGAGTTTTCCCGAACTTCAGGAAAGGATTCTCAATGGACTTCATCCTCCGCTGGCTCATCACCGCCATCGCCGTGGGCGCCGCTGTTTGGATCGTGCCGGGCATCGACGTGGTTGGCACAGAAGCGTGGATCGCCGTGGGTTTGGTGGGATTGATCCTCTCGCTCATCAACATCAGCATCAAACCCATCGCGCAAACGCTCAGCCTGCCCCTCACCTGCCTGACGCTGGGTATTTTCTACCTGGTGGTGAACACGGCCATGCTCTACCTTGCCGCATGGGTTGCTGAAGGCGTTTTCGACGTCTACCTGCATATCGCAAGCTTCGGCAGCGCGTTCGTTGCCGCCATCGTCGTGAGCATTGTATCGGCACTGGTCAACTCCCTCATCGGCAACGAGAACACACGATAGAGCGCACCACCCTTCCCAAACAAAAACCTCCCCGGCCGCCGCACCGAGTGCGAAGCGGACCGGGGAGGTTTCGTTTGCGGTGCGTTTTCCTACAGCGCCAAGCGGTAGATCGCGCGGGCGTCGTCCATCGTGAGCTTCTTGAAGCTGCCGAACACCTCGCCCTTGTTGGCGCGCAGCGTGGGGATCATCTTCTCGATGTCGTCCTCGTGAACGCCGAGCTCCTCAAGCGTAGTGGGCATGCCAAGCGATGCGAAGAATGCGCGCGTCTCGTCGATCGCCGAAAGCGCGTCGTCTTCCACATCGCCCGTGGTGGCCAGTCCGAACACCTCGCGGCCGTACTGGGCGAAGCGCGCGGAGCTCGCGTCATAAACATATTCCATCCAAGCCGGGAACATGACGGCCAGACCGGCACCGTGCGTGATGGCGGGGTTGAGCGCGGAAAGCTCGTGCTCAAGCGCGTGGGTGGCCCAATCCTCGTGGCGCCCGACGCCCGCAAGGCCCTGGTGGCACAGCATGCCCGCCCACATGATGTTGGCGCGCGCGTCGTAGTTTTCGGGATCGACCAGCACGCGCGGAGCTTCAGCGCGCACGGTGCGCATGAGCGACAGGTTCAGATTGTCGGTGACGGGAACCGCGCCCATGTCGTCAAAGAAGCGCTCCAGCAGATGCGCGAACATGTCGGTGATGCCGGCTGCCGTCTGGTATTCAGGGAGCGTGAACGTGAGCTCGGGGTTCATGAAGGCAAGTTTCGGACGTTGGAAGTCGTTGCCGTAGCCGGATTTGCGCTGAAGCTCATCGTTGCTGATGACGGTGTTCTTCGACGCTTCGCTGCCGGCAGCGGGAATGGTCAGCACCACGGCGATGGGCAGCACATGGGGGTTCGGACGCTTGGTTTCGAACAGCTCCCACACGTCTTCATCGATGCAGGCGCCGTTGGCGATGGCTTTGGCGGAATCGATGACGCTGCCGCCACCCACCGCCAAGATCCAGTCCACACCCTCACGCTTGCACAGCGCCACGCCTTCGCGCACCAGCGTGATTTCGGGGTTGGGGCGCACGCCGCCCAGCTCCACGCAGACGATGCCCGCTTCGGCAAGCGATGCCTTCACGCGGTCGATCAGGCCGCTTTTAACCGCGCTGCTCCCGCCATAGTGCAGCAGCACGCGCGTGGCGCCGCGCTCGGCCAGCTTGGCTCCCACCTTCTGCTCGGCATCACGTCCGAACACAAAATGCGTGGGTGAGACGAACTCGAAGTTTTCCATGTGCAGCCCTTTCCGTAGCTTTCGCTTGATGGGAAACAGTATATCGGCAACAGAAGCAAACGCACGCACCCGCCGCGTACTCCCGAATGCCATGCCGTTAGAGGGGATTGCCCCGGCGCACGCATGCGAGCGGATGCGCTGTAGTAAAATGGAGAGGTTGAGACCTTCTACGAAAGGAAGCGAAATGCAGAATTCGCACGCTGGAACCATCCGCGGCCTGAGCATTGCGGTGATCATCCTGTCGATCCTCACCATCCTCGGCCTGATTGCCTCTCTCCTGTTCCTGGGAGCCGGCGGCGTTGCGCTGAACGACCCCGAGCTTCGCGACGCGGCAAGCTACTCCCTGAGCATGGACCCCGATTCCACCTACACCATGGAGCAGCTCGGCATCACTGAAGACGATGCGTTCGGCATGCTGGGCATCCTGCTTGGCTTGGGTGCCGTGTACGTCTTCTGGGGCATCATCTGCTGCATCGTGTCGCTGGTCGCCGGCATCATCGGCCTGCGCAACTGCAAGAACACCGCCAAGCTGGGCGGCGTGTTCGGTTGGGCAATCGCCGGTGCCGTCATGTCGTTCCTCTACGGCAACATCATCATCATGGTTCTGCTGATCATCTCCGCTGTGTGCGCGAGCAAGGACCGCAAGGCTGCGACTGCCATCCCCTACGGCCAGCCCGCCGCCTACTACGGTGCGCCGCAGCAGCCCTACGGCATGCCGCAGCAGCCTTACGGCGCTCCCCAGCAGCCCTATGCCGCTCCGCAGCAGCCGCAGGCACAGCCCCAGCAGCCTCAGCAGCCTGTTGACGCCGGCACGCAGAACGGCCAGCAGCAGTAAGACGCTCCGCTGTTAAACGAAGCCCCGCTTTCGAGCCCTGAATGGGAGCTCGAAAGCGGGGCTTTTTTCGTTGGGGCGTTTGGCAGCAACATGCTGTCTCGGAACCAGTCCAGCCTATTCAGCAGTCCGTCCTATTCGGCCTGAAGCAGCTCGTGCGCCATGGTTTCCTGGCGCGACACGCCGTCCTTCATGAGCAGCGTCACGCGGGTGCCGTGGCCCAGCTGGCTTTCCACATCCATGCGCGACCCTTGCCCGAAATACCCGATCACGCGGTCGTGCACGTTCTTCACGGCGATGCCCATGCCCTGACCGGAAGCCGGATGCAGGATGTTCTCGCGCGCTTCCTCGGTCATGCCCACGCCGTCGTCGGCAACGCCAATGACGATGTCGTCGCCCTCGATGCGGGCGAACACGGTGATGACCAGCTTACCTTCTGCCGGCATGGCGTGGCGAACCGCGTTCTCAACGAGCGGCTGGATGAGGAACGGCGGCACGAGCATCCTGCCCACGCGCTCGTCGATGTCTTCGCGCAGCTCCACGCGGTCGGCGCCGAAGCGCGCGATCTCGAACGTGAAGTAGCGGCGCGTCTGCTCCATCTCGCGCTCGAACTCAATGAGGTCGGCGGAGTCTTCCAGCGTGCGGCGGTAGAACACCGCGAACTCGCGCAGCAGCACGCGTGCGCGGGCGGGGTCGGTGCGCACGAGCGAGGCAATGGTGTTGATGGTGTTGAACAGGAAGTGCGGGTTGATCTGGCTTTGCAGGGCTTTGAGCTCCATGCTTGCCGCCAGCTTCTTTTGCTCTTCCAGTGCGGCGGCTGCCATCTGCGTGGACAGCAGGCGGCCGAAGCCCTCGGCGATGGACTTCTGCGTTTCGCTGATGTCGCGCGCGTGGCGGTAGTAGAACTTCAGCGTGCCCTGGATCTCGTCGCCCACCACCAGCGGCACGATGATGGCGCCCTGGATGGTGGAGCCAGGCTGGAAGCCGATGTCTTCGGGCGTGCGCAGGATGCGCAGCTGGCCGTCGGCGATGGAGGCGTGGGTAGCATGCGTGCGGATGATGCTGCCCGAGGGGTTTTCGGCCTCCAGGAAGCCCGAATAGCCCAAGATGAACTCACGGTCGGTGATGGCAACCGCGATGCCCGCCGTCGAAGGCAGCAGCAGCGTGCAGATGCTCTGCGCGGCTTCGCGGGTCATGCCGTCTTTCATGCAGTCGAGGGTTTGGCTGGCCAGGCGCAGCATCGAGTCGGACTGGCGTGCACGAACGGAATCGGGGTCCATCACCAGGCGGATGACCATCACCAGCGAAAGCGTGAACACAACGCCGCACACAGCGAGCAGCGCGATGTTGTACTGCGGCATTGCCAGCGTCCACACCAGCACCATGCCCGAAAGCACGACCAAGGTGAACATGAGCATTTCCAGATTGAAGAAACGCGGCATCGCCGAGCCTTCGCGGCCCGATTTGGCTTCGACTTCCATGGGATCCCCTTCCCCTTTGCGCCCCGCGCTTACCGATGTTCGCAAGCGCCTGCGGGCGTGCCCGTTCGGGCTGTAAGGATGTAGGCGATTTTACCCCAGAATGCCGAACTCGTTAAGGAACAGCACAATGGCAGCAATGATGAGGAACCCGCCGAATATGAAGCGCAGCGTGCGTTCGGGAACCTTCTTCACCAGACGGGCGCCCAGCACCGCACCGGGGATGGACCCTACCGCCACCATGAGACCCGTGACATAGTCGATGTTGCCGACGATGCCGTTTTCGATGGTGCCCGGGATGGCCAAGATCAGAATGGCGATGAGGGAGGTGCCCGATGCCAGCTTCATAGGGATGTTGATGAGCGTGAGCATGAGCGGCACCATGATGAAGCCGCCGCCAACCCCAACGTAGCCAGACATGAGGCCAGCCCCCAGTCCAATGGCGATGCCAATAAGCAGCTGTTTGCGAGAAAGCTTGGGAGCGGGCGGGACGTCGGAGGCGCTTGCGGGGCCGGATGCCGTGGCGGCGCTTTCCGCGCTTGCCGTGGTCGCAACGTCTGCAGCGGCGGCGGGCTTCCCCTTCCCCTTCGCTGGGGTCTTCAGCGCTTTGAGAAGCATGTTGACGGCCGAATAGCCAATGATGAGCGCTGCCGCCAGCATCACCAGCCATGCCGGGGAAAGGCTCGCAAGCCATACGCCCACCGGCGAGGTAAGCGCCCCGCCAATGCCCATCGCCAAACCCAGCACGGGCACGCAGGTCTTGCCTTTCAGGTGCGAGACGGCGCCAGAAATGGATGTGGGGATGATGGTGAACAGCGAGGTCGCCGTGGACATGAGTGGGCTCAGGCCGAACGCCAGGCGGAACACCGGCACCATGATAGTGCCGCCACCAATGCCCAACAGCCCCGAGAGCACTCCGATGAACACCCCGACGACGATCGGCAATCCGAGCATCAGCAGCATATCCATTCCCGCGTTTCCCGTTCCCTTCCCTGTAAGATCGATTTGTTCTGCAGTTCAATGTAGCAGAGGCCGGCGTCGATTTTTAGCGAACGCGCAGGCGGCTCCAAGCCGGCGTTAGGCGGCACGAAAGAACCGGCGGCCCGCAAGCCGCCGGATGTTTCCCCTACTCAGCCAAGTTCAAGTGGATCTCGCCGGTGGCACCCGGGTCGATGCCGGCGCCCTGAGCGGCGGCGATGCGGCCTGCGCGGCGCGGCTCCTCGGCTTCCTGGTAACGGCGCGTCACCGATTCCACCAGTGCGGCGCGGAGCGTCTGGTCGTTTTCCAGACGGCCCATGAGCTCGGGCCAGACGAACTGGAACTCGAAATACTTCGCGCAGTTGCGTTCGGCGTAAGTGGACGCCTCGCCCGTTGCCGCCTTCGCGGCCTTGCGGTAGCCCTTCTTGTCGGGGCGGCCAAAGCTGCGCAGGATAGCCGTCAGACGGATGCGGCGGCGGATGCCCGGCTGCAGGAACGGACCGGGGTAGGGCTCGAGCGAGGCGGGCTTCACCTGCAGCAGGTCAATCTGCGTGCGGCTGTATTCCATCTTGCGGTACTCGTAGAGCCAACGGAAGATGTCCTGGCGGAAGCGCGTGCCTTCGCTTTCGGTCTCGGGCGGAAGATGCTTGAGGTTCCACTGGTTGTCAAACCAGATGTCCGAGCCGTACATGCGCAGGTTCAGCAGGTAATCGAGGTCTTCGCCGCGCGCGATCCACGGGTCGAACGAGCAGCGCTTGAACGCTTCTTTGTGCACTGCCAGCGCGCCGCCGCACACGTGGTTGCTGCGCGAGAGGCGCGGGCCGCGCATGGCGGCGGTGATCCATGCGTTGAAGGCTTTCCCCTGCTGCCAGAAGCGGTTGTACCACTTGTCCTGGCTCTTTGAGAGGAACGAGCCCTCCGAGTTGAAGTAGTAACCCGTCTTCACCAGGATGGGGATGCCTTTCTTGGTGAGTTTGCCCAGGCCGTACATGGCCTTGCGCAGGAAGGCGGGGTCTTCCACGATCTCGTCGTCATCCAAGAACACCACGGAGTCGAAGCCCAGCACGTTGGCGATGACCAAGCCGAAGTTGCGGATGGCGCCGTAGCCGGTGAGGCAGACTTCCTTGGTGAGCTTGCCCAGACCCAGCTGCTCGATGCGCTGGTGCACCAGCGCCTGTTCCGGAGCGCCCATCACGGCGATGGAAAGCTGAGGGAACTGCGCGGCGATCTGCTGGACTTTCTCGGCGGCTTGCGATTCGATGGACGGCTCGCTCACCACCAACACCACGATCTGGCCAACGCCCTGCACGCCCGTCAGCGAGCGCAGCAGACGCGGCAGCTCGCCCGGCTGGGACAGCGGGGTCATGTGGTCGTAGGTGGAAAGGACGCTGCCACCTTCGCGGCGGCGGCGGGCGGAAACGTAAGTGGGCACGATTATGACGGGATTCATGCGCTTCCTTCTATCGGGGACACGGGTCCGAAAGCGGCAAGCGCGAGGCTCCGGCGCAGCGAGCGGCCCCAAAGGAAAGGGGCTGCCCTCTTCGGACAACCCCTAATTGTAATCAACCTGTCAACTTTTCGGGATGCCCGCCACCGAAAGAACAGGAGCTGAGTGCTGCGTTCAAGCCCAGGTTAAGCCCGAATTCAACGCGGCTGGTCGTGGCGTGACGCTAGCGGGACAGAATCTTTGCAGCGCCGGATTTCTTGAGCGCCGCCAGCAGCGGGAGGCCGAGCACATACATCACGATTGTTTCACCGATGCCCGTTGCTACCAATCCGAACAAGTACATGGGAATGTACGCGCCGTCGAGCGCAATGGTGGTGAAGGGAATGGTGTAGAAGCCCATGCCCTGCAGCAGAAGCGGCAGGTACGCCGGAACGATGAGCGCGTTGGCGATGACGGGGCCAAGCACTGCCACGGCGGGGCGCTCGCGCATCTTCCAGCACCACAACGCACCGAGGCAGGTGGCCAGGCTGCCGAACACGACGTCCAGCATGCCAAGCGCACCGGTGCCGTTGATGGCCAGCGCGATGAGGTTCGCTAGCGCGCAGCCAATGGTGAGGCCCGGGATGGCGTTGGGCGTGAGCAGCGCTAACACGCACACCGCTTCCGAAATGCGGAACTGCACCGGCCCCCATGCCAGACCCTGCAGCAGGAGCAGGGCGACGAGCGTGGCGGCCGCGTAGACGGCTGCGATCATGCCCGTGCGCGCGATGGAAGTCGTACGCGAGGCAGTTGGCGCCGATGGGCGCGACGCGGCAAGATTCTTTTCCATGATGGCTCCTCCTCTCCGCGCAACAGGGCAGGCGGAGCCGAAGGACGAGGCGAGACCGAGCGCAGGCTTGGACGGGTGCAAGCCGGGGCGTCCGGCATCTGGCATCCGGGCGCAAACGCAAAGCTCGCCTTCAAGGCGGATCCGCACGACGCTGTCGCGGGCTATGGGCAACTGGTATTCCGCGAGTGCAGGGCCCAACGATGCAAACGCGGGGCGCGCACCTGCAGCCTCAAAGACGGCCGCCGATACAACGCCGCAAGGAAGTATAGCAACATCCCGAAGGAAAAACACCCCTCAAACCAGAAGGTCACGCAGCAAGATAGCTTCGCTTCGGCAGCCTCGGAGCAGTGCGCGTGCGGGGCGCCGCGCAAGTCACCACGCCGCAGGAACGCCAGCCTCAAAACAGTGCGTCGTGCGAGAGGACGCGCTACCAGAGCGCCAGCCTCGGAGCAGTGCGTCGTGCGGGGCACTCCGCTATCAGAGCGTTAACCTCACCCGCACAGCCGCCGGCTCCAGCAGGACGACTACGCGCTCAGGTTCGCATGCTTTTCGAAATAATTGCCCGTTTTCAGCCGAAGTGCGCTGAAAACGCTGCAGCAGAAGATGCTAAACGCACCGATCTTCTTCCGCACATCCCTTTCGCCATATTCTGAACTGGGAAAACGCAATTTCACCAGGCACGCTGCCGTTATTGCATGGGTAAAACCCGCGCACTTCGGCAAAAAACGGGCATCGGTGGCGAAAAGCCTGTCGAGCCGCCAAGAAGATGACCTTTATTTTAAACAGAACTTAAACGTTATCTCCAATCGTGCAATTTTCACGATAAGATAAGCCAAATTCGAGCCAATGCGAGCGCTTCTCTTTGCAATCGCCACCGAGTTGCCCATCGCGAAACGCACTCCCTCGTTTCGCTTCACAACGCTCGCAAGATCCTCGCCATCCAAGGGATCACAGGAGTGCACTATGGGCTCGAGCAGCAAACATTCAGCTTTTTCTTCAGAGAACACCACGCGCAGCGTCTCGAATGTGAAGGTCGTATTCGGATTTCGCACGGCCCTGCAAATACATCGCTCGATGCACGATCCAAGAATGAGGGCCCTATGCGACGCGACCGCCCCGCCGAAACTTCTCGAGCAACCCGCTTTCGGCCTCAGCACATGCAGCGCGAGCATCCCTCAAGCCGCGCCTTCCGATGCAGATTTGAAGAACATGCTCGAACGCATGCGGGAAAGAAACCCCCACCTCGCATTCGATCGCCCCGTTCATCTGCTGGTTAAAAGCGGACGCAAGCATCCGACGCCACGAGCGGCTTTTCATTCCTGCGCATCAAAGATCCCCAGCCGGGCTCTGTTGAGGCTGGATGAGAAAATCGCAATAGCCTCACCTAATCTTGCGTTATGCCAGATTGCATCGACGCAGATGGATTTCGTGAGCCTGCTGCTTATCTTATGGGAGGCGTGCGGCACGTATTGCACGAGCATAACGGGCGTGCACAGCGGCGGAAGCGGCCTGTTCGACACGAAACCTCTCACCAACACGCGCTCGCTCAAAGCCTTTTGCTCCAAGAACAGCCATCTAAGAGGGAGTCTGAAAATCGCGCGATGCTTGCGATACGTCGCCGATGGCTCCGCCTCGCCAAGGGAGACAGAGCTTGCGCTGTATTTTGGACTGCCTGAACGATATGGCGGATGGAATCTGGGAATACCACGCATGAACGAGAAGGTGATCGCCAGCGAAAAGGCATTCGCCATCGCGGGGAGGCGTTCATTCCGTTGCGACCTTTGCTGGCGGGAGGCGCGTTTGGACGTCGAGTACCAAAGCAATCAGGAGCATCAGGGTGAAGCCATGCGCATCAGCGACTCGCGGCGTGCCAACGCTCTCGCCGCAATGGGCTGGACCGTAATCGGAATAACGAACAACGAAGCCAGCAGCCTCTCCGCTCTGGGAACCATTGCGAACGCGATTCGAAAGCAGCTGGGAAAGCGCGCTCGGAGAAACGTCGGCAACCTGGGCGACCGCAGATTGGAGCTGTGCCGCAAACTCGGGTTGATCCCTTTCTGGTAAGGGGCTCAGACCGCAGAGCGGCAGTCTTTTCAGTATTGATCCCCGTTTTCCCGCGAAGTGCGCGCCTCCCTCACGACGCGAGAATGCGATGCATCTGGGAGATGTTCCCGGATAGCATGTTTTCCCTGATCAACGGGTTATCTCAGAGCACGGAAGAAGCTGCGGAACAGTCTCGGATGACAACGGGAAGTTCAAGTACTCCCAAAACCAGAAGTTTTTAGCGCAGTTCGGCGCAAAACGGGCAAAAAGTTTGAAAAGCCTGCTGCCGCGATGCGTGGTGGAGGCATTTTGCGAAAGAGAGCGTTGGAGGACGAGCGGCTTGACGGTCGCGATTCTGCGAGAGGCTTGGCAGCCGCGCTGGTTGCGGGCGGTTTGGTGGCTGCTCTGGCTGCAAAAGATTCGGTGGCCGCGCTGGTTGGGGGGCAGTTTGGCGGCTACGTTGTGCGACAGGCGGCTTGGCAACCGCGCGGGCTGCACGTGGCTTGTCAGCCCGGCCCACGCCCATATGCTACGCACGCGATGCTTGGCAGCTGCGCTGGCTACACGTAGCTGGGCAGCGCTGGCGAGCTTGTGGGTGGCTTAGTGGCGCTCGCGGGCGTGCGGGCGGGTTAGCGGCGTTTGCGGTTGGCCTTGCGGGGGGTGCGGTGGGACGCGCGTGCGTTCGACGATGTGCGGGACGGGCGGCGGGTGGATGCTTTTTCGCCGCGGGCACGGCGCGCTTCTTCGCGGCGACGCTCGACTTCGCGCGCTTCCTGCCGCAGCGCCTGGTAGGATTCGAACCGCTCGGGTGCGACCTCGCCTGCTTCCACGGCCGCGCGCACAGCGCAACCGGGCTCGTCCTCGTGCTTGCAGTCGCGGAAGCGGCAACGAGCGGCAAGGTCTTCGATATCGGGAAACGCCGCACCGATGCCGGCTTCGGCGTCCCAAAGGCCCAGCCCGCGGACGCCAGGCATGTCCACGATGCAGCCCCCTCCGGGGATCTCGACGATCTCGCGGCTCACCGTGGTGTGGCGGCCCTTCCCGTCGCCTTCACGCACGTCTCCGATTTCAAGGACGTCCTCGCCCACCAAAAGGTTCACCAGACTCGATTTGCCAACGCCGCTCTTCCCGATGAGCACGGCAGTGGTTCCGCTCGGGATAAGCTCCCGCACGGCCTCCACACTCTCGGGCGCGGCGGACGATATCGTCAAAACCCCCACGTCGCCGGCGATGGCGCGCACGGCGGCGCGCACGGCTTCCACCTGGCGTTCGTCCTCGGCAAGGTCGGCCTTCGTGAGCACCACCGTCACCTCGGCGCCGGTCTCGTGCGCCAGCACAAGCTCACGCTCCAAGCGCTTCAGGTTGACGTCCGCTAGGGGCTGCGCAACCAGCACGCGGTCGAAGTTCGCCGCCAGCACCTGCGGGACGGCGCGTTCGGTTGGGTCCTTGCGAACGAACTCGCGCGAACGGGGGGCGATGTCTTCGATGATGCCCTTGTCATGCCCCTCGGGAATGGAAACGTCCACGTAATCCCCGATGACGGCACGCGAGTAAGCGGTCTTCACCAGCGCTGTGGCGTGCTCGCAGCGCACCATGGCACCACCTTCGCAGCGCACGAGCGGAAAGCCGCGATCCAGCTTGACGACCTGCCCCCTCATCGGAGCGCCCCCTGCGCGAAATGGCGCGCGCCCGCGGTACGGCTCATCGCTGGCGCTCCCTCAGGCGGTAGAAAACGAACATCAAAACGAAGCCAATGGCCACGGCAATCGCACCGGGAATGAAGCCCTCCCACGAAAATTCGTCGGGATGTTGCGTGCCGGGATCCACTACCGAAACAACATCGGCATGGATGTCGGTCACGCCATCATGGTCTGGGCACACCAAATGGAAGGTTCCGCGCACTTGCAACGTGGTTCCTACCGTGCTGTAACCGCCCAACGTGTCGATGCGATCGGCAGCGTTGTCGGTCATGTGCACAGCGACGCTGTAGACCACGCCCTGCTCTTCCGAAGAAAGATTCACCCAGCGGTAGCTACCGTCGATCTCGACGTTGATGATGTCGCCTACGGCCTCGCCCACCACCTGGACCGTCTGTCCATCGTAGTAGGTGTCGGCGCTGTTCAGGGCCGAGATCTCGGTATCGTAAATGAAGGAGCTGTCGGGGCGTTGCTGCGGGTTCACCAGATTGTCGTCGGCGGCCCATGCACTCGACGGCAGCGCCACCAAGCACGCAATAGCAAGCATAGCGCCCGCAACCGCTGCAGCCAGCGACCGCACAAGCCATCTGCCGCGCGCATGGTTGCCGCACACGCACCCGTCGCACTTGGGCGCCGCAGCCGAACGTTTCCAGCCCCCCGTGAGCGCGCTCATCGTCTCACCCCCTGGGCTTGCGTGCGATGGCGCAGCCTGCGCGGCACGATGGAGACCACGACCTCAACCAAGATGGCGAGCAGCGTGACGAACTCAAGACGGCCAGCCCACATCTCGAAGATGTAGAACAGCTCAAGCGTGATGGGCATGTCCGGCGCCACCAGGCCCGACACAATGCCGCCGTTCGACGCCATGGCAACGGACTCAAAAATGGCCTGCATAGCATCGTATCCATGCGCGATACCCACCAGCGCGCCGATGGTGTAGGTGGAAACGTACAGCACGAACACCGTCATCGCTTCCTTCACGATGTCGGGCGTCACGCGGCGGCGGCCCAGGCGGTAGTACGTCACAGCCACGCGCGCGGAGTCGGGCGCCACCGCCTCTTTGATGGTGGACACGATGGACTTCGCCATGATGCCCATGCGCAGCAGCTTCAAACCACCCGTGGTGGACCCGGCGCTGCCGCCGACCGCCATGCACACTGCCAGCGCGATGAAGGCACCCGACGAGAACACGCCGGCAAGCTGGTTGGTGGTGATGTTCTGGAAGCCAGTGGTGGAAAACGACGAGATCACCATGAACACGCCGCGGCGCAGCATAGTGGGAAGGTCGTTGAACGAAAGGCTGACCGAAAGCGACGCCGCCATAACGCAGGTAGCCACCGCAAGCCAGATGACGAGCGTGCGCACCTCGATGTCGCGGAAGAACGCGCCGATGCGGCCTTTGCGCAGCTCGGCGTGGAGCGTGAAGCTGATGGAGCCCGCCAGCATCAGCAGCATGAGGATGAATTCCAGCGGGAAGGAATGGTAGTACAGCACGCTTTGCGCCATGGGCGTGAAGCCGCCGGTCATGAACGCCGAAATGGAAAGACAGACCGAGTGGAACGCCGCGCGCACCGGCTCGATGCCGGCAAACGTCAGCACCACCGTCAGAATCACGGTTGCCGCCAGGATAAACAGCAGCGCGAATTTCGCAATGAACTGGGTAGTTTGCACCACATTGGGCACCAGGTGGTCGCTGCGGCCTTCAGAAGAATACAGCGAAGCGCCCGAACGCTTTCCGAACAGGCCAAGAGCCAGCGCCACAACGATCAATCCCAAACCACCAAGGAGGATCATCATGAAGCGCCAGGTGTTGTCGGCCATGGACATGTGGTCGAGGTCGACAACCAGGCTCGCACCGGTGGTGGTCAAACCCGACACACCCTCGAACAGAGCGTCGACGAATCGGTTGAAGTGACCGGACATGTACAGCGGAATAGCGGCGATAAACGCCAGCACGATCCACGCGAAGCCCGTGACCGCTAGCGCCTGGCGTCGCGACAGGCGCGCCGGTGCCACGCGCAAAAGACGCAGGCCCGACCCCAGAATGAGGGAAATACCGATTGCAAGCAGGTAATGCGTGGCAGGTTTCCACTCCTGGAACGCAAGCGCCACGACGAACGGCACCGCCATGGATGCCGCCAAGAACAGGATGAGCACACCCAGGTAGTGCCCGATGGTGCGTACGTCGTCAAGGGTGAATCGCTGCCACATGGTACAGCCCCGCCCTACGCCGTTTTCCTGGCAACGGCCGCGGTCGCGATGCTACCCAACGATGAACCTCGTTCCCACGACGACCACCCAAAGAAAGATGAGGAAGCAGATGAAGAACAGCAGCACGATAACGTACGCCATCACCGGCGACTCGGCGTTCTGCATGTTGCGACGTATGTCTACCCTCTTCTTTCGCATGGCGTAAAGTCTACTACACAAACGCGCCCACGTCGGCAGTCAAGCCGGCGCAGGCGCGTTGTGGCAAACACCGCAATAACGAAAACTTTACAGGTCGAACATAAGTAGCTGAGGGTTTCTGTGGTGCCGGAGATTCGCGGGATCGCAAGGGCGCCGCGTGCTTCGGTACGCAAGCCCTTGGGATCGCGCGAAAATTCGGTGCCACAGGAAGCCTCAGCGGACGAGCGGTTCCGGCGGTCGGCAGACCGCCGGAACCCCCTACTTGAGAAGATCGTCCCAGTTGGCATCTATATCCATTGGGGGTTCGACCTGGCAGTCGTAGTCGCCGTCGGGGCCGATGCCGATGAGCACGTGACTGCGATCAGGCAGCTTGCCTTCCACGATCTTCTGAGCAATGCGATCCACAACCTCGCGCTGAATCAGACGCTTCAGAGGACGGGCACCGTACACCGGGTCGAAACCGTCGATGGCCAGGTGCTCCAGCGCGGCGTCGGACACGTCCAGCGTAACGCGGCGGTCGGCCAGACGGGCACGCACGTCCTTCAACTGCAGCTTGACGATAGGCTCCATGGCTTCGATGGACAGGCCGTTGAAGGTGATCACGTCGTCGATGCGGTTCAGGAACTCAGGGCGGAACGTGGCGCGCAGGGCGTCTTGCACCTTGTTCGCCAGCTCGGCAAGCTTCTTCGCACCGGTTTCGATGTCGCCGGAAGCGATCTCTTCCATCATCTCGCCCATGGGCTTAGAGGGCTCTTGCGCGGAATACTCGCGGATGAACTGGCTGCCCACGTTCGACGTCATGATGATGATGGCGTTCTTGAAGCTGACCACGCGGCCCTGGCCGTCGGTCAAGCGACCATCGTCAAGCACTTGCAGCAGCACGTTGAACACGTCCGGATGCGCCTTCTCCATCTCGTCGAGCAGGATGACGCTGTAGGGACGGCGACGCACCGCCTCGGTCAGCTGGCCGCCCTCGTCGTAGCCAACATACCCCGGAGGCGCACCGATCAGACGCTGCACGCTGAACTTCTCCATGTACTCGGACATGTCGATGCGCACCATAGCCTTCTCGGTATCGAACAGGTACTCTGCCAGCGCCTTCGCCAGCTCGGTCTTGCCAACGCCGGTGGGGCCCAAGAACAGGAAGCTGCCGATGGGACGGTTGGGGTCGGAAAGGCCCGCGCGGTTGCGGCGAATGGCGCCGGCAACAGCCTTCACGGCTTCGTCCTGGCCGACGACGCGCTCGTGCAGCTTGTCTTCCAGGTCGACGAGCTTTTCCATCTCGCCCTGCATCATCTTGCTCACCGGAATGCCGGTCCAGGTGCTCACGACCTCGGCGATCTCGTCTTCCGAGACCTCTTCCTTCAGGATGGCACCGTCTTCCTGCTTTTCGTTGAGCGCGCGCTCGGCAGCCTCAAGCTGCTTTTTCAGCTCGGGAATGCGGGCGTAGCGGATCTCGGAAGCAAGCGACAGGTCGCCCTCGCGGGTAGCGCGCTCTTCCTCAGTCTGCGCAGCCTCGATGTCGGCCTTGAGCGCCTGAACGTTTTGGATGACGTCTTTTTCGTTCTTCCATTCGGCCTTGCGGGCGTCGAGCTCTTCCTTGGCAGCAGCGATGTCGCGGCGCAGCGCTTCCAGGCGCTCTTTGCTGACCTCGTCGCTCTCCTTCATCAGCGCTTGCTCTTCGATCTGCATCTGAGTGAGCTTGCGCTCGGCGGCATCCACTTCCTCGGGCATGGAGTCGATCTCAATGCGCAGACGGCTGGCCGCCTCGTCCATCAGGTCGATGGCCTTGTCGGGCAGGAAGCGGTCGGAAATGTAGCGATGCGACAGCTCCGCCGCCGCCACGATAGCCGAGTCGGTGATGCGCACGCCGTGATGGATCTCGTATTTTTCCTTCAGGCCACGCAGGATGGCGATGGTGTCTTCGACCGTGGGCTCGCCCACAATCACCGGCTGGAAGCGGCGTTCGAGCGCAGCGTCCTTCTCGATGTACTTGCGGTACTCATCCAGTGTGGTGGCGCCGATGGCATGCAGCTCGCCGCGGGCAAGCGCGGGCTTGAGCATGTTGCCGGCGTCGATGGAGCTGTCGCCCGACGATCCAGCACCCACGATGGTGTGCAGCTCGTCGATGAACAAGATGATGCGCCCGTCGCTTTCCTTCACTTCGCGCAGAACGGCCTTCAAGCGGTCCTCGAACTCGCCGCGATACTTCGCGCCCGCCAGCATGGACGCCATGTCGAGCGAAACCAGCTCGCGGTCCTTCAGGCTGGACGGAACATCGCCCGCCACGATGCGCTGGGCCAGGCCCTCGACGATGGCGGTCTTGCCGACACCGGGCTCGCCGATGAGCACCGGGTTGTTCTTCGTGCGGCGCGACAGCACCTGGATGGTGCGGCGGATCTCTTCAGAGCGGCCGATCACCGGGTCGAGCTTGCCCTCGCGGGCCTGCTGCGTGAGGTTTTGGCCGTAGCGCTCCAACGCCTCGAACTGGGCTTTCTCCTGAGGATCGGTCACGCGGGTGTCGCCGCGAAGCTCCTCATAGGCAGCCTCGATGTTCTTGCGCGTCACGCCAGCGGAGTTCAGGATGCGTCCCGCCTCGCCCTTGTCCTCGGAAAGCGCAATAAGCAAATGCTCGCTGGTGGCATAGCTGTCACCCAGTTTCTCGGCGATCTTGACCGCGTTGTCCAGCAGATTCAGAAGCGCCTGCCCGGGAATACCGGTCATACCGAAGGGCGCGTTGCCGCCGCTGACCTTGGGCATGCTCTCGATGTGCGCGTCAACGCTCGCGCGCATGGCCGCAGGATCGGCACCGATGCGCTTAACGATGGCGGACAGATTGTTCTCTTTCGATTCGAGCAGAGCCTTAAGCATATGGATGGGCTCTGCCTGCGACGCCTGCGCCTCGGAAGCAATAGACAGCGTCTGCTGCAAAGCCTCCTGCGCCGTAAGCGCCAACTTGTTCAAGTTACCCATGTTCATAGTTAGTTCCTCCTCAATGCTGGAAGAATCACATTTCGTTTCAACACCGCCAAGGGCGGTTCGGTACGGCGGAGCGGACGGTCGCAGATAGGGAGCGTAGCCGTGCCGAACCGCCCAGGAACTTGCAAATGAGCCTTTCTCGTTACATCAGACGAGGGATATCGGACACGCGAACCAGAGCGGTCACGTCGGCGCGGGTTTCCAATTCGTGCACGCGGTCGGCGAGGCGTCGGACGCGCTTGTGAAGGTCGTCGATCTCGGAGTCGCGCTCGTCGAGGCGGCCCTTGAGGTCAAGGATGCGGATGACGCCCGCCAGGTTGATGCCCTCGTTAGTAAGCTCGTTGATGAGCTCGAGCCGCTCGATGTCGGCCTGCGAGTACATGCGCGTGTTGCCGCTGGTGCGCTGAGGCGTCACCAGGCCCTTCTGCTCGTAAGCGCGCAGCGTTTGCGGATGCACGCCCGCCAGCTGAGCAGCTACGCTGATCATGTAGAGCGGTCGGTTCCTATCGGTGCGGTCGTCTTTCACCATGACCTCACTTCCTCAGTCGTCGCGGCCAGGAAATCTTCCATGGCCTGGCGCTGCTTCTCGTTCATCGTGCGCGGAACGGAAACCTTCACGACGATGCGCAAATCTCCGTTCCCTTGGCCTTTCACATTCGGGGCACCCTTGCCGCGGATGGTCAGCTTGGCGCCAGCCTGCGTTCCGGCGGGAATCTTCACCCTTACCTTGGTGCCATCGGGCGCGGGCACCACCACGCTGGCTCCCAACGCGGCTTCGGCGATGCTCACCGGCACGTCCATAACGACGTCGGCGCCGTCACGGGTGTAGTACGGATGCGGGTCGATGCGCGTGGTGATGAGCAAGTCGCCCGCTTCGCCACCCGCCTGACCTGCGCCGCCCTTGCCGCGGAAGCGCAAACGTCCACCGTCGACGGCACCTGCGGGAATCTTCACGTCAAGCGTTTCCGATTCCGACTTGCCCGGCACGCGCACGGTGACTCGCTTCTGGGCGCCATGGAACGCCTCATCGAACGACACGTTCAGGGTGACGTTCATGTCCTGGCCCTTCTGCGGGCGCGGACCGCGGTTTCCCCCGAAGCCCGAGAAGTTGCCGAAGTCCCAGTTGGTCCCGAACGCGCCTTCGCCGCGGCGGATGCTTTCCAGGATCTCGGCCCAGCTGCCGAACCCGGCACCGCCGTTTCCGAAGATGTCATCAACGTTCACCGAGCCGCCGCCCCACCCGTGGGGAATCTGGTTCGGATTGCCGGTGCCGTACTGGTCGTATATCTTGCGCTTCTTCTCGTCGGAGAGGACCTCGTAGGCCTCGTTGATCTCCTTGAACTTGGCTTCATCGCCGCCGGCGTCGGGATGATGCTTGCGCGCCAGCTTGCGAAACGCCTTCTTGATCTCGTCGGCCGTGGCAGTACGTGGCACGCCGAGCGTCTTGTAATAATCCGGAGTAGCCGCCATACCCTCCACCACCTTTCTCTTGCATCCCGTTCTAAAGCGAAGGCGGACCGAAACGCCCGCCTTCGTCTGTCAGCTCTATCTACGCTGCCGGGTTATTCCTCCTCGGAGGTTTCTTCCTTCGGGCGCTTGGGACCGCCCGTGGTGACGGTCACCATTGCAGGGCGAAGAACCTTCTCGCCCAGCTTGTAGCCCTTCTGGTACACCTCGTGCACCGTTTCGTCAAAGGCCTCGTCGTCGGGCACCGTGGCAACCGCCTGATGCTGCAAGGCGTCGAATGCCTCGCCAGCCGGGTCGATCACCTGCACGCCGTCTTTCAGGAGCACGTCAACGAGCTTCGTGTGCACGGCGCGGACGCCGTCCAAAAGGCCCGTCTCGCCGTTGTCGGTGGCGTACTTGATCGTGCGCTCGAAGTCGTCGATCACCGGCAACAGACCCGTGACCAGCTTCTCGGACGCGCGCGCCTTCTCGGCCTCGCGCTGCTCGGCAGTGCGGCGGCGGTAAGTGTCCCATTCGGCATGCAGGCGCATGAACTTGTCCTGCCACTCCTTCGCCTCCGCCTTGGCCTTGTCGACTTCCTCCTGGAGCTTCGACGCAGCGTCTTCTGCAGGGTCAGCTTCCTGCGCAGGCTCGGCCTCGGCCTCTGCCGCCTCGTCGGAGGCGGCTTCGGCTGCGGCTTCCTCGGCGGCGGGCTCTTCGACCTGCGTCGCTTCGGCAGCCTTCGTTTCCTCGGCGGTTTCGTCGGCCTTCTTGGCCTGGACGTCGCCGTCTTCAATCTCGATGGTCATTTCTTCCCTTTCGGCCTCATCGGACGCACCGCGCTCGGTGGGAGCCGCATTCGGCTCGGCAGGCATGATTACTTGCCTTCCTTGTCGTCGTCGACGACCTCGTAGTCGGCCTCGATGGTGTCGTCGTTGGCGTTGTTCACACCGCTTGCCGCACCGCCAGGCTGCTGAGCGCCAGCCGCGCCCTGCTGCGTGGAGTACACGACCTCGGCCAGCTTGTATCCAGCCTGCTGCAGCTTCTCGGTGGCAGCCTTGATGGCCTCGATGTCGGTGCCCTGAAGCGCGGTCTTGGCCTCGCTGATGGCGGCCTCGGCCTGGCTCTTCACGTCGCCGGACACCTTGTCGCCCAGCTCGGAGAGCGTCTGCTCGGTGGCGTTGACCAGCGAGTCGCAGTTGTTGCGCGCCTCGATCTCGGCCTTGCGTGCCTCGTCCTCGGCGGCGTGCGCCTCGGCGTCCTTCACCATGCGATCGACTTCGTCGTCGGACAGGGCGGTGGAGCCGCTGATGGTGATCTGCTGCTGCTTGCCGGTGCCCAGGTCCTTAGCGGACACGTTCACGATGCCGTTGGCGTCGATGTCGAAGGTAACCTCGATCTGCGGCACACCGCGGCGGGCAGCCGGGATGCCGGTCAGCTGGAAGCGGCCCAGCGTCTTGTTGTCGGCAGCCATCTGGCGCTCGCCCTGCAGGACGTGGATCTCAACAGACGTCTGGTTGTCGGACGCCGTGGAGTAGATCTCGGTCTTGCGGGTGGGGATGGTGGTGTTGCGGTCGATCATCTTGGTCATCACGCCGCCCATGGTCTCCACGCCCAGGGAAAGGGGCGTGACGTCCAGCAGCAGGATGCCCTCGACGTCGCCGGCAAGCACGCCGCCCTGGACAGCTGCGCCCATCGCCACGACCTCGTCGGGGTTCACCGACATGTTCGGGGTCTTGCCGGTCAGCTGCTTCACGAGCTCCTGAACGGCGGGCATACGGGTGGAGCCGCCAACCAGGATGACCTCGTCGATGCTGCCCAGCGACAGGCCAGCGTCATGCAGCGCCTGCTCGACGGGCTTCTTGCAGCGGTCCAGCAGGTCCTTGGTGATGCGCTCGAACTCGGCGCGGGTCAGCGTGTAGTCCAGGTGCTTCGGGCCGGAGGCGTCAGCCGTGATGAACGGCAGGTTGATGTTGGCCTGCGTGGTGGAGGACAGCTCCATCTTGGCCTTTTCCGCAGCTTCCTTCAGGCGCTGCAGGGCCATCTTGTCGGTGCGCAGGTCGATGCCGTTGTCGGACTGGAACTTGTCGGCCAGCCAATCGATGACGCGCTGGTCCCAGTCGTCGCCGCCCAGGTGGTTGTCGCCAGCGGTGGAGGCAACCTCGAACACGCCGTCACCGAGCTCCAGGATAGACACGTCGAAGGTGCCGCCGCCCAGGTCGAAGACGAGGATCTTCTCGTCCTTGTTGGTCTTGTCAAGGCCGTAGGCCAGCGCCGCGGCCGTGGGTTCGTTGATGATGCGCAGAACCTCAAGGCCAGCGATCTTGCCAGCGTCCTTGGTGGCCTGGCGCTGTGCGTCGTTGAAGTACGCAGGGACGGTGATGACCGCCTGGGTCACCGGGGCGCCCAGCTGCTTTTCAGCGTCGGCCTTCATCTTCTGCAGGACCATTGCCGAGATCTCCTCGGGGGTGTAGTCCTTGCCGTCGATGTCGACGACCGCGCGGCCGTCCTTGCCCTTCTGGACGTTGTAGCTGATGGTCTTGCGCTCTTCGGCAGTCTCGTCATAAGAGCGGCCGATGAAGCGCTTCACGGACGACACGGTGTTCTCGGGGTTGGTGACGGCCTGGTTCTTTGCCGCCTTGCCGACCACGCGCTCGCCGTCCTTGCGGAAGCCTTCCACAGACGGGGTGGTGCGGTCGCCTTCGGCGTTCACCAGGATTTCGGGCTCGCTGCCCTCCATGACCGCCATAGCCGAGTTCGTCGTGCCAAGGTCGATACCAAGAATCTTAGCCATTTCCTGCTTCCTCTCCTTTTCCAGGGTTCCCGCTTCGCGGCAGCAGTTCCATGTGCTCGCTAAGGGGGGAGCCGCGCCCGCCTTTCCATTGCGTGAGCGCGGCTCAATCCGTTTTCAACGATTCGAAATATATAATCTAAGTCTCTGGCTGTCAAGTTAGTTACCATTTTGTCATATAACTTTTTTGAACCGTTGATTAATAGGGGTTTCAGGGCATGAAAAAAGCCCCACGGCCGAGCCGCAGGGCTTTTTGGAAGCAAGTTTTCCTTGGTCTCGAGTTAGTCCTCGACGACCTCGGTGATGGCGCCCATCGGGCACTCCTCGACGCAATCGCCGCAGGCGACGCAGGCTTCCTCGTTCACGACCTCGACGGTGCCGCCGACGACTTCGAGGACTTCCTGCGGGCAGGCGTCAACGCAGATGCCGCAACCGATGCACTCATCAGCTTCGATAATAGGATGGGACATGATCGTTCTCCTTCTCGTCTATTGAGCCCGCCGCCATGCGCCGGGATACCCCCAAAACTGCATGGACGCAAGATACCACGTTTCCGCCGGCGCGCAAGTAGAAATAGGGGGCTGTGCGGCAACGTTCGGGTAACGTGCGCGATGCGAAGGCGGGCGCGTTGGCGGCGCCTTCGTCATACATATATAGGTAAAGGATGGGTGAAGGCGAAGTGCAGCACGGAAGCATTGTGCGCTGCGCCAGACGACGCAGCGCGACTGTTGCGGCTTTCTAGCAGATACGCGGGAGCTGCTCGCCCACCAGCATGTCCAGGATGCGCGTGCCACCGAACGCGGTGCGCAAAAACACCTTCGAGCCGCGCTCGGGCTGGGCTTCGGCGACCTCGCCGATGATGGCGGCATCAACGCCGTAGGGGCTCGCTTTCATGGCGGCTAGCGCCGCTTCGGCTTCGTCAGCGGCAACGACGCACACCATCTTGCCTTCGTTGGCAACCTGCAGCACGTCGTAGCCCAGCATGTCGCAGGCACCCTGGACGGCAGGCTTCACGGGGACAGCGTCTTCATCGATGTACATGTCGACTCCCGCCTGACCGGCCAGCTCGTTGAGGGTGGAGGCGAGGCCGCCGCGCGTGGGATCGCGGAAGCAGCGCGTGTTCGGTGCCGCTGCGAGCACGTCGGCAATCAGGTGATTCAGCGGCGCGGCGTCGCTTTGCAGGTCGGCGGAAAAGCCCAGGCCCTCGCGGCAGCTCATGATGGTGATGCCGTGGTCGCCCAGCGTGCCAGACACCAGCACGGCATCGCCCGGGCGGCACTTCGCGCCGCCAAGCTCCACGCCAGGCGCCAGCACACCCACACCGCTGGTGTTGATGTAGACGCCGTCACCGTGCCCGCGGTTTACCACCTTGGTGTCACCGGTGACCAGCGCCACGCCCGCCTCCTTCGCGCATTCGGCCATGGAAGCGCAGATGCGCTTGAGATCCTCGATGGGGAATCCCTCTTCCAAGATGAATCCACAGCTGAGGTAACGGGGAACGGCACCGCTGGTGGCCACGTCGTTGACCGTTCCGCACACGGCCAAGCGGCCGATGTCGCCACCAGGGAAGAAGTGCGGGGTCACCACGAAGCTGTCGGTGGAGAACGCCAGGCGCTCGCCCTCCTTCAGCGAAGGCAGCACCGCCGCGTCGTCGCCGCGCAAAAGCTCCTCGCCGGCGTACGCCGCGAAGAACACCTCATCGATGATGCGCTTCATCATGGTGCCGCCGCTTCCGTGGCCCAGCATCACCGTGGTATCCATGTCCGTTCCTCCTTTTCCGCGCACGGGCGCGGGTCTTATTTCGGTTCGTCTTGGCTTTCGGGGGCGGGGTTTCCGCCAATGACCGCCCTTCCCTGCCGCATAGCAGGCCACGGCGGTCGAGACGCGCAAGCGCGCTTACGGCTGCGGGTTGGCCGTGGTCGTGACCAGGCGGCCGTTGCGCACGCCCTTCGTTCCCAAGATAAGGTTGGCGATTTCCTGCACGATGCCGGTCTCGCCGCGCAGCACGATGACCTCCAGGCAGTTGTGCTGGTCGAGGTGAATGTGCATCGACGAGATGATGTAGTCGAAGTAGCTGTGCTGGATGCTGTGGAGCTTTTCCTGCAGATCGCTCGCGTGGTGGTCGAACGCGATGGTGAGCGTTCCCACCACCTCGACGCCGGGCGTGGCGCACTCGTCTTCCACCAGCGCATCGCGCACGAGGTCACGCACGACTTCGCTGCGGTTTTTCGCCAAACCACGGCGGGCGACCAGCTGATCGAAGCGCATGAGCAGCTCTTCGGGCATCGCCACCGAGAAGCGCATCAGGTCCTGTGCCATACGGCGGCCTTCGCTACACCAGGCTGACGGTGACGTTTGCTGCCGTCTCGGCGTCGTCCTCCAGCGCGTCGCGCGCCTCGTCGAGCTTGGCGCGCACGTCGTCCAACAGAGCTTGCGCCTCGTGCAGCTTCTCGCTCACCGTAGAGAAACCGGCGTCGCCGGCGGTATGAGCCAGGTTGTGCGCCCAGCGACGCTCAAGTTTCACGTGGTCGTCGATCTGCTCGATCATGGTCTCGAACTGGCCGGTGTTGACTCCGTTAGTGCACATGGCTTCCTCCTGTTCGCCACAGATCGTCGGCGCTGCGCCAGCGATCGCTTTGCTTGTCTGCGGGGCAACGCGTCGCGCCCCTTCGTTGGAATGTTGCTATCATAGGCGCATATTCAAGGCATGGCGGGACTATTACGGGAGTGCGTGTGAAAAATCCTGCAAAAGGTAACATGTACGAGGTCGCAGCGCAGGAAGTGCGCGACCTTTTCGCGGCGCACCTGGACGGCGCGGCACTACCTTTGGTGTGCGTTGTGAGCGGATCGGCGCTTGGCAACGAGGCGCAGACGGCGCTGGCGAGCTCGGCGCGATCGCTTGGTTACGGCGACGCCTGCACATTCGTGACGCTGGATGGGCCCGACGGACGGCTGGATGCGAGTTCGCTGCTCCTGCTGATGGAGGGGCTCGACCCGCTGTGCGTGATCGCCGCCGACGGCGACGCTGCACACCTGCTGGCAGACGCGTGGCGCTGCCCCGTTCCGGAAGGCGCGCTCTCCCGGCCTATGGGGCGCCCCACGGTAGCGTTTCGTTCGTTCGAAGGCATGCTGGGGGGCTCGCAGGACAAGCAGAAAGCGTGGGCATTGCTGAAAAAGCTTCCGCGGCGCGAGGCGTAGAGCGCGGGTTCGAGTCCCTGTACAGGGCAGAAACGAAAAACGGCAATGGAAGATGTCCATTGCCGTTGCTCTTTCTGGAGCGGGTGACGGGACTCGAACCCGCGAATATCAGCTTGGGAAGCTGAGGCCTTACCACTTGGCGACACCCGCATAGCGTGGGGGCTAGTATACCGCAACGCGCCCGCAGCGCATTGAGAAACCAGCTCTTTCAAACAATCCGCAGCTTGGAAATGAGAAAAATCCTCCGTCCCTTTTTCTCATTCGTCGATGGCTTGCGCTTGAGCGTGGCCTCGGGTGTCGGAGCCGATGGTCTTTTTCAGCACGAGCAGCGCCACGATGGTCAGCACCACGCCAATGGCCAGGCAGATGGGCGCGTTGCGCACGAAGCCGGCGATGATGAAGCACACGAACGAAATCGACCCCACGGTGATGACGTAGGGCATCTGCGTGGACACGTGCTCGAGATGGTTGCAGTTCGCGCCGGCCGACGCCATGATCGTCGTGTCGGAAATGGGTGAACAGTGGTCGCCCGCAACCGCGCCCGCCAGGCAGGCGGAGATGCCGATGATCTGCAGGTCAGGAGCAGTGGCAAAGATGGGCAGCACGATGGGGATCAGGATGCCGAACGTGCCCCAGCTGGTGCCCGTGGCAAACGCCAGGCCCCACGCCACCAGGAAGATGATGGCGGGCAGCATGCTGTAAAGCCCCGCAGCCGTGCCTTCCATGACACCCGAAACGAACTCGGCGGCACCCAGCGCGCCGGTCAGGCCCTTCAGCGTGAGCGCGAACGTCAGGATGAGCATCGCCGGAATCATCGAGATGAAGCCGTTGGCCAGGCAATCCATGGATTCCTTGAACGTCACCACGCCGCGCGCAAGCAGATAGATGTACGCGAACACCAGCGCGATGATGGCGCCCCACGGCAGTGCGGTGAACGCGTCGGTATCGCCGAATGCCAGCACCACGTTCATGTAGCCCTCGGTTTCGGGGTCCCAGAACCCGCCCACGTACAGCATGCCAATGATGCAGAACGCGATAAGCACCACAATGGGAATGATCATGTCGAACAGGTGCGCGCGCGAATTCTCGACTTCTTTGTCGTTGCCCAGCGAGCCAAGCTCGCCTTCGCGGATGGCGGCCAGCTCGGATTTGGCCATGGGGCCGTAGTCGAACCCAATAATCGTGATGGCAAGAACGAACACCAGCGTGAGCAGGGAATAGAAATTGAACGGAATAGCGCTGATGAACAGCTGGATGCCATCGACGCCCAGGTCGCCCGCAACGCCGGAAACCGCTGCCGCCCACGACGACACGGGCGCGATCATGCAGACGGGTGCCGCCGTGGCATCGATGAGGTAGGACAGCTTCGCGCGCGAAAGACGCTTGGCGTCGGTTACCGGACGCATGACAGAACCGACGGTGAGGCAGTTGAAGTAGTCGTCAACAAAGATGAGCACGCCCATCACGAACGTTGCCAACTGCGAGCCCAGACGGCTCTTCACGTGGCGCGCTGCCCAACGGCCAAACGCCGCAGACGCACCGCTGGAATTGACGAGCGCCACGAACACGCCCAGCATCACCAGGAACACGAAGATGCCCGCGTTCTCCGAGAGCGCCGGCACCAGACCGGTGGTCAGCGCGTCTTCCTCGGTGCCTCCCGGAGGAACGAACGATCCGCTGATGATGGTGTTCACCGTCTCGACGGGGTCGAACCCCGCCAAAAGCAGCGCACCCACGACGATGCCGATGAACAGCGAGCTGTAGGTTTCTTTGGTGATGAGCGCGAGCACGATGGCCACGATCGGCGGCACCAGCGCCCAGAATGTGTTGATGAACTCCATTGCGGCTTCCCCTTCACCCCGGAACTGCTGCCCATGGCGCCGGCCAGGAAGGGGATCCTCGCCTGCAACCATGGCAGCTCTCCGCTTTCGCGACAGTGCACCGGATGTTCTCCAGAGCCCCAGGCCACATGTCGGCGGGAACCGACACGCGCCTTCGGCGGATTCCCCTTTCAGCCCGGCGCTTCCCGGCGCCTGAGCGGGCTTACTGATGAAAACCGCGCCTCTGCCATTGTTTCAGTGAGGACACCATAAAAGCTTTTCGAAGAAAGGGAAAGACTTTCGCGGTCAATCGTGCGGAAGTTTCCGCGAACGTCGGCTTTTGCATTTGCCGACGAGCAAAGAGCCCGGTGATTTCGTCCTGGATCCTTTTCAGAAACAGCCCTTTGCGTATTGATTTCGATGTGCTCCACTTTCACTCAAATTATAATCTGACACCAATGTCATTGCGCCATCCTAATATTCGTGCAAATATGAATAGCAAAGATCCCCATCAAAGCGCCAACTTAAAGGCGGTAATGTTTTTGCGCGCTTAATCCAGCCGTGCCATTCACTACCGGAGCTTTTGACGTGTGCTTTCAAACTTTAATCACCGATATTTGGAGTTGTGCGCGTCATGAAAGACGAATACCACCGCTTTGAGAAAGCGAGCACTTATGGAAGACAGGCTCTTTGAACGGGATTGGCAATTTTTGCTAGATACGGTCTATCGCGTTAACTCAATAAAAGACGTCGATCTATTCGAAAAAGAAGCCTTGGAGTGCCTGATGGTTCTTATGCCCTGCACTCAGGGCACCTTTTTCATCCCCGCAGAGGAAGATGATCGAATCGTATACAAACGCCCTTGCGTTGTGGGTGAAAAAGCGCTGTTCATGGATGAGTTTTGCACGGGAGCTTACGAGAGAGATCCTTATTTTTTCGGCTTTGGGCGATTCCCGGAGACGAGAACATTTCGCGATTCGGATTTTCTTCCCGAGGAATACCGGATGAACACCCCTTTGTACAAAGAAATATACGAACCCCAAGGAATTCATTATGCATTGCGCTCATATCTCGTACATAACCAAAAGATAGTTGGCAACATATCGCTTTTCAACTCCAAAGATTCCGGCGATTTTTCCGATAAAAGCGTCTTGCTATTGAGCCAACTCGCTCCGCATTTTGCTTTAAAGTTGGGAGATCTTTTGGAGACGGAGAGAGCCGCCGCTCGCCAGGCAAAAAATATCGGAGCTTTTTTTGATCTCGTGCATAGGCAATGGCATCTAACTCCACGAGAGTGGGAGATCGCATCAAGCCTATTCACTGGAGAGAGCGATCAAGAGATTGCAAATCGACTATGCATCTCGCTTTCGACACTCAAGAAGCACATATACAACATCTACAAAAAAATCGATGTCAATAATCGAACTCAACTCTACGCATCCATTAACTCTCTCCTAGAGAAAACAATCTAGTTTTGTCAAATTGGAGGTGCCGGAGCACTATTGTGTAATGCAGCGGCACCTCCAACAGAATTCTATTAACAGGAAAAGAGTGGCGGGCGTCCTTTTCTGCTCGTCACAGCGATTCTGCATCGCAATGATCAAACTCCTCACCTCTGCAGCTAGCTGGACTCTCATCGATCGAACGTTCCGTTTTCAACGAAGGCAACTCAGACAAAACAATGGCTAAAAGAATAACTACGACGCCGAGAGCAACCAAAGGAGTTACCGATTCTCCCAATATAACAGCACCGGAAACCACCGCCATTGGTAGCTCGGCGGAGGTAAGAATGGCGACAATACCTCCCGGCAGTCTCACTGCCGAGATTGCAAGACACACACACGGGAGAACACTCATCACCAGGCCCATGGCGACACCTCCCGGAATGAGCGAAACCACATCGCAGGCACCAATATAGAAATCGGGAGCGATGGCTGAAGCCATAATCAGACCAGCCAACACCATAAAAAACGTTCTCGTCACTGGCGGCTGGTCTGTCACAACTTTGCCATTCAAGAAAATAAACAGACCATACACAACAGCGCATGCGACAGCATATATCAAGCCAACCGGATCTAGCACAAGACCGCCGCCAAGCATTTCATCAGCAACCCCACTCGCCAAAATCGAACCCGCAATGATCATAACGGCGGAAAGAACCACCCATACGCTCGGCTTTTTTCTGTCTACAATGCTTGATATCAGAACAACAATCCACACATACTGAAATTGAATAGCAACCGCTGATCCCACCGTCATAAGATCGATCGCGTAATAATAGAAATACGACGAAGATACCGACATTGCGCCAACCAGCATCAATTTTATGGCATCTAGTACGCGCATATGAGGGCGATATTTTATTAAAACAAGGGCACCCATGACGAGCGTAGCCGCCAAAAACTGACCAACAACAATATGGTTCAGATCAAAACCCTGAGATTTCACAATCTGGCTAACCGTACCACCTATGCCGTACGCGCAGCCCGCCACCAGCGCCGCGGCTATACCTACAACGCTTGCCTTCGCCTTACCTGCAGCCATCTACACTTTCACCTCTAGACTTCCATGTGCGCAACTATCGATTCGACAATCTCCAGTGGCTTTATTTCGAGAAAAAGCCCCGCCTGCGAGGGACAGGCGAGGCAGGTCAATCGCATTGCCGAAAACGCCACATAATGGAGGGACAGCAGCGCTTATCGAGCAATGAGCGTCATCTGCAAAAGATCGAAAGAGCTATCACTTCTTCCTTTGCAAAGAAAGCTAATCCGTGGCAATCACGCCGCCGTGGATAGGGTTATAGGGGGTAAATTTAGTAATTTCGCCATAAGTTCCAGGCTTACGATCGCGAAGGAGATCTGAACCGCCCATCGAGACAACGCGAGCACGCTTGATTTCTTCTTCGAGGTCGAATTCAGCAACTGCCATGCCTTCTTCGAACCCGGTAGTTGCAAAGACCTGCCCAGGATTCGGACCAACGATTTGGCTGTGCCCTTCCATGTACATTCCTGAATGGTTTGAATCAACAAACACGACCATGTTCTCCCATGCTCGCGAACGGGCAAAAGTCACATGTGCGTAATGATCCGGATCGTCTTCGGTGCCCGAGATATTAGGCCAGCAAATGGGATTCAGAATGATCTGAGCGCCCTTAAGGGCCAAGCTTCGAGCAACCTCGGGGAAACACTTGTCGAAGCAAATCTCCAGACCAATTTTGCCAATCTCGGTATCGAACACCGGATAATCACCCAAACCAGGGTAATGAACTAAACGCTCGCAAAGCGGCAAATGAACTTTGCGGTATTTTCCGATGTAACCCTCCGGTCCAACCAGAACAGACGTGTTGTACGTTGCATCAAAGCGGTCGGGATCCTGCTCAGCCATGCTCCAATTGATGTAAATGTGATGCTTCTTGGCCGCCTCGATGAGAGCCTGAACCGATTCGCCCTCGGGAATAAGCTGGGCGTTTTTCATAAACGTAAGCTTATCATCCGGCTTGAATTGCTGCATACCGACGGTACCAACTCCCGTCAAGACCTCTTCCGGAAGAACCACGAGGTCGCACCCTTGAGCTGCAGCTTTTTCCACATAAGCGATCATACGCTCAAGATTCTGCTGTACATCGTAAGGGTCACAACCCATGCACACCGTTGCAATCTTCACTTTTGACATGTTGACTCCTTTATCGTTATGTTGAGATCATCTAAAGCTGGAAAGCCCATCAGGCGAAGTGCGCACAACAGACATAGCCTCCAATTAGAAGAACAGGCCTGTTGCTATCAGACCGCTAGTTGCCAAGAAGCAAACCAGCACAGTTACACCGATGGACGGAGCGTTCACCAAAACGGCTAGAACTGCCCCTTCGTAGCGCTTGGAGAGGCGCGGGCCCAGCCAGCCAGAACAGGCCGCACAAATCTGCGGAGCAATAAAGGCCATGAATACTGCAGCTATCAGGATCAAAGGCAGACTGCTGCAAGCCTGAGGAGTGCCGTTCATGCCGTAGTACAAGAACGTAAGCAAGAAGGCAGACACGACGCAGAATGTGTTATAGAAACCTGCAGCCTTATACTTCGGGTAATAAACGAACAGGGCCAAGCTGCCGGCAAGCAGGGATCCAAAGACCATGCCCGGCATAACTCCAGCGGAGGCATACACCACACTCCAAGGATTCAGCCACCAGGACAGCACGAGCGCAGCGATCGTCGCCACACCGATCCACTCGTTGCCGAAAAACATGATCTCTGTCCAGTCGGCCATAGTTCGACGGAACAGCCATCCGCTTGTTGCGCGCGGAGCGCAATCAGTTTGAACATAGGGGGTCTGTTGACGAGTCTCAGGCTCCTTGATGTACTTCTTAACCCAAGGGCAAAGCCTGAAAATCTCGACGCATATGATGCCGCCGACCATAACAACCACCGTGGTGAACAGAACCAGAGGCGGAATATGAAGCTGAGCTGCAAGGTTAAAGCAAACTTCCTCGAGTGGATACTGAAGCAACCCGCAAATAACACCTGCAGTAAGCCACACTTTCCAGTTGTTTCCGTACGTCAAAGTGATACCAGCGGGAATCGCACAGCAGACGATAAATACCGCGAGATAAGTAACCCCGGCCTCAACATCGAAACGGAAGCCCCATACTAAGTTCGCCACAATCAAGCCGACGAAGCCCGCAGCAATCATGCCCAAATATCCACCACCAGGGCCTGCCGGGGGGTACATCTTAATTCCCTTTTTGTCTTTATTTTTCCGCAAATACCAGTGGACGATAAAGCCTGAGCCGATCATGACGACACCGGCAAGCCAGCACATCAGTCCATGGCACTCCGTCCAGTTTGCCAAGATGTACAGCAGCATACCCAAGGGCGTATCGTGATCACCGGCGAGCCAAATCTCGTATCCCGGAATGTACTGCGACGCCCTCGCCCACAGCGATGGCTCAATTTGCCACATTGCCATCATTGCAACGATGCTTATCGCCCAAATGACGGCAAGTGCAGGGAGCATCTTAAGCCTATCCTTCATGCTATTTTTCCCTCCTCAATCCTCGTTGTTGCAAGTGATCAGACCTTTAGACCCCCATCAAAAGGCCTGGTCAAAAGGTATTGAGGAAGGAGTTCCTCTTTCAATTCAACTGTAGATGCGTTTTTTTGAGCACAGGTGCGCCTAGGTGATGCCAAATGGCGGTCTTATTACTAATTTGGCTGATTTAATAGAATTAAAAGAGTAGATTTATACTTCTATTGGTTTAATGTGCTGCCTAGTTCAGAAACCGTAATCACAGAGCAATGCACGTTCGTCGCAAAAGGAACACCGGAAGTCTAATGGAATTCCCCGGACTAATCACTATCGACCCCGACCAAACCGACCTCGTTGATGCCGCAGCGCGCATCATCGGCGTAAGCTTTTTGGAAGAAGGTTGGACGAGCACCTACCTTGCCGCACTCGGTGGCGATGAGGCGCTCGCCCGCAAGCGGGAAGTCTCACGTGCAATGATCCGCGAGGAAGTCGTCGAGAGCGCGCCCTATGGCTGCGCTTTCATCTTGCCCGATCAGGCGGGTGCCGCGATGGGCCTCCTCGGAAGCGAGATAGCGGCAGCGGGCACCACCTGGCCCGCCATCGAAGACGAAGCGCATGCGCGCGTGATTCAGATACTCACGTCGGATGAGCAAGCGAAGCTTGATGCACGCGCCACGCAGATGGAACCCATTTCGTACTTCGGCTGGGGCAGCGAAGAGGCCGCCGACATGGGCTATGGCGACTATATCTACTTTGCCGCATGGGCGGTGGACGCCAGCAAGCGCGGGTCGGGAGCGTTCCGCCGTCTGACCTCGCCGTTTTTTGACTATGCCGATCAGCAGGGCATCCCGGTATTTCTGGAGTGCTACGCCGATCGTCTGGTAAGCCTGTACGAGCACGTGGGCTTCGAGGTGTTCCGCGTGTTCGAAGACCCGGCGTTCGATGTGAAGCAGGTCTGCATGGTGCGCCATCCGAAAGGCGGCAAAGCGAGCTAGGCCAACCGCCAAAGCCAATCAGCCACCAAACGCGAAGCGCCTGCCTTTCCCGGAAAGCCGGGGGAGGCAGGCGCTTTTCTTTGTGCCCATGGGCGCTTGGCGACGCCTTAGTGGTGGCAAGCCTCGTTCGCGGTCATGTGCGGCAGCTTGCCCTCGGCGGCGAGCTTGGCGACGTCACCCACGTTGGGGGTCACGTTGTCGAACAGCACGTCGATGCCCGCGTTGGCGAAGCCCATCATCGGGCGCATGCCCATGCCGGCAGCCACGATGGCGTCGGCGCCCGCATCGGACAGCAAGCCCACCGGGCGCAGGCAGCCGCCTTCCTCGTGCGGCGGGTTCTGAATGATGCTCACCTCGCCGATCTCACCATCGACGATGTCGATCAGCGTGAAGCAGTCGCAGTGACCGAAGTGGCCAGAACGCTCGGACTGCAGGCCGCCCTCGCCCATGGTGGGCACGGCCAATTTCATCGTTTCTGCCATGATTCCTCGCTTTCCGCGCCGCGCGAACGGCGCTTCCGGTGCGGGCCGCTTGCCCGCTATATGTCGGTAACATCTATACTCCCTTGGCTATGTGTTGTCAACACATAGCCGCACGAACGGCTTGGCTTCTGGCAAGGAAAAGGGGCAAGAAAAGAGAGAGGGATGGGGATGGGCCCGACCCCCTTTTCTCACCCCCAGCCCACGGACACGCCGATGGGAAAAAGTGACTGTCCCTTTTTCTCATCGGCGTGGGACAATGAGGGGCGCAACCTTCCGAGATTGGAGCCTCGCATGACCGACTGCGCTTCGGGCGACCGCGCCCAGGGTATTCTCACTCCCGGCGACCATGCCTTCGACGCCTTTGTGTTCGACCTTGATGGCACGCTGCTGGACACGCTGCCCGATTTGGTGGAGCTCACCAACGCCACGCTGCGCGCATGCGGCTACCCCGAGCACACCCACGACGAGATCCTCGGCTTTGTGGGCAGCGGCGTCAAAGCGCTCATCCGTATGGCGGTTCCACCCGAGGCCTCCGATGCCGACGTTGAGCGCGCCGCACAACAATGGAAAGACCTCTACCCCGAATACGGCTACCGCCTCACGAAGCCCTACGAGGGAATCGAAGCGGCACTCGCGCAGCTTTCGGATGCCGGCATGAAGCTGGCGGTGCTTTCCAACAAGTTCGACGGAGCCGTGCATGAGGTTATCGACGCCTTCCTTCCCGGCATCTTCCTGACCGTTCATGGAGAATCCCCCGAATTCCCGCGTAAGCCCGATCCCACCGGGCTGAACAAGCTGCTAGCCGAGCTCGGCACGTGCGCTAAACGTTGCGCGTTCGTAGGCGATTCGCCGAACGACATCCGCGTCGCACGAGCCGCCGGTGCCTATGCGGTAGGTGTTACCTGGGGGTATGGCGCAAACGAAACGCTTGTTGCTGACGGCGCGGACGTGTTGATCGACCATCCCTCCCAGCTGTTGGATGTCCTGCGCGCGCATCGCTAAGCGCCGCAGCTAACGCCAAAATCGCGATTTCGCCATGTGTGCAAGGCGTTCGCGCCGTGTGGCAGTTTTCTGATGAATCATTCGTGAAACACTGCGATGCTACAATGGGGCTTCATTCGTGAAACCCGTGTGCGGCGGTGCCGCCGCCCGCGCTCTCGATAGACGAGGAGAAATCATGCCACCCCGCAATCCGCGATCGGACCGGCCCTCGCGCTCTGCCGGCAATCCGACTGGCAATCCGCGCGTGCGCAGCGCGCTTGACGCTGCAAGCAAGTCGTCTCGCAACGAAGCAGGACGCTACTCCCGCTACTCAACGTCGGCGCGCTCCTACCCCAGCGACAAACGCGGCCCCGGACAGCGCCCGGCAAGCAGCGCATCGGACGCGCAGCAGTATTCACGTTCCAGCGCCAACTATTCGCACGCTGCCAAGAAGAAGAAAGGCCGCGGCAAGAAAATCGGCGTCGCCATTGCGGCGGTTCTGGTGGTCGCCCTCATCGGGGCGGGCACGGCGCTTGCGCTCTACATCGGCGGCATCAACGACACGCTGCGCGGCGACCTCACCGACGAGCAGCTCCAGGCGATCGACTCCCAGCTGAAGAAATCCGAGCTCACCGAGCCGTTCTACATGATGCTGTTGGGCTCCGACATCCGCGAGGGCCAAAGCCAGGCGGAGTCGCGCTCCGACACCAACATCCTGGTGCGCGTCGACGGCAGTAAGAACCAGGTGACGATGCTTTCCATTCTTCGCGACACAGCTATCGAGCTTGACGGGCATGGCATCGTGAAGTTCAACGCCGCGTATTCGTATGGCGGCATCGCTGGCATCATCGAAGAGGCAAGCGACCTGTGCGGCGTGGAGATTTCCCACTACGCCGAGGTCAACTTCAACAACCTGGTGGCGCTTGTGGATGCCATTGGCGGCGTCGACATCGAGGTTGAGGACCGCATCGACGACCCGAAGGCGGGCAACGTGGTCATCGAAGAGGGCATGCAGCACCTGAACGGCGAAGCCGCCCTCGTATACGCACGCACGCGTCAGTACGCCGACGGCGACTACACCCGCACCCAGCATCAGCGCAACCTGGTGCAGGCAATCGTCAACAAGGTGCTCTCGCTGCCTCCCACCGAGCTGCCCGGCGTCATCCAGGCGGCCGCACAGTGCGTGACCACCGACCTTACGGTGACCGACATCATCAGCCTGGCGCAGCAGTTCCAAGACAACGACAGCGCCGACGGCATGACCGTGTACTCAGCGGTGATCCCCTCGACGGCCGAATACGTGAACGGCATTTCGTACGTGTTCGCCGACATCGACAAGCTGGCCGACATGATGGAAACCATCGACTCCGGCGGCAATCCCGACCCCAATGCGGAAGAGGAATCGGACAGCTCTGAGTCGTAGCACGGTTCTAAGCCGCACGGAGATGAGAAAAATCCTCCGTCCCTTTTTCTCGTCCCTTTTTCTCGTCCAAAACGAAAAGCCCCTTGATGGGGCTTTTCGTTTGAGTTGTGTTTTCCGCGTTGTCGGATCGGCGCGAAGCTATGCAGTGGCATAGCCGTCGGGGTTGCCGGATTGCCAGCGCCAGCTGTCGGCGCACATGCGATCCAGATCGTATTCCGCAACCCAACCGAGCTCGTCGCGCGCTTTGTCGCAAGCCGCGTAGTTTTCCGCGACGTCGCCTGCACGGCGGGGCTTGATCTCGTAGGGGATGCTATGGCCGCACGCGCGCTCGAACGCGTGGATGACATCCAAAACGCTGGAGCCCGTGCCGGTGCCCAGGTTGAAGATGCCCACACCGCGGCGCGTGCCGTCAGGTTCGGGCGTGCCCTCGATGGAGCCCAGGCCGATGGCCTTGCCGGTGCCCACCTTGCCGCCCATCCAATCGAGCGCCGCCACATGACCGCGCGCAAGGTCGACCACGTGGATGTAGTCGCGCACGCCAGTGCCGTCGGGGGTGGGGTAATCGTCGCCAAACACGCCCACGCAAGCCAGCTTGCCCACCGCCACCTGCGCCACGTAGGGCAGCAGGTTGTTGGGAATGCCCTTCGGATCCTCGCCGATCAGGCCGCTTTCATGCGCACCGATGGGGTTGAAGTAGCGCAGCAGCACGACGTTCCACTCGGCGTCGCCACGGTACAGGTCGGTGAGCACGCGCTCCAGCATGCTCTTGGTCTCGCCGTAGGGGTTGGTGGCCTCGTGCTTGGGGCAGCTTTCGGTGATGGGAATGAAGTCGGGCTCGCCGTAGACGGTGGCGCTCGACGAGAACACGATGTTCTTCACATCGTGCGCACGCGCCACGTCGCAGAGCACCAGCGTGCCCGCCACGTTGTTCCAATAGTACTCCAGCGGCTTCTGCACGCTTTCGCCTACTGCCTTGAAGCCGGCGAAGTGGATGATGGTGTCGATGTCGTTTTCCTGGAAGATGCGCTCGAGGGCGTCGCGGTCCAGGATGTTGTCCTGGTAGAACGACAGACGGCTGTCGTCGGGCGCGAGGCCAGCAATCTGGCGAACGCGGTCGAGCGCCACCTTGCTGGAGTTGCTCAGGTCGTCGACCACCACCACGCGGTAGCCCTGTTCCAGAAGCTCGACGCAGGTGTGGCTGCCGATGAATCCGGCGCCGCCCGTCACCAGCACGCAAGTCTGATCGTGCGGTTTCGCAAGGCTTTTGTTGGCCATGTCAGTCCTTTCCTCAAGCGATGCGGGAGCTTCCCGGCGCTGCGGCACGCTACTTGGCGCGCTTTGTCGAGCACCGCATCGGCTTTCGATTCGGCATGGGGCGCGGAATTCGCACCCAACCTTTATTTTACGCTAGTTGCCAGCCAAGGTGCGAACGTTGGCGCTGGACGACTCCAGCTGGGCGATTGCCGCACGCAATGCCGTTACATCGGCTTCGGTCACCTTGTCCACCTTCTTCGCCAGAAGGCGCTGAAGCGCGGCGAGGTCGGCTTTCACCTGCTTTTTCTCTGCCTTGTCGATCCGCTTGCCGGCGGTGGCCAACGCGCGGTTGGCGGCATCGGCAAGCTTGCGGCCCTCGTCCAGCACGGCAAGCGCCTCGCGGCGAACACCGTCTTGGGCGGCATATTGCTCGGCATCGCGCATGGCTTGCTGGATCTCGGAGTCGGACATGCGCTCGTTGTCGTCGATGACGATGGACTGCTGTTTGCCGGTGTCCAGATCCTTCGCCGAAACCGTCAGGATGCCGTTGGCGTCGATGTCGAACGTCACCTCGATCTGCGGGACGCCCGCCGGAGCGCGCTTGATGCCCTTCAGACGGAACTTGCCGATGGTCTTGTTGTCGCGCGCCATGGGGCGCTCGCCCTGCAGCACGTGGATTTCCACGCTGGTTTGGAACGGCGCGGCAGTGGTGAACGTTTTCGAGTAGTGCACCGGCAACGTGGTGTTGCGCTCCACCAAGCGCGTGGCCACGCCTCCCACCGTCTCAATGGAAAGCGAAAGCGGCGTGACGTCCAGAAGCAGGATGCTGTTCGCCTTGACCAGGCCAGTGGAGCTGCCAGCAAGCGTGGCTCCTTGGATGGCGGCGCCGGTCGCCACGCATTCATCGGGATTGATGGACGACGAAGGCTCTTTGCCCGTAAGCTCGCGAACTTTCCGCTGCACAGCGGGGATGCGGGTGGAGCCGCCCACCAGCAGCACGCAACCCAGTTCGCTTGCGGCGATGCCCGCGTCGTTGAGCGCAACGGTCACGGGGCCTTCGGTGCGCTGGACAAGGTCAGCAGTCATGCGGTCGAACGCGTCGCGCGTCAGCGTGGCTTCGAAGTGGATGGGGCCGTTGGGGCCTTGCGCGAGGAACGGCAGGTTCACACGCGATGATTCCAGCGACGAGAGCTCCACTTTCGCCTCGCACGCAGCCTCGCGGACGCGCTGCAGGGCGGCGGGCTCACGGCGCAGGTCGATGCCGTGCTCTCGCTGGAACTCACCCAGCAGGTGGTCGGCGATGCGCTCGTCGAAATCGTCGCCGCCCAGATGGTTGTCGCCGGCAGTGGCCAGCACCTCGATGACGCCGTCGCCGATCTCGATGATGGACACGTCAAAGGTGCCGCCGCCCAGGTCGTACACCATCACCTTCTGCGGCGTGCCGTTGTCAAGGCCGTAGGCGAGCGCAGCGGACGTGGGCTCGTTGATGATGCGCAGCACGTTGAGGCCAGCGATGCGCCCGGCATCCTTGGTGGCCTGACGCTGCACGTCGTTGAAGTAGGCGGGCACGGTGATGACCGCGTCGGTGACAGACTGCCCCAAAAACGCCTCGGCATCGGTGCGCAGCTTGCGCAGGATCATGGCGGAAAGCTCCTGCGGGTTGTACGCCCTGCCGTCGATGCTCACGTGCCAATCGGTGCCCATGCGACGCTTCACCGAGGAAATCGTGCGGTCGGGATTCATAGCGGCTTGGCGCATTGCGATGCGGCCCACCAGCCGCTCGCCCGACTTCGAAAACGCCACCACACTGGGGGTAGTGCGCTCGCCTTCCGCATTGGGAATGATGACCGGCTTGCCGCCCTCGACCGCCGCCACGCAGCTGTTGGTGGTTCCCAAGTCGATGCCTATGACTGCTCCCATGTTCGCATCCTTTCCAATAAGCCAATCTTGCTGTTACGTATCTTTTGTCGTTCGTTTCCGGCAACGGCCGGCAGGCCGTCGGAACCCCTAGATGAAGAATCCGAAGGGGAAGCAGAGGCGGCAGAGCATGGGGCCGCAGCACCAGATGCCGCAGCACAGCATCATGGGGTCGACGCCTACCATGGTGAAGCCTTTCGCCTGGCCTTCCTGTTCGTATTCGACGCTGTCTTGCTGGAACTTGCGCTGGGCGCGCTGGTATTCCAGGTTGTTGGGGTCCATGCGCACGGCGCGGCGGATCTGCTCGAGGGCCATGAGCGAGTTGCCGGCGCCGTCGTTGGCAAGCGCGCTGAGGTAGTACCAGCGCGCATCGCGGCCGTGGCTGGTGATGGCGTTGAGGATGCCGATGGCTTGCTGGAAGCGCCCGGCGTTGATGGCGTCGATAGCCGCGCGCACCTCGGGGCTGTCGGCCGCCGACGCCTCGGGGTGAATGGGGCCGCCTGCCGCCGCACTGCCGGCGCCGCCAAAACCGAAGAGGTCGTCCCAGTCGAAGCCGCCCGTCCAGCCGTACGGGCCGCCGGCGCTGGAGGGGCCGCCGTAACCGTAGCCGGTCTGCGTGCCGCCCGGGCCTCCGGAACCTGGGCCGCCGGCGTAACCGGCCTGTCCCGCACCAGGACGCTGCGACGCGCCCTGTGCTGCCTGGGCGCGGCGGTCACTGGCCTCGTACTTCTCCGGATTCATGATGCGGTCGTACGCTTCGTTGATCTTGTTCATGCGCTCGGCCGCGCCCGGATCGTTCGGATTGAGGTCCGGGTGGTTCTCGCGGGCTTTTTTGCGATACGCCTTCTTCACCTCGTCGGGCGAGGCATCTGGGCTCACGCCCAGTATGTCGTACGGGTTCTCTGGCACTTAGGCGTCCTTCTTCGTCTGCGGGTCTTTCATTTCTTGCGTGCGCTGCGCGAAGCGGGCGTCTTCGGCGGCAGTGGTGCGCGGGAGGGTGCCCTGCTTTTGGAGCTGGGCGTTGCGCTTCTGCCAGATGCCGGAGTACAGCACGCTGCGCAGCAGGTGGAGGTCTTGTTCCAGCGGGAGCTTCTCGAACAGCGCGGTGGCGCGCCCGGCAAAGGTTTCCAGCGCCGTGCGGATTTCGGCTTCGTCCATTTCGAGCCCCGCCAAGGGATTGTAGCTGCCTTTCCGCAGGTCGTCGGGCAAGTCGCAGGCGGCGTCCATGAAATAGACGAACCGCCCTAGCTGCCCGCCGAAACCGCGCAGCGCGTCGGCCCAAATGTCGTCCTCGAACACGAACAGCTCTCCCAGAAGGTCGCCGAAGCAGTTCGCTGCGGCGTCGGGCGAGGTATCGACGGGCGCAACATCGCTGCCGCCGTCGGAGTTGGCAAGCGCGGCTTGCTCGATGCGGGTAATGGCTGCCAGACCGTCATCGATGGCCTTGCACTGACGCGGAATCCGTTGCTTTACCTGGGCGTATTCCTTTTCCAGAACGCTTGCGTAGACGCGGCCGCGCAGGCTGCGATCGTCGTTCCAGTCGTCCAGGCACTTGTGATAGGCGAGCGCCACCGAGAGGTCGGCGGCATAGTCGGTGAAACGCGTGCGCATGTACGGATGCGGCTTCAAGGGATGCGCAGGGCAGCGTTCTTCGCCCGTCTGCTCAGGCGGCTCGTACAGCGAGCCCAGCAACAGCACAAGAAAGGCCATGTCGTAGGTGAGCGAGAAGCGGCTAAGCTGCCCGTGGCGCTCCTTCAGGGCGCTGCACAGCCCGCAGTACGCCGCGCGATAACGCAGACGCTCGGCGTCGTCCAAGTCGGAGAGGTTCGCAGCAACGAAACCGAACATGACCTAGACCTCCGCCCGGAAAACGGCGCACGCAAACGAGATTTTGCGGACAGAACGCGCGCAGCCTGCACACAACGCAGCGATATCGGCTGGTTTTCGCATTGCTGGCATCGCGCTACGACTTCTTCTCGGTTTGCCAGTGGCACTTCGGGCAGGTCACGCGCAGCCTCCCCTTCCCTTTCGGAACCGAAAGCACCGTGCCGCAACCTTTGCACCTGAAGTACTTCGTGGTGGCGCGGTTGGTCCACATTTTGCGGGCGAGCGAGAGCGTTTCGCGAGGCTTGGAGGCGAACCGCAGCCAGGCTTCGTTTTCCGCTTCGCGTTGAGGCAGGTTTTTCGAGAACGTGCGCCAGGTGGCCACCACCAAAACGCCCATGGCAAACGCCCACACCACCTCGAGCTCGAACAGCACCGCGACTAAAATCAGCGCGAGGCCGACCATCGTCAGCATGTTCGACAGATTGTCGGCGCCGTGACGGCCCTCAAGCCATACGGACATCCTGATTCGCAGACGCTCGAGAAAATTCCTCATGGTGCAGTTCAGCCTTGCTTTCTGTAACGGCACCCCGACTTAGCTGCACATCTGCCGCAGATGGCACATCAGGGCGATTCCGCATTTGTTTGCACACAACCATAACGAAGAGACCGCCTCTTCCACCGCGCGCACGCGAAAAGCCAGCCAATCGTTAATTAGATTCCACACATAACGCACGAGCGGGGCGTCGCGCGGGCGCCGCAAGCCGCGCAGTTGCCGGCACATCTACTCCGCCCCTTTGGGCTGCGCCCTTTTGGGCTACGCACAACCTTGCGTCGCATCTCGAGTACAAAACCTGAAATTTATTCTTGACAGAAAATAATCGACCTATTACCATTTATTCTGCGATGAGATCAATCCCCCTTCTCCTCGTTTCACTCGTCTAGTAAAAGGCCGCACCCCCCCCCGCGGCCTTTTACTATGTCTAGGCGTATTCCATGAAGGGCATTCGCAACTTCAGCGCCCCGTTTTCCAATGGCCACCTGGGGATGCGCGGTGAAAAGGACATGCTTTTTGAAACTTAACCCCAACTTCGTAGCCGCTTCGGACACCGCAGTGTCTCCCTTCTCGTCACTTTGTAGTCGTTTCGGACGTTTTTCGCTTCTCGAAAAACACTTTGCAGCCAATCCGGACAAAACAGGCCCCTCCAGAAGACCCAAAACGTCCGGAACGACTACAAAGTGGTTTCTCCACCCCCTCAAAACGTCCGGAACGACTACAAAGTGGCCTTCCTGCAAAGATTGAAGTGTCCGAAACGGATACAAAACGGCAGGGAACGTGACGCGCACCCCACTGGCGTCCAAAACAACCACAAAGCTGGCAGGGTGCGGTTCGCGCAGCGATGGTGCCCGCAACGGCTGCGGCGTCAACAGTGCATGAATCCGAGCCCACTACGACGCAGGAAAGAACCGCGTCTATGACGCTTGGCGCCCGCAGCTGCGACGCAGACGGCACAAACGTCAGCAATGGTTACACAGCAGACGGCGCACGATCTACGCACGCAGGACACCGAAATACTCATCGGAAAAAGGAGGGCATGGCACTTCCGGAAGAACGGACATCAGCGATGCGGAGCAAAGAGCTCACCGGAAAGAAGGAAGGCGTAGCGCAGCAACGACGTGCAGCTTATGCACGCGGGACGCCGAAGGTTTCCAACATGTGCACGAAGCGCGCTCGATTGAGCACGTCGGCGAAAGTGAAGCGCATGATGCGCGCACCTGTGAGACTGAGGCGCGATTCCCGGGTGCGCTCATTTCGGAGCACGGCCTCCATTGGCAAGCCGTGTCGCATGAATAAGACCTGGCAATATGAAGCGCTTGCTCGGTGCGATCAAGAGATTCCCAGTAGGTCGCCCGCGCGAAGAAACCGCGAACCGGCGAAGTCACAGCAAATAGGCACCGGTGAACAGCGCTGCTTGACTTGAAGCGGGCTCCAGGTGTTTCAATAGAGGAGAGCACCTGGGGCGAGGGCACCGACCAGCTACGGCGCCCTGCCCGGCCACGTGCGGAAACGGATTCCTTGAGGGAGCGTTATGAAGATCGCGGAAGTCAGCAAGAAGTACGAGGTGTCCAGCGACACGTTGAGGTATTACGAGCGCGTGGGGCTGCTGCGCCGCGTGCCGCGCAATGCAAGCGGCGTGCGCGAATACGGGGAAGCGGACTGCGCGCGCATCGAGTTCGTGAAGTGCATGCGCAGCGCGGGCGTGCCTATTGAGGCGCTGATCGAATACCTCGAGCTGTACGAACAGGGCGACGAAACCGCACCGCGGCGCAAAGCGCTGCTCGTTGAGCAACGCGACCTGATCCAGCAGCGGATTGACGCCATGCGGGAAGGTTTGAACAGGCTGAACGCGAAAATCGACTCCTACGAAACCGTGATGATGGACGCCGAGCGCGGCATGCGCCAAAGAGAGTCCGGTAACGCCGACTAGACCAGCCCTGTGCCACCAACTAGGCGGCCGAGCCATCGCTGCGGTTGAACGAAGACCATCCATCCCCCGCCGTTCACCGATTTCAGGTAAAATCATGTGTAAAGTTCGCGCTGAAAGACAGCGCTGTCCTCGTTTTTTGACGTTGGTTTAAAGGTTAACTCATAAGGTGCCTAGAACGATTGTCTGATCGATCTTGCAACAGGAGGGGGAATCCAATGAGGATCCTGGTGGCAGACGACGAAAAAGAACTGGTTGCCGCACTGGAAGAGCTGCTGAAGCGCGAGCGCTACACGGTTGACACCGTTTACGACGGCCAAAGCGCTTACGAATACGCCAGCACCGACAACTACGACTGCATCATCCTCGACATCATGATGCCCGACATCGACGGCCTCGAGGTGCTGCGCCGCCTGCGTTCTGCGGGCATCAAGACGCCCATCCTGCTGCTCACCGCCAAGGGCGATCCGTCCGACCGCATCCTGGGCTTGGATCGCGGCGCCGACGACTACCTGCCCAAGCCGTTCGTGGTGGGCGAACTGCTCGCACGCATCCGCGCCCTCACCCGTCGCACCTCGGTGATGGAAACACCCGAACTCACCTTCGGCGATCTGCTTTTGGACCGCGTGGCCTTCAAGCTGGTATGCGGCGAAAAGAGCGAGCATCTGGGCAACAAGGAATTCCAGATCATGGAGGCGCTCATCCGCCGCCAGGGCTCGCCCACCCCGGTCGAGTACCTGATGGACCACATCTGGGGATATGATGCCTCTGTGGAACCCGGAGTAGTGTGGACCTACATGTCGTACCTGCGCCGCAAGCTTGAGGGGCTCGGATCCAACGTGCGCATCGGCATGCGCCGCGGCTTCGGCTACGTGCTCGAGGAGAAGAAATAACCCATGCCCGAACGTGACGCGCCTCAACAACCGCAACAAAACGGCGCGTCCATCGGGTCGAAAGCGGTCAAAAGCCTCCGCCGTAAATTCATGGCCATCACCATGGCGTCGCTTGCGCTGACGCTGATCGTGTTGGGCGTCGTGGTGTACCAGTACTACGCGTGGGCAAGCATGTCCCGCTCCGACAGCATCATCGAAGTGCTGTACGAAAACGACGGATCGTTCCCGCCTCCCCTCGAAGAGCGCCGCAAAGCCATCGGCTTCGACTTCACAGTGAACATCGAAACCGAGTTCGAGAACCGCTACGCCTGGGCGGTGGTCAACCCCGACGACTCCATTCTCACGTTGGACTCAGACCATATCGCCAACAAGGATTCTTCGCAGCTCTACGACATCATCGAGGAAATCCTGTCCTCGGGCACCCAGCGCGGCTACTACGACTTCTACCGCTACCGGGTGTTCTCCAACGACGACGGCACGCGCACGGTGTATTTGCTGGACTGCCTGCAGCGCGAGCAGACGAAAGTGGTGCTCGCACAAGGCTATGCCGCCATCGCCGGCGCCTGCCTGGTTCTGGTGTTTTTGCTGCTGCTGCCGCTTTCCCGCCGCGTCACGCGGATGTACGAGCACAATCTCGAGCGCCAGCATCGTTTCGTGACCGATGCATCGCACGAGCTTAAAACCCCGCTTGCCATCATCTCGGCCAATACCGAGCTCACCGAGCAGCTGACGGGCGAAACGCAGTGGACGCGCAGCACGAAAGCCCAGGTCGAGCGCCTGAACGCGCTGGCGCGCAACCTGATTGAGGCAGCGCGCAGCTCGGAATCGCTCGACATCGAGGCGCTACCGGTGATCAATCTGAGCGAACTTCTGACGCGCGACATCGAGGACTTCCGCCCCCTTGCCGACATGGCGGGCAAGCGCATCACGGCAAATGTGGAGGAAGACGTTCTCATTCGCGGCGAAGCGGAATCCATCGACCGCATGATCAGCGTTCTTTTGGACAACGCCATCAAACACGGTGACGATGGCGGCGAAATCGCCGTTGTTCTGCGGAAGCCCAATCGCAAGCAGGCAACGCTGCGCGTGGCAAACCCCGCGGCGAGGATGACGGAGAAAGAGGTTCGGCGGATGTTCGACCGCTTCTACCGTGCAGATGCATCGCGGTCGCGCTCGACCGGCGGATACGGGATCGGGCTTTCGGCGGCAAAGGACAACGTCGAACGGCACGGCGGCAAGCTGACCGCCATGAAGGAAAACGGCATGCTGGTCATCACCGCCACGCTCCCCCGCGCAAACGACGAGTAGCAGGCGGCCGAAACGCTACTTCCCTTCGGCCGCGCGCGCCTTCTTCAGGTCGGCGGCGAGCTCTTCCAGAACGTCCGCCGTCATACGAGCCGCCTCGCCCACGGCGTCCTTACACACCTTCATGAGGTTTTTGCCCATCAGATCCTGCGCGCGAATCTCGCTGCAGATGGTGGTGCCGTACAGCGGCTCGAATTTCGCCACCAGCTTCTTGGTGTACTCGTAGGTTGCCATCTTGCTGGTGGGATCGGCACAGCCGTGGCTGCGGGCCAGGCCCAGCACCATGGCACCGCCTAAAAGCGCGCCGCAGGTTTCCGTATGGGTGGCAAGGCCGCCACCTTGGCCTTCGCCCAGACGGAAGCAAAGATCGACGTCGACGCCCATGATCTCGGCAAACGCGCACGACACAGCCTGCACGCAGTTGTACCCTTTCGCATGAAGGGCGCGCGCAGACGCCTCGATCTGGTCGCGGTCAACGTGGTCGGGAATGATGACGGGCTCCAAGGCTCCTCCTTCGATTCGGTGACGCCCTATGATACCGCATGCGAGCCCAGCCATCGTGCAACCATGCCACCAGAAGAAGCTCGGGCAAAGCCGCCCATGCGGCGCTTCTGTGCTTCCTGCAAGAACCGAGCATTCACGCGCGACAACCAGCCCGTTTGGCATATGCTGCAACGAAATCGTTCATGGGAGGAAGTGCGCGATGTCCAGCAGGAAACCATCGGCGAAGGCGAAGCGGGTGGCAGAGTTCAAAGCCAGCCTGGGCGGTTTGGACGATGCGTTCAACCGAGAGAAACGCAAGCAAACCAAACGCGCTATCGAGCGCGAGCATGCGTTGGAAGCGAAGGCCTGCACCACAAAGAAACGCTACGCCTATCGCAGCGATGCCGAAGAGGCAATCGAACTGTGCGCCCAGCATGGCGCGCGCGGCCTGCACTGCTATCGCTGCCCCTACTGCGACGGCTGGCACCTCACCTCCAAACCGAAAGCGTGACAGGGAAGCGTGACAGGGGACGGCCCTGTGTCACATTTGAAATGTGACACAGGGCCGTCCCCTGTCACGCTTCAGGACCGTCCCCCATCACGCACCTGTCACGCTATTCGCTTTGGGTGAGGGGTTTCAGGCCGTGGCCGGGGTAGGCGAGCCATGCCACCAGCAGCGACGCAGCCACGCAGCACATTGCGCAGATGATGGTGACCGAGAACCCCGCCGCATCGTTGACGACGCCCCACACCGCCGACGCCACGCCAATGCCGATGTCGCTGGCAAGCAGGTAGATGGCGTTTGCAGCGCCCCATCGCTCGGCAGGCGTGTTCTTCACGGCAACCGACTGGTTCAGGGGAATGGCGATGCCCAGGCACAGGCCGTACGGAATGCCCGCCGCATAGAACAACAGCTCGCTTTGGCCGGCGAAGAACACCATTGCAAACCCGATCAGGCCGAACAGCACGGTAAACGTCATGATCTTGAACGGCGCAACGCGATCCATGAACGCCTTGGACACCAAGCGCACGGCGATCATCGCGATGGCAGAAACCGTGTAAAACAAGCCGGCGCCGGTATACCCCAGCGACGTGCCGTACAGCCCCATGAAGAAGATGCCGAAGCCAAACGCAGGGCTGAGCACCAGCATGGGAAGCATGCCCGGAACGGCACGCGGCTCGAAAAAGCTTTTGAGGAAGCCCTCCTTTTTCGCGGGAGCCTTGGGGGCCTCGGCCTCTGTCGTTGCCGCCCCGGCCGCCCCGGCTGCCTCGGCCTCGCCGGCAGCAGCTTTCGCCGCCTCGCGCTCGATGCGCTGGCGGTACGACGACGTTTCGGGCAGGCGCTTGGGGTTTTTCTCGTAGCGGCACAACAGCGTGAACACGATGGCCAGCGCCGCCATCGCCGACATGCCCAGATACAGGTTCTCGGCAGGGTCGGTGTTCACCAAGAACAGTGCCAACGCCGGGCCAATGGACATCGCCAGCGCCTGGCCCAACCCGTAGTAACCGATGCCCTCGCCCAAGCGCGACAACGGCAAAACATCGGACGCGGCAGTCGCCGATGCCGTGGTAGCCGCCGAAAACCCAATGCCCTGCAGGATGCGGCACAGCGTGAACACAGTCGTGTCAGACACAAACGCCGGCAAAATGGTGCCCACGAACAGGCACAACGCGCCACCGAGCATCACGACCACGCGCCCGACGTTGTCGATGACAGGACCGCACGCAATGCGCGCCACCGCCGCCGACGCCGAAAACACCGCTGCGAGAATGCCGGCAAGCGTAGCGCCCTGACCCATATGGTCCAAATACACCGACGTACCGGAATTGAGCCCCTGACCAACCATAAAGCTGCACAGGGTCATTATGATGATGAAGATGAACAGCGGCGACCAAAGCCGCTCGGTCTTGTGCTCCTGAGGCACGGACATCGCCCCTTTTCCCTCCCTGCCGCCTTCGCCCCACGCGAAAAACGACCTCGTTCAATGATAGGGCAGCGAAACAAATAACAACCTGCGCGTTTTCGGATCTTGCCTAAAATGCAGGCGGTTTTTCAGGGGATGCACCTCACGGCGACGCGCTTCTACTCTGGCTTGCGGGCCACATGGACGGCGGCGATGCCGCCGGTGTAATTCTTCCAGGTCACATCCACGAACCCGGCGTCGCGCATCATCTGCGCCAAACCCTTTTGATCGGGAAACGCCTTGATGGAACGCGCCAGATACACGAAGCCCTCGCGATCGCCGGTGATGAGCCCGCCCCAAAACGGGATGAGGTGCTTCAAGTAAAACGAGTACAGCGCCCGCCACAGGCCGTTCGGCGGCGTGGAGAACTCCAGGCACACCAGTACGCCGCCCGGCTTCAGCACGCGCAGCATCTCGGCCAGCGCGCGCGGGCGGTCTGGCATGTTGCGAATGCCGTACGCCATGGTGATCACGTCGTAAGAAGCATCGTCGTAGGGGATATCCTGCGCGTCGACCACCTGGAAATCCACCGGAACACCTGCCGAGGCGCCTTCGTCGTAATGCGCACGCGCGACCTCCAGCATCTCGGGCACGAGGTCGGTGCACTGAATGTGGGCAGGACGCTTCTCGCGCGCCATCGTGAACGTGACATCGCCCGTGCCACCGGCAATGTCCAGCACGTCGTGGCTGGAATCGATGGGCGCCTGCTTCGCCATACCTGCCAGCCACAGTTTGTAGGCGCCGAAACTGCTGACGGCATTGAAGCGCTCGTACTTCTTCGCGATGGAAGAGAAGATGTCCTTCACGCGTTCGGACGAGATCTCGGCCGGCGCTTCCTTGCCGGTTGCGGTGTCGATGGTGGTCATAGGCGAAAACTCCATAGGTGCAGCGCCGCATCCCCACGGCGCGTATTGTCCAAACGACAAGTATACGCCATCCCCTTCGGGAATCGCCCCTCTGTCGCTTGCGGATGCCGACGAAAGCCGTAGACTACCAATAACAACAAAGACCAGATTAACGGAGGAACCGCCGTGCTTCATTTCGACAGCGACTACATGGAAGGTGCGCATCCGGCCATCATCGAACGCCTTGCCGCCACCAACCTGGACCAAACCCCGGGCTATGGCACCGATGCCGTGTGCGAAAGCGCGCGCAACCGCATCCGCCACGCGTGCGGCGCGCCCGATGCGGCGGTGCATTTCCTGGTGGGCGGCACCCAGGCAAACGCGGCGGTAATCGACCAGCTGCTGCGCCCGTGGGAGGGCGTCATCTCGGCAGACACGGGTCACATTAACGGTCATGAGGCAGGCGCCGTGGAAGCGCACGGCCGCAAGATCTTGCCAATTCCCCATCGCAACGGCAAGCTTGACGCCGGCGATGTGCGCGCCCGCTACGAGTCGTGGGCCGCAGGCGAGGCGCGCGAGCACGAAGTGCAGCCGGGCATGGTCTATCTCTCCCAAGCCACCGAATACGGCACGCTCTACACCCTCGACGAGCTCAAGGCGCTGCGCGCCGTGTGCGATGAATGCGGCATGCGCCTGTTCATCGACGGCGCGCGCTTGGGATACGCCCTGGCAGCGCTCGAGGGCGCGCTGAGCCTGCGCGACATTGCGGCGGTCGCCGATGCGTTCTACATCGGCGGCACCAAGGTGGGCGCGCTGTTCGGCGAAGCGGTCGTGTTCCCCAACCCTGCGCTGGCCGACCACTTCTTCACTCTGACCAAAAAGCATGGCGCGCTGCTGGCCAAGGGCCGGATGCTGGGCTTGCAGTTCGATGTGCTGTTCGAGGAAGATTCCCCCGAAGCCAACGCAGGCTCGGCGCTGGTCGAGGCTGAGCGCACGCGCTACCTCGCCAACGGCCGCCACGCCGTTGGGCTGGCGCGCACGCTGGCGCAGGGGTTTGTTGACGCCGGCTACGAGCTGGCGATGGATTCGCCCACCAACCAGCAGTTCGTGGCGATGGACGATGAAACCTGCGCGTGCTTGCGCGAGAGCGCCACGTTCGAGGTGTGGGAGCGCCGTGCGGACGGCAAGCTTGTCGTCCGCTTCGTGACCAGCTGGGCCACGCGCCCCGAAGCCGTCGCGCAGCTACTGGCGTTGCTGTAGCGCCGCCCCGTGCGCGACAGCGCCACCCCGTGCGACGCCGCCGCTCCGAAGCCCCACCTGCGTCGACGCCACGCCCTGCCCCACGTGCGCCGCCCCGCGCGCCGAACCCGCCCGTCCACCAGGAAGGACACCGTCATGGCACCGAAGAACCGCACCCGAACCAAGATCGCGCTGGGAGCCGCGCTTGCCGTGGTGATGGCGCTGCTCATTGCCTGGTGCGTGTTCCTGGTGCGCGACAAGCTGCTGCTGAACGCCGACCGCATGGGAACCAGCCTTGCCACCACCTATGCCGCCGAGGAAGAGAACCGCTTCTCGGTGTACACGTATTTCTTGGGGCTGGGCTACACGTACCTGGACGAGATGGTGGAAAACGGCACCACCGAAGTCGAAATCAGCGAGTGGCTGGACACCTACTCTTTCCACATGACCGAGGTGCTGGGCGCCGAAATCATCGACCCATACGTGGTGATAGACGGCAAGATCGTCGCCGCGAACCCCTGGGAAAACGACGACACCTACGACTACGCCTCCACCGCGTGGTACCAAAACGCTCTGGCTAACAAGGGGCACATCGTCTACACCGACGCCTACACCGACGTCATCACTGGCGGGCAGCTGGTCACGCTTTCCATCGCCATCGGCGACGAGGGAGACGTGGCGGCATTCGACATCCGCCTGGAGAAGCTCAACGAAGACCGCGCGACCGCCGATATTCCCTCTGGCGGCTCGTATTTCTTGTTCGACAGCCAGGGCAACCTCCTGTACGCCTCAACCGGGCTGGACCTGGACGACCCCGTGGTGCAGGACTATTTGCACGATCTGACGGACGGCATCGAAGCCGACACCGACGATTCCGACGTCATGAGCATCGCCGGAAGCGACGGCATGAACCGCACCGTGTACTACTCGCAGATGGAAAACGGCTGGATGTCGGTCATCACCATCCCCACGCAGTCCATCCTGCAGGAAGGATGGGACAACACCCTGCTTGCCATCGTGGCGGTGTTCCTTGCCATGCTGGCGATCGCGAGCGCCTTCATGATCCGTTCGATGCTCGAGGAGCGCAAAGCGCGCCACACCGCCAACACGCTGCGCCTTTTGGGCGACACATTCTACGCGATCTACCTTATCAACTACCGGCACGGCACCTATGAGGCGATCAAGAGCTCGCCCGATGTCCGCTCCGAACTGGGTGCGCACGGCGACCGCGGCGACTACCACTACCTTATCGACGTCGTGAAGCAATACGTGGACGAGCGCACCTATACCGAGTTCGAGAAAAGTTTCTCGCTCGAGAACATCCGCGCACTGGTGGCCGACGGCGTGGCCGAGTTTGGCGGCGACTTCCGCCGCACCTTTGCCGACGGCACGCGCTGGGTGTCCATCCGCATCGTACACAACGGCGACTTGCGCCGCGACGAAGTAATCATGTGCTTCCGCGACGTCGACTCCGAGAAAAAGCGCGAGCTTGCCCGCAAAGAGCTGCTGGAAAACGCGCTGACATCGGCACGCAGCACGGTGGAACGCAAGGCGTCGTATTTCAGCAGCGCATCGCACGACATGCGCACGCCGCTGAACGCCATCATCGGCTTGACCGAGCTGGCCAAACGAGACATCGACGATCAGCAGAAAACCCGCGAGTATCTGGGCAAGATCGAGGGCGCGGGTGAGCAGTTGCTTGCGCTGGTGAACGACGTGCTTGACATGTCGCGCATGGAGCACGGCGACAACGGCATGGTGAACTACGAGCCCATGAGCCTGCGCGAGTGCGTGGATTCCACATTGGGCCTGTTCACCGCCCAAGTGCAGCGAGAAGGGAAGCACCTGGACGTGCAGGTGGACATCGAACACGACCGCGTGTACGGCGACGCCAAGCGCATGAGCCAGATTCTGAACAACCTGGTTTCCAACGCGCTGAAGTACTCGCTTGAGGGCGCGAATATCGGCGTGTCCCTGCGCGAAACCGCCCGCACCGAGCGTACGGCGAAGTACCAGCTGGATGTGTCGGACACCGGCATCGGCATGTCGGAAGAGTTCTTGGAGCAAGTGTTCGAGCCGTTCGCGCGCGAGACCATGTTCGCGCCCACGGGCGTGACGGGCACCGGCCTTGGCATGCCCATCGTGAAAAGCCTGGTGCAGCAGATGAGCGGCGAAATCTCGGTGCGCAGCAAGCTGGGCGAAGGCACCACGTTCACCGTGGTGGTGCCGCTGCAGGTGATTGACGACGAACCCGAAGCCGACGAACCCGAGGATGCCAACGAGAACGCAGGCACTGCGCTGGATCTGACTGGGCGGACGCTGCTGATCGCCGAAGACAACGAAATCAACATGCTGATCGCCACGGAGTTCCTGAAGATGCTGGGTGCCACCATGATCGAGGCACGCAACGGCCAGGAAGCGCTGGAGGCGTTCGCAAACTCGAAGCTGGACGAGATCGACGCCATCCTGATGGACATGCAGATGCCTGTGATGGACGGCTGCGAAGCCACGCGCGCCATCCGCGCGCTCGACCGCGAAGACGCCACCCGCATCCCCATTGTTGCCGTGACGGCTAACGCGTTTGCCGAAGACATCGCCAAAACCACCGAAGCCGGCATGAACGGCCACGTGGCAAAGCCTTTCACCGTAGAGGAACTGACGTCGGTCCTGGGTAAGCTGCTGAAGTAGCGCTACCGGCCCGGCGGTGGTCCCAGGCTGCCCTGAGCCGCCGCGCAGTCCAAAGGGACGGGATCTCTCGTCACCAAGCTCGACAATCGGCAATATATTGCGTTACGAAATATATCGCCAATTGAAAGGCTGGGCGTCTGGATTGGCAGCCTAGCAATCAAAACCCTGCGTACAGGGCCGCGCGCTCGGCCGCCACGTCGTCGACGGCGTCGATATTGCGCTGCACATGATGCGCGGCGCGCTCAGCGAAACCTTCGGGCAATGCGGTGTTCTTCAGGAGAGTCTCTTCGACCTCCTCGAAGAAGCCCTCCAGCATCTGCGGGTCGTACCAGGAAAGATCCTCCACGCGCGCAAGCTGGCGGGAAGGGTATTCCTCGAAGGGGTTTGAGGCCCAGGTGTAGCGAGCTCGCTGCAGTTCTGCCATAGTCGCGCGAGAGAAGAACGCCGCACCGTTGTCGAACAGCGGCGCCATGCGCCATCCATCCAACGATTCAACAGTGCGCATGAGCCCGAAGTTTCCCAGATGACGGTCAAAATTCGCTGACACGTGGTCGAAAACGATCATCTTCGCCAGGCGGACGCGGGCGTCGGCAATGCCAAGCCTCTCGCAAGCGTCTGCGTAGCTTCGATACAGATCGCGTCCAAGAGATATGCCTGCGAACACCGCCACATCTGCTGCAGAAACGAACTCGGTCTCTTCAGTGGCGAAGGTAGGGCACGCCGAGCACGCAAGACCCTCCCTTTCCACCAGCGTGTAGGGAATGTATTCATCATCAGACAGCAGTCGCTTTGCAAGCCGGGTCGCGAGCACCTCGTTGTAGGGCTCGCGGCGCTCGGCAGTCGAGGCGCCCTTCACCAGGTAGTCCACGCCCTCGATGCGCTCCCAGCGCTTTTCGAGCGCGCCCGGCGTCGAGCTGTCCGGAGTTCGCAGGGGCGCCGCCGGGTCGTGGGAGTAACCATTTTCGAAGAAATTGACGTCATGCCAGTCAAGCGTGGTGCCCTCGGGTCTGAACCAGTATTGGTCGGAGAGGTTCAAACCGAGGGATCCGAACATGAGCTCGTCGACCGTCGTAACGCCCGCAAGCTTCATCAGCCTTTGCGATTCAGGACGCAGCGGAGGCATGTAGCGACGACGAATCCAGTCGGCAAGATCGATCGGGTTCGGCTGGCGTCCTTCTTGGAAAATGCCCGGTGGAGCCCATGCGACATCGGGGTGGGTCTTGTCGATGCTGGCCGTTTTGCGCTGCGCGTCGTAGGTGAAATCCAACACCTCGTGGTTTCGGTTCATGAGCGTGCAGCTCTTGAGGCTCATGAGGTTTTTCTGCCCGAGCTTCGGGCGCCCTTTGAGCTTTGGAGACGCAAGGCGCCGCTCGACTGAGCGCTCGTCGACCATCCACGTACGCCCCAGTCGTTCTGCCGCGATGTCCCCCGCCTCGATGAGCGCGAGCACTCGCCGCCGAGAAACGCCCAACCTGTGCGCAGCTTCTGCCGTGTCGATCATGGGGATGCCCTTCCTGGCGAGGTTCACTTTGCAAATAAAGTATACCGCCAACGGAATACTTTTTGTGCAGAATTGAAAGAAAAGTGTTCCGTTAGGGCTCACAAACAGCATGCTGCGTCATTCGTCTTGGGCCTTTACGGTGCCCTCCCCCTTCGCCGTGCTGGCAGAAGCTCCCATGCAAGCGTTACGATGGATGTCCTCTAACGGGGACAGGTAGCATCCATGGTTGCACCCTTTCTGCCGGAAACAGGGGGCAACTGAACGATTTGCGAGCGCGAAGGGCGTCCCGGGCGGAATCGAGCCGCCCCGTCAAAACGCAAAACCCCAGGTCGCGAACAGTCTGGCGAGTCGGATCGGTTTGCGCAGGGATTTCCGATCGTTCATTTGCCCCCTGTTTCCTCCATCAGCACGGCTTTTTCTTGCGCGAAGGGCTTCAGCAACCGGAATTCGGGAATGTTCTTTGACGTGCGAAATGGCGGATGTTTGCAGATAGAATCGTCTTTCCGGGTTTGGGGTGGTTTCCGGGTTTGGGGTGGTTTCCGGATTTAGGAACGGGTGTGCTTGCTGGGAACGGGGCTAGTGGAAGGACTCCAGGTATTCCTGCATGAAGGGCATTTCGAAGCGGAATGTTGAGTCGACGTTTTCAGCGATGACGCCTTGCCTCAGCAGGCGCTTCTTGTACGTCGAGGCGTAATTGCTTCCCTTCCCCATGCGGCTTGCGACGTCTGCCAAGCGGCTGTCGTTTGAATCGGGAAGCATCGCCATCACGAACTCTCTGTCGCCCTGGGACATCTCGCGATACGTAGCGTCCAAGACACCGTGTCGAAAATCGTCGCGCGCTCGCTCTATGCCTTGCTCGGCATGCTGGCGCGTCACCACTGGCGAACCGTTGCTTTCAGCCCATGCGAAATAGCCGACGAGCTGCATCATGTACGCGAACCCGGCAGACGCTTCAACGGCAAGCTGCAGCGCGTCTTCCTCGATCGTCTTGCCTGCGCTTTCGATGGTCTTGCGAAACGCGCGCGCCACCTCAACGTCTCCGATCCGGCCAAGACGCTGCTGCCTTGCTCTTCTCAGGAAGGTAACCCTCTCATCGTCGATCAGATCGGTCGCATTGGAGGGAAGGCCCGCCATCACCAAAGCCACCTTCTTCCCCTCGCGCACAAACAGCTGGTACGTCGAAACGAGGTGAATCAGCTCTTCGACATCGACCCGAACCTCGTCGACCGTGATCAGAAGGCCGATATCGCGCTCTTCGAGTTTTTCCAGGATCGCGTCCATTCGCGAACGCCAGTTGGCGGACTCTGGCTCGCAAAACACCCATTCGAGGTTGAGGATTTGCCCGACGCCCAAGCCAGAAAGGCGCTTGTCCGAGCCTGGGTCAACCAGATGCGCTGCCAAGCGCCCAGCTTGCTGGACTATGTCTTCGAGCATCCCCTCTGACGCAACGACGTTTACCGCGATCCAGCCCCTGCTTTGAGCCTCGTCGGCTATGCAAGACAGAACGGCAGTCTTTCCGGTTCCTCTTGCGCCGATCAGCATGGTGGAAAGGTTTGGATTGCCTAGGCCATCTTCAAACGCCTCAGCCATCTCGTCGAGAAGCTTGTCGCGACCAGCAAGGAACCGGGGAACCATCCCGAATGTTGGCGTGAATGGATTTCGCTCGCGAGCCATGATGCGCCTCCCTAACGTAGCGTTTGCTATTTTAGGTAAGTTTTGCATTTTTAGACTTGCTTTGCAAGTTTAGGCATCTTTTGCAAGTTTTGCAGGCACCCAGAAACAGAAACGCCTCGGACCGGAAGGTTGTCCGGCCCGAGGCGTTAGGTGGGATTTTGGGCGGCCGCCCCAGGTGGGCGGGGCGGCCGTTTAGGTGGGGCTAGCCGATGATGGCTGCCAGCTCCATGCGGTTGGCGAAGGGGCGCGCGGCGCCGGTGGCGACCGTCACGACCTCGCCCTGCCAGGTGCCCTGGTTGTTGGAACCGTCGGAACCCTGGTCGAACTTGCTGGTGCGAACCACGTAGTCGAAGTCCGCCGGCTCGTCGGTGCCGGGCTTGGTGGGCGCCTCGGCCTTGTCGAAGCCGTACTCCAGCCCCGCGAGCGTGGCAGCGATGGCCTCGGTCGGGGACGCGCCGGCCGCCAGGATGCGGTTGCCGGCCTCGGAGTTGTAGTAGGAGCCGTTGGCAACGTAGACGGTGCGCACGCGCTCGCGGCGAGTGTTCTCAACCTTCACCACGGCGACGATGGCCACGATGATGACCGCCCACCACACGATGCTGACGATCAGATCGAGCGGCTCGTCAACGCGGTTGAGACCCAGGGCGTACCACAGCGCCAGCAGGAAGATGGAGACCGCTGCAAGCACTACGGTGATGATCACGTTCGATTTCTTCATGATGCTCCTCCTTCCTTAACGCTACTGGTTGTTCTGGTTGTTGCCGAGGACCTTGTCCTCGTAGTCCTTCAAGTCGCCGCTGAACTTGCTGCGACGTCCCACAACGCCTGCCGTGTAGGCCACCGTCACCACGATGCCCAGGATCATGAACCAGTGGACCCAGCAATCGGGGTGATCGCCGCCAGCCATCGGGGTGGCGTCGTCGACGATCTCAACGCCGCCTGCTGAAGCAGCCAGCGGGATCTCGCCCTCGGCGATAGCCTCTTCGGCGGTGGCGTCGTCGGCAGTGCCAGGATCCGTGGCGGGCGTGGTGCCGTCGTCAGTACCGTCATCGTCTCCGCCGTCTGGGTCAGGCGTCGGGATGGGCGTAACCGGAACAGCGGTAACGGTCAGCGTACCGATCGTCTCACCGACGATAGTGTAGTTTGCCGGATCAGCAGTGCCCCACGTAAGCGTGTAGAGGTTATCGCTGGTGCCAACCTCGGTGCGACTCGAGGTGTTGACCGTGACGGTCTCGCCTGCAACGAGGTTCTCAACGCGGCCAGCAGCCGTGAGTGCGGTGCCGTCGTAGACCTTGGAAGCAGAATCCGTGACGACCGTGATCGGGCGCGGGCTGATGACGTAAGAGTCCTCGTAGGTGCCCGAGTACCCGCCGATGCCGGTGATAACGACCTCGATAGTGCCAGCGTCGCTGAAGGTGTCAGTTGCCTGGCCGTTGCGGAAGTAAGCGACCGTGTAATCGGTGCCCTCGACGAGCGTCTGGCCATCATCGCTCGTTACCACGGGAGCCCACTTGTTGTCGGTGCCGTCATAGACGGAGTCCTGAGGCTCATCAACGGTAACGCCACCGTAAACGTCGGGATCGGGGTTGTCCGGATCAGGGTTGGGGTCGACCGGATCCGGGTTGTCAGGATCGTCGGGATCCGGAACGACCGGATCGTCGGGGTCGGGCAGCGGATCAGGATCGTCAGGATCGATCGACGAAGCAACGACCTTCAGCGTGCCAAGGCTGGCGGTGACGTTGTAATTGCGCAGGACGTTGTCCGGATCGTCAACGCCGTAGGAGTTCCAAGAGGTTCCGACCTCGGTCTGGGTGCCAGTGGTGTAGATGCTCACCTTGTTGGCGTCATCACCTTGGAAGCCCTTGCTTCCGTCAGCGTCGCCAAAAGTGATGCCAGGGTTGGTCAACGCGGTACCGTCGTAAATCTTCACGTCAGAGGCGGTCGTGATGAGCAGGTCGACCTTGGTAATGCGGTACTTCAGCTCAGCCGTGCCGCTGTATCCGTTCTTGCCCGTAATAGTGATGGTCACCTCTCCGACGTTGGTGGTGTCACCGCTGTATTCGTAATCGTAGTACTGAGTGCTGAGGTCATTGCCATCCTTGTCAAGGACCTTGAAAGGAAGCTTTTGCTCGGCGCCGTTGTAAGGCGTGTCGTCGGGTCCGTCCAGTTTGACGGTAACGCCACCGTAGTAATCCGTATCGTCCGGAGTGTCAGGATCGTTCGGATCAGGATCGGCGGGTTCGGGATCGGTGGGATCCGGGAACTCGGGATCATCATCGTCAATGGACTGGGCGAAGATGCGCAGCGTGCCATTGACCTTGACATCGTAGTTCTCGGGCAGGCCATTCTCGATCGTCCAAATGGAACCACCTTCGGCAGTTCCGACGACATCGGTGTGGCTGCCAACCTCGGTCCCGGTCACCTTGGCCGTAACTTTCAAGGTCTCGCCATCAACGGTCTTGCCGTTAACCTTGTACTGGCCGGCATCGCCCTCGCCAATGGTGAGAGTCTTCTGGGAACCGTCGAACAGAGCAGACTTCTGGTCAGTAACAGTAATCTGAACCTTGTCAATGGTCATGGCAGTGCTTGCCTGGTCGGTTTGTCCACCACGAGTCACGGTCACTACGACGGCCGAAGTGTCACTGAAATCCTTGAACATGGGCTCGTCAGTGATGGTGCCGTCGGCTGCAACTGTTGCGATCACTTCCTCAGTAGTTTTATCCGCGTAGGTGATGACGTATTTAAGCTCGTCGCCAGGATACACGCCCTCGAGCTCGATCTTGCGTTTGGAACCGTCGTAGGTCCAATGCCCGCCTTCGGCATCAGCAACAATACCGAAGTCGTCAAAGTTGGGCTCCCACTGGGCCACGTAGGTCGCGTCGCCGGTCACGGTCTCGGCGACCTCGGGCTTCCAGCCGGTGAAGGCGTAGCCGTCGCGGGTCGGCGCGGAGATCGTCGGGGTCTTGTCGTCCCAGTCGAGGCCCGGGTAGGACAGCTCCTCGTCGGAGGTGCCGCCGTTGAGGTCGTAGGTCACGTCGAGCGAGAGCTTGTAGTAGACCTTCAGCGTCGTGGTGCCGTCGCCGTTCAGGGAGTCGTCGGACAGGACGTTGGCCTCGTTCCCCTCGTCGAAGACGTAGTTGTCGCGCTGGACGGCCTTGTCCTGCTCGGTGACGGAGACGGGCTGCTCGGTCGTGCCGGTACGGGTCTCGTCGGTCAGGCCCTCGTCGATCTTGAATGAGCCGTCAGTGGGGTCCTGGAAGTAGAACTCGACCGTGTAGGCGATGCCACTCTTCGCCTCCCACTGGGCCTCGAGGGTGACGTCCTTGTTGGGCATCGTGAAGGTGCCCTCGGCCTGGAAGGTCTGCTCGGAGCCGGTGACGTCGGTGGTCTTCCAGCCGGTGAAGGTCCAGCCGGTGCGCTCGGGCTTCTGGTCGGAGACGGTGTACTCGGTGCCCTGCAGCACGCTGGCGGAGCCGGCGGGGACGTCGATCTCCTCGCCGTCGACGCCGTCGACGTAGGTCACGGAGTGCCACAGCGCGGCGTCCTTCTCCCACTGGGCATAGAGGGTTGTGGTTGTTTGGTCTGTAAAGGTGAACTGCCTGCCAGCGAGATAGGTCGTTCCGGAACCGTCGAAAGCGGTGTTCCAGCTGACGAAGTTATACCCTGCCCTGCTGAAACCGTCGGCGCCTGCCACCGTAACTGAGTCTTCAATATAGCCACGCTGCGTAGCCGGAGCCTCACCAGTTATCCCGGAATCAGCATTCAGGTCATACTGAAGACTTGCTTTTTGGTGTGTGTAATAGAGATTGATCTCATTCGGGCCCTGCTTGGTGACTTGCACACCATTGGGCTCGGCATGATCGTAAGTGTAGTTCGCAATTTCAATTCTATATGTGTCTGCGCTCTGATATGTTCCCACTCCAACAGTGAAGTAATCCGACGAAATAATCTCTTCGTCAGTCTCAACATCAATATAGTTCACAGTTAAGGTGGCTAAACGGCTTGCGTCGAGCTCTCCGTCCAAATGCCACGAGCTGACTGGGCGCACCTCTGGACCAGACGGCACATAGTCATTTGCACCATTTTGAACATGCAGCTTTGTCCAGTCAATCTCATCGATATATTCGAGCAGGGAGGCATTTGGTAGGTATGCGGTTATCTCGTTCAGCGCGCTCTCAATTTGCCCCATATTATACGGGCTGCTCAGATTAACGGTGGTATTCTGAGGTGCATCTGGATAGCACAGCCAACTAGGAACAAAAATTACGCCCAGCGTATACCAGCCCTCATTGTTTAAGATGAGGCCCTCTTTATCTTCTTCTGTTCCGTCGACCTTCGTGTAAACGTATACAGGAGTTAAATCGCTAATCCGTTTCCAGTTGGCTCTATATGTAGCATCTCCAACAACCGTCTTGCTCACGGTCGGAGTCCAGCCGGTGAAGTAGTAGCCATCACGGGTCGGAGAAGCAAGGTCGCCGCTGCTCCACAGCTGAGAGCCGAATTCGCGCTTGTTTGCGCCCTCCTTGAGACCATCATTCCCGCTCCACTGACCTCCGTTGAGAACAAACGTAATCGTGCACATCATTGGTGTGACGCGCACGCTGACGGACCCAGTGGCCCCTGTCGAGTCGGTGGCAGTGATTTGGGCGGTTCCCTTAGAGACACCGATGACTCGGCCATTCGAAGTAACCTGAGCTACGCTTGGGTTACTCGACTCCCACTTGACGGAGCCGGTTGCGCCCTCTGCGTGGGCCGTTGTTGTGGAGCTGGCCTCAATGGTTCCATTGTCAATGGTAACCTCAAGAGCGCGCGCAACCTCGACGGTAATGCTCTCAGTGCGGGTCTCTTTATCTCCCCCAAACCATGACTGGTATGTGTATGTATGTTTGAGCGTTGCTGTTCCCGCTTCTGCAGCACGCACGGTCACATTTGCGCTTCTCGAGCCACTAACAATTCTGACTGCACTGCCCTCTACGGTCCATCTATGGTCGGATGAGCCGCCTCCAAAATCTCCACTTGGGTTTTCCCCGTAAATCGTCCGGCTTTCCCCCACGGTCATCTGAACTTCTGCCACTCGGCCAGCCATTGTTGAGGCTCCATTGCTGGCAACAGGAGCATCGTTCTGAACCGCCTCCTCCGCAGAAGCGGATTCATCCTCGGTGGTCTCCTCGGGCTCGACAGGGGTCGCGTCCTCGGCGGGCTCCTCCGTCGGGACGGCCTCGGTCGTGACGACGATCTTCTCGCCGTCGGTCAGGTCGGCGGCGTCGATGGTGTACTCGCCCGCCTCGTTGGCCTCTAGCGCAGCAGCCACGCCGTCGATGGTGGTTTCGACGGACTCCACCTGGTAGCCCTCAGATGCGCTCACCGTGAACTTCAGCTCTTCATTCGCGGGAGCCTTCATGGACTCGTCGCCAGAGCCGTATGTGGCGCCGTCATAGGAAAGCGTCGTTTCCGCGGCAAGATCCAGCTGGACGTCTACCTGCTGGTCAGACGCAGCCGGCTCTGTGCTGGCGGAATTCGACTCGGAGCTCGCAGCAGATGCGGTGCCGGAGGCGTCGCTTTCTGCCTCGTTGCTCGCATTGCTGGACTCGTCGCCTTCCGTCGCATTCGAGGTTTCCGTTTCGGTCGCGGTCGTTTCCGCAGGCTCGTCTGCGGCAACGTCTTTGACCTCGGTCGCGATCTGCTCTTCGGCAGCCTTTTCGGACTGCTCGAGCGACGCGAATGCAGGCGTGCCCACCATTTGGGTGGCCAGCAACGCCGTAAGGAGGACTGCCACGGCCTTCACGCCGTACTCCCTCCAGCTTCTGAGGACTCTGCTGCTCTTCATAGTCACCACTCACCTTCCGCTTGCGATTGCTCGCTAGCTTCCACCTTTTGCCGGGCGAGGCGCCGTTGCCTGCCGTTGCGCTTGCGAGGGCTTTGGAGGCAGCCCCGGCAAGCAGGCGCTTGGCGCTTCCCAGCATCGATCCCATAGAAATGGACAAAATAAGACAGGTAAATTTGTATCACACGTTGATACCCACCCTTGGCACTCTAGAACGAATACGGCAAAGGGGGGTATGAACGTGACAAGATTTGGAGTGATTTATACGTGAGTGGACTGGCAGGTGGAATGAACGCGGGAATGAAGGGATGAATGTCGGTGCTGCAGGAGCGGACACTCGTGCGGCTGCGGAGCGGATGCTTGCGCTGCAGAACGGGCGCACATGCGGCTGCGGCGGGGGCGGCGGAGCAGGTGGGTGCGCATGCGGCTGCGGCGTGACCGCTTGCGCTGGGTTTCAGCTAGTACCCCCCCCCGCCACAAATTGATGGCCTTCCGCAATCTCTCGACTGGGTTTTCAGTAATTTCCCGACTGAGGTATTCGTTTTTTCCCGAATACCTTAGATCGCAGAAATTCCCCGTGACTAACTTTCCTCAAACTTAGTAACGAAAATCCCTCAAACTTAGTAGTGAAAATCCAATAAATCTAGTAATGGGCACCGAACGCGTAGCGTTGGAGCGCATGCGCAAAATGAGCACAGACAAAGCGAAGCCTCCGGGAGTGAGCGGAGGCTTCGTGGTTTTGGTTGATTGTTGCGGGGCGCGCAGCTGCGAACGGCGAGGCAGCGCGGGGCGAGACTCAGCGGTGAAACGCAGGCGGGCGTCTACAGGCCGTAGGACTCTAGGCGCTTTTCGAGGGCTTCTTGGTGGATGCCGTGCATGAGGGCCACGTCGCGGTCGATGGTACCCTGCTGCACCAACTCGAACAGGCTTTGGTCCATGGTGCGCATGCCTTGGTCGCCGCCGGCGGCGATGACGGAATCCATCTGGTGCGTCTTTTCCTCGCGGATAAGATTGCGGATGGCGGTGTTGGCGTACATGATCTCGAACGCGGGCACCAGGTTGCCGTCCTTCGCAGGCACCAGCTGCTGGCTGACGATGGCTTGCAGAACCATGGACAGCTGCAGGCGGATCTGGCGCTGCTGCTGCGGCGGGAACGCGTCCACGATGCGGTCGACCGTGCCGGCGGCGCCGGTGGTGTGCAGCGTGGAGAAGATAAGCTGGGCCATCTCGGCAGCGGTGACGGCGGTGCCGATGGTTTCGGTGTCGCGCATCTCGCCCAGCAGGATGACGTCGGGCGCCTCGCGCATGGCCGAGCGCAGAGCCTCGGCGTAGGTGGCGATGTCGGTGGGCACCTCGCGCTGGGTGACGATGCACTGGCGGTGGCTGTGCACGTACTCGATGGGGTCTTCCATCGTAATAATGTGACCCGTGCGCTGATGGTTGATGCGGTCGATGATGCAGGCCAACGTGGTGGACTTGCCCGAGCCGGCCGGACCGGTGATGAGCACCAGGCCCTTCTGCAGGTCGGCGGTGCGCAGTACGGCCTCGGGGATGTTGAAGTCCTCGGGGTTGGGCAGACCAAACGGGATGACGCGGATGACCGCCGACAGCGAACCGCGCTGGCGGAACACGTTGGCGCGGAAACGACCGATGCCCGGCAGGGCGAAGGAGAAGTCTTCGTCGTGGTTGTCGGCCACCAGGAAGCGCTCGACGCTGCGGCCGGCAACCTCGTAGATGGCGCGAACCATGGCCTCGGTGTCGGCCGGCATGAGAGCGGGGCCCTCAACGCGCACTTGGCGGCCGTTTGCCTGATAGGCGATCGGCAGGCCCGCCACGATGAACACGTCGGATGCCTTGGCTTGGATCATCTCTTTCAGGAATTCATCCAGTCTCATGTTCGCTCCCATCGTTGCTCGCACGGCCTTTTTATTGTACCAACCCGACGGGGGTTGGTGGGTGAGTTTTTAAGCGCCGGTTAGGCCAGGCGCCGGTTTCTCCGGTGGCGGGCGCGTGCCTGATCAGCCGGGGGTTCGCGCCCTGCGCGGGAGAGCGCGCGCCCTGGCTGAGCGCCTGCCGGCGGACTAGGTGCCTTGCCAGATGACGTCGGTGTCGTCTTCCACCCACAGAGTGGTTGCCTTCCATGCCGTCACCGCCAGCGTGCCGTCGGGCTGCGCTTCCAGCTGGATGTCCAGGCACCGGCCGCTGGACGACTGGATGTGCGCGGAAAGGGTGCTGCCTTCGATGCTGGCTTGCACGGAGGGGATGGGGGGCTCGGCGGGGGCGGATGCGGCGGACGCTCCGGATGCGGCGTCGGGCTCGGCGCTGACGGACCCCCCTTCCGCAAACCCCTCTTGCGCGGCGGCGGTTATGTCGAGCAGGGCGGCTTCCAGGGCGGCAGATACTGCGGCGGCGTCTCCTTCGGCAGCGCGCACGGGGGCCAGAGCGTCGTCGGCGGCGGCGTAAAGCTGCTGGCCGGCGACCTCGTTGCGATAGTCGTCGGCGGCAAAGCTTGCCTGGCGCTGCGCCAAAGACGACCCCGCCGTGGCAGTGGAAGCCGACAGCACACCCAGCACGGCCAGGCACAAGATGATTACTAGCGCGAACACGCTGATGGGGCCCATGCGGACGGTGGATACGCGACGATCGTTGGCCATTACTCCACCTCGCTTCCATCGGGCGCGGAAAGTCCCGGCACGTAGCGGGCGGTTTCCAGCGTGTAGAGGGGGGCGGCATCGGGGGCGGGGGCGGCATCGGGGGCGGGGGCGTCCTCGGCAGCGCCCGCGGTGTCAGAGCCGGCTTCCGAAGCGTCCACGGCCCCTGTCGCAGCTTCGCCAACTGCAGTCCCAGCCGCTTCCGCTTCCCCACCCTGTTCCGTCACCGTAATGACGGCGCGCACCAGGGTGCCGGACTCGTGCGGCTCGTAGGACAGCTGCGCGCTCACGGCCAAGCCGTCTTGCTCGATCGCCAGCGCTTCGGCGTCGGTGGGGTTGGCGGCGAACTCCTCGGCGGCGTTCTGCGCCAGATGCACGGCCTGCGCCAGGCGCTCGCCGCCGGCGCTTTCCAGCCGCGCGTTCACGAACAGCGTGATGAGCACGGCAAGCGACATCACCAGAAACGCCAACAGCACCAGCGCCTCCACCAAAAACGCCTTCCCGTGCCACAACGATTTCACGTTCGACGTGCGGCGACGGTGCAGCGTGCTGGCATCCATGGTGCGCGCGAACGCCTCGTCGGCGCCGTCGAAGCGGCCGCCCAGCCGGCGATGCTCGCTCGCCGTGCCGGACACGCCCAGCGTCCAGGCCAGCCGCGCGTTGCTGCTGCTTGCGTTTTGCCGGCTTTCGCTAGGCATGCTGACCACCGCCTTCCATCAGCGGATCGGTGCTGCGCAGCGCCACAGTCACCTGGCCAGAGTCGCACGACACGCGCACGGCTTCCGGCTGGATGCTGAACAAGAACGTGGCCGACTCGACCACGGGGGTGGCGGCATCGGGGTTGTATTCCGCGCCTTCCACGGCGTATTCCTGGACGATCCATCCCTCATGCAGGTACAGGCGCGTTTCGAACGTGCCGGTTTCCAGATGCTCAACCAACACCAACGCGGGGCCCTCAGGTCCGTCGGCCGACGTCACCGTGTTCGGCGCGTCCACTGCGCGCAGCGTGTTGGAAACAAGCGAGGTGCCGCGGCGCAGGTCGGCGGTGGATTGGTCGTCGTCGAAGATGTGCCGATACACCGACGTGCCCGCCACCAGCGCCAAAAACAGCGCGATGGCAAGCACCGCAAACAAAAGCATGGCGAACAGGTTCGCCGACGAGAACCCACCCGGCGACCAGCGCGAACTCCCCGCCCCGGCCAAGCGCCGCAGCAAGCCCACACGCCCGCGCGCCCAGCTTTCGCCATCGGGCGCGGCGGTTCCCTGGCTGACGGTGCCTCCCAGAAGCAGGCCGTTGCCGCCCTCGTAGGGGCCGCGGGCATGCAGGCTGGCGGCGTCGTTCATGGCGGCGTCGCGGGCGCTTGGGCTGCCGGTGCCGGGTGCGTATCCTCTGTCCAGACGGTCGGTCATCGGGGCACCACCGTTACGCTGGGCATGACGTTCGACGCGAACGCCTCGTACATGATGATGTAGTCGTCATGGTTGACGGAAAGGCCGTAGTGCTCTTCCAAATGCTCGATGGTGGACGGGTAGGATCCCTCCACCGCGCAGCACTGCATGGCGGCGTTGAGCACGGCTTCGCGTGCGCTTTGGGCACCCTGCTCAAGCGTGCTCGCACGCATGGCGGCAAGCGCGGCGGCAACCAGCGCAGCTGCCACAATCACGGCAAGCGCCGCAAGCGCGATGCGCCGGAGGACGGCGCCGCGACCGGAGGACGCGGGCGCGCCGCGGCGGGGGGCCGTCGTTGCAGGACGTGCGGCGGCGGGGGCGCTTCCCTTCCCCTTCCCTTCTGCGTATGTGGATGCTGCGGGCTTCATGGGTTCGCCTTTCCGCCTAGCCGATGGAGCCCATGATGCCGATGAGCGGCAGCATCACGGCAAGCAGCGTGGCGCCCACGGCGATGGTGAGCAGCGCGGCCAACAGGGGCTCCACGCTGTCGACCACGCGGTCGATGCCGTCGGCGGCGTCGTTGAAGAAGGTTTCACCCAGGCCGGCCAGGACGTTTTCCACGGTGCCGGTGCGCGCGCTCACCACCAGCATGCGGGCGGACAGCGCATCGAGCAGGCCGGATTCGGCGAGGGCGGCGGAAAGGCCACAGGCGCTGTCGGGGTCGCGCATCAGCCGGAGCGCGCGCTGGGCGTGCTCGCGGATGCGCGGGTGCTCCACAGTTTCGAGGGACTGCGCCAGGGCGACGTCGTCGTTCACGCCGGACGCCACGTAGGTGGAAAGCACCAGCGTGAAGCGCGAGAGCGCGAGCTTTTCCATGATGGGGCGCGTGATGGGAAGGCGCTCGAAGCTGCGCTGCAGCATCGCGTTGCCGCGCGGGGTGCGGCTGGCGACCACGGCGGCCACTGCGGCGGCGGCGCCCAACACGGTGATGATGAGTGCGGCCCAGCCGATGCCGATGGACGCGGCGATGCTTGCCGACGACCCCGCGGCCAGGCTGCCGGCCAGGCCCTCGTACACCTGGATGAACACGGGCAGCACCACCCACACGGTGAACGCCACGATGACCGCCATCACGCACAGCAGCGCGGCCGGGTAGCCCACGGCGGTGCGGATCTTGGCGAATACGCGGCTTTCCTCGTCGTAGTACACCATCAGGCGGCGCAGCGTTTGCTCAAGGCGGCCGGAGCGCTCGCCAACTTCCACCATGCCCACGGCGTAGCTGGGGAAGGCGCCGGTGGCGCGCAGGGCCGAGGCCAGCCCCTCGCCCGCCAGGACGCGGCGGTAGGCGATGTCGCACACGGCGGACAGACGCGCGTTGCCGCTGCGGATGTCAAGCAGGCTGAGCGCCTCGTCGGTCTGGATGCCGGCGGACAGCATCATGGCCATGCCCTCGCAGAACACGCTGACGTCCGCGGCGGTGAGGCGCTCGGCGGTTGCGGGCGCGGCACCGGATGCGGCGCCGGACGCTGCGGCGGGCGCGGCCTGGCCAGACGCGGTTGCGGGCGCGGCGGAGCCGGCGGCGGCTTCCGGGCGAGCGCCCGTCACGGCGCGGGGGTCGGGCGCGGCCGGCGGGGTGGCGGCGGGGCTTCCCTTCGCTTCGGTATGTCGCGTAGCATCCATGACGTCCTCCTGAAACGTTGCTACTAGTATACGTATCGATCGGTGTACCCGGTGCCGTCGCCGGTGGTGCTGCTGGAGCCTGCGGCGGCGAACGTGAGGTCCATGCGGGTCCACTCGTCGGGGTTGATGCTGAACTCAACGCTGACCCACGTGCCGTTGATGTACACCATGTTCCACGCGTGGTACAGCTGGTCGGGGGCCACGTATCCGGTGATCACCTGGCAGGGGATCCCTAAGCTGCGCAGCATGGCGGCCGAAAGGCTGGCGTAGTCGAAGCAGATGCCCGAGCACGCGGCCAGCGTGGCGTCGGGGTCGGGGATGTAGCCGGTGGCGTTGGCCAGCTCGGCGGCTTTGTCGTAGTCGTAGGTGATGTTGCCCACCACCCACTGGTACACGGCGCGCACGACGTCGCCCTCGTTGGAGGCGTCGGCGGCAAGCTGGCGGGCCCGCTGCACGCACTGGCTGCTGTCGGTGAAGTTGCAGAACTGGTTGGGGCGCAGGTAGGGCTCGAATTCATCGTCCATCTGCACCTTTGCCAGCGCCGAAGCGATCTCCACGTAGTTGTTGCCGCTGGTGTTCTGCATGATGCGGAAGGTGTAGGCTCCGTCGCCCATGTTCAACGGGCACACGATGGGGGCGCCGTCGCCGGGCAGATCGTAGTTGTAGCTGGCATCGCCGCAGACCACCTGGAACTTCAGGCGCGCGCTGTTGGTGGCAGAGGCAGCCACGTATCCCTCGCTCACGTGCGAGGTGTCGATGCCTCCGGCGGCGGTGACGGAAGCAGCGTTCGCATCGTATGCCGCCGGCTGGATGGAAGCAGGCACTTGGTAGGCGGGACCGTCGGTTGAGCCCGCATCCGTTGCGCCGCCTTGCGAGCCGCCGTCTGCGCCGCACGCGCACAGCACCGCCGCCGCCGCACACGCGCACGCAAGCGCGGCAATGCGCGCAAGGCGCAGGGGGCGAAGGCGAGCGCTGCGCAGCATACGAGAACCTAGCGATACATTTGGTCGATGGCGGGTTCAACGGCCATGAAGGTTTCCAGAAGGCGCGGGTTGAAGGCGCCGCACTCGCCGCCCGTGATCATGCGCAGCACTTTCTCGCGACCGAAAGCGTCTTTGTACACGCGCTTGCTGCGCAGGGCGTCGTACACGTCGGCCAGCGCCACAACCTGCGACCACACGCTGATCTGGTCGCCCACCAAACCGTCGGGGTAGCCGCGGCCGTCCCAGCGCTCGTGGTGATGGCGCGCGATGTCCACAGCGTACTCGTAGGAATCCAGCTCATCGAAATGCGGGATGCTCGCAAGCATGTCGGACCCCACCGTGGTGTGGGTCTTCATGATGTCGAACTCTTCTGCGGTGAGCTTGCCCGGCTTGCACAGGATGGCGTCGGGGATGGCGATCTTGCCCACGTCGTGCATCATGGAGGCGATCTCGATGGCGTCGATCTCCTGCGGCGTGAGGCCCTCGCCCAGCAACGTGCCCTCCAGCATCAGGCGCGTGATGTTGCGGATGCGGCGGACGTGCTCGCCCGACTCGCCGTCGCGGAACTCGATGGCGGCCGCCAGCGCTTCGATCATGCCGTTGCTGAGGTCGATGATGCGCTCAGCCTGTTCCAGAAGCTCGTCGGCCTGGCTTTTCACCGTGTTGCTCAGGCGCCGACGCGACTGGTACAGCTCGATGACGGAATCCACGCGCCGGCGCACCACGTGCGGCACGACGGGTTTGCTGATGACGTCCATCACGCCCAGGTCGTAGGCGTCCTTCGTCACTTCTGAGTTCGCCTCGGCAGTAATCAAAAACACGGGAATGCGCGTGAGCAGCTCGCGCCGGGAGAGGTTTTCCAGAACCTCCAGGCCATCCATGACGTTCATGGCGTAGTCAAGCAGGATGGCGCAGTAGCGCAGCGGGTCGGCAAGCACCAGCTGCAGCGCCACGTGGCCGTCGTCGGCTTCCTGGATGTCGTAGTCGGAGCGGAACAGCTCGGCCAGCACCATGCGCGTGATGGGGTCGTCGTCCACCACCAGGATGGTGTCGGGCTCTTTGTCCATGGGGCCGCTGATGAGGTCGCTGGCGCGCAGCATTTTGAACATCTTGGTGGAGGCTTCGTTGGCAGACAGCGGACCGCCTTCGACTTTCGCTTGTTCGATGAGCGAGGTGTTCTCTGCCATGATGCTCCTTAGCGCCGGCGTTTCCTTGTGAGTATAGTACGCCCTTAAACCGCTAGCCGGGGTGCACGATCGGCCAACTCATGTCGAAATGCGAAAAAGCACCTGCTTTTTAGTCCATGGCACGCAGGGTGCGCAGAACAGCTTCCACCTGGTCTTCGGGAGTGGAGGCACCGGCAGTCACGCCGATTATCTGGCAGCCGGCAAACCACGCGGGGTCAAGCTCGTCGGCGCCCTCCACGTGATAGGTGCGTTCGCAGCAGCTGCGGCAGATGTCGGCCAGACGCGTGGTGTTGGACGAGTTGCGCCCGCCGATGACCACGCAGGCATCCACGGTGCGCGCGAGCGCAGCAGCGGCGTCCTGGCGTTTGCGCGTGGCCGAGCAGATAGTGTCTTTCACGCTGGGCTCGATGCCGCGCGCGGCAAGCGCGTCGAGCACCGCGTTGAGCGCGTCGCGGGTTTGGGTGGTCTGCACCACCACGCCCACCGGCGGCTGCAGGGTGGCGGGAAGATCGGCGGGGGTGGCAACCACCATCACGCGCGTGGCTTCATCCGAGGCGCTAGCGGGGTCGTTCGCGGAGCGCGTCAGGCGCTCGGCTTCGCGGGCGTGAGCCACCAGGCCCTCAACCTCGGGGTGGCCTTCCTCGCCCACCACGATCACCGTCATGCCTCCGGATGCAAGCGTGGCGGCGGCCTTCTGCGCGCGCGCCACATGGGGGCACGTGGCGTCGACGATCTCCAGGCCGCGGTCGAGGATTTGGCGCTTGACCTCGGGGGTCACGCCATGGCTGCGAATGATGACGGTGTGGCCTGCGGGAACTTCGTCCACAGAGCTCACAGCACGCACGCCGCATTCTTCCAGTTGCGCCACAACGCCCGGGTTGTGGATGAGCGGCCCCAGCGTGCACACGTCGCGCTTGCTGTTGGCCTCGTCAAGCGCCATGTCCAGCGCGCGCTGCACGCCGTAGCAGGCGCCCGCCTCCTCGGCGCGGATGGTTTCCTTCATCAGGATTCGCTCCCTTCGGGCGTAGCGGCAGGTGCGGGCTCGGCAGCTGCCGGGGTGGCGGACTCGGCGGCGGGTGCGGGCTCGGCCGTAGCCGCATTCGCTTCCCCAGCCTTCACTGCAGGCTTCTTCTTCGCCTCGGCTTCCGCCACCAGCTCTTCGGTGGTGTGCTGCGGGATCTGCACCTGGGCGAACAGGTCGGTGTAGTCCTTGCCCGTGGGGAACAGGGCCTTCATGTCAACCTGCTCGCGCGGCACGCGCTGCGAAAGCGCGAAGCACTCGCGCATGGCGTACCAGGCGCAGGCGTCCATGCGGTCTTCCTTCGGGATGAAGTCGAAATCGCTCACCAGCAGGGGCTGGCCGTATTCAATGGTGATTTTGGGAAAGCGGAAGAACTTGCCCTTCTGCTTCACGTATTCGGCGTTGCGCACCGTCATGGGAAGGATGGGGGCCTTCGCCATCTTCGCGATGAACACGGCGCCAGCGTGGATCTCGGGTTCCTTCGAGCCTTTGCCGCGGCGCGTGCCCTCGGGCAGGATGCCCACGCACTCGTTGTTCTTCAGCATGCGCGTGGCGCGCTTGATGGCGGTGCGGTCGGCGGAGTCGCGCTTGATGGGAAACGCGCCCACGCGCGAGAGGATCTGCCCCACCAGGCCGCGCGCGTTGTCGAACAGGCTCTCGCGGCCGATCAGGCGCACCCACTGGCTGGGGCGGGCGGCCAGGTACATGAACGCCACGTCCAGAAACGACGTGTGGTTGGAGATGACCAGCACGCCGCGCTTGTCTTTGAACCCGCGCAGATGCTCGCGTCCGTCCACCCGGTAGCGGAAGCACAGCTTGAAGATGGCGCCGACCACGATCCACACCAGGTTGCCGAACCAGTGCGGGATCTGCTTTTCGGTGGACGTGCCGCCCAGCGGCATGTCCCACATTTTCTCGTAAGGAAGGAACATGGTTGCGTCCTCCTATCGGGCGCGTGCTTCGTCCGCCATTCCGCAAATAATATCGATGACCTCTTCGATGAAGTGGTTCGTGGAATCCAGCATCACAGCGTCGTCGGCGGGACGCAAAGGCGACGTCGCGCGCGAAGAGTCAACCTTGTCGCGACGGCGCAGATCGACCAGCACCTCTTCGTAGTCGATGGAGCCGATGCCGCGGTCGACGTTTTGGCGCACGCGGCGATGCGCGCGTTCTTCGTCGGAGGCGGTCAGGAACACCTTGACCTCGGCCTGCGGAAACACGGTGGTGCCGATGTCGCGGCCCTCCACCACGTAGTCGCCGGCGTTGCCGATGCGGCGCTGCTGGTCGACCAAGGCCTCGCGCACGGACGGCGCGGCGGAAACCGGGCTGACCGCGCGGTCGATCTCGGCCGTGCGGATGGCGGCAGTTACGTCGGTGCCGCCGATGAGCACGCCAGAGGGCGTGGGCTCGCCGGGCTGGTGGACGAACTCGATGTCGTAGCTGCGGGCGACCTCGCCCAGGGCGGCGTCGTCGTCCAGCGAAACGCCGTTTTGCACAGCCTGCCACGCCACGGCGCGATACATTGCACCGGTGTCCAGGCAAGAGAAGCCAAGCTTGCGCGCCACGGCCTTTGCGACCGTGGACTTTCCAGCCCCGCTGGGGCCGTCGATGGCGATGATCATCGCGCCAACCTTTCCATATCCGACAGGAAGCCGGGGTAGCTGATGTTAACGGATTCGAAGCCCTTTACCTTCACGGACACGCCGGAGGTCATGCCGGCAACTGCCCAGGTCATGGCCAGGCGATGGTCTCCCTTGGAGTCGAACGTCAGGCCTTCGGGCACCTTCAGGCCGGGCTGGCCTTCGATGAACAGGTCGTCGCCGTCGGCCCAGGCGTCCACACCCAGAAGCGCCAGGCCCTCGATGGTGGCGGCCAGGCGGTCGGTTTCCTTCACGCGCAGCTCGCTGACGTCGCGGAACACGGTGACGCCGCTGGCGTGCGCGGCAACCAGCGCCAGGATGGGGATCTCGTCGATGACCGAGGCGATGTGCTGCGAGGGAATCTCGCACCCCTTCAGGTTGGGGGTGTAGCACACCTGGATCATGCCGGAGGGCTCCTTGCCCGCGATGGCGGTGCGCGCCACGCTGACCTCGGCGCCCATGCGCTCGAGCGTGCGGGTGAAGCCGATGCGCGCGGTGTTCAGGCTGACGTTTTCCACCTGGATGGCGCTGTCGGGCATGAGCGTGGCGGCGCACACCAGGAAGGCGGCCGACGACGGGTCGCCCGGCACGCTCACTTCGCTGGCCTGCAGCACGTTGGGGCCCTCCACCGACGACAGCAGGTCGGACGCGGTGGTGGGCACGCCGAACTCGGGAAGCATGAGCTCGGTGTGGTTGCGGGAACGCGCGGGCTCGCGCAGCGTGGTGGTGCCGTTCGCGTAGGCCCCGGCAAGCAGCACAGCGGTTTTCAGCTGGGCGGATGCCATGGGCGCGTCGTATTCGATGGGACGCAGGTTGCAGTTGCCGATCTCGGTGAGGGGCAGGTGCTCGCGACCCTCGGGCTCAAAACGCACGCCCATCTTCATGAGCGGTGCGGTGATGCGGCGCATCGGGCGCGTGGAAAGCGAATCGTCGCCCGAAAGCGTTACGCGGATGTCCCACGGGGCCAGAATGCCCATGAGCAAGCGCGCGGTGGTGCCGGAGTTTCCGCAGTCCAGGGGCTCGTCGGGCTGCTTGGGACCCTTCGCGCCCCAACCGGTGATGCCGCCCGCCAGGCTGCCGTCGGGCTGCTTTTCCAGCGAGACCTCGGCGCCCAGCTGGCGCACGCAGCGGATGGACGAGCGCACGTCCTCGGAATCGAGCACGCCCATCACGCGGCTGGTGCCCTCGGCCATTGCCGAGAACAGCACGGCGCGGTGCGAGATGGACTTGTCGCCCGGCACGGTGATGCCGCCGCGCAAAGGTGCCGGCAGCGGGGCGATTTCCGTGACGCCTTCGGTGGTGCCCGACGCCATTTCGAAGTCTGCGGCCTCCAGGGCCGCGGTGTCGATGCGCTTTTCGTTAGACATGGCTGTGCTCCTTCGCGCTCAACGGTGAAAACGAAACCGAGAACCCCGCTTTGATAAGCGAGGTGGAAAGCTTGCCTACGTCGCCCTCGTCGGTGAGGATGAGGGAGAGCACGGCGCTGTCCTCGGTGATGTGGTCGATTTCGATGGACTGGATGTTGCATCCGGCGGCGCTGGCGATGGTGGTGACTTCTGCCACCACGCCGCGACGGTCCTCCATGGGGATGCGCACTTCCAGAAGGTCTTCGGTAGAGGGCACCCAGGCGGCAGGCAGGGCGCGGCGCGCTTCGGCGGCTTGCGTCAGAAGGCGCGTGAGGCCGGCGCGGTCGCCGTTTGCGAGCGCGTCGGAGAACAGGGAGATGATCTGCGTCATCTCGTCGAGACCGGCGCGGATTGCCGGCGCGTTGTCGAAGGCGATGCCGCACCACAGCTCGGGCGAGCCGGCGGCGATGCGCGTGGAATCTTTGAACCCGCCGGCGGCAAGGCGCATGAGCGAGCGGTCTTCGTCGGCATGGCGGCTGGCCAACTGCATGAGCGACGACGCCATGAAATGTGGCACGTGGCTGACGATAGCGACCGATTGGTCGTGGTCTTCGCGCTTGAGCGCGATCACGCGCGCACCCAGCCCAGTGACCAGCTCGTGCAAGCGAGTGAAGTGCTCGGGCGGCGTGGAGGCATCCGGGCAGAGGATCCAATACGCGCCCTTGAACAGGTCCGGTCGCGCGCCTTCGATGCCGTTGACTTCCGAGCCCGCCATGGGGTGGCCGGGCACGTAGTTTTGCGGATGCGGAAGAATCTGCTCGGCGACCTGCGCCAAGTGAGCCTTGGTGGAAGCAGTGTCGGTGATGATGCCCGGGAAATCCCATTCCGCCAGCAGGCGCAGGATGGACTCCGAAGCGTCAACCGGCGTGGCGACCACCGCGAGGTCGGCTTCGGCGACGGCGTTGCGGAACGTGTCGGATTCGGGTGCGGCGGCGGTGTCGACCCAGCCGCGCTCAAGCGCAACCTGGCAGGTGCGCTCGTCGATGTCGGCACCGTGCAGCTGCACGCCGGGATACGCTTCGCGCAGGGCGGCGGCCAGCGAGGCCCCAATGAGCCCCAGGCCGGCGATGGCTATGCGCTCGAACGGCATCTGTTCCGGTGCGTTGGACATCGACTCTTCCTTCTTGCAATCAGGCGCTTTCGCGCAGTATCGGTTCGGCTTCATTCTAGCATGCAGTGCAGGACGCGACGCGCCCTACTCGATGCCTACTCGATGCCGGAGGCTTTGCGCAGCGCGGCCACTTCGGCATCTGTCAGCACACGCCACTGTCCGCGGGGCAGATCGCCCAGATCAAGCGGACCGAACGCGGCGCGGTGCAGCGCGCACACGGGGTGGCCGACGGCTTCCAGCATGCGTTTCACCTGGTGCTTTCGGCCCTCGCGCAGGCCGATTTCCACCACGGAGCGCTTCGCGGCCTTCTTCGCGTAGGCAGCCTCGTACTGCCGCGACGCGTCGGCGGGCGGGCCGGGCTCTTCCAGCACTTTGCGGGCGGCGCGCGCTTCGGTGTCCTGCAGCAGGCGCGCCTCGGCGGGCTGGGTGGGGCCGTCGTCCAGCGTGATGCCGACGCGCAGGCGGTCCAGCTGCTTTTCGGTGGGGGTTCCCTCCACCATGGCCAGGTAGCGCTTGAGCACGTGATGGCGCGGGTGGATCAGGTGGTTGCCCAGGTCACCGTCGGTGCTGAACAGAAGCAGGCCCGTGGTGTCTTGGTCCAAGCGGCCAATGGGGAACAGCCCCGGGTAGCGGTCGGTAGGCACAAGCTCGGCCACGGTGGGGCGCTGGTAGGGGTCGCTCATGGTGGTGAGCAGGCCTGTCGGCTTGTGCAGCATCAGCGTGACCGCACCGTCAGACAAGCGCACGACCACGCCGTCCACCGCCACCTCGTCGACCAGCGGGTCCACCTTGCTGCCCAGCTCGGTGACCACCTCGCCGTTGACGGTGACGCGCCCCGCCGTCATGAGGTTTTCCGACCCCCGCCGGCTCGCCGCCCCCGCGCGCGCCAAGAACTTCTGCAGGCGCATGGGGACTATTCTGTCTTCGCTACTCATCGTCGGTTTCGAATTTCAACGTGCTGAAGTCGATCTTCTCGACGGCGCCCAAACCCTGCGCCAGGGCAGCAGCGAAGGGCGAGCGCTCGCCGGGCTGGCGGGGCGCTTCGCCTTCCTCGCCTTGGGCCGCAGCAGCAACCACAGCGCCCAGCGCGGCAGCGGCTTCGTCTTCCAAGTCGCCCGGGATGGCGGAAACGTCGCTGCGGGTTGCCGAGAGACGCTCGCGGATGAAGGCGCGCGCGGCGGCGTCGGGGGCGAATTGCTCGAGGTCGGGCAGGTCGGCGGTGCTGCGCAGGCCGAATTTCTCAAGGAACACGCGCGTAGTAGCATAGAGCACGGGGTTGCCCGGCGCGTCGGCGGTGCCGGCTTCGCGCAGCAGGCCCTTTTCCACCAGCGAGTTGATGGAGCTGTCGGAGTTCACGCCGCGCACCGACGCCACCTGGGCGCGCGTAACCGGCTGGCTGTAGGCAACCACAGCAAGCGTTTCCAGCGCAGCTTGCGAGAGGCGCCGGGTGTCCCACGAGATCACGTACTTCTCGATGAGCTCGTGGTAGGCCGGGTGCGTGAACAGACGCCAGCCGCCCGCCACTTCGCGCAGCTGCACGCCGCGCTCTTCCTGCGCCAGCTTGGTCTGAAGCTGCACCAGCGCCGCTTCCACCTGGGCGGGGTCGACCTCCAGCATGTCGGCCAGCGTGAGAACGCCCACGGGTTCGTCGGTAACGAACAGCATGGCTTCGATGGCGCCGGACAGTTGCGATTCCCGAAGGCCTTCGAACATTTAGTCTTCCTCCCCCACCGAGGTCAGGGCGTCGTCGCCGGTCAGGTGAAGCTCGCCAGACCCTTCGATGTAGTCGATGCGGATGTCGCCGAATTGCTCGTCTTGCTCAAGCGTGACCATCGCGCGCTTGTACAGCTCCAGGATGGCCAGAAACGTGACCACGGCAACCGGCACGGACGTCTGCGCGTTCACGAGATCCGAGAAGCGCAGGTGCTTTTGATTGCGGATGCGCTGGTGGATGGCGCGGACGTGCGTCTCCACCGGGATGGGCTTTGCGGCGATGTGCTCGGATTCCAGCAGGAAGCGTTCGCGGCGCGCGAAGGCCTGCGCCGCAATGAGCGCCAGGCTGTCCAGCGGCACGTCGCGCAGGAAGTCGGGCATCGCCTTGAGGAACGGGGCGTCGGGGCCGAACGGGCGCGCGTGCATGCGGCCCTCGGCTTCGAAGCGCCGATGCAGGGCGCTTGCCGCGTTCTTGTATTGCTTGTAGGTGAGCAGGCGCTCAACCAGGATGTCGCGCGCTTCGCTGGGGGCAAGCTCCTCGATTTCGGAGTCGAGCTCGTCGCGTTGGCGCGGGATGAGGCTTTCCGCCTTGATTTCCAGCAGCGTGGAAGCCACCAGCAGAAAGTCGCTGGCGACGTCGAGGTCGAGGTTTTCCATGCGGGACACCTCGGCCAGGTACTGGTCGGCGATCTGCGTGATGTTGATGGCCCCGATGTCCACCTTCTGGCGGCTCACCAGGTAAAGGAGCAGGTCGAAGGGGCCTTCGAACGAATCTATGCGTACACGGTAGGACATGCATGCCAGTGTATCGCAAACGGGTGGGCGCAGCGGCGGGAGCTTCCCTTTCTTCGCCTACATCCACGAATACAGCAGGTTGAACAGGTTGCCGGCTGTCACGTCCATGTACCAGCCCACCAGGTTGATGCTGGGGAAGATGGCAGGCACCAGCACGAGCACCAGAAGCAGGATGGGCAGAGCGTACTGCTGCACCTTGTAGTACTGGGGCAGGTATTTCGTGGGCAGGAAGAACAGCAGCACCGACGAGCCGTCAAGCGGCGGGATAGGGATGATGTTAAAGAACAGCAGGCACAGGTTCGTCATCACGAACGTGGGCAGAAACACGAAGTACGCATAGTAGAACAGGTCGTAAGCTGCCAGCTGCGGGATAGGCAGCGTGAACCACAGCGCGGCTGCGATGGCTGCGCCTGCCACGGCTTGCAGCAGGTTGGCCAGCGGGCCGGCAAGGCTTACCGCCATGTCGCCTTTGCGCGGGTTCTCGAAGTACGCGGGGTTGTACGGCACCGGCTTCGCGTAGCCGAACACGGGCATGCCCATGGCCATCAGGCAGATGGGCAGGATGACCGTGCCGAACGGGTCGATGTGCTTGACGGGGTTCAGCGAGAGCCTGCCGGCGCGTTTGGCGGTGGGGTCGCCCAGCTTGTAGGCGGCGAACCCGTGCGCAACCTCGTGCAGCATGAGCGCGGGGACAAACGCCAAAACGGCGCATATGAGCATGGGGAGATCGTACATACTATGCCAGGATCTCGCGGGCAGACTGCTCCAGAGCGTCAAGCATCGCGGCGGCGCCGGCCTCGTCGGGGGCCTTCGCGAACAGGTACGCCTTGATCTTCGGCTCGGTGCCGCTGGGGCGCACGATCAGCTTGCCGCCGCCCGCCAGGCGGAACTCCACCACGTTGGCCTTGGGCAGATCGCCCACGCCTTCTGCGTAGTCGACGATTTCCGCAACGTCGCGGCCCGCCACCTGCGCGGGAGGCTGCGTGCGCAGGCCCGCCATGATGTCGGCCATGCGCTGTGCGCCGTCGGCACCGGGATACGCCAGCGAAATCGTGCGGTTGGTCTGCCAGCCAAACTTGTCATACAGCGCGCGCATGGCCTGCACCAGCGTCATGCCCTGCTTGCGGTAGTGGCGCGCCATCTGAACGATGAGCATGCTGGCAACCACGGCGTCTTTGTCGCGCACGTGCGTGCCGGCCAGATATCCGTAGCTTTCCTCGAAGCCGAACATGAAGCGGTCGGCTTCGCCGGCGGCCTCCAGGCGGCCGATCTGCTCGCCGATGTACTTGAAGCCCGTGAGCGTGCGACGCAGCTCGAAGCCGTAATGGGCCGCGACGTCGTCGCACATCGCAGATGACACGATAGTGGTGACGGCCACCAGGCGCGAGAGGTCCTCGCCGCGAGCGGCGCGGCGGCCGGCCAGGAAGTCCATCAGCAGGATGCCCATCTCGTTGCCGGTGATCAGCGTGTAGTCGTCACCGTCTTCGCAGGCCACGCCCACGCGGTCGGCGTCCGGGTCGGTTGCCAGCAGCAGGTCGAACGGCTTGCCCTGCTTCTTCCAGCGGTGGCATTCGTCGATGCCTGCCTGAAGCGCAGCGCGTTCTTCGGGGTTGGGATACTCGCAGGTGGGGAAGTCGCCGTTGGGCTGGTCTTGCCCTGGCACCACGTTCAGGTACGGGATGCCGATGCGCGCGAGCACCTGGCTCACGCACTCCAGGCCCGTGCCGCACAGCGGCGTGTACAGCACGTTGATGGGCTCGGCCGATTCCTCGGCGGTTTCCTGCGACTGCTCGAGCACGGCGTCGATGAAGCGCGCGATGGTGTCTTCGCCAATCCACGAGATGCGGCCGTCGAAGCACGCTTCCTGGTAGTCGGCGAGCTTTGCGCATGCGCCATGCGCCGGGAAATAGGCCAGGTCGGCGATACGCTGGGAGATTTCTGCCGCAGCATCGCTGGTGATCTGGCAGCCGTCGGGGCCGTACACCTTGTAGCCGTTGTAAGCAGCGGGGTTGTGGCTGGCGGTCATGTTGATGCCTGCCGAGCAGCCCAGATCGCGCACGGCGAAGGACAGCGCAGGGGTGGGCTCCAGGCGCGTGTACAAGAGCGCGCGGATGCCATTGGCAGCAAGCACGCATGCGGCGATGCGGGAGAACTCGCGGCCCTTGTGGCGCGAATCGCGCGCGATGGCAACCGAGGGGTTCTCGAAGTGCGCGTTGAGGTAGTCTGCCAGGCCCTGGGTGGCGCGCGCCACCGTGTAGCGGTTCATGCGGTTGGTGCCGGCGCCGATGATGCCGCGCAGACCCGCCGTGCCAAACTCGAGGTCCTGGAAGAACGCGTCGGCCACTGCCGCTTCGGCGCCCTCTGCGCCGGCTTCCAGGTTCTTCGCCATTTGCGCAAGCTCGACGGAAAGCTCCGGGTCGTCTACGTTGTCGATCCAGATGTTCAAACGCTCCAGGTTCTGGGCAGCTGCAGTCATCGTGCACCTTCCTCACAAGGTTTTCGAGGCTCTTCCGCGCAACGGGGCGCAAAGCCGGTTTCAGCTTTCCTATTTTACGACAGAAGCGGCTGCCCGCAGCGGGACCGGTCCTTCCATTCGGCAGGCTTTTCAAGATTCTTGCCCGTTTTCCGGCGAAGTGCGCGGAATTTGCCCCACGAAGCGTGTTCGGGAGAGTGCAAAGTGCTTCGGCAGCCGGGCATTTTCCCCAGAAACGGGAAGGCGTTCAATCGCTCTAGCGTCTGAACTGGGAAAACACAGACATATAAAACCATGCGGCCCATCCCGCCTTCCTCCGAAAGCGGAATGGGCCGCGCACTTCGACGTATAACGGGCATTTCATCCGAAAAGGATGCGGGAAGGGCCCCGCCGAACGTAGGCGCTACTTGTATTCTTCCGCCAGGGCTTTGAAAGCGGGCATGCTATTGCGGATGACATCGGACGACACGCAGTAGCCGATGCGCACCCAACCCTTCACGCCGAAGCTGTCGGAGGGAACCAGCAGCAGCTCGTGCTTCTTCGCGCGCTCGGCGAATGCCTGGGCGTCGGGCTCCAGTGCGCGCACCCACAGGTAGAACGCGCCTTGCGGCTCCACGTATTCGTAACCCAGCTCGGAAAGGCCGCAGGTCAGCAGTTCGCGATTGGCAGCGTAGGCGGCAACGTCGCTGGGCTCGTCCACGCAGCGCTCGACAACGCGCTGGAACAACGCCGGAGCACACACAAAGCCCAACGCGCGGCCCGCACCGCAAACGGCAGCGTATTCCTCGGCGCCGTCGGGACGCACTTCCTCGGGAAGCACGAGCCAGCCGACGCGCTCGTAGGGCTGACCGGTGGCACCGGCGTCCTTGTTCACCTTCTTGGGTATGCCGTCCGGCACGCACAGCCAACCGATGCGCTCGCCCGGCAGCGAAAGCGACTTCGAATACGAATAGCACACGATGGTGCGCGCGTAGAACTCCGGCACCCACGGAACCTCGACTCCGTAGACGATTTCGCGGTACGGCTCGTCGCTGATCAGGTGGATTTGCGTGCCGTATGCCTCCTCCTTATCGCGCAGCGCGTCACCCAGGTCCTTCAGCACCTCGCGGCCGTACACTGCGCCGGTGGGGTTGTTCGGCGAGTTGATGATAACCGCGCTTGTTTTGGGCGTGGTGGCAGCATGAATGGCGTTGACGTCCAGCTGGAAATCGTCCGCGCGCGCGGGCACTTCGATGCACGTGCAGCCAGCGCTTTCAATGAACACCTTGTATTCGGGGAAGTACGGTGCCACCACGATGACTTCATCGCCCGGATCGGTAACCGCGGCAATGGCGATTGCCAGACCCGCAGCGGCGCCCGCAGTCATGTAGATGCGGTCCGGCGAGACCTCGAACCCGTGACGGCGCAGAATGGTGCGGGCGACCGCCTGGCGCACGGCGGGCGTGCCCTGCGCGGGCGTGTAGCCGTGCAGTGCGCACGCGGGCTCGTCCAATGCCTCGGCGATAGCCTGCCGCACGGAATCGGGGGCAGGGATGGACGGGTTGCCCAGGCTGAAGTCGAACACCTTGTCGTCGCCGATTTCAGCTTTGCGCGCCAAACCGTAGGCGAACAGCTCTCGAATGGCGGAGGGCTCGTTGCCCAGTGCCAGCATCCTCTGGTTGATCATGTGACGCTCCCCTTCCCTGCAGCCACGCGGCGAACGGTTGCCGCAAGCGAACGGCAAGCTCCCGCTGCGCGGGATGCCGCCACCGCTGCCCGTCTTGGTTCTTCCAGGCGATTATGGCACAACCATAGCCCGCGAAAAACCAGCCGCACCCGATGAAACGCAGTGCTAACCAACCGGTCCGCAAGCGGCAAGAACGGAAGGAGGGGCCGAGAGGTTCGAGGCGAGGCGCATGGCTGAAGCCGCCCTCTGCCTCTTGCCGCCCCGCCGGGTCGCTGTCCCTTGCCGACTCGTTGCCTCTTGTCGACTCGCTGCCCCTTGCCGACTCGCTGCCCTTCGCCACCTTGCCGCCCCTTGCCGACTCGCTGCCCTTTCCCTTCTGCGCCGCTTTGTTCGGCACCGCCCAACGGGGCATGCGGTTCGCCCACGCAGACGTTTCGGCTTTGCCATATTTCAACCAAACCGCCAATGCTAGAATCCCGGTTTAAGGATGAACCTGCGAAGGGAGTCGCGAAGGGTTCATGGGGAAGACCATTCGTCATATGCCTCTCGATGCGAGGCCAATCATCGTCACAGCGGTTCTTCTGGTGGTAGCGCTGCTGGCGTCCTTCGCCCTGACCGCATACGTCTACAACTACGAAGAATCCCAAAGCGTTGACCGCCTTTCGCGCGAAGCGGAGCGGCTGGGCCAAGAGCTTGACACGACCCTGATCGACGACACCGAGCAGATGGCGGCGCTCGCGATGCTTGCCAGCCACCACAGCGACATCACGTCTTCGGAATTCCTCAACGTGTTGGGATCCTACAGCACCGTGGGGGCGGTTTCCCGTCTGGAGCTGCTGCTTCCCGACAACACCGTCCTGTTGCACGACGGCGTGCAGATCGACGCATCCGGCGTCCTTTCCTTCGAAGAGGAAGCGTCCCAGGGCGCCCACATGAGTCAGCAATCGCACGATCTGACCAACCCCGACCGCCTTGTCGTGCGCATCTTCACCCCCATCGTGCAAGACGGCCAGACCGTGGCGCTGCTGTGCGGTGTCATCGAATTGGACACGCTGATGGACAGCGTCACCACGTCTCCTTACGACGGGCAGGCGGGCATCATGCTCATCGAAGGCGAAACCGGCGATCTTCTGGTAGACACGTGGTCGCGCACCCGTGGCGACAACCTGTGGACGCTGCCCACCGTCACGCTTTCGTCGGAATACAGCCAAGACGAAATGAAACAAAGTTTGGCTTCCGGCGAGGCGGGATACGCCGAATTCAGCGGCACGAAGACCGGACGAACGCTTTACCTGTACCACCAACCCACATCTGTGCGCGACTGGCAGGTGGCCGTTGTCGTGACCGAAGACGTGGTGTTCGCGCGCGCCACCGACGTCCGACTGGCGCTTTTGGTGTTCCTCACATTCGTCATCGTCTGCTTTGGCGGGTATTTCGCCTGGATACTCAGTTATGTCCGGCGGGAGACCACGCGCAAACAGCAGCAGCTTGACAGCGTCAACCACGTGCACGAAGTGGAAGAGCTGCTGTTCAACGCGCACGAGAACAAGGGCAACATCCAGCAGGCGCTCGAGCGTTTGGCGCGCATGGCGAAGGCCGAACGCGCCGGACTGTGCTTGGTGGAAAACGGCAAGGCGCATCGCTGCTTCATTTGGGACAACCAAAACGCGCGTCCCATCACCGACATGGGCGATTCCAGCGCCACCGAAGCAGAGCTGCGCAGCATCGAAATCACCTGCAAGCACTTCCTTCAGGGAAAGGATCACCTGGCGGCGACCACAGAGGCAGAGCTGCAGCAGGGCTTTGGCACCGGAGCGAACGCAGGTATTCAGAACCTGTTCGCCATCCCCATCAAAGACGACCTCGGGGGAGTCCTCGGCGTTTTGGGAATCGCCAACGCGAAGGCAGCCTACGATGTATCGCCGCTGCGCAGCGTGGAGTTCGGGTTTAGCATGTTCTGCCGCAACCTGAAGACGTTCGAGATCATCAAGGAGCAGGGAGAGCGCGACCTGCTGACGCGGCTGAACAACCGCAACCGTTTCGAAACCGACCGCGAACGCCATGCGGAATGGTGCCACCACTCGCTGACGTGCGTGTACCTCGACGTGAACGGGCTGCACGAGCTGAACAACAACGAGGGTCACGAGGCGGGTGACAAGCTGCTGAAAACGGTAGCGGAGCTGGTGCGGAGCACGTTCGGCGACCGTTTCTCTTACCGCATTGGCGGCGACGAGTTCGTGGTGCTGCTGCCCGACACCAGCCGCGAGAAAGCCGCGCTGCTGGTTCGGGAGGTGCGCGCGCTTCTTGCCGAGGCGGGCGCAAGCGTTTCCATCGGCGTGTGCCACGCCACCGACATCGAGTCGATCGAGGGCGTCATCCACGGTGCCGAGCAAGAGATGTTCGAGGAGAAGAGGCGCTACTACCAACAGGAAGGACGCGGCACCTGGGGCGCCGAACGCTTCGAGCCGCGCAACGACACCGGCCCTGACGAGCCCGGCAACACCGCCTCGTAGCCGTTTCGGACACGTTTGCCGTCCCGCCTGCCGCTTCGTAGCCGCTTCGGACACGCCGACCGCCCGGCTGACGCGCTTCGTAGCCGTTTCGGACGTTTTTGGCCCCATGAAAAACGCTTCGTAGCCTTTTCGGACATTTCGGAGCCCAAAAAGGGCTGTTTTTGTCCGAAGTGGCTACGAAGCATTTTGCGCTGCCGCAAATTTGTCCGAAACGGCTACGAAGCTGCGTATTGGCAAAGCAGCGTGGCGGAGCGGCCGTTTGATCGAAGTGGCGGGATGCGCGAGATAGCTGAAACAGCAACGGGGCCGGCGGATGATCCGTCGGCCCCGTTTGGTGCTTGGCTTGTCGGCTTGCCTTTAGCGGCAGCAGCAGTGATGATGCGCCTTGCGACCCTTCTTCTTGCCGTTGACGCCCTTGTCCTTGATCGACAGGATCAGCTTCTCGGTGATTGTGTTCAGCTGGGCAACTTCGTCGGCAGACAGGCAGCTAAGGATGTCCTCGGCGGTCTTGTCGTTGGCAGCAACGCGCTTCTGAGCGATCTGCTTGCCCTCGTCGGTAAGGCTGACGGTGTAGGTGTGCTTGTCGGTGTGGTCGCCGATGGTGACATAGCCGTTGCGCTCGGCCTTCTTGACGGTGTCCTTCAGCGCAGCGCGATCCCAACCGAGGGTCTTCACCAGCTCGCGCTGGGTGATGCCGTCGTTCTCCAGCAGAGCGTTCATCAGCGCACCCTGACCGCGCTTGTAGCTTTTCGGGCCGTTCTTGCGGAAGGCAAGACGGGTGAGCTTGCTGGCCTTCTTCAGCTGCGCCAGCGTTGCGGCTGCTTCGTTCATAGTGCTTTCCTCTTTCTATCTCCTTTTTAAAAGCAGCGCATACTATAGGGGTTTGTTGTTTTGAAGGCCGCCCCTACGCCCTATTATTCACACAATGTTCATCTGGTGATTGTTTTACCTGATGATTATTAATAACTTGCTTTATTCACCGTTAATATTATTGCCCCACTGCGCTGTTCTTTGCGGCGGCTAAAGCGATTGCGGAAAAGCCCTCGCCCCGCATAGGCGGCAGACGACTTCTAAAACATGTTTGGCGGCAGCAGCCGACTCTTTGAACAAGCATGGCGGCAACCATCGACTCCCCGAACAGGCGAACGCCCGCCGGCCAGCAAATCTGGCACAGGCGGGCGTTCGTGGATCAATCTGAAATTTGTTCGTCAGGCGCGATTCGTGCAGGGATAGACCAGCGACTGCCGGATGCGGAACCCTGCGCCCCCGAGGTTGCCTCATCACGCACGGCACCCCGCAGGAAAAGACCGGCACTGCCTCATGCAGCGCGTTGCACCCGGGTTGCCCCGACGTCGCCCTGCGTTGTCGTTTGGAGAACGATTACCGCAGTCGCGTCGAATTGCGCTGCTTGCCGGATTTGGCGCGAGTCAGCGCCATGACGGCAACCAGCGCCGACGCGGCAGCTGCGAGGCCCGCAACCGCTGCGACGGAGGTCATGCTATCGCCCGTGTCGGCAAGGGCGGGGGCGCTGCCCTTTGGGCTTCCGGGATCTTTGGCTTCTGCGTCGTCTTTCGGATCGTCATCCGAAGGCTCGACTACCTCTTCCTCAGGAGGCGTCGACTCGCCGTCTTTCTGCCATACTGCGTAGAAGTTCAGGTCGTCGAATCCCATTATCTGCTTCTCGTCCCACTTCGCAGGCGTTCCGTCGGGGGTTGTTGCCCAACCAAGGAACGTGTAGCCCTCGCGCACGGGGGCCCCCGGCGCAGCTCCCAGCCAGTCGCCGCTGTATACGGTGCGCGTTTCGAGCACGGACGACCCGGAATCGCCGAAGCCGGAACTGAACGTCAGCGCATGCGTTTCCATCAGCGCATAGGTAACCTCGATAGTAACGTCGCCTTCAATCCAGGAAAGGTCGAAGGTGGCGAAACTCTTGTAGTCACCAAGACGATTCTCCGAATCATCCGTATAAGGGCTGCTTCCAAAAGCATTTGAGTAGAGCGATAGCATCGTTTCAAACTGGATTGTCCCAGGTTGTTCGTCGTAGAATCCATTGGGATCATCCTGTTTGCTCGACGCGAAGAGAACCCTTTCGCTCCCATAGGTCACGTAGATCGACTTGATGTAAGCATGTCTGTCGGCAGCCTCGGTAATGAAGTCAATTTTTCCGCCGTCTCGGGAATCCACATCCTTCAGCGTGAGCGTCTTGCCCACGCCAGCCTCCACGCCCTCGAGCGTCGCGGACCCACCTGCCCCTTCGACGACGTTGGCTTTGCCGAGAGCGCTCGTCTCAGGATCGCTCGTCACGATTAGCGTCACCTTCGCGTCTGCCGCATGCGCTTGCGGAGCCCATGCGAGCACGAGCGCCATCGCCGCCAGGCAAACCGCCACCAGCAGCGTTGCCGTTGTTTTTATTGTTGTGCGAGTCATTGCAATGCCTTCCCCCCGGTTCATGATTTCGCAGTATAGCCCAGAAACGCTGCACCGGTCACGCCGAACTGCGCGATTCGCCAGACCGAGCCCGATGCAGGGCCACTCCAACACGCCGCAGCGGTCAGTCCCGCCAAGTGCACAAAGCACCAAAAGCGCCGAGCCTCCCTTCGGCAGCGAAGGTTACTTCCCTGCAGGTGCCTTGCGGTCGAAAAAGGGGCTTTTCGACGCAATACTTACCGGGATGGCGTACACCTGCTTGCAGTCTTCCAGGATTCCCAGGCGCTGCGCGGCGAGGCCGGCGGAGAACAGGATGCGCGAATCGACGCGGTAGTCGGCCGCCTTCGAGCAGGCGCTTCCCAGCGCGATGCCCACATCCACGCTGTTGATGGCGCACGGGATGCCCGGGGTGCGCTCGGCGCAGGTGGCGAACCCGCAATGGCAGCAGTCGAGGCCCTGAGCCTGTTCGCGCGTGCCCACCAGCATCACGCATTGCGCGGCTTCCACGTTGCTGGCATCGCGCAGGAAGAACTTGAAACCCTTCTCTTCCGCGATGGCGCGCATCTCATCTGCCAGGCGCTGCTTGTCGTCGCCGTCGACCACGGCGCACTCGATGATGTCGACACCTTTGCCCTTCGGCGCCGTACGCGCGGCGACCATCATCTTCTCGGCAATGTCCCACGCCTGCTTTTCGCGATTGTCGCGTTCGTTCACGATCATGGACGCCCCTCTCGTCAGCTCTGCCCCGTTTGGGCTCGATTCCTCCATTGTAGTTGACCAGCCTGCGCCGCACGCGTCCGGTGACAAAACGAAAGGGCATCCGGACGCGATGCCGGATGCCCTTGCGAGTCCGTGACTGCGCCGCTGCTACGCGATGTGGCCCAGGAAGTCCTTCGTGCGGTCGGACTGCGGGTTGTCGAACACCTCGTCGGGGGTGCCCTGTTCGACGATCACGCCGCCGTCCATGAACACCACGCGGTCGGCGACATCGCGGGCAAAGCCCATTTCGTGGGTGACGACGATCATCGTCATGCCCTCGCGCGCGAGCTCCTTCATGACATTGAGAACATCGCGCACAAGCTCGGGGTCGAGCGCGCTGGTTGCCTCGTCGAACAGCATCACGTGCGGGCTCATCGCCAGCGCGCGAGCGATTGCCACGCGCTGCTGCTGGCCGCCGGAAAGCTGGCTGGGCTTGTAGTCCACGCGCTCGCCCAGACCCACGCGCTCAAGCTGCTCGATGGCGATCTTCTCGGCTTCTTCCTTGGAGCGTTTCAGCACCTTGGTCTGCGCCAGCATCACGTTCTTTTTCGCCGTGAGGTGCGGGAACAGGTTGAAGTTCTGGAACACCATGCCCACCTTGGCGCGCACCTTGTTGATGTCGGTGCTCTTGGCGGTGATTTCGGTGTCTTCGAAGAAGATCTGGCCGCCGGTGGGCTGCTCCAGGCGATTGATGCAGCGCAGCATGGTGGACTTGCCAGAACCAGACGGCCCCAGGATAACCACCACCTCGCCGCGATACACATCCAGGTCGACCCCGCGCAGAACCACCAGGTCATCGAAGCTTTTCTGCAGGTTGCGGATGCGCACGATGGGCTGCTCGCCCGAGCGCTTGCGCTCTTCCTCCACCGCTACCGGGGCGGTGTGCTGGATGCCGTCGGCAGACTTGTCCACCACGGTGGCGGAAACGGCTTCGGTCTGGGCGGCTGCGTCGGTTGCGGGCTCGGGCTGGGCCTCGGCGGGCTGGGCCTCGGGCGTCCGCTTGTTTTCCATGTCGATCATTTCGGCATCCTCCCCCTACAGACTGGACATCTGCTCGGGCGTGATGCCCGCGTTGTTGGAACCGCCGCGCGCGGCGTCGGCGGCGTCGCGCGTCTCGTTGCCAAGGCGGTGCGACATGTCGCGCACCAGGCCGCGCTTCTTGCTCTTCTTTTTCTTTCCGGTGCTGGCACCGGTGTCGTTGCCGGCCAGGCGCGCCTCCAGCTTGCCAACCACCTTAGCCAGCGGCAGCGTGATGATCAGGTAGAACAGCGCAGCCACAATGTAAGGCGTGATGGAGCCGGTGGCGGCCACGATGGTCTTCGCGTACATGACGATTTCCATGACGCCCACGGCGGCCAGCATGGAGGTGTCTTTGTACAGCAGGATGAACTCGCTGGTCATGGTGGGGATCACGCGGCGCACCGTCTGCGGAATGATGACGAACAGCATGGTCTGCGCGCCGTTCATGCCCAAGCTGCGCGATGCCTCGAACTGCCCCTTCGGGATGGACTGGATACCCGCGCGGAAGATCTCGCACAGGTAGGCGCCGGAGTTCATGAACAGCACGATGACGCCCAACGGGAACGTGGGGATCTGCACGCCGGCCAGCGGCAGGCCGAAGAACGCGATGTAGATCTGCAGGAACAGCGGCGTGCCGCGGACGATGTTGACGTAGGTGGTCGCGATGCCGCGCAGCACGCGGAACTTGGACATGCGCATGAGCGACAGCACGAAGCCCAGCGGGATGGCCAGCGGGAACGCGCAGGCCACGATGATGATCGCCTGGATGAAGCCCCAGAACACCACGGGCAGGCTCGTGACCAGGATGGTGGGATCGAGGAACAGCTTGAGGAACTTGTTGGAGTTCCACGCCTGGACCCAATCCTGCTCGGCGAGGTAGTGGGACGCCTGCTCGAACGGGTCGACGCTGGCAACGGTGATCGCGGGAATGTCGTCGATGCCGAGCTCGGCGCCGTCGGCGGTGGTGTAGGAGCCGGTCAGCTGCATGTCGCCGCCCGCTCCGGGGAAGAACACGCCGTAGATCTCCAGACGCAGGGTGCCCTCCTCCGCCACCGGCTCGGCGAACGTGGCGGTGAACGTCTGGCCGTCCGCGGCAAACTCGGCGTCGAGGAAGTTGCGGTCCATGCGGTCGATGCCGGTGAGCAGCGTCGCGCGTGCGTCGTCGGTGGCGAACGTGGTGCCTTCGGGCAGGACGAGCGACACCGAGTGGATGTTCTCGCCCGCCGCCACCTCGGCATCCCACGTGATGCGCGTCTCGGTGGCGCCCAGCACGCTGTTGTCGCCCGCGGCGTCGGCGTTGGGGCGCGCGGAGCATTTGTCGGTCGTGAGCGCCTGGGCGGTGGCGGGCAGCGCCGCGAGCGCAAGGGACGCCGCCATGATGAGGGCGAGCGCCGCCGTGAGGAAAGCGGCGATGCGCGAGGATCGTCCTTGGTGATTGCGATACATGGTTCTCATTTCTCGAAACGTCGATCAACTGCCGCAAAACCTCGCTGAGGGAGGGCTTGCGGAAGCTGGTCGCAAAATGCCGAAAAGCCCCCTTGGGCATGCAGCCCAAGGGGGCGGGGTAGCCTCAGCGAGTGACTAGGAGAGCCACTGAGCGGTGAGGTCGTCGATGGTGCCGTCCTCCTGCAGCGCCTTGATGGCGTCGTTGATGGCATCGAGCAGGGCGGTGTTGTCCTTGGACACGGCGACCGCGTACTCCTCGCCGGTGGCGGCGTTCAGCACGATCTCGGCGTCGGTGTAGGCGTCGGCGACCATCTTCTCGACGACGGCCTTGTCCATGCACACGGCGTTGGCCTGGCCGGCCTGCATGGCGGCGAAGGCGTCGGTGGCGTTGCCGTAGGGCTGGATGGTGGCGTTCGGGAAGTTCTCCTGGGCGAAGGTCTCACCGGTGGTGCCGGACTGCACCGCGATGATCATGCCTTCGACGTTTAGCGCTTCCTTGGCGTTGTC
>CALUHI010000003.1 GCA_944320405.1 uncultured Eggerthellaceae bacterium
CGATGGAGCTCTTCACCTGGGTGATGCGCAGGGTCTTCTTCGCCTCAGCCATGATTAAGCCTCCTTACGACCGAAGATCTTGTCCACCGAGATGCCGCGGCGGGCGGCAACCTGCTCGGGGCTCTGCATGTTCTTCAGGCCCTCGGCGGCAGCCTTGACGACGTTCATGGCGTTGCTGGTGCCCATCGACTTCGTGATGACGTCCTGGACGCCCGCCAGCTCCATGACCGCGCGGACCGGGCCGCCGGCCATAACGCCGGTGACGGGGACGGCGGGGCGGATGAGCACGCGGCCGGATCCGAACTCGCCGATGACGTCGTGGGGAAGCGTCTTCGATTCGGTCAGGGGGACCGTGAACATGTTCTTCTTAGCGTCCTCGACGCCCTTCTTGATGGCGGTGGGGACTTCGGAGGACTTGCCCATGCCCACGCCGACGCGACCGTTGCCGTCGCCGACCACCACCAGCGCGGTCAGCGCGAAGCGGCGGCCGCCCTTGACGACCTTGGATACGCGGTTGATGTAGACGACGCGCTCCTGGAGCTCGGGAACCCCGGCGTCGTGCTGCTGCTGTTGTTTGCGAGCCATATGCTAACCCCTTCTTAGAATTTCAGGCCGGCTTCGCGAGCGGCGTCGGCGAGAGCCTTCACGCGCCCGTGATACAGATGGCCACCACGATCGAACACGACTTCGGTGATGCCGCATTCCAGAGCCTTCTTGCCCACGATCTCGCCGAGGGCGGTAGCGCCTTCGACGTTGGCGCCGCTTTTGCCGGTAGCCTTGAAGTCGGGGCCCAGCGTCGACACGCCGCACAGCGTCTTGTGCTCGACGTCGTCAACGATCTGCACGTAGATGTTGGAGTTGCTGCGCGTCACGCAGAGACGGGGACGCTCAGCAGTGCCGGAGATCTTGCCGCGAACGCGACGATGGCGGCGGGCAAGCCTGGCTTTCTTTTCCTGAAGCTTGTTCATGTTACTTCCTTCGCTCTAAAAACCGTTAATTGCCCGCTGATTAGTCGCCCTTGGCGGCCTTGCCCAGCTTGCGACGGATACGCTCGCCGTCATAGCGGATACCCTTGCCCTTGTAAGGCTCGGGCTTGCGCCATGCGCGGATGTTGGCGGCAACCTGGCCGACCTGCTCCTTGCTGGGGCCGGAGACCACGATCTCGGTCTGGGAGGGGCACTCGAACGTGATGTTGTCGGGGCAGTTCACCAGCACGGGGTGAGAGTAGCCCAGCTGAAGCTCGAGGTCCTTGCCCTTCAGAGAGGCGCGGTAGCCAACGCCCACCAGCTGCAGCTTCTTGGAGAAGCCGGTGGAAACGCCCTCCACCATGTTGTGGATGAGGGTGCGGGTCAGGCCGTGGAGGCTCTTGGCCTCGCGGCTGTCGTTGGGGCGCTCGACGATGATCTGCTCGCCCTCCTGCTTGATGGTCATCATGGGGTTGAACTCACGGGTGAGCTCGCCCTTGGCGCCCTTGGCGGTGACGACGTGACCGTCGATGGTCACCTGCACGCCGGCAGGAACGTCGATGGGGTGCTTGCCGATACGAGACATGTCAAACCTCCCTTTCCTACCAGATGTAGGCGACGACTTCGCCGCCGATGCCCTTCTGACGGGCGTCGCGGTCTGTCATGACACCTTGGCTCGTCGAGATGATGGCAGTGCCCAGGCCGCCCAGCACACGGGGCAGCTCGTCCTTGCCGGCATAGATGCGCAGACCCGGCTTGGAGATGCGCTTGATGCCGCGGATGGTCTTGGCCTTCTTCTCGCCATACTTCATAACGATCTCCAGCGTGGCGCGCGGGTCGCCCTCAACGACGTCGTAACGCTGGATGTAGCCCTCCTCCTGCATGATTCGGGCAATCTCGACAAGTTTCTTGCTCGACGGCATGGACACCGTCTCCTTGCCGACAGAATTTGCGTTACGCACGCGCGTAAGCATATCTGCGATGGGATCGGTCATGGTCATGTTGTTTTCTCCTTTGGTCCTTGATGAACTCGACGCTCGGTTCGTCTGCGCCCGTAACGCCTACGCCTCTCGCGCCGGTACACTCGGCGGGCGGATTCCTCTTACCAGGAAGCCTTGGTCACGCCGGGCAGTTCGCCTTTGTTGGCCAGCTCGCGCAGGCACACGCGGCACAGGCCGAACTTGCGGTAGTAGGCGCGGGGGCGTCCGCAACGCGTGCAGCGGTTGTGCTGGCGCGTCGAGAACTTCGGCTCGCGCTTCGCCTTGGCGATCATCGATTTCTTAGCCATGCATTTCCTTCTTTCCTCATTGAAGCCCGCACGCTTGCGCGGGCTTTAAGAGCGGTAATAAAGACGTTTGAAGTGCTTACTTCTGCTTGAACGGGAAGCCCAGCGCCTTCAGCAGCGCCAGAGCCTGATCGTTGTCCTCGGCGGTGGTCACGAACGTGATGTCCATGCCGCGCGTGCGGTCGATCTTGTCGTACTCGATCTCGGGGAAGATCAGCTGCTCGGTGATGCCCAGCGAGTAGTTGCCGCGGCCGTCGAAGCTGGTCGGCGAAATGCCGCGGAAGTCGCGAACGCGGGGAAGAGCCGTGGACAGCAGGCGGTCCAGGAACTCCCACATGCGGTCGCCGCGCAGGGTGACCTTGCAGCCGATGCCCATGCCCTGGCGGATGTGGAAGCCAGCGATGGACTTCTTCGCGCGGGTGATGGTGGGCTGCTGGCCCGTGATCACGCGCAGGTCGTTCATGGCAGCGTCGAGCAGCTTGTGGTCGGAAGCTGCGGCGCCAACGCCCATGTTAACGACGATCTTCTCCAGGCGGGGGACCTGGTTGATGTTCTGGATCCCCAGCTCCTTCTCGAGCTGCGGGACAACCTCCGCCTTGTACTTTTCCTTCAAACGAGGAGCAGTCATGTCTTTCAAATCCTTTCCGATGGATTAAACGCAGGATTTCCAACCCTGCGTCCCCGGAACTTTTCCGGGGCCATACCGTCAAGCCGGCGCAAGGCCGGCTTGCCGTTATTTATCGATGTCCTTGCCGCACTTCTTGCAGACGCGGACCTTGCGGCCGTCGTCGTTGCGACGATGGTTCACGCGGGTCGGCTGCTTGCACTCCGGGCAAATCAGCATGACGTTGGAGACATGGATAGGAGCCTCAACGGTCATGATGCCGCCCTGGGGGTTCTGCTGGGTGGGACGCATGGCCTTCTTAACCAGGCCAACCTTCTCGACGACGACGCGCTGCTTCTGAGGCAGGCTGCGGAGGATCTTGCCCTCCTTGCCTTTGTCCTTGCCGCAGAGCACCTTGACGGTGTCGCCCTTCTTAACATGCATTCCGCTCATTTCCTAGCACACCTCCCCTACAGCGTTTCCGGCGCCAGAGACGCGATCTTCAGGTACTTCTTGTCGCGGAGCTCGCGGGCCACAGGGCCGAACACGCGCGTGCCGCGGGGGGTGCCATCGTTGTTGATCAGAACGCAGGCGTTCTGATCGAACTTGATGTAGCTGCCGTCCTTGCGATGGACTTCCTTCTTCAAGCGCACGATGACGCAGCGGACCACATCGCCCTTCTTGACGGGAGCGTTGGGGATCGCCTCCTTGACGCTGCAGATGATGACGTCACCAAGGCTGGCGTAACGGCGCTTAGAGCCGCCCAGCACCTTGATGCACTGCACCTTGCGAGCGCCAGAGTTGTCGGCCACCGCGAGCATGGATTGCATCTGAATCATTGCTGTAACCTAACTTTCCTCTTAAGCATGCGCGCACGCAGGCTATTTGGCCTTCTCGACGATCTTCACCAGACGCCAGCGCTTCAGCTTGGACATCGGGCGGGTCTCCATGATCTGCACGGTGTCGCCCACGCCAGCCTCGTTGTTCTCGTCATGAGCGTGGAACTTCTTGGTGGTGGAGATCATCTTCTTGTACACCGGGTGCGGCTTGCGGGAAGCAACGGCAACGACGATGGTCTTGTCGTTTGCCGCGCTCACCACGACGCCCTGGCGGACCTTGCGGGAGTTGCGATTCTCAGTCATGTGTATCTAAACCAACCTTTCCGCTTAGCCTAGGCGCTCAGCTCGCGGGCACGCATCTCGGTCTGGATGCGGGCGATGTCCTTCTTGACCTGCTTCACGCGGGCCGTGTTGTCCAGCTGGCTGGTAGCCATCTGGAAGCGCAGATTGAACAGCTCCGCGCGGGCTTCTTTGAGCTTGGCCTGCAAATCGTCGGCAGAAAGCTCACGAATCTCTGCTGGTTTCATTTACTCCTGCCCTTCCGTCTGCTTCGTGACGATCTTGCACTTGATGGGCAACTTGTTGATAGCCAGACGCAGTGCTTCCTTAGCGGTAGCCTCATCAACGCCGTCGAGCTCGAACATGATGCGGCCGGGCTTGACGACGGCCACCCATGCCTCGGGGTTGCCCTTACCGGAACCCATGCGGGTTTCAGCGGGCTTCTTGGTGATGGGCTTGTCGGGGAAGATCGTGATCCACACCTTGCCGCCACGCTTCATGTGACGGGTCATGGCAACACGAGCAGCCTCGATCTGGCGGTTGGTGATCCAAGCGGCTTCCAGGGCCTGCACGCCGTAGGTGCCGTGGTTCAGACGGGTACCACCCTTGGCCTTGCCCTTCATGGAACCGCGCTGCACCTTGCGGTGCTTAACGCGCTTGGGTACGAGCATTACTTCGCCCCCCTCTCGTGACGATCATTGCGACGGGAGCGGCTCGGACGGGAGCTGCCCTCCAGCGCCGGCTGAGGAGCCTTCTGTCCAGGCAGGACCTCGCCGTGGTACACCCACACCTGCACGCCGATGGCGCCCATCTGGGTCCGGGCGGTGCAGAATCCGTAATCGATCTTGGCACGCAGCGTGTGCAGCGGCACGCGACCCTCGCGGTACCACTCGCGGCGGCTCATCTCGGCGCCACCCAGGCGGCCGGAGCACTGCACGCGGATGC
>CALUHI010000004.1 GCA_944320405.1 uncultured Eggerthellaceae bacterium
CCTACACCAAGCGCTACCTGGGCACGTTCGACAACCACTTCAGCACCATCGGCCTGGTGGGCATGAACGAAGCGTGCCTGAACGCGAAGTGGCTGCGCTGCGACCTCACCGATGGGCGCGCGCAGGAGTTCACGAAGGCCGTGCTCAACCACATGCGCGATCGCCTGAGCGACTACCAGGAGAAATACGGCGACCTGTACAACTTGGAGGCCACGCCCGCCGAGAGCACCACGTACCGCTTCGCCAAGCATGACAAGGAGCAGTTCCCCGGCATCATCACGGCCAACGAGAACGGCACGCCGTACTACACCAACAGCTCGCATCTGCCGGTGGGCTACACCGAGGACATCTTCAGCGCGCTGGACATCCAGGACGGGCTGCAGACGCTGTACACGTCCGGCACCGTGTTCCACGCGTTCCTCGGCGAGAAGCTGCCTGATTGGAAGGCGGCCGCGACGCTCGTGCGCAAGATCGCCGAGAACTACGAGCTGCCGTACTACACGCTGTCGCCGACGTATTCGGTGTGCAAGAACCACGGTTACATCGCTGGCGAGGTGTATGAGTGCCCTCAGTGTCACCAGGAGACCGAGGTGTACTCGCGCATCACCGGCTACTACCGTCCGGTGAAGAACTGGAACGACGGCAAGAGCCAGGAGTTCAAGGACCGCCGCCTGTACGACGTCGCGGCGTCCAAGCTGACGCATGTGGGTCCGCTGGCGCATCAGCCCAAGGTTGTGGACGTGTCCGCCGGTGCGGCGGTGACCACGCCGGCAAGCAGCACGCTTCCCGCCGGCCGCTATCTGGTGGCTACGCGCACCTGCCCCAACTGCAAGTTCGCCTGCGCCCAGATGGATGAGGCCGGCATCCCCTACGAGGAGCTGCTCGCCGAGGATAACGTCGAGCTGTGCCAACGCTTCAGCATCATGCAAGCGCCCACGATGCTCGAGGTTGCCCCCGACGGCACCGTCCAGATCATCGCCGGCGCCGCCCCGGTGCTTCAGCATGTAAACGATCTGCGCGCCGCTGCCGTAACGGCGTAGATCACTGGCGGCGCGCTACAATAAAGAAGATGCAGCGCCGTATGTCTGCGGCATCTCGAGGAAAGCGAGGCCATCATGGAGTACAAGCTTGTCGAGTTTCCTGAAACGCGCGTGGTGGGCATGTGCGACCGCATTGAGTCGACCACCGGCGAGTGCAGCCTGAAGATCCCCAACCTGTGGCGCGCGATGTTGGGCGCTCCGATGGGGCAGGAGCTTACGCCCGAAGGCCGCATCAACGAGATCAAGGGTCGCGCAGCCGAGCCGTTCGACATCTACGCCATCTACTGCAACTACGACTACAGCGTGTGGGAATACGATGCCATCGTCGGTTGCCCCGCCGAGGGCCCGGTGCCCGAGGGCATGGTCGAGTTCACCATTCCCGCTGGCACGTACGCGCGCTTCGATGTGACGCCCGACACGATGAACGCGGCGTGGGACATCATTTACGGTCCCGACTTCCCGCGCGGCGACGTCGCCGATTTCGAGGCATATCACACCGACGAGGCCGGCAATCGCGTCTGCACCATTTACAGCTCTGTCCGCGCCTAGCACATTCGCGCGCAATGCGCGAAGCGACGAGAGCTATCCCGGAATCCTGCCAGCATAAGACGCTCCGTACAAGAGCGTAAGAGCGGCGGACGATGCGGGAGGCTTTCCGGGCTGGCAGATCCCCAACAAACGCGTTTTTCTAGCGTTTCTGCTAGATTTTCGCGAAAGTTGGGGATCTTCTATTTGGGAGAGCTTTCACCGCTGAAGTTGACAAGCGGCTCACCTGGTGATATTTGAAAGCTTCGAGCGGGCCGCACATTATCGGCGCTTCAACATCGGTCAAATAGCGCTTTTAGCAGCGTTTTTTCGCCAAAATCTCCCAACAAACGCGTTTTTTTAGCAAGAATGCTAGTTTTTCGCGTTTGTTGGGGACGGCGGTGGGTTTTGTCGTTGTTGCCGTCTGCGACCTATCGCTGCTTCGATCTGCTGCTTGTCGCGACCTGTCGCATACTGCCCGCTGCTGCTTGTCACGACCCGCCACATACTGCCCGCTGCTGCTTGCCACGGCCCGTCATATACTGCTCACCGTTACTTGCCGCATGTCGCTGTTGTGCGCCTTCCTCTTGCGCTGCTTGGTTTTGCAAAGAATTGACGTGCGTCTGACTTCTCCTTAATCCGAACCTCATACAGTTCTGTACCGGCAAAGCGCCGGATGGGTCGCTGCGCGCCAACGCCGGGTTGCCGGCAACGCGTAGGCCTCAAGCGCCGCGCCGCGGAACTGAAGCGAAAGGACGAACGAATGGTAGAAGCCAGCCTCCAAGGCATCGTGGGGAACGTGGCGTACGATGGCGCTCACGACGCCGCCCCGGCTTCCATCAAGATGACCGTGAAGGATCTCGACCTGTACTACGGCGATTTCCACGCGCTTCACGGCATCAACATGGACATCCCCGAAAACCAGATCACGGCGTTCATCGGACCGTCGGGCTGCGGCAAATCCACGCTGCTGCGCACGCTGAACCGCATGAACGACATGGTGAGCGGCTGCCGCATCGAAGGCTCCGTCACGCTCGATGGCGACGAGATCTACGGCAAGGAAATGGACGTCAACCTGCTGCGTAAGCGCATCGGCATGGTGTTCCAGAAGGCGAATCCCTTCCCGATGAGCGTGTACGACAACGTGGCGTTCGGACCGCGCACGCATGGCACGAAGGGCAAGGCCGAGCTCGATGAAATCGTTGAAACGGCCCTGCGCAAGGCGGCCATCTTCGATGAGGTGAAGGACCGTCTGAAAGACAGTGCGCTTGCGCTTTCCGGCGGCCAGCAGCAGCGCCTGTGCATCGCTCGCGCGCTTGCAGTCGAGCCCGACGTTCTGTTGATGGACGAAGCAACCAGCGCGCTCGACCCGCTGTCCACCAGCCGCATCGAAGAGCTGGCGGTGGAGCTGAAGAAGGACTACACCGTGGTCATGGTCACGCACAACATGCAGCAGGCTGCGCGTGTGTCCGACAAATGCGCCTACTTCCTGCTGGGCGATCTGGTGGAGTTTGACGACACCGAGAAGCTGTTCAGCAACCCCTCTGACAAACGCACTGAAGACTACATCACGGGAAGGTTTGGGTGATTCCATGCCTCGTGCAAGGTTCGATTCGCAGCTTGAGTTGCTCAACGAGCAGCTCAAGGACATGGCCACGGCGACCGAGTCGGCGCTGATGGCTGCTGTGGAGGTGCTCTCCACGCGCGATGTCGCCAAAGCGCGCGAGATCATCGCCAACGACGATGAGATCGACAACTTCGAGCGTGACATCGAAAGCCTGTGCCTGAAGCTTCTGCTGATGCAGCAGCCCGTGGTGGCAGGCGACCTGCGCCGCGTGGGTGCCGCCCTCAAGATGGTTGGTGACCTTGAGCGTATCGGTGATCAGGCAACCGACATTGCCGACGTTGTCCTGACGCTTGACGGCGAGTTCACCCCCGAGCTGAAGGCTCATCTTGCCGCAATGGCCGGTCGCGCAAGCTCGATGGTGCACGAAGCTGTGGCGGCCTATGTGCATCGCGATGGCGATCGCGCCCATGCCGTTATCGGTGAGGACGAGGGCGTCAACGAGATGTTCGAGCGCGTGAAGCAAGACGTCGTTTCGGGCATCAAGGACGAGACCAACCCCGCCGCCAACCTCGCGGAGGCGCTGATGGCGGCCAAGTATCTGGAGCGCGTGGGTGATCACGCCCAGAACATCGCCGAGTGGGTGGAGTACTCCGTCACCGGTCTGTACAAGGGCGCCCCGCTGAACTAGCGCGTGCCCGCCTGGGTTCAGCCTGAACCCCAGAGCTGGCTTAACAGAGATTTTGCAAGTCTCTTATCGATCCCTGATGCCAGCTTCCTACCATTGGCAAACGCGCGGGAAAACACCCGCGTCGAGTGAACGAGAGTTCTGAGGAAAGGAACAACGATCATGCAGATCACGCAGAATTCCATGAGCCGTCGTCGCTTCCTGACGGTCGCTGGTGGCACCGCCGCTCTGGCCGCAGGCATGGGCCTTGTCGGCTGCTCCGGCAACAGCAACACCACCGAGGGTGGCGAAGAGGGCGGCGAGGAAGCCGCTGCTGAGGTGTCCGGCTCCATCACCGCTGTGGGCTCCACTGCTCTGCAGCCGCTCGTTGAGGCTGCTGCTGAGCAGTTCATGGAGGAGAACTCCGGCGTCCAGATCACCATCCAGGGTGGCGGCTCCGGTCAGGGCATCACCCAGATCGTCCAGGGCGCTGTCCAGATTGGCAACTCCGACGTGTTCGCCGAGGAGAAGGTGGACGATCCCGCCGACGCCGAGAAGATCAAGGACAACCGCGTGTGCGTGGTGGGCATGGGCCCGATCGTGAACCCCGAGGTCACCGTCGACGACATCGCCATTGCCGACCTCGCCAAGATCTTCACTGGCGAGATCACCAACTGGAGCCAGGTTGGCGGCGCCGACCAGGAGATCGTCGTCATCAACCGTCAGGCCGGCTCTGGCACCCGCGCGGTGTTCGAGGCCGCTGTTCTGGGCGACCAGGAATCCGCCACCTTCCAGGAGCAGGATTCTTCGGGCACCGTTGCCAAGATGGTCTCCGAGACCCCGGGTGCCATCTCCTACCTGGCGTTCTCCTACTTCGACGATCAGACGAAGGCTCTGTCAGTGGACGGCGTTGCGCCTGAGACCGCCAATGTCGAGGACAACTCTTGGACCATCTGGGCTTACGAGCACATGTACACCGCTCTCGAGCCCGACGCGGCTACCCAGGCCTTCATCGACTACATGATGAGCGATGAGGTTCAGGGCTCGCTGGTCGAGGAGAACGGCTACATCCCCGTGTCCGGCATGAAGGTGGAGAAGGACGCCGAGGGTAACGTCACCGAACTCTAAGTTCCCCTTCCCTCGCAGGCCCCCCGGGGCGATCTCGGGGGGCCTGCCCATGTAATGAAACAACGGCTTTGGCCGTAAACGCTCGCGCCTTCCGTGCGCGAGCTTGCAAAACCCTCCGCTAGAAGCGGTTCGGAGAGGAAGGTTCATCCGTGTCAACCGCACAGGACATCCCTGCACAGGGTGGTCGGCGCAAGCTCAGCAAAAAGGGCCGCATCGACCTTGCCGGCAAGTCCGTGTCGGCGGCCTGCATCGCCATCGTGGTGCTGCTGGTCATAACCCTTATCTTCATGGTCGCCCAACACGGCCTGGCGACGTTTTTCGTGAATGGCATCAGCCCCATCGCGTTTCTGACGGGAACCGAGTGGAACCCGCATGTCGACGACGCGAACGGGATGCCCACGGTGGGCGCGCTGCCCATGATCGTGGGTTCGTTCGCGGTCACGCTGCTGTCGACCGTTATCGCGATCCCCTTCGCCATTGGCTCCGCCATCTTCGTGGTGGAGATTGCCCCCAAGTTCGGACGCACGGTGTTTCAGCCGGTCGTCGAGCTTCTGGTGGGCATTCCCTCCGTTGTGTACGGCCTTTTGGGCCTGACCATCATCGTCAGCTGGATGCGCGACATGACGGGCACCACGGGCTACGGCATTATGTCGTCGTCCATCGTGCTGGCACTGATGATCCTTCCCACTATCACCTCGCTTTCCATTGACGCGCTCACCTCGGTGCCGCGCTCGTATCGCGAGGGCTCCTACGGCGTGGGCGCTTCGCGGTGGCAGACGGTCTGGCACGTTGTGCTGCGTGCCGCCATGCCTTCGCTGTGCACCGCGGTGGTTCTGGGCATGACCCGCGCCTTCGGCGAAGCACTTGCCGTTCAGATGGTTGTGGGCAATGCCGCCCAGATGCCTGACGGTCTGTTCACCCCGGCAGCCACGCTCACCTCGGTTCTGACCATGGGCATCGGCAACGAAATGACCGGCACTGTGTACGCCAACGTGCTGTGGTCGCTTGCCCTGCTGCTGCTGATCATGTCGCTGGTGTTCATCGCCATCATCCACTTCATCGAGCGCAAGGGAGGGTTGAAGAAGAATGGCTAAAGACGAAAAGGCATACGCCAAGCGCATCGCGACGCAAAACAACGCCGCGACCGGCGTGCTCACCCTCATCGTAGCGTTCATCTGCGTCGTCCTGGTTGCCATCATCGCCTACATCCTGTTCAACGGGTTCGGCAAGCTGGTCGACATCAACTTCCTGACAGGCGACCCCGAGCAGTTCAAGGCAGGGGGCGGCATCGGCCCCGAGCTGTTCAACTCGTTCTACCTGCTTATCCTGACGCTGGTCATCTCGGTGCCTATTTCGTTGGGTGCGGCGATCTATCTGTCGGAGTATGCGCCGCAGAACAAGATCACCTCGGCGGTGAAAACGGTTATCGAGGCGCTGTCCTCGCTGCCCTCCATTGTCGTGGGCCTGTTCGGCTTCCTGTTCTTCGTGCTGCAGATGGGGTGGGGCTTTTCCATCATCTCGGGCGCGCTGGCGCTTACGATGTTCAACCTGCCCATTTTGGTGCGCGTCATCCAGCAGGCGCTCGAGGCGATCCCCGACGATCAGCGCGAAGGCGGCCTGGCGCTCGGTGCCAGCCGTTGGGAAACCACCATCCACGTGCTGATGCCCGCCGCCCTGCCCGCCATCATCACCGGCGTCATCCTTTCGGCCGGACGCGTGTTCGGCGAAGCTGCGGCGCTCATCTACACGGCGGGCCAGTCCGCTCCCTCCCTGGACTTCACGAACTTCGATCTGTCCAGCCCGTCGTGCCCGTGGAACATCTTCCGTCCCGCCGAGACGCTGGCTGTGCATATCTGGAAGATCAACTCCGAAGGCGTCGTGCCCGACCTCGACATGGTCTCCAACGGCACCGCCGCCGTTCTGATGGTGTGCATCCTCCTGTTCAACCTGCTGGCCCGCTTCTTCGGCAGAATGGCCTCAAAGAGGGTCAGCCCGGAGTAGGAGCCGGTTCTGCCCGGAAAGCTTGCTTGTGAGAAGGCCCGCTTCGGCGGGCTTTCTTTTTTGGGGAAGGTGCGCTAATCTGATTGTTCGTGCAAGGGTAGCTAATATTGCCTGAACAGGTAATTAATATTATTCGCGCAGGTGAGAAAACAAGCCAGTTATGCCGGTTTAGCGCACCTCTGTCTCCTGGCGCACGCCCCCATGCTCGCGGTAAAGCGCGCGGCGGAGAATGGCGGTGAGAGCTGCGCATTCGTGGTCGCCGTCTTTGAGAGATTGGAGCATGTTCGCCCAGATGAAGTGTGCGAGCGCTTCCGCTCCGATCTCGTCGATGGCGCGCGGGTCGATGGAAGGGTCGTTGGCAATGGCGACCTGGAAGCCCTGTTCGATGTGGCGGAAGCATTCCTTTTCGGCGGCGCGTCCGCGTTGGAGCGTCCGTGCGTCCAGCGACGACACCTCCGCCAGCCAGTCCGACCGAAACTGCGCGAGCGCGCCTTCAAGCCCCGACGCTACTTGCTTGCAGAACGCAACGAGGTTCTGCCCGGGGCGATACTGAAAGCAGGCGCGCCCTTCCGCGCCACGCGCCGTCTGCTCCCAGAAGCGCGCGATCACCTCGGTGACCAAAGAGGCTTTGTCGGGGAAATGGTTGTAGATGCTGCCGACCGCCACTCCGCATTCCGCAGCGATCCCCCGAACGCTCAAAGAGGCAATGCCCTCGCGTTTTGCCTGATGGTACGCTGCATCAAGAATGGTGTCCCTGTTGATGGATGCTTTGCTTGCCATGATGGGCCTCTCTGAACAATCGCGTGGAGTGTTCATGCGATTTGTCGGCGAAAGCGCTTTCCTCGCTATTTCGCTTGTTGCGGAAAGCCGTCTTTCCTAGCATGAACAGCGTTCAAATGAACATCGTTCACATGATAGGAAGGGAGGGCGCTGTGTTCAAGGTGCGGAATCTCACGCTTCTGCTGATAGCCGCTGCGGTGTGGTTTGCTGCCGGCGCGAACATCGCGCACATCGGCCTCGAAGAATACGCCCTTGGTTACGCAAGCGTCCTGAACGTTGCGCTCTCGATCGTCGTTGGCATCGTGTTTTGGTTCATGGCCTTCCACAAACTGACGGTCAAGCACACCCGTCGCATCGCGGGTTATGGCGATGAGCGCCAGCTGTTCGTCAAGTTTTTCGACAAGCGCTCGTTCGCCATCATGGCCGTTATGATGACCGGCGGCATCGCGATCCGTTCGCTCCATCTTCTACCCGACGTGTTCATCGCTGTGTTCTACACGGGGCTTGGTACCGCCCTCGCCCTGGCAGGAGTCCTGTTCGCCGTCAACTTCTTCCGCGTTCGTGGGGGCGCCTACCCGCTGGAGCCTGCCGCTTAGCCGCAGCGTGTCGGGCTGCATCCCATTGAAGCCCTCCGACACGAAGCGCCCCGCTGTCCAGTTGCCAGACTGCGAGACGCGTGTTTTGTGGGTGCGTTTTCGACCGACTTAGAACGTCGCCTTGTGAATGAGGTTGCGGAAGCGCCTCGCGGCGTTTTCGTTGATCTTGGGGATGTAGTTGTCCATCAGCTCGATCATGCCTTGCTGGTTTTGGGGGATGCCGCCGTCGAAGCGAATGACGTCGGAATCGTGCGAAGCGATGATGTTGGTGTGACAGGTGAGATTGGCAATAAACGTGCGGATCTCCTCCGCTGCCTCGAGCTCGCCATAGGGCACCCACGCGCCAGAAGCGATGTCTTCCGCCAGCGGCCAGTTCTTCGCGGGCGTCAGTGTGACGATCAGGATTCTGTCGGGCGCAGCCTCGCTGAACACGCGTGCCGACTCAAGGGCGTTCTGCTGCCCTTTTCCGGCACCGGCAAGCCCTGCAAGATAGAAGAACGTGAAGCGGATGCCGGCCACATGCAGACGACGTCCTTGTTCGATGAGGTCTTGGCCCGTCTGCCCCTTCTCCATGAACTCCAGCAGCTCATCCCAGCCGCTTTCGGCGCCGATCGTTACGTCGGTCACGCCGCGTGCGGCCAGTTCGGCAAGCTCGGCGTCGGTTTTCGTCGCGAAGTCGGTGATGCGCGCGAACCCGCCGTAGCTGTTCACGGTGGGGATGCGGGCTTCGATGGCGTCGAATATCTCGATAAGCTGTTTGTTGGGCAGGACGAAGGGGTTTCCGCCTGCCAGGTAAATGCGTTTGGTGAGCTGTGTTGCCGAGCGGGAGATCTCCTCGATATCCTCAAGGATCTCCTCCATCGGAACCAGGCTGAACTGCTTTCCCTCCTGGATGTCGCAGAAGCGGCATTTGCCATGTGAGCACCCGCGGGTGACTTGAAGAACGGGGCAGCTCATGTCGTACGGTGGACGATGCACGAGTTGATCGGTATGCATGCGAACTCCTCCCTCACGCTTTGCTCCCTCCATTGTCTCACGCAGAGGGCGCTTCGTGCGGGCCGGATCGCAAAGGGGCCGTAACGATTGTGGGGAAATAAAAAACCTCGACGATTGCCGAGGCCCGAGTTTTCGATGGTGCGGGCGAGAGGACTTGAACCTCCATGGGGTTGCCCCCATACGGACCTGAACCGTACGCGTCTGCCAATTCCGCCACGCCCGCACATCCGAGTGCTTCATAAGAAGCGATTTGTAATAATATCCCAGCATTCACGTGAACGCAAGACCTAATTTCGGCATTTTTGGAAGCTTCTGTTCAAGATCGCGAGCAATGCTACGGAAAGGCATTCTGCGCGTTTCGCGCGCTGATTCTCGTTGCGCGCGTGTAAAACTTCACCGATGAAGCCGTCTGCGCCGCAGGGGAGATGCGCCCGTCGCGTTATGATGGGAAGGCGAAGGCGCCACGCAGGCGCCCTCTCTTGTTTTGTCGAAGCGCGGCGGGCGGTCCGCATCGCCTTCGTCCCCACCAGTCAAGGAGGATTGCCCATGACCGAGGATAGGAAGCTCGCGCTGTACGACCATTTCCGCTCCATCAACGCCATCGATCCACAGCTGTACGAGAAATACGACGTCAAGCGCGGACTGCGTAACTCCGATGGCACGGGCGTCGTTGCCGGCATCACCGGTATCGCCAACGTCCACGGCTACGTCATCTCAGACGGTGAGAAGCTGGCGGACAAAGGCTCGCTGCGGTTGCGTGGCTACGAGATCGGCGATTTGCTTGACGCAGGCGACGCGCATCGCCGCTTCAACTACGAAGAGATCGCTTACCTGCTGCTGATGGGCGACCTGCCCACGCAAGAACAGCTCGACCGCTTCATCTCGGTGATCGACTCGCATCGCGAACTGCCTGACGGCTTCACCGCCTCGTCCATTATGCGTGCGACGCCGCACGACATCATGAACGCGTTGGCGCGCTCGGTGCTTTTGCTGTACTCCTATGATGAACGCGCCGAGGACCGCGACCCCGTCCACGAGATCGATACCGCCATCTCGCTCATCTCGCGCCTGCCTCGTATCATGGTGCTGGCCTACTACGCCATGCGCGCCCAGTTCCACAATGAATCGATGATCATGCATCGTTTCATTCCTGGGCAATCCACTGCGGAAACCATTTTGTCCATGCTGCGTCCTGATCGCCAGTTCACCGAAGAAGAGGCGCGCCTGCTGGACATCATGCTGTGCCTGCATGCCGAGCACGGCGGCGGCAACAACTCCACCTTCACCACGCGCGTGCTCACGTCGGCTGATACCGACCCGTACTCCGCTTACTCGGCGGCTATCGGCTCATTGAAGGGTCGCAAGCACGGCGGGGCCAACCACCAGGTGCGCGCAATGCAGCGCGAGATCAAAGAAAACGTCGCGAATTGGGAAAACGACGACGAAGTTGCCGCGTATCTGGCGAAAATCGTGCGCAAAGAGGCATACGACGGATCCGGTTTGGTGTACGGCATGGGTCATGCGGTCTACACGGTGTCGGATCCGCGTGCAGTCATCCTCAAGAAATTTGCCGGCAAGATGGCGAAAGGAACCGAGTTCGAAGCGGAATTCCATCTGCTTGAATCTATCGAGCGCCTCTCGCCCGAGGTAATTCTGCGCGAGAAGGGAACGAAGAAAGACATGTGCGCCAACGTGGACATGTATTCCGGGTTCGTTTACACCATGCTGAACATTCCCGAGGATCTGTTCACGCCGCTGTTCGCCTGCGGTCGTATGGCGGGCTGGGCGGCGCATCGTTTCGAAGAGCTGGTCACGGGCAAGCGCATCATTCGCCCGGCATACAAGACGTGGCGGAAAGGGAGCCGGCCCTACCGGCCCATCGATCAGCGATAGCGGCGGCGCCTTACGCGAGCGAAATTAAGAGGGCTAGACGTTCGAAGCGTCTGGCCCTCTTTCGCATCAGGTGGGGTACAATGACGGCGACGAGAACGCAACGGACGGAAACGCGAGGAGATTTCCATGGTTGATCTCAAGCATGTGCCCAAAGGCCGCGTCGCCATCAGGGAGATGACCGAAGAGGATTTCGACGGGTTCGACCTTGCCGACATCAAATGCCGTTCGTGCAGCGGGTACGGAAACTGCGGCTTCAAGACCTACGGCATCTACCAGGGCAAAGCGGTTTCTATCTGCAACCAGCGCAAATACCAGCTGCAATGCGAGCGCGACGGTAAACCCTTCGACCCCTCCGATCTCTTTAAACACGACAAGAAATAACTGGGGCTTCCGGTTCGAAGAGTTCGACATACGATTGACGCCAGACCCGGTGGGCAATGTGTCTACTGGAGAAAGCAATCAAGTTGAGCATAAGTAGCTGAGAGGGGCTGGGGTGCTTCGAATTCGCGGGATCGCGAAGGCGAAGCGTACTTTGGTACGTGTCGAACAAGCCCTTTGGCTTGTTCGATCCCCATATAGGCGCCCGAGCGGGCGCGTTCTGCGCAACTTGATTGCGCAGAACAGTTGGGATCGCGCGAAGGCGGAGTGCCCCAGCTTCTCTCAGCGGAAAAGCAGTTCCGCCGACTGGAAAGTCGGCGGAACGAATTCATGGCGGAGGCGGTAGGATTCGAACCCACGGAACCTCGCGGCTCAACAGTTTTCAAGACTGCCGCCTTCGACCACTCGGCCACGCCTCCGTATCGGGCGTCTTGGACGTCCCGCGGGTGCCACAAAGGGTATCGCCGCAGGTAGGTAACGTCTGCATAGCGGTTGGCCATGCGCTCAAAACGCCGCTTCAGGATACCATATAATACGGGCCATGACGGATGAAGACTACATGCGCATGGCGCTTGACGAGGCTCGCCGCGCGGCGGAGATGGACGAAGTCCCTATTGGGGCGATTGTCGTGTATGCGCCGGTTGATCCCGCTACGCGTCGCCCTACTGCCGAGCCGCGCGTCGTTGCGCGCGCGTGCAACCTGCGCGAAACCACGCGCGATCCTGCGGGTCATGCCGAGTTTCTGGCGATGAAACAGGCGGCAGAAGAACTTGATGCTTGGCGTTTGACGGGCTGCACGGTCTATGTGACGCTTGAGCCCTGCATCATGTGCGCGGGGCTGATGCACCAGGCGCGCATCGACCGGTGTGTGTACGGTGCGAGCGACAAAAAAGCGGGCGCGCTGGGCACGTTGTATTCCGTCAACGCCGACGAAAGGCTGAACCACACGTTCGAGGCGGTGCCGGGCGTTTTGGAAGAAGAATGCGCGGCCCTGCTGAAGGATTTTTTCAAAAGCAAGAGGAAACGATGACGAACAAGACCGACGCGCAAGCAGTGAACATGGTTGAGCAGGCACGGATGACGCAGGTTGCCGACAGCCGTTTGGAGTTCGGTGAGATCCGCCTGATAGCCCCTGCGAAAGTGAATTTGTTCTTGGAGATTGGAGACAAACGCCCTGATGGCTACCATGATGTTCTCACGGTCATGCATGCGCTCATGCTGCATGACGTGTTGCGCATGAAGGTCACGCCAGAGGCAGAGGGCGGACTGAACCTTGATGTTCGCTGCATCCCGTGCGAGGGCATTGCTCCTTTGGATGTGCCGGGCGAAGACAACATCGCCGCCAAGGCCGTGAGGCTTTTGGCTGAGCTTGTGGGCCGCAATCGCAATGAGACGATGCGCATCATGATAGAGAAGCACATTCCCGCTGAAGCCGGTCTGGGTGGTGGCTCTTCCGACGCTGCAGCCGCGTTAGTCGGTGCGGCGAAGCTGTGGGGCATCTCCCCTGATGATGAGCGCATCGAAGAGGCAGCCCGGCGTCTCGGGGCAGACGTTGCGTTTTTCCTGCGCGGCGGATGTGCGTGCCTCATGGGCGTGGGCGACGTGTTCGATCATGCCCTTTCCCCGCGAACCGATTCCGTCGTGCTGGTCAAGCCGGAAGGCGGCGTTTCCACCAGGGAGGCGTACCGTGCATTCGATGAAAGCCCGCAACACATTGACGCCCTCGACAGCGAACGCGCTCTTTCTGCGGCGCATGCGGTAGATGTGCCTCTGCGCAACAACCTGGTGAGCGCGTCTGAAGGGTTGCTTCCCGTGCTTGCCGACGTGCGTGAATGGATGTGCGCGCAGGATGCTGACGTTGCTGAGGTTCTAATGTCGGGAAGCGGGTCGGCGGTGTTTGCGGTTTGCCGCGACTTCGCCGCTGCATGCCGCGTTTCTTCCGCCGCTCGCAAACGCGGCTGGTGGTCGCGCACCACTACGTTCGGTCCGGCGCGTGCCGCGGCGGTTCCTACGAGGTAGCGCCATGCTTGCTCGGCTTTCGCGCATAGTCCCTCTGCTCATCGTGCTGGCGGTGGTTGCCGCCATCGTTTACCTTGTTGCCACCTGGCGCTACTCTCCAAACAAGGCCAAAGAGATTCTCATTCGCGTGTTCACGTGGTTCACCGGGGTGCTCAGCGCTGCGTTCGCCGTTATCTGCGGCTATGTGTGGCTCGATGGGAACATGGACGTACTGGAACTTGCTGCAGCGTTTCTCATCACGTCGCTCGTCGCTTTGGGTGCCACGCGAATTTGCCATGCGGTGTTCGTGCGCCATCATCCCAATTGGAAGAAGAAGGCCCAGAAAACCGAGCGCATCGACGGCGATAAGCGCTGATTAATCGTTTGTTGCGGCTTGCTCGGGGAAATGGGCGGAATGGCCCTTCCTGCCCCCTTCCGTGCTCCTTGACGTTCCTAGTGCCCTTCGTGCGTTTTCTTCAGGCGAGTTGATATACCATTAAGCCCACTTCAATTATTCGACGATGGGAGCAGCACGCATGGATGAGAAGGATCGTTCCCGGAGGGATGCCTCTGGTCGAAGCGCGCGCTCACAAAACCCTCGCACGCAAGACAGAGGGAGGCGCCGTCCTACCCGTCGTCCGAGCCCCAATTCCCCCTCTGCTCGTCGCAGTTCCGGTGAACGCGTGCGGCCCGAAGATCGTCGAAGGTCGACCGCGCGTCATGCGGCGGGAACTCAAGGGGCATCTCGCCCTTCCATGCGCCGTGACGTGTATGTGGGGGCCCGCCCGAAGACCATCGACCCTCGCATACTCGTGGTGGCGGCAGTTGCCCTTGTTGCGGTAGCGCTGTTTGTCTTTGCCCGTTGCAGTGGTGCGGCGGGGCAGGCAAGACAACCGGCAGACGGAGCGTCGGCTCCCGCGCAGCAAAACGACGTGTCGTCCACCGAGCCCGTAACGTTCACCATTTCGTTTGCGGGGGACTGCACGCTGGGCACAGATGAGTACTTCGACAAGTCGACCAGCTTCAACGCGCGCTACGATGAGGAAGGCGACCCCGCGTACTTCTTCCGCAATGTCCGCGACATCTTTGCGGCGGATGATTTGACCGTCGTCAACATGGAAGGCACGTTTACTGAGTCGACGGAACGCCAAGACAAACGTTACGCGTTCAAGGGTCCTGCGGAATACGCACAGATTCTCGTGGAGGGCGACGTCCAAGCTGCATCGCTGGCAAACAACCATTCCCGCGATTACGGGAACCAGGGCAAAGAAGACACCATTTCGGCGCTCGAGCAGGCAGGTATTTCTGCGTTCGGATGGGACAGGATTGCCTACCACGACGTCAAAGGCGTAAAAGTGGCGCTTGTCGGGTTGAATGCGCTGGCGGAAGGCGATAGCTACCATGAGGAAGTGCGATCGGTCGTGCAGCAGGCGCGTGACGGGGGAGCGCAAGTGACGATAGTGTATTTCCACTGGGGTGTGGAGCTTGATATCGTTCCCGGCGAGTTCGAGCGGGCTGTTGGTCGTACGGCAATCGATGCTGGAGCCGATCTGGTTGTTGGCTCGCATCCGCACGTTGTTCAGGGGTACGAGAAATACAATGACCGCTATATCGTGTACAGCTTGGGCAATTTCTGCTTTGGGGGAAACAAAGATCCCCAAGATTACGAAAGCATGATCTTCCAACAGACCTTCACGGTGGTCGACGGTCAGGTGCAGCGCGACGATGCGATCAACATCGTTCCATGCTTGATTTCTTCGTCGACCTCAATCAACAACTATCAACCTACGCCCGCTGAGGGCGAAGAGGCCAATCGTATCAATGCAATCATCAAGGAACGCTCCGACGCCATCGCCGCACTCGACGCCTAGCAGAGCTCTCTCCAAAACAAAACGGGCCCCATTGCTGGGGCCCGTACAATCATCATGGCGGAGAAGCGGGGATTCGAACCCCGGATACCCTTGTGGGGTATACTCACTTAGCAGGCGAGCACCTTCGGCCTCTCGGTCACTTCTCCGTACTATAATGGTGCGGTTGACTATGATACCGTGACCATTCGGAACATGCAAGGAGCATCATGGCACCAACCCGCCCCGTTTCGCAGAATCTCCGCGTGCCGGTCGTGGTACTTTTTGCCGCCTGCCTTGCGATTGCCGCTTCGATTGTTGCTTTCGCGCAGCCTGGTAAGGCGTTTGCGGACTATTCGATTTCCAAGGTTTCTATCAGTGCGCAGGTTGAGACGGACGGCTCTCTCCATGTGGTCGAACAGCGTACGTTCAAATTCGACGAAGGCACTTCGTCCATCCAATGGAGCCTTGGCGGCTTTCCTTCAAACACCGGTATCGAAATCAACTCCGTGCGCATGGCGCCAGTCGGTTCCGATGGCCAGATGGCAGGGTATCCCCAAGTTCTGAAAAGCGTTCCCTTTGTGCTACAGTGGCGCGACTCTGGCGGACCGGGATCCGACTCCTACTCTTATGACCGAACGTGGAATAACGTTCATGTGTTCTTCGGCGCTGAAGGCGGCGGCCGTTTGATCGAGTTGGATTACACCGTCGAAAACGGCGTGACTGCATATGCTGACGTGGGCGAAGTTCGATGGCGCTTCGTCGGCGATTCGTGGGCAGCGGCATCTGAAAACGTAACGATGTCGCTGGCGCTGCCTCTTCCGTCTCAGGCGGCGGTCGATCCCGGCGATAACGTTCGCGCGTGGGGTCACGGTCCGTCGGGCGGAACGGTGGAGGTCAACGAGGACGGAAGCATCGTCTACGCAATTCCAAATGTAGGCGAGGGCGAATATGCGGAAGCTCACGTGGTGTTTCCTTCCGATTGGCTTGTAAACCTTCCAAGCGGCGATGCGCAGCCCCACAGAACCGAAATGAGGCTCTCTTCCGTTTTGAGTGAAGAGGGGGCTTGGGTTGATCAAGCGAGCCGCTCGCACATGTTATCGCTAGCCTTGATTGCGGGATGCGCCCTCTTGTGCGCGGCGGCGCTTGGCGTGGGTCTTTGGGCGTATTTCCGCTACGGCAGGGAATACGAGCCGCGCTTCAAGGACGATTATTGGAACGACGAACCCGAGCGGGGAACCCATCCGGCTGTCATCGGGCGCCTGTGGCGCTGGGACCGTCGAAGCGATGATGACTTCGTCGCCACCGTCATGCACCTGGATGCGATCGGTGCCCTGGATATCCGCCTGGGCGAGCGTCCGGGAGCTGATGCGAGCAACCCCGACGAAGATTACCTGCTCACGCGCGTGCCGGATGTTGGCACTTCGGATCCGCTGGATCGACAGGCGCTGGAGCTTTTGTTTGGGAAGATCGCGGGTGGCGCCGGCGCTCTATGGTTTGGTCAGATCGGCGAGTTCGGAAAAAAGCATCCGCAGGAGCTCGTTGACGCCATGGATTCGTGGCAGATGCTTCTTTCCGAGAAAACGAAAGCACGATCCTTCTTCGAGAAGAAGGGGGCGCAGTGGAAAATCCGGCTGTTCGTTCTTGCGGGCGTCGTGGTTCTTGCGACAGTTGCTGCGTGGACGATTTCGGGGAGCACGGTGCCGTTTGTGTTCGCGCTGGCAAGCGGTGCTGGCTTGCTGTTCTTGGGAGCCCGTTGCGAACGCCGCACCAGTGAAGGAAACGAGATCTGCGCGAAGTGCAAGGCGCTGCGAAACTGGCTGTGCGATCTTCCGGAATCAGGGGCGACTCTTCCCGTTCAAAAGAGGTCGATAGGTGTGCTCTCGCCTTACGCCTTCCTTTTCGGCGCCATGGATGCCGCATTGGTGGCGCTGAACGATCGGTTGCGAGAAGAGCCTGTCGCTTCCGGTGAAGGGGCGCGCGCGGAACGCTCCTGGGCGCTTTGGTGCATGTCCCGCGAAGACACGTCCTTCGGTCCGCGCAATCCTGCGGCAGAGGTGATGCGTGCCGCATTCGACAAGGCGCTCGACGATGCGCATGGAGCGCTTTCTGCCGGCAAGGTGGCGTCGGATGCGCAGGGCGATGAAGGTTCGTCCATGGGGGAACGTGCGCGATAGAGTATAGTGTCCCCGGATAGTTTCCGAACAGGGGAGGGGTCGCGATGGCGGCTAACGACAACATCATTCTCATTGGCATGCCTGGCGCGGGCAAATCGACGCTGGGCATCGTGTTGGCGAAGATCATGAACTACCGGTTCATCGACGCCGACCTGGTTATCCAGCAGCAGTGTGACAAGACGCTGCAGAAGCTCATCGACGCTTGCGGGCCGGACGGATTCATCGAGGTTGAAAACGAGATTCTGCGTGACCTCGAGGCCGAGCACAGCGTGATTGCCACAGGCGGCAGCGCCGTGTATTCCGATGAGGCCATGAAGCATCTGGCGTCCATCGGTCGTGTCGTGTACTTGAAGATCTCCTACGAGCAGCTGGTGGGGCGTTTGAGCGATCTGCAGGAACGTGGCGTGGTGCTGAAGGGCGGCATTGGCATGAGCCTTCGCGAGCTCTACGACGAGCGCAAGCCTTTGTATGAGCAGTATGCCGAGGTGACGGTCGACGTGGACGACCTCAGCATCACGGCAGCGGCGCGCAAAGTCGCCGATGCGCTGGGTGCCTAAGGCGTTCTGCGAAGCCCTTGAAACGAGAAGCGCCCCTGCAGGGGCGCTTTTTCGTTATCCAAGTCCGCCGGTGGCGCGCAGAGCTATCTCGCGCCGTACTTCGGCGTAGCGCCGCTCCGGAATGGGGATCTCGGTGCCGTCGGAAAGCTGAAGGGCGTATTTCCTCATTCCGCTGATATGCGCGGTATTCACCAAATAGCTGCGATGCACGCGCAAGAACGTCCCCGGAAGCTGCGGAATGACCTCGCTGATAAGGGAGCTCACCGGAAACGTGGTGTGCAGGCAATGCACGATGGAGCGTTTGCCCTCGGCTTCGACAAACAGGATGTCGTCGGGATTGACGTAGCGAGAACTCTCGTTGTTTTCCAGCATGATGCGCGAAGGCAGGATGCCTGCTTTGCTGCCGGTGCGGAGGATCTCGCGGACGTACTCATAGGTTTCGCGACTCGCTTTGATGGGGAAGATTTCTTCCTGCACCGAGTCGGAAGGCTTGATGGACGTATGCATGTGGAATGCGCGCCAGCCCTTGTCGGTTAGCGTGAAGCACATCGTGACGAACTGCGTAGCAGCGTAAAGAAGCTGCTCGCGCGGGGAAGAATAGAGCTTGTAGGAGCCCGTCACCACAGCGTTTGAACCCTCGTGCGCTTCTTCAGGTGCGCTGACCAGGCGGAAGTCGGTTTCGCGCACCATCATGGCAGGCATGTCAGTGCGCTTTCGCATGATTTCCCGAAGCTGTTCGACGCCTTGGATGGTGGTTCCCTGGTCGGAAACGAACGTGCAGTCGTCAGCAACGGCGGCAAACAGCGGCCCCTCGTTTTTCGAGAAATATGCGGCGATGATGCTTTCGGCGAGCGCGGGAAGCCGGTCTGCCGATGCGATATCGTTCGCTGACACGCGCCTGCCTCTCTCGTGGGTTCGGATGGTTGTTGCATGGCGCGAGGGACGCGCCTTTCTCGCTTGCTCACTATACATTGTAACGCTGCCTTCCGCTATCGCGGGGCGGCGAGAGCAAACGCTGCGGCATCGTTTGGCCGATCGGAAGATCGGGATAGGGGCATTGAACGGAGGCGGAGGCGCCACACGTGTGCTGCGAAGATGGTGCTGTTTCATTTGCGGGGCATTCGTGCTGATGGAGAATGCATTTATGCCGGGCTTCCCTATTATTTTGACAGCGAGCCACTATACTGCGATTTGTAATATGCCCTTAGTGGGCGTCCGAACCGCACAACAAACGAAACCAAGGGGACGCTCGATGAACATCGCTATGGCGGGCGGAGCGCTTGGGGCTTCCGGCGTTGGAAGCTTTGACGCGCTCGGCGCGAAACATGCCGGAACATGCGCTATGAGACTCAGGGAAGGACTGGGAGGTGACGCATGGGCAACCGCATAACCAACACCCAGCGTTTCCGCGCCAGCGCCGGCAATGAGCCCGCGGTCCAGCAGTTCCTTGCGGGCATCCTCCAGCAATCCTCCATGCCGCTCAAGTTCCGCAACGACGTGCGTCTTGCTGTTGAAGAGCTCTTCTGCAACATCGCCTCTTACGCTTACGGCGCCGAGGGCGGCGTCGTAGACGTTACGGTTTCCATCGACGATGATATTCGGTTTGCAACCGTTATCCTTGCCGACGACGGCAGGGAGTTTGACCCCTTCGCCTACGAGCGCAAGCGAGCAATTGGCGACCTCACGCTTGTTGGCGTGGGCGGGCTGGGTATTCTTTTGGTCAAGCGCTTGATGGACGAGTGCTCGTACCACCGCGTTCACGAACGCAACGAGGTAACCATCACCAAGCGGTGGGATATCGTCAACAAGGGCACCGAGGCGCTTGCCGAAGCTGCCCGTGTTATCAGGGAGACGGAAGGCCTGGAATACAACGCCCCCGAACGCAGCCAAAAGCCTTTGACCGATGACGATCTCACATTGGTGGTTGGCGGTCTTACGATGCCGGAGCTTCCGTTCCTGCGTCCACTCGCGCAGTCTGCTCTGGCGTAATGGTCATCGACTGGAATCGGTGCTCCATATAGCTGTTGTCGAAATTCTTCGCGTAGAACTCTTCGATGGGTGAAGTGGGCTGATAGCCCGACTCGCGCTGATACCAGCAGTCCAGTGCCTGCAGCGTCATGACGCCATTTACCAGCATGAGCGCAGCGCAGATGGTGGTAACGCCGTAGCGCGCTTTCCAGGGGATCAAGTTAATGAGCTTCAGAAGCCACGGCAGGCACAGCTTGATCCATACGCACCCAAGCGCACCCCACATGCACATGAATAGCGCGCTGGTGCGTCCTTGGAAGATGATGGCGATGGGGTCGGGGCACAGCCCAAAGATGGTCGAACCGGTGTAGTCCCACGCCACGGCACCGAATGCCGTTTGCATGAACCACGAGACGGCCGCCTCGAACAAGCCGCCAATGACGGCGCTTACCAAAAAGATCACGATGAAGTTCGACTTGTAGAAGCGGTTGAGCGCAACGGTCATGAGCACGGCGCCGAAGCCGTAGATGGGCGAGAACGGGCCGAACAGCATGCCGGTGCGGTCTTGATAGACGCCGGGATCAACCACCACCATGTGGTAGACGGTCTCGATGACCAAGCCCAAAAAGCAGCACACTACGAAAACCCAGAACAGGTTGAAGAAGTCCAGTTCGATGAACCCCCGGTCGCCCTTCGCGCGCCCGAGTGTGCCTGCTTTTGCTTCGCGTTCGAGCTCGGCATCGCGCTTTGCGCGTTCGCGACGACGCTCCTCGCGTAGCGTGGGGTCGATGGTGACCGAAATGATGATGAGGATAAGCAGCTGAATGCCGGCACCCAGTAGGTTGGCACCGGTGCCGTGCAACATGATCTCAAGGATGGTTCCTATGATGTTGATGGCGATGAGCAGATAGGCGATTTGTGCCGCATGCCGGCGTCGGTTGCGCAGCAGCGACACGCCGAACAACAGCATGACGACGCTTTGGACGCCCATCAACACGAATTGGATAACGGTGAGGATGAACGTGAGCGAGGCGTTGTTGGAACCCGCGGTGAGGTTGATGGCACCTGTGGTCGAAAGGATGACGATGGTCGCCACAAGCCCGATGACCACGATGCCTGCCAGCAGGCAGTACAAGCCATAGATCTTGTACAGGATAGGGATCTTCTTCTTGGAAGCTGCAGGCTCGGCGGCGGATGTCGGTTCAGGTGCGTCAGGTTGGATGTTCTGCGTGGAGGCCATAGGGCTCCTTCCGTGGGGGCGTCGCGCGATGGCGCGACGAGGTTTGGGGTTCGAAGGGTCTATCTTCGCGGTTCGTCGGAGTGGGTCTACGCGCGGGCGGCTTTACTCGCGCCCTCGTAGCTTACCCTATCGGTCGCGACTGGTGGGGTGTCAATCAAGCAACGAAGTGGCATCGGACGTCGATTCGACGCGAGCAGAGGCCGGCAAGCCTTTCGCGGCAGGAAATGAGAAAAAGGGACAGTCCCATTTTCTCATTTCTGAAAAACAGGGTTTTGGACGCCCGCTGCATGGAAACGGGCCCTCTGCTCATAAAATCAGGGGTTGTGGATTCCGGATACATCCACAACCCCCGATTCTATGCAGCGCATATTCAGCAGATTAAGGCTGTGCGAACAAAAACCCAGGTCAAACGAGTGCCCGAAACTCCTGTCTTTGTAAGCAGCGTCCATATCTCCCGATTTCTTGCAGGAAGCCATCGAAAACGTGCGCAAGCCGGCCTTATTCGTCCACGAGCCCTGGTTTCGTGCAGATCCCGGATGGCGAATTGAAGAGCAGTCTTCCCGACAAGGGCGTCGGCAGCGCTGGCTCTAAACGCGTGAATGCGGATAACGAGCTGCCGTGCATCTAGAATGGGTTTCGCTTCGGGCGCGGGGATCGCCTGTCTATGATCGCAAGGCTCTCGCCGAACGCTGCATGCGAGACGGCGTTCTTCATCCGCTCATGCGTCTCAGGCTCTTTGGCAACGAGTTCGTCGAAGGGAGTGGCAGCGGTTTGCCTTCCCATCGAGACCACCTACTTGGTCGCGCCGCAGCCGGAGCACACGCAGCCGACCGTCGCGGTCTCGTAATGGCCGACTTCGTCGTGGCGGATGGCGCTGGTTTGAATGGTTTTAACTTCAGTGCGCCGCGACTGACATCTGCCTCTTTCGCTATCAAGTAGATGCTGGTTAGCGAACCCGGTTACATCTTTGCCGCAAGTGTTACATATCTCGCGTTCAACAGTTTCATATACCGGTTCATCCCACGCGGCCTGGTCGACGACCATTTCTTCTCGGCCTGGGCGACCCAGTTGTGGGTGTGGGCGGGCTTGGAAGGTTCGGGATCGGGGTCGGAGGCTGCGCCGGAATTGCCGGTGGAACCAGAAGAACCCTAATTGCCGGAGTTGCCGGAGTTGCCTGACGTGGGATTGGAAGCGCTTGAATCGCCTGAGGAGGGAGCGGGGTCCTTCTTCACGGCATCCGCGCTGCCCGCAACGGAAGGCGCGGTTGCCGCGTGCTCGCGGGCGGATGCGGCGGCGTCTGCCTTGCCAGCCTCCTCCAGCTTGCCTGCGACCGCCTCAAGCTGCTCTTTGGTCATGTCCTCGGCGGCGATCTTCTCAAGCTCTATCTCCAAGACGACCTCCTCGCCGGATCCCGTTACCGTCAACGCGTCCGATTCGGCGGGCGTGGCGTAGGTTGACCCGTCGCTTGCGACGGGCATGCTCTCGACGACGGCCTTCACCTCGTTCGGCCCGACCTTGCCGAAGTCGATCTCGCCGGCGCTTTCGAACTCCCTCTCGTCCACGGGCGCCCCGCCTCCGCAGAGAAGCACCTTGCCCGGAACGGCGGCGTCGGGGAGCGGGTCGCCGCTGAGGACCACCTTCACCGGGCTGGCGGCCGGCCCTCCCGAGCTGTCCGGCTGGTGGGAGCACGTTGCCAGGGCGAGCAGGGCCAGCGCGATGGCTGCCAGCGCGCACGCCAGGCCGATCGCCGTCTTCGCCCTGAAGGACAGTTTAGATCTGCTCTGTTCGCCCATTGTGCAGCCCTCCTCCGGTGCGCCTTCAGCAGGGTACAGGCTACCACGTTTCGTTTAAGGGCGCTCGCCCCCGGTGCGCCTCCGTCGCGATCCCGGGCGCGCCGGAGGCAACAGCTGTTTCAGGCTGCCTGTCCGCCTTCGCGGCTTCCGCGAGGTCCCTCATCGACGCCAGTGCCTCGACTATCGAGTCGGCGGAGTCGGCGCTTCTGGGAAACAAAAACAGGCCAGGCAAAAGCATTGCCTGGCCTGCACTTTTCATGGTGCCCCCGGCGCGATTCGAACGCGCGGCACCCGCTTTAGGAGAGCGGTGCTCTGTCCCCTGAGCTACGGAGGCGTGGCGAGCATTGTAGCACGTCGCAGCTGCCCGGGCTTCAGGTCGTCGCGACGTTGGCGCTGCTCGGTGGTTTCAAGCTACCCTTCGTTTTCCGCTTCGGTTTCCGATCCGGACGAAGAGTTCTGCGCGTAGATGGTTACGGTAGCGCCCTCTTCGGCCGAGCCAGAAGGCGTGGTCGACGTGACGAAGGCGGTATCGGGCATGTTGTTGGCAACGTACACCTCGAAGCCGAGCCCCTCCAGTCGGTGCTTGGCGTCGGCGACCGTCCAACCGACCACATTGGGAATGTTGATCGTTTCGGGCTCGGGCTCGGGTTCGGGGCCGTCGCTCACCACAATGTGGACGGTGTCGCCCTTCTGCTTCTTTTCACCGCCGCCGGGTGTTTGGCTGATGACCTTGCCCTTGCCAACGCTGTCGCTGTAGGCGGTTTCCGACGTCACCTGGAAGCCGGCGTTCTTGAGTTCGGTCTCAGCGGATCCCTTGGAGTCGCCCACTACGTTGGGCACCTCAACGGCAGAGGGGCCAAGCGACAGGTAGTAGGTCACCACGCTGTTCTTGGGCATCTGCTGACCCGCAGCAGGATCGGTGCGGGCGACGAGGTCTTTGGCGATGGTGTCGTTGTATTCGGCGGTGCCGGACTGCACTTGGAAACCGGCGGCTTCCAAGATGCGCCGCGCTTCATCAGCCGACTTGTTCGTCACATCGGGAACAGACCCCTGCGAGCTGCCGGTTGAGATTACCAGGTTGACGCGGGTTCCCTCTTCGCGCTTGGTGCCAGCAGAGGGATCCTGCTTGGCCACGTACCCGTCGGGGATGGTGTTGTCGGAGCTTTCGGTGACATCGCCAACCTCAAAGCCCGCTGCTTCAAGCTCTTGAGTTGCCTGTTCGAGCGTCTTGTTGATGACGTTGGGAACAGGATTGCCGCTGCCAAGCCCGCCCATCACGGCGAACGCCGCAATGGCGGCAATGGCAATGACCGCCACGACGGCAACGACGATGCCGATGATCCTCTTGTTGCCGCCGTTCTTCTCGGGCGTGTTAGACGAGCGATAAGAGGATGCGTTGCCGCCGCCCGGCACGCCATGATTGGACGCGACCGGCATCACGGCAGTGCCATCAACTGCGCCCATCGCAGGCGCTCCACCGATGACCTGGGTCTGTGCGTTTCCGGGGGCACCGATGAAGGCGGTTTGCGCGCTGGTGAACCCGCCGAGACCCACCGGCCTGCCGGCGAGGAAGTCGTTGAGAGCGTAGCGCATCTCCTGGGCCGTTGCGAAACGGTCGGCGGGATTCTTGCTCATTGCCTTCAGGATGATTGCCTCAAGATCAGGATCAAGGTCGGGGCGCAGCTCGCTGGGCGGCACTGGGGCCTCCTGTACCTGCTTCATGGCAACGCTGACGGCGTCGGGACCGTCGAAGGGCAGCTTGCCAGTGACGGCTTCGTAGAGCACCACGCCCAGCGAATAGATGTCGCTTGCAGGGGTGAGGTCTTTGCCCTGCGCCTGTTCGGGCGAGATGTAATGAGCCGTGCCCAGAACCGCCGCGGTCTTATCCATGGTGGAGTTCTTGGCGCGTGCGATGCCGAAATCCATGACCTTCACGTTGCCGTCGGGCTGGACCATGATGTTTTGCGGCTTGACGTCGCGGTGGATGATGTCCTGCTTATGGGCGACCGAAAGAGCCTGGCATACCTGCGAGCCGATTTCGGCAACCTTGCGCTGGTTGATGGCACCGCGCTCGTTGATGGCGGTCTTCAGGTCGCTGCCGCGCACGAATTCCATCACGATGTAATACGTGCCCTCGTCCTGGCCCCAGTCGTACACGTTGACGATGTAGGGGCTCGACAGGTTGGCGGCAGACGCCGCTTCCTGCTTGAAGCGCTTGGTGAAATTCTCGTCGGATGCGAATTGCGGCAGCATCACCTTGACGGCGACAACGCGTCCCAGCACGTTGTCTTGTGCGCGGTAGACTTCCGCCATGCCGCCCACACCGATGCATTCGGTCAACTGGTACCGATTGCTGAATACTCTGCCAATCATGCTTCCAGCCACGTTTTTGCTCCTTTTGGTTACATGTGTGCAGTATCGATATGCAGATTTTTATCCAATTCACAAGCATACCGCATCAGAATGCTTTGCGCCTGAAAAGGATTCGCTCCTGCACACATTTTTACAGCTCTCCTCGAACGGTCAACGCGGTTCTCAGGATGTCACCCGCTTTCTCGGTGGCAACGCCGGACGCTTTGTCCTCAACGACGATGGCCACAACGACGCTGGGAACGTCGGAATTAGCATCGGCCATGCCGACGAACCAGCCATCTTCGTTGTTTCCCTTTTCGGCGGTACCGGTCTTGCCGGCAACCTGCACGCCGTTGATGATAGCTTCGGTGCCCGTGCCGGAATCGACAACGCCCTTGAGCACTTCCTTCACGCGGTTGGCCGTCTCGCGGCTTACAGCGTTCAAGTAGGGCACCGCTTGCGCCTGGTAGCTACGCTCTCCGTTGGCGCCGTACACGCTGTCGACCAGGTAGGGCTCCATGATGGTGCCGTTGTTGGCGATCGCGCATCCCACAAGCGCCATTTCCAAGACGCTGGCCTGCGGCCCTGCTGGGCTTTCATGCTCGCCTACCGGCTGACCGGCAGCTGCCCAGGCGGTTTCCCATTGAGTCATTTCGTCGGGGTCGGGCATGAGGGACTTCACGACGGGAAGCTCGAAGTCGAGGTCTTTGCCGAACCCGAATGCCTCGGCGCCCTCCACAAGAAGCTTCGACCCTATCTGAAGGCCCAGCTGGCCGAATACGGTGTTTGACGATACCTCGGTTGCGCGCGCAAGCGTGATGTTTCCGTAGCTGCGATCGCCGAAGTTTGAGACCTCGGCGTTGCCCAGATCCATCGTGCCGGGTGCGTCGTAGTGAGAATCCTCGTTCGCGATGCCGTTTTCGAGCGCGGTGGCCAGCGAGACGATCTTAAACGTGGAGCCCGGCGCATACAGACCCTGCGTCGCGCGGTTGAACAACTGGCTGGAATCGCCCGACGATTGCGAGAGCAAAGATTCCGCATCAGACGCATCGTAGGTAGGCGATGATGCCATAGCCAAAACCGCGCCGGTTGACGGGTCGATCACGACGGCAGCGCCCGTTTCGCCTTCAAGGGCATCTTGTGCCGCCTGTTGGATGGTGGAGTTGATCGTAAGGCGTACGTCGTTGCCGGGGGTTCCTATTCCAGCGGCGGCGTTGAGCACGTCGGTCCAGCTGGCGTAGTTCTGCTGGCCTTTCAGCGTGGCGTTCTCGCTGGCTTCGATGCCGCTGGTGCCGTAGCGCTGGGAGTAGTATCCCACCACGTGGCTTGCGAGATCGCCTGCAGGGTACACGCGCTTGTATGAGCCGTCGTCTTGCAGCTGGCTTTCGGCAAGGACCACGCCGTCGTAGGTTGATATCGATCCACGCTCGGTGTCCGCCTCTTTGGCCATGGTGTGGTTGTTGCCCGCCATGTTTTGGTAGTGGTCTGCCTGCACGACCATGATGAGCGTGAGGTTGGCAACCAGCAGAGCAAATAAAATCGAGAAGCCGATCATCGCGACGGTCAGGCGTTTGCCAAGCGCCACGCGTCCCAGGACGTTGGCGGTGGGAAGCATCGTGGTTGCCGAGCTCATCTCTTTGCCCATGCCGGTGCCCTCGTCGCCGGCGCGCAGGAGCAGCGCCACCGAGATGAAGCTTGCCAAAAGCGACGAGCCGCCCTGGCTGACGAAAGGAAGGGTCAGGCCGGTCAGGGGAATGAGGCGGGTGACGCCGCCCACGATAATGAACGCCTGCAGGATGATGACGGCGGTGAGGCCGACAGCGGTGAACGAGCTCACGTCGCTTTTCGCGCGCGCGGCGGTAAGCATGCCGCGGATTGCCAGGCACAGGTACAGCAAGAGCATGCCCGCCGCGCCCAGAAGACCGGTTTCCTCGCCGATGGCGGCAAAGATGAAGTCGCTTTCCACGACGGGGATCTGCTCGGCCAGGCCGCGGCCGATACCCACGCCGAACAGCCCGCCATCAGCCAGCGAGTAGATGGTCTGCACAAGCTGGTATCCGGTGTTCTGCGCATCGGCAAACGGATCGAGCCAGGTGGCAACACGAACCTGAACGTGGTCGAACACGAAGTAGAGCCCCACGCCTGCGACTGCCATCATCAGGACGCCGGCGATAACGTATGACTTCTTTCCGGTTGCCACGTAGAGCATCACCAGGAAGACGAAGAAGAACACCAGCGCGCTGCCCAGGTCGCGCTCGAATGCGACGATGCCGATGGAGATGAGCCACATCACCAGCAAGGGGAGCAGGGCGCGTATGTCGGGCAGATGGAACGGGCCCACGCGCCAGGTGAACACGGAGAGCATTTCGCGGTTCGCTGCCAGGTAGCCTGCAAGGAAAAGGACGATGGCGATTTTGGCAACTTCGCCGGGTTGGAACGAGAACGGCCCAAGGCTCAGCCAGATGCGGCTGCCGTTGATTTCCTGGCCGATAAGCGGCACGAGCGGAGACAGCAACAGCACAAGGCCAACCAGCATAAGGGTGTATTTGTATTGCGCGAGCTTGTCGAGATTGCGGATGACAAGAAGCACCACTACCATGAAGGCGACCCCTACGAACAGCCACATGAGCTGCCCCACTGCAAGCTCGGGGCGCAAACGCGTGACAAAGGCGATGCCGATGCCCGAAAGAGCGAAGACGAGCGGGAGGATGGCGGGGTCGGCGGCGGGCGCAAGCTTGCGGACGGCAAGATGAGCCACAACAAAGGCGAGGAAGATGCCGATGGGCACGCCGAGCGTGTTGAAGTCGAGGGGCTGGCCCTGGTTCGCCACCATCATCGCGAACATCAGGATGACGATGGGTGCGGCAATGCACAGAAGGGTGAGCTCGAGATTGCGTCTCGTCATGATCACTCACCGCTCCGCGCGACGTCCTCGGGGCTGACCGCATTGCCTCCCGTGGGGCCAAGATGCGAGCTGCCGTTTGAGGAAGATTCCTGCTCGGCTTCCTTCTGCGAAGATTCGTCGTCTTGCGATTCCCCCGTGGGGGTGGCGTCGGCGTTGATGGGGGTCTGCTGCTTCTCGGGATCCAGCTGGTCGCGATAATCCTGCACCAAGGCGCGGGCTGCTTCCACGTTGTCGACGCGCAGGCCCTCGCGGATGCGGTTGGCCACGCCGGGGGAGAGCTTGTCGACCGGAACGTCGGTGTTTTCCACAAGCTCGGAATACGAAAACATCAAAAACGGCTCAGGGAGCCCCTGGTAGATGGCGACCGTGCCGTTGTCTTCGGCCAAGTAGGCGGAATTGTGCACGAATGCGTTGGCGGCGAAGCCGGCACCCGCGAAGATGCCGACAAGCAAAACGACTATCAACGCGATGGTGAGCTTCGTCTTCAGTGCGATCTTGCGGCGTTTGGCTTCGCGATGGCCCGACACGTCAGCCACCACCACGGTGACGTTGTCGTTGCCGCCAGCGGCGATGGCCTCGTTGACCAGCTGCGAAGCGCAACGTTGCGGGTCGGCGGTGCGATTCATGATGGATTCGATGTCGGCATCGGGAACCATGCCCGAAAGGCCGTCGGAGCACAGCAAGAGCCTGTCGCCCGTTTGGACGTCGATCTCGTACAGGTCTGGTTGGACGGAAGGATCAGTGCCCAAGGCGCGGGTGATTACCGATCGGCGGGGATGAACGCGCGCTTCCTCGGGGGTAAGCTGGCCTGCCTCGACCATCATCGCGACCAAGCTGTGATCGCGGGTGAGCTGCTGGAGCTTTCCTTGGTGGAGAAGGTAGGCGCGCGAGTCGCCCACCTGCGCGACGATAAGGCGCTCGCCTTCCAAGATGGCAGCGGTGCAGGTTGTGCCCATGCCAGCGCGGCCGCGTCCGTCTTCGGCGGCTGCGATGATTTCCAGGTTCGCCGTTTCTACCGCGCGTCCCAAGGCCTCGGCATCAGGCGTTTTGGGAGCCTGGTTTGCCAAGACGGTGGTCGCGATCTCCGAGGCGACTTCGCCTGCGGCGTGACCGCCCATGCCGTCCGCCACAGCGAACAGCGGGGGCGCGACGACCAAACTGTCCTCATTGTGGTCGCGCACGCAGCCGATGTCGGTGCGGCTTCCGAATTCGGTGAGAGCACCACGGCGGGTGCGCGCCGTCGAGCGATAAGGATGCTTGCCATTGGCCATTATGCGCGCCTAACCCGGATGGAAACATCGCCGATCGTCACAACGTCGTTGTTGTTCAGCGCCGTCGGCGCAGAGATGTAGGTTCCGTTGACCATGGTGCCGTTGGTAGATTCAAGATCCTCTACGAAAAGGTTTTGCCCCATCAGCGAGAAGCGCGCGTGGCGCGCAGAGACGTACCCTGCGCCCACCACGATGTCGGCACCGGGGCTTCTGCCCACGATGACAGGGCCGCGCACGACAATGGACACGCCGCGAAGCTCTTTGGGTCCCCGTTCAACTGCGATGTTCCACGTGCGTTCGCTCTTTCGCTGGCCGCGCACCAGCCCAATGCCCGTTTTCATGATGGCGAACAGGAACAGGTACAGCAGCGCAACGAAAAGCAAACGCCCTATGAGCAATACGATATCGATCATGCGGTCGGCGCCTTATCCTCGATAGGTAAACACGAAGTTGGTCGTTCCGATGGTGATGCGGTCGCCTTCCTCAAGGGGCTGGGATGCCGTGTCGAAGCCGTTGACCAGCGTTCCGTTGGTGGAGCCGAGGTCGGTGATGTGCCAGGTGCCATGGGCGTCGCAGACAAGTTCGGCATGAGAACGGCTTGCATTGATGTCAGGCACCACGATGTCGTTTTTGGATTCACGGCCCACCATCAGGCGCGTTGCGTTAAGGGTGTAGGCACGGTTGTTCGTCGTGTCGATCAAGCGTGCCAGCTGGACAGGACGTCCCGCCACGGCGGCAGCCGCCGCTTGCTCGCCGCCTGCGAACACCACCGTGTTGGCAGCGCGAGGGGCCTGCGCCGCGCCTGCGGCAACGGCACCCGCTGCGGCTCCTGCTGCGGCGCCGGCGCCAAACAGCGCCGCCTCGCCGGCGGGCTCGCCTTCGAACGCGCCCTGGAATCCTTCTCCCCCAGCGCCGTGCTCGTCGTATCCGGCGTCGTCGTAGCTATCGTACTCGTCGTACTCGTCGTAACCGTTGCCTTCGTCGTATCCGTCGTATCCTTGCGGCTGGCTTGCGAAGGGCTGGGCGGCGGGTGCGCCGGCGTACGGAGCCCTTGCGCGTGCGCCGCGCGCGGAAGGCTGGGGAGCCAGGCCGTAACGCTGCATTTCCTCGGCACGCAGCTGGGCGATGATGGGTGCCGCCACAGCTTCTGCGATGATGTCGAATTTCCCGTGCTTGAGGTCGTCGTCAACGATAAAACGCACCAGCGGCTGTCCGTCCATAACCAGGCCCTGCTCGGCGGCTTTCGCGGCGAGGTAGGTCTCGGTCTCGCCAGCCAGCGTGGGGTAGTATCCGAAAAGGCGCTCGTCGTCATCGGGGTTCACCAGCACGGTGTAGAGCGTGGGGGCGTATTGCTTGCCTGCGCCCACCATCCGCTCGCGCTTCATCTGCTTTTCGGCTTTTTTGGCGATCTGCACCGGCGAGATGGGCGCGCGCGCCATCTTGTCGGCTGCTCCCTCCACGGAATCTTCCATCTTTCCTTCGAATTTAGAAAGGAAGCCCATCGCGTCTCCAATCGGTCTGTTTCGGGCGGTATGTCTATATCTGCGATTCTCCATCTTGCCACAATCGGAGGGGGTAAGGGCGATTCTTCACCTAAGATTCGCCGAGTCCACGCAACAGCAGCTCTTTTATGGTCATGCAGGGTTCGATTTCGGCGGAATCCATGCGTTTCGGGGAAAGATCGAAGGGGTCTGCGAAGCCTGCTCATCGGTATAATGGCTGCAGGGAGAAGGGCAAGATGCCGTCGCGGTTGTCGAGGGCGCCGCGGGCTGAACGGAAGGGGTTTCGGCATGCTCTACGAAAACGTGATGGTTCCTTATGATGGCTCGCCGTCGTCCCGGGCTGCGCTGGAGGAGGCGGCGCGTTTCGCTCGGAACGATCCTGAGATGACGTTGCGTATCGTTCACATCCTCGATACTGAAACGCGCGTTGCCGCTTTGCTGGACAAAGAGAAGCGCGCCGCCGCTGATGTCCCGTCTGCGCATTTGCGCGATTTGCAGCAGCGTGTCATCGAAGAGACCGATGCGGCGATTCACCGTCAGATCGACAGCATATTGGAAGAGCTCGACAACCGTGTGGTCATTGAGTTTTTGGAAGAGACTTCTCCGGGTTCGCAGATCGTCGCGTACGCCGAAGCTGCCAAATGCGACCTTATCGTTATGGGTTCGCGCGGCTTGGGCGCCATTCGCGGGATGCTGGGCAGCGTGAGCAACCACGTGCTGCGCGAGGCGTCGATGCCGGTGCTGGTGGTCAAGGCCGCCGAATAGTCCCAGGTAGCAAAAAGGCCGCCGGGAAACCCGGCGGCCTGATCATGCGTGGAGCCAACGACCGGACTCGAACCGGTGACCTGCGCATTACGAGTGCGCTGCTCTACCAACTGAGCCACGTTGGCGCACGGCTTCTTGCGAAGCGCAAGCATGCAGTATACCGAATCCCCTGCCGCCCCGCAAGGGGCTTAAAACCCCTATACTTATGTCCATGTCACGAAGCCGCCTCATACTCGATCGCTACGCTCCTCTCGCCGAAGCCGGAACGGGGGGCTTTGCCACGGTGCAGGTGGCATGGGACACACGCATCCAGCGCAAAGTCGCCATCAAATGCATCGAGCTTGAAGAGCCCCTGGTTTCACCGAGGTCTTCCTCGTCGCAGGGGCTCGGCGCGCAGGCCACCGTATCGCTCGGTGGCGTAGAGAGCGCTGCAACCCAGGCCTTTTCGTTGGAAGAGGATTCCGAATACAGGGGTGGTGCGCACGACGACTACACCGAAGCGCTTCGGACGTATCTTCATATTCCCGGCCTGGACGAAGCCCGCACGGCAGCGCTTCTAAGCGATGCGAACATCGTGACGGTGTACGACTTCCAGGTGCAGGGCGGCACCGCCTACCTCATCATGGAATATGTTGAGGGCATGACGCTTACGCAACTTCTGGACGAATGCGGCGACGCGCTGACGCTCGACATCGTTGCGGCGGTGTTCGGTGGCGTCGCGCATGCGCTAGAGGCCGCCCACGAAAGCCAGGTGCTCCACCTGGACATCAAGCCCGACAACATCCTGATCAACCGCAAGGGCCAGGTGAAGGTGACCGACTTCGGCTTGGCGAAGCTTGCTGGCGCAGCGGGTTTCGGTGCGGCGGGAGGCGGCACCATCGGCTACATGCCGCCCGAGCAGATGCGCGGCGAGCCGCTGGATGGGCGCTGCGACGAATGGGCGCTCGCTTCGGTGTCTTACGAGATGCTTGTGGGGAGCAATCCTTTCATCGTTGAATCCCTCAATCAGGCGGAATCCGCCATCGTCGATGCCGAACTGGTGCTGCCGTCGCTGTGCTGGGAAGGCTTGGACGCGCAGGTCGACGATGTGCTGTTTTATGCGCTGGATCCCGACCGCGAAGAGCGCTACGACACGGTGTCGGATTTCGCGGAAGAGATGGAGAAGTTCCTCGGCGATGCAAAGCGCGGCAAACGACAGCTTGCTGCGCTGGTGAACGAAGCCCAGCCCGAAGAAGGTGGATGGGATGGCGAGCCGGAGTCGCTCCGAGGCGGCGAAGTTGTCGAGCGCGCCCCCCTGGATGAACGCATTGGGCGCATTCCGCGACTGATCGTGGGCCGTGCCGTGTGCGTGGCGGGTTGTGCGGTTACTGCTGGGCTGGGGCTTTCGAACCTTCCTGGGGCAGCAGGAACTGAAAACCCGCTGTTCTGGGGACTGCTTGCCTTATGTTGCATTCTCGCAGCCGTTCTGCCGCATGCAGGGGCGCTGGCTTCCTACCTTGTGCTTTCTGCCGCGTTCATCGCGCAGGGAGCATTGGCGCAAGGCTGCCTTTTGGCGGTAGCTGCAGGAGCGTGGTGGTGGTTTGTCGGGCGCAGAGGAACTGCGCAGGCGAACGTGGCTGTTGCCACACCGCTGTGCGGCGCGGTAGGCGGTGCGGTTATCGCGCCGGTGGCGGCAGGCGCCGCGCTTCGACCGCTTCAGGCGCTCGCATCGGCTTTGTTCGCGGCGTTTGTCGGCGTGCTGCTTGCCTCGCTCGGGTCGGAGTCGTTGTTCGGGTGGGATGCTTTTTCGACGTGGCAGTTTGCAGAGACCGATCTCAGCGCGCGTACGTTGCAGGTTGTGACGGATCCGGCAACGTGGATTGCTGTTATCGGATGGCTGGCTGCCGCGGGGATTCTTGCGGCGCTCAGTTTGCGCGGCTCGCGGGCTCTCTCGCTCGTCGGTGCCATCGTATCAGGCGCCGTTCTCGTGGGCGCAGCCTGCGCCGTTCAAGGGGTTGCTACGGATGGCGCCTCCTGGACGCCAACCGCCGAGGCGTTCGCCTCCATCCTCCTGTGCACGGCGGCAGTTGCTGCGTTCACCTGGATCTTTCCCTTGCGTCATGACTTCGAGGAGGCATGGGGGGAAGACCCGGGGGCGTATTCGGAGCCGCATGCATTCGATCCGCGCCGCTAGGCGCAGACCGATTCGCCCAACAGGTTGCACACCTTGCCCAAAAGGAGCTCAAAGCTCACGCCACGCTCTTCGAAGTGCGGCTGCTTGGCGCTGACGATCATGGCGTCGTGAACGAGGTCGCCGGCGAAAGTGGCGGCGTCCTCCAAACTTCTTCCGCACATGATGGCTGCCATTAATGCCGAGCAGTACAGATCGCCGGTGCCGTGCAGCATGTAAGGGAGGTACTCGTTGTGGACCTCGGTCAGGTTGCATTCGACGCCGCCCACGTAGTTGCGGATAACGTTTTCTCCTGCGCGTTGGATGCCTTTGAGCACCACATTCTTCGCGCCTTTTGCCAGCAGGGCTTCAACCAAGCGTCCCGCTTCGGATTCGCTGATGTCGACGCCGCCCCAGGCATCGCCGATGGGCTCGCCCAGAATGATAGCGGCTTCGGTGAGGTTGGGAGTGAGGATGTCGGCGTCAGCGGCAAGCTGCGCCATCGCGTCGCAGAGCTCAGGCGTGTAGGTGGGATACACCTTGCCGTGGTCGGCCATGACAGGGTCCACCACGCGCAGCGCGTCTGGGTAGGTTTCGTAAATGCCGCGGATGATGTCCACCTGGTCGGGCGACCCCAAAAAGCCCGAGTACACGGCGTCGATGTCTACATGGATTCCCTTCCAGGCGTTGAGGTAGTCGGGAAGGATGTCGGTGGTGTCGTGCATGTACCAGCCGGGGAAGGCGGTGTGGCTGGAGAACAGGCCAGTAGGAACCGGGCACACGTCGCATCCGGCGGCGGAAAGCACCGGGATCGCGACGCCCAGGGAGCATTTTCCGTACCCGCACAAGTCGTGGATGGCGGCGATGCGGGGGATGTAGTCGCCTTGGCGGGTGTAGAGCGCGCCCGTCGGAGCTGCGGTTTCTTCAGCCATGGGATCTCCTTTTTCTCATGCAAGCGAAACGCGCCGCAACGTCGTGCGGCGCTTGGCAAGGCAAAGTATGGATGGCGAATGTTTCGGGAAGGTTGCCCGATGCCTGCTACTTCTGATTATCCTCGTCGTCATCGTCGTCGAACAACGACCACTCGTCTTCGGTCTTGGGGCGGTCGACGAACAGCTTGCGGGTGCGGCGTTCCATGATGATGCAGGCGATCAGGCAGATCACGATGCCGGCACCGACCATGCAGCCGATGCCCTCGTAGGTCTGGAACAGGAAGTGATATATCTGCTCGAAGTCCATGGGTCCTCTTCGTGACGTCTGTGCGACAGGCTGCGCCTCAAGGCGCATCAAGGGCAGTATACTGCACCGCCGCCCGATCGAGGGGAATCCAAAGAATCAACGCCGTCTGCTGCATGGCCGGCGGAAGAGGCGATCTCGCGTGCGGCGGTTTCCGCGCAAATGGACACCTCATGCATCAGCAAGCGCAGCGTTTCGTCGAGCTGATCCGCCGATTCGCAGGTGCGGAAAAGGGCGAGGGCTGCCGCCCTGCACGCCTCGATTTCTTCAAGCTGCTTCAGCGTGGGTTTCAGCATTTTCTCTCCAATCGGCACGGTTGTACGCAAGTATGCGTACAGAGGGGGAACAAGTGTCAATAGGCTGCTTCGCATGGGGATTTCAGTTCGGAAAATCGGCTTGCAGATTCGCGCTCTCAGGGAGGAACGGGATATCAGCCTGCGCCGGTTCGCCCTGATGACTGGTTTGAACAAAAGCCATCTTTCCGCGATCGAACGGGGTCAGCTCGATTTACGCATGAGCTCGCTCAGCAAGATCCTTGACGGGCTTGACGTCACTCCCGAGGATTTCTTCAAAGGCATGGATTAGCCCGGAGTGGCGTCCATATTCTGCTCCAAATCGGCGATGAACGAATACAGGTGCGCAAGGCGCTCCGCCTGGTTGTGTGGATAGGCAAGGTACAACGGCACGGAAAAGCCTTCAGCGCGGCCCAGCGGCACGATGGCTGCGCTGGGGATCGCTTGTGCGAGATAGCTGTTCCGGGAAATCAGGATGATGCCCTCGCGATCGAGAAAGCGCTGCGCTGCCGTTATCGTGGGCACGACGTCGATGAAATGCGGACGTGCGCCGACGGCGCTGCAACGGCGTTCGATCAGCGGAAACAAGCAGCGTCCGTCAGCAGGCTCAGCCACGAGCTCTCCGTCGAGGTCGCCCAAAGAGATGCCTTCTCTCGACGCAAGGCGGTGCGTCGTCGCCATGACTGCGTGAAGTTCCAACGATCCAAAACGCCGGCATTCGAATCCATCCTTCTCGAGCGACCCTTGGATGACTGCGGCGTCCAACAGCCCTGATTTGAGCGATGATGCGCAGAGCTCGTTGGAGAAGGAGCGGATTTCCAGACGGCAGCGTGGATGAGCTGTGCCATAGGCACGGAAATCGCCGGGTTCGAACACGCGGCATCGGTACGGTGCGGTGGCAACGCCCAGCCGAATGACTCCTGCGACGTCATGGGATGCTTGGCACGAACGAGCGTAGAAAACAAGGTCGTCAAGACGCTGCAGAGTGTCGGTCAGCTGGCGGGAGAACCCCTCCCCAAACACCGTTGGGCTGATACCGCGGCCTGATTTCTCGAAAAGGTGCGCACCGAGCTCATCTTCAAGGGAGCGCACTCCCTTTGCCACCGCCTGGGAGCTCAACCCCAATTCGCGTGCAGCTCCCGCGAAGCTTCCCGCGCGGACCGTCTCGTCGAAATAGACGAGATGCTTGAGATTCAGGCTCATGGACGTCCCTTCGTGCGGAATGCAATAAGCTTAATGTACAGCTAAGAATACATAATATCAATTAAGGAGCGATTTGATCTTTCAATATCAAGACGGCTTGCTCGCCCCATGGTGGCAACTTACGGTTGAAGATAGCGCCGCCGAGCAGCGCTTGTCGTGACGATGACGTGCGGAATATCGATTGGACGGCGGGTCGCGTGCATGGCTGCGCTATACTGGCAAACCGCTCGCCGCGAAAGGGCGGCTGGGCTGCTAGAAGATCGACGAAGGAGCGCGAACCATGCTAGACATCCGTTATGTCCGCGAACATCAGGAGGAAGTCGCCCAGGCGATGAAGAACCGCAACGCCTCTTGGGATTCCGCGCTCTTTTCTGAGCTCGACGAAGCGCGTCGAGCCGCTATTGCCGAGGTTGAGGCGCTGCAGCAGGAGCGCAACAGCGCATCGAAGTCCATCGGCAAGATGATGTCGGAGGGTAAAAAGGACGAGGCGGAGGCCGCCAAGGAACGCGTGCGCGCCATCAACGATCAGATCGCCGAGCTCGACGCGCGTCGCGACGAGGTAGAGGGCAAGCTCAACGACCTCCTGGCGCACACCCCCAACCTTCCCAATGACAAGACGCCTGTCGGCAAGGATGAAACCGAAAACCCCGAGATCCGCCGCTGGGGAACCCCCCGCGACTTCGCTGCTGAGGGCTTTGAGGCCAAGCCTCATTGGGATCTTGGCACCGATCTGGGCATTCTTGATTTCGAGCGCGGCAACAAGCTTTCGGGCAGCCGCTTTACCGTGCTGGGCGGTTTGGGTGCTCGCTTGGAGCGCGCTCTCATCAACTTCTTCGTTGACACCCACGCATCCCGCGGCTTCAAGGAATGGTGGCCGCCGGTGGTGGTGAAGCGCCAGACCATGTTCGGCACGGGCCAGCTGCCCAAGTTCGAAGACGACGCCTACCATGTAAGCGGCGACATGTTCTTGATCCCCACCGCGGAGGTCACGCTGACCAACCTGCATGCGGGCGAGGTGCTCGACGCCGACCAGCTGCCGCTGCGCTACACCGCCTTCACCCCTTGCTTCCGCGAAGAGGCAGGTTCTGCCGGTCGCGACACGCGCGGCATCATCCGCCAGCACGAGTTCGACAAGGTCGAGATGGTGAAGTTCGCCACTCCCGAGCAATCCAACGACGAGCTAGAAAGCATGACCGCCGAGGCAGAGTACCTGCTTCAGCAGCTGGGCCTGCCCTACCGCGTTATCGCGCTGTGCACGGGCGACCTGGGCTTTTCCGCTCAGCAGACCTACGATATAGAGGTCTGGCTGCCCAGCTACAACGGCTACAAGGAGATCTCGTCGTGCTCGAACTGCGGCGACTTCCAGGCGCGCCGCGCCAACATCAAATACCGCGACCCCGCCAACTTCAAGGGCGCGCGCTTCCTGCATACGCTGAACGGAAGCGGTCTGCCCGCTGGGCGCACCATGGCCGCCATCATCGAAAACTTCCAGCAGCCTGACGGCACCATCCGCGTTCCCGACGTGCTCGTGCCTTACATGGGCGGCGTTGAGGTCATTGCTCCGGAAGCGTAAAGGCGGCCCGAAAAAAGCCACCGTGCCCCTCTCCCAGAAGGCCGCGCAACTGAAAGCGGAAGAGGGCTCGCTCCTTGACGATTCCGCCAAGGCGGCCCTTGCGCGCATTCATGCCGAAACGGGGGAGAGCCATGCGTCTCGCTCTGTTGAGCTCGCGTCCCGCTCCGCTGCGCCTGCGACCGACTCTGCTCCTTCTGCGCGGTCAACGTCGGCTTCGGCTCCCGAAGCAGTAGCTTCTGAAACCGCAGGCGGTGGCGATTCTGAAGGTGCTATTGCGCACGGCGGCGATAACTCTGAGGCCGTTGGTGCAGTGGCATCTGGGCTCGCGCAGAATGCTTTCGAACCTGATGGTGCCAGTGCAACGCAGCCCGCTGCCAAAGAGACGTCTGCCTCTGACGCAACCGTCGGCGCATCTGCAAGCGATGGAGATTCTTCTGAGAGCGAAGAAAAGAATGCCTCTGCCGAAGTTCCGTCTAGCGAGAGCGAAACAAGCGCTCAGCCTGCCAGCGGAGCAGCGGATGACGAAAGGGAAGCGCCGGCTACTGAAGAACAGGACGGCGCTGGTGCCGAATCTGCCGATACCGCTCATAACGCAGGGGCTTCGCGCCGTCCTGCGGTAAAAAAGGAGAAGTCCCGCCGCCGACGCGCTGTCTTCTGGACAGCGGTGGGCGTTCTCGTCGTGCTCCTAGCGTATTTTGCGTATTCATCATGGGATCGCTGGCTGCGCTATGACGACGCTTCCAGCATCCAGAGCCAGTGGGTGGTCGAAGGCGGAACGGGTACGGTGACGATTGACGGCGAGTCCATCCACTTGACCGACGCCGACGCCTACTCCTATGAGATGGACACATTTGCCAAAACGCTCGTGTTCTCTTTCGGCGACCTGTCGGGTTCCGCGCGCTACCGCTTCTCTGCCGACCACACGCGGCTTGCCCTTCAGGACGGCGAATACGGCCCGGTGGGCAACTTCTTCGATGATTTGGGGTGGGGGCTTGCCAATCTGGGTTCCATGCTCATTGGGCAAGGGCAGCTGAGCCCAACGTTCGGGGAAGGATCCATCGTCTTGGTCCGCAGCGACTCCGCTCTTCAAGATCAGGTGCAAGAGCCTGTCGAAGGTGACGCCCCGAGTCAGACGCAACAGGAGCAGCCCGCCGTTGATCAAGCGCCCGTTGGCGATGGAGGCCAAGATGCCTCTGCAGAGCCAGAGGTAGCCGAAGAGCAGCCTCCGGCGGAAGAGCAGCCTGAGGAATCGATCGCGGAGATCGGAAAATCGTCGGGAGAGCCGGGCGCGAACGCGGTTCGCCTCGAAGACCTTCTCTGATAGGCCTGATATGGACGCCGTGTCGATCGAGCAATTCACGGTGGGGGAGGGCCGTCTTGTCTGCGAGATCCGCCTTGCCCCATCCGCGCCGCGAGTCACGTCTCCCGATCTCATCATGCGGCTCGAAGGGCCGTTTCCTCATCTTGCGCACCATGCGTGCGTCAATGAAGAAGGCGCAACGTTTGGTGCGGTGATGGACCACACCTCCCTTCCTCATTTGCTTGAGCACCTGGTCATCGACTTGCAGGTGAGGGAAGCGCAGCGCGACGACGATGCGTTTGCGGGAACCACAGATTGGATCGACCAAGAGGCGGGCACTGCCCGCATTCAGGTGAGCTTTACCGATGATTTGGCAGCGCTGCGAGCTTTTCGCGACGCCGTGCGATTCTTGAACGACGCCATAGTGATACCCTAGCGGGATAATTCGAGCAAGGGATCGAGGACGAGTATGACATCAGCCCATCTCACATTCGATAAGACTGACGACAAGCATGCCCATCGCATCGAGAAGATGCGCTCATCCCCGGTGCGCGATCTGTTCTCGGCCGCTGTTCGCCCCGACATCATTTCGCTTTCTGGCGGCATGCCCGACGTTTCGCTCCTTCCGGTGACTAACATCCGCAAGGCGGTGCGCGCTGCAGTTGAGGATCACCGCGCCCAGGCGCTCCAGTACGGCACGACCGATGGGCGCTTCGAGACCAAGCAGGTGTTCTGCTCGCTCATGCGCGATATCGGCGTGCGCTGCAAGCCCGATCAGGTGCTCATCACCAGCGGTGCTCAGGAAGCACTCGACCTGCTGGGCAAGGTGTTCATCGATCCGGGCGACATCATCTTGGTGGAAGGCCCCACCTACCTCACGGCCCTTCAGGCGTTTTCCACTTACGAGCCCGACGTCCGCGCCATTCCTTTCGACAGCGAAGGCATGCGGATGGATTTGCTGGAAGAGGAGCTCAAACGCATTGGCAAGGGCAATCCGCGCCTGAAGTTCTGCTACACCATCCCGAACTTCCAAAATCCCGGCGGCGTGACCATGACGCCGGAGCGCCGCAAGCGTTTGCTTGAGCTGTCGCGCGAGTACAACTTCTTGGTGGTGGAAGACGATCCGTACGGCCGTCTGCGTTACGAAGGCGGTCATCAGATTCCTCTGAAAGCGCTTGACGAGCGCGTCATCTACCTGGGTACGGTATCGAAGATCTTTGCGCCTGGCTTGCGCTGCGGCTGGATTGCTGCACCGCGCTCCATCATCGGCAAGATCAACCTGGTGAAGCAAGGTTCTGACTTGTGCGGTAGCTCGTTCGACCAGATTGTGGTGGAGCACTACTTTACCGACACGCCATGGCAACGCACGCTGCAGAAGTTTGTCCGCACGTACAAGACGCGTCGCGACGCGATGCTGAAGGCGCTGGAAGAAAACTTCCCGCCCGAGGCGTCGTGGACGCATCCCGAAGGCGGCTTCTTCGTGTGGGTCACGTTGCCTGAGTACATGGACACCGGCTCGATGTTGGCCGAGGCGCTCGAGGCAGGCGTGACGTACGTGCCGGGCGACTCGTTCTTCCCCGGTGGTACGCAGGGCAAAAACTGCATGCGCATCAATTTCAGCTACGAAACGCCAGAAAACATCGAGGAAGCCATCAAGCGTTTGGCAGGCGTTATCGAGGATCGTCTGGAGCTGTACCGCGCGTTCATCGACGCCGGCGCCGTTGGGGAAACCGCCCCCAAGCGCAAATCCGAATGAGGGTTCCGGCGGTTTGCCAACCGCCGAATGAGAAAAAGGGACAGTCACTTTTTCTCATTTTGAAGCAGAAACGAGCAACCTTTTAGGGAGGTTTGACATGGGACTTAAGGTCGCAGTTTTGATGGGAGGCACCTCGTTCGAGCGCGAGTTCTCGCTGAAGAGCGGCAAGACGGTGTGCGATGCCCTGGAAGAAGCGGGCCACAAGGTGGTGCCTCTGGACACCACGAAGGATCTCGTGCCCACGCTGCGCAGCGAACGCCCGGACGTGTGCTACATCGCCGTTCACGGCAAGCACGGTGAAGACGGCACGCTTCAGAGCCTGCTGGAATTCCTGGACATCCCGTTCGTAGGGTCGTCCGCTTCGGTGTGCCAGCGTGCGTGGAACAAAGACTCGCTCCATTACGAGCTGGCTGCCTACCGCAACATCACCGGCGAGGCGCCCATCGCTTCGTGGCCGCAGGGCCTCTACATTGCGCGCGACACTTTCAAGAGCATGGGTGCTGCCACTGCGTTGGACATGGTTGAGGATCGCGTTATCGGCGGGTATCCTGTGGCGGTCAAACCCGCTCACGGCGGCTCGGCCATGGGCGTGCACCGCGTGGATTGCGTGGAGGATCTGGGCGAAGCCGTGCTCGACGCGCTGTCCTACGACGGCGCGGTGGTTATCGAGCAGTGGATCGAAGGCGTCGAGATGGGCGTTTCCATCCTGGGAACCGGTTGGGATGCCTACGCGCTGCCGCCGGTGGAGATCGTCCCGCGTCAGGGCCTCTACGACACGGCTGCCCGCATGACCGCTGGCGCTGTCGATTTCTATTGCCCAGTGCGCCCCGAATCTCTTTCCACCGACCCTGCCGAAGCCCAGGCAATTCGCGCCGAGATCGAGCGCGCCGCCCTTGAGGTGTACCGCGCCTACAACGTGCGCGACTTCGGCCGCGTGGACCTCATCTGGGACGGCGCTCAAGCCCGCGTGCTCGAGATGGACGTTTCCCCCGGCATGACCGAGTACTCGATGTTCCCCGCCGCCTGCCGCGGCGCCGGCCTGACGCTGCCCAAGGTTCTCGACGAACTCGTTCACGCTGCGTTAGAGCATCCTCCCGTCTGGTAGGAAGTTCCGCAGGCCTGCCGGCCCGCGGAACTGCTCGTCCGCAGAAAAGCCCTGCGGCGGCACAGCTGGCGCTCCAAGGTTTTCTCACGTACCGAAGTACGCTTCGAAAACCTTTCACGCCATCTGCGCTCGCCGCAGGGCTTTTCTGCTACTTGGCTTCAACCTGAGGGATGAGGAGGCTTTCTTGTCTACGGATTGGCAACCGTTTTTTAGAGCACCTGTGATTTCGGGCTGCCATCTGGGCTGCCCGCATATAATGGTTCCATGACGTTGGGCGCCGTGGAGCGCGCCCGGAATGGAGATTCACTATGAGCAACAAACTGGGAGCTTTCGTCATCGGCGGTTTGGTGGGAGCTGCAGTTGCGCTGCTGTACGCCCCGCGCACTGGCGTCGAGACGCGCGCGATGGTGACCGAGAAGATGAACACCGCTTGGGGCGGCGCGCAGGAGTTCGGCGCCCAGGCGCAGGTCAACGCTCAGCAGGCATATCAGACGGCAGTTGAGCGCGGTCAGGTTGTCGCGCAGGACGTCGCCGCTCGCGGCCAGTCGGTAGCGCAGAACGTCGCTGCCCGCGGTCAGGAGATCTACGGCCAGGCGCAGGTTCGCGTCCAGGAGGCGGCTGACATCGTGAAGCCCGCCATCAACGACAAGAACGACCAGCTGCGTGAGAAGATCGAGGCCGCCCGCCAGCGCATCGCCGCGCAGGTAGCGCGCAACGCCGAAGAGGCAGTCGAGGCGGCAGAGCCGGTCGAACCCGCCCAGCCAGCGGCGGAAGCCGAGCAGGGCGAGCCTGTGGCAGCCGACGAAGCCGATCGCATCTAACGAATCATGACAACAGGGGCGCTTCACCAGGCGGACTTACCATCCGCTCGGTGGAGCGCGCTGTGCAGTAAGGACAAAAGGGCGCGCTGGCGCCTCGGGCAAAAGGACGCTTCAGCAGAATGGCAAGCAATCTGATGACCAACGACGAGCTGCGCGGACTCCGCGTGCTCGGTGGCAAGAAAGGGACTTCCTCCATCGGGAAGGTTCGCCGCATGGTGTTCCATCCTCGCGAGCGCCGCGTGGTGGGCTTCATCGTGAAGCGCCCCGACCTTGCGCTGATGTTCCACCGCAAAGACCTGTTCGTCCAACTGCAAGGCTTCGACATGGTGGACGGTCGCGTGGTGCTGCGCCAGTCGCCCGATGCCACCGACAAAGGTGCCTGCAAGGCGCTTGGTATCGACTACGACTCCTGCGTGATGTGGGAGGGGCTTCCTCTCATGACCGAGTCTGGCGAAACGCTGGGCATGGTGGGAACCGTCACGTTCGATCGCGAGACAGGTGCCATCTCCACAGTGCTTGCCGACGCGGGAGCAACCGCCAACACGCTTCTGGGCAAGCGTGTCATTCCCGCATCCCTCATCAAGGGTTTCCGTCGGGGCATTGGCGTGGCGCTTTCCAACGGCAACGACGGTGCCGAACAGGAAGATGACGAGATCGAATACGGTGCCATCCTCGTTTCCGATGCGGCGAAGGACATTCCCGCCGAGGGGAGTGTCGCCGAAAAGGCGGGAGCTGCCACTGCGGTTGCCGTCAACAAGGTGAACACCACCGTGAAGCCCGCCGTCAGCAATGCGGCGAAGAAGACCACCCAAGCGGTTGGTCAGGGCGTGCGCGCGGTGGGCAAGCGCGCCGAGGAGACCAAAGACGCGTTCTCGGGCTTCAAAGAGGAGTACCGCAAGGCGGTCAGTCCTAAGGAGGGCGCCTCCGCATCGAAGGCACCGGTGAAGAAGGCGGCTTCTGCAAAGAAAGCCGCGCCGGCGAAGAAGAATATGTTCGCCGCCTTCAAAGACGAGTACGACAAGGCGCGCCATGGCGATGAGTAGTCTCAAGCGGAAAGACCAGACGGATTCCGAAACGCTGCGCGAGCGCATGCACGATCGCACCGAGGCGCTTCACGACAAAGCGCAGCAACCCACCACGGTGCACGGCCACCCCATGCAGATGGGCGACATTTTCAAGTTCGCCGGACTCATCGCGTTCTTCGCCATCATGGCGCTTCTGGTGTTCCTGCTGTGGCCTTATTTCCACGAGCTCTTCGAGCCGGGTGGGCTTGACCGCGTCATCAATGACGTTCGCTCCGCCGGCCCGGTGGGCTTCCTCATCCTGCTGGGGCTGCAGTTCCTACAGATTGTCGTCGCGTTCATTCCCGGCGAAGCAACTCAGATGGCGGCGGGTCTGATCTATGGCCCCTGGGTGGGCGCGCTCATCATTTTCGTGGGGTGCGTCCTGTCCAGCGCGTTCATCTTTGTGGTGGTGAAGCGTTTGGGCGCGCCGTTCGTCCAGAAGATGGTGCCGACGCAGTACCTGGAGAAGTTCCGCAAGTTCGAGGAGTCGGGCAAGCTGAACATCACGGTGTTCATCCTGTTCCTCATTCCCGGCCTTCCCAAAGACGTGTTCACCTATCTCGTCCCGCTGACCGACATGCCCATGCGCACGTTCCTTATCTTGTCGAACGTGGGCCGCATTCCCGGCATCGTGGTTTCCACCTACGCCGCATCGGGCTTGGCGGAAGGGCGCGTGCTGGAAAGCGTGATCATCTTCGCCGTTTTGGCAGCCATCGCCATCGTGGGCATTTTGCTTCGCGACAAGATCATGGATGTCTTCGCAGGTCATCGGGATAAATCCGGCAAAGGCGAATAGGCGCTGAAGGGAAAATCGATGAGCGATCCCCAGAACACGAACCCTGAAAACGGCGCTCAGTCGTCCGCCGCGCAAGACTCTTACGCTCCTCCAAGTGGCGAGCCCCAGCAGCCTTATGGCGTTCCCTACGGTGCTCCTCAGCAACCCTATGGCGTTCCTTATGGCGCACCCCAGCAGCCATATGCGCAACCTCCGTATGGAGCGACGCAGCAGCCCTATACCCAGCAGCCATATGGTCAGGCAGCGTACCCGCCGCCTGGTCAGCAGCCGTATGCGCAGCAACCGTTCACGCCGCCCTCTTACGCGCATCCCGTCGTTACGAAGGACCACGTGGCAGCTGGGCTTCTCGCCATTTTCTTGGGCATCTTCGGCGTCCACAAGTTCTATCTGGGTTACAACACCGCAGGGTTCATCATGCTTGCCATCACCATCTTGGGCAGCATCTTCACCATCGGGGTGGCGGCCGGTGCCATGTGGATCATCTCGATCATCGAGGGGATCATCTACCTGGCGAAATCCCAAAGCGAGTTCGACGCCGTCTATGTGGCGAATAAGAAAGAATGGTTCTAGCGCGCATTGCGCGCCATCCCATTCGCTAAACTAAGCGATGCCGCCATCGACGGCACAATGAAGCGGCGGCGCGTTCGCGCCAAATGCCGCTGCGCCGCGCAAGCGCGACGGCGCATCTTCAAACGAGAGGGGCGAACGTTGAAGGCTTTACTCGACCGCGCCGACGCCTACTGGCGCTTTGCCGGCACCTGCACGCAATGCGGCCATTGCACCGAGGCGTGCGAATCGCTGACTCGGGCCGGCATGTCGTTGGGGCAAATTGCCAAGGCGATGCTGGAGGCTCAGCGCACGGCGGCGACTAAAGAAGAGCTTGCGATGAACATCGCGATGAACGGCGATCTTGTCCAGGCGGTGCGCGGTTGCTTCTTCTGCACATCGTGCAAAAACACCTGTTTCGCCCATAACGATGTGTGCGACCTCATCTACAACGCGCGCGTCGATTTCCAAAACCTTGGGCTCATCGAGCGTGCCGCATGGTCGAGCGTTCTGGTAGACGAGGAATGGGACATCTTCACTGCGTACCGCGCCATCCACGGCATCGGCTACGTCGATCTTGTTCGTCACAAGGCATACGAAGGCCACGAGGCGGAAACGGGTTTGGAGACGGCGTTTTTCCCCGGATGCTCGCTGGCGGCATACGGCCCCGAGCTTACCCGCGAGATCTTCCAGACCATGGACGAGATGACCAGCGGCAACCTGACCATGGTGGACAGCTGCTGCGGGTCTTCGCTGAAAAGCGCGGGGTTCTTCGACCGCGCCGAGGCGCTGTGCGACCGCAACGCCGACGAGCTTGTTGCCGCCGGCGCGAAAGAGCTGGTGTGCGTGTGTCCGGGATGTGCCAACGACATGAAGAAGGCGCTAGAGAAGCGCGGCGTTCACGTTGAAGTGCGCCTTTTGGCGGACTGGCTGCACGAGCGCGGGTTCCAGCCGAAACATCCGCTGCCTGACGGACCGCTGTGCCTTTCGAAGTCATGCCAGGACCGCGATGGCACCTACCTCGAGCAGACGCGCGAGGCGCTGGGGCTCGACGAAGGAACGTTTTCCATTTTCAACGGTTGCTGCGGTGCTGGCGGCGCGGTGAGCGCATTCGATCCGGGGCGCCAAGCGCAGCAGGCCGACAGCAAGCTGTCGTTTGCGCCCGACGGCGCGACGGTGATCAGCATGTGTCCCACCTGCACCTACACGTACGCGTACCGCCTGATGGAGTCTCCGCGCAACGTGACGAACAAGCATTACTGCGAGCTGCTGTTCGACAGCCAGTTCGATTGGGACAAGACGTTCGCCCAGCTGGGCGGCATGTGGTCGGGCGAATATGGGCCGTGGCTTGCCCAGGTGTTCGCGTAAGGGGGCATCGGCTATGAGCGAAACCCAGGTTGTTGCCATCATTGGCTGGGGAACGGCTGGCGTGAACGCGGCCATCGCGCTGCGCGCGGCAGGATACGCGGGCGTGATCCGCGCATTCTCCGACACGGACGTTCCTCCTTACAGTCCCATTCTCACCTCGTATTACGTGGGTGGGGAGAAAACCTATGACGAATGCTTTCCTTGGAGCGCCGACGAGCTTGCCGAGCTTGACGTGGAGGTCGTGTCCGGCAGCCGCGTCTGCTTGCTGAACCCCGCGCGCCGCCTGATTCGCACCGAAGCAGGCGAGGAATATACTTACACGAAGTGCATTGTTTGTGTGGGCGCCCGCCCGACGACGGTCGGGTTCCCTGCGGGCTGTGGCTACGAGCCGCTGGTGCTGCGGACGATGGACGATGCTGCACGGATGAAAGAGGCGTTCAACAGCTCGGCGTGCGAGCGCGCGCTGGTGAGCGGCGCGTCGATGATCGCTCTGAAATGTGTCGAAGCGGCGCTCAACTGCGGGATCAACGTGTCGATGGTGGGCATGAACGATCACGTTCTGGACTTCAGCGCGCTGCCTGAGGCGGCGGCGCGTTTCGAGCGCGGCCTGGCGGCGAAAGGCGTTGGGATGCGCTTCGGCCAGACGATCTCCCAGGTGGAAGTTCTCGAGGGGGAACCGCGCAAGCTGCGGGTGACGTTTTCGGGTGGAGATGTCGAGGAGTTTGACGAAATCGTCGTGGCGCACGGCGTCCGCTCCGATTTTGGCTTCATTGCGGAAGGCTCTGTTGAGATCGACCGCGCCATCGTGGTGGACGACTTCATGCGCACGAGCGCATCTGACGTGTATGCTGCGGGCGATGCGGCCCAGGCGCTCGACCTTGTCTCGAGCGAGAAGCGCGTGCTGGGCATCTGGAAAACCGCCGCGTTGCAGGGGCAATGTGCGGGCCGCGCTATCGCCGCTGAGCTGGCGGGGGGCGAGCCGGAGGCTACGGACGCTTACCCCGGCGCCATCATGACCAACACTATCGCCGTCAACGGCACGTTGTTCATTTCGGCAGGCGCATCGCAGGCGGCGGAAGGCCAGCGCGTGGAAGTTCGCGAAACCGAGGATATGACGGTCGCTTGCATCTACGAACCAGAATCTGACGGCAGCGAGCGCCTGATCGGCTTCAACGTTGCCAGCGACACCGACGAGCCTGGTGGTGCCGCCTACGACACCGGTGCCATGCTCTCGCTGCGCATCGAAGAGGCCTGCCGCAAGTAACTCTGCTCGAGGTGGTGGCCCGAAGGGACGGGGTAGATGGGCCGTGAACGCAGTTCGCGGCCCATCTACCCCGTCCCTTCGGGCCACCTGAAACTTAACCATCCCTTCGGGCCACCTTCGTGCCGCCGTCTGCAAAAACTTCGCCAAGCTGCCGGATAAAGTCCTGTTGCCGCTGTGGGTGCGCCTTTGGTTCGGTAAAATAGAAGGGCAGGGCTAATTCCGCCAGCATGATGGCGGCGAGCTTCGAAGACGAATGGAGGAGATCATGCCCACTATCACCCATGACGACGTCAAGGTGCCTGTCGACGTTCTGCCGGAGGCACGCGAGGAGTACATCGAGAACTACCTGAAGGCGACGCGCGGCACGGGTCGCCTCATGCTTTTCGCTTGCGATCAGAAGATCGAGCACCTGAACAAGGACTTCTACGGCGAGGGCATCGACATCTCCGACGCCGAGCCCGAGCATCTGTTCAAGATTGGCAGCCAGGGCATCTGCGGTGTGCTGGCCGGTCAGCGCGGCCTGATTGCCCGCTATGCGCAGGATTACCCCGAGATCAACTACCTGGTGAAGATGAACTCGAAGACCAACCTGGTCAAGACCGCCCAGGAAGATCCGTATTCTCCGCAGCTGCATGACCTCGAGGCCGTGCTGGCGATGCGCGCCGCTGGCGTGAACATCGTGGGTCTGGGCTACACGATCTATCTGGGCAGCGAGTACGAGGCCACGATGATGGCCGAGGCTGGCGAGCTCATCGCGCAGGCTCATGCCAACGGTCTGCTGGTTGTGCTGTGGATCTACCCGCGCGGCAAGGCTGTCACCGCCGAAAAGGACCCGGACCTGATCGCCGGCGCTGCTGGCGTCGCCCTGTGCCTGGGTGCCGACTTCGTGAAGGTGAACCCGCCGAAGCCCGAGGGCGAAGACACCCGCACCCCTGCCGAGGCGCTGAAGATCGCCTCCATGGCTGCTGGCCGCACCGGTCTGGTGTGCGCAGGCGGCTCCACCGTCGACGCCGAGACGTTCCTGACCCAGCTGTGGGAGCAGATTCACATCGGCGGCGCGTGCGGCAACGCCACTGGCCGCAACATCCATCAGCGCAGCCTGGATGAGGCCGTGCGCCTGACCAAGGCCATCAGCGCCATCACCTTGGCGGACTACTCTGTTGAGGACGCGCTGGCTGTGTTCAACGGCGAAAAGGAGTTCGCGCTGTAAGCGCTGACGTCTCATAGACGCAAGAAGGGCCTTCGGAGGAATCCGAAGGCCCTTCGCTTTTCCGAATGGTGCCCGAGGCGAGAGTCGAACTCGCACGTCTTTCGACAACGGTTTTTGAGACCGCCACGTCTGCCATTCCGTCACTCGGGCGCAACCGAGGATTATACCGGAAGCTCATACAGCGGGCAAACGCCACATCAGAATACCGCCGACACCTGCGTTTCGTCGATCACGCGGATGCCTGCATCGTGGAACATCTGCGCCGCCACGCCCCAGCCATCCGTCAAGGTGCCGGTAAACGTTCCGTCGTAGATGCGCCCACTGCCGCACGAGGGACTTTTCGCTTTGAGGATGGCAAGCTCGCAGCCGCTCTCCTGAGCGCGGCGGAGCGCCTTTCGCGCGCCGGCGACGAACGCAGCGGTGTTATCGGCGCCGCTTGAATCAACAACGTGCAGGGTGGGCTCGGATGCGACGATCTCGTTGGGCAGGCGGGGAATGGGCAGCCTTCCAAGCGATTCGGGGCAAATGGGCACCAAGGTATGCTCGCTCGCGAGCGCAATCACAGCGTCGCATGGGCGCGCCTCTCCGTCGAAACGACACGCTTTTCCCAACAAGCATGCGCTTACGGCGATGTTCATCCGGACCTCCCTCAAGTTTTTGTGATGGGTCTTTCCCTTTCCTGATTCTGCCGCATAATGAACCGGAACGAAAGAGCCGCATGGGCATGAATATCGAAAGGAGCATTGCAGTGGATCGATCCCTGATCAACGGCAAAATCGATGAGTATCTGGATACGCACTGGGACGACATCGTGGCCGACATCGACACGCTGGTTCGCATTCCCAGCGTGGAGGAGCTCGACAAGGCAGAAGAGGGCGCTCCGTATGGCCCAGGTCCGCGCGCCGCGCTGAACGCTGCGCTGGACATGGCCTCGAGCATGGGCTTCGAAGTGCATGACGACCAGGGCCATATCGGCTATGCCGACCTGCCTGGTCAGACGCAAGGTCAGATCGGCATCATCGGGCATATGGACGTCGTGCCCGCAGGCCCGGGCTGGACATTCGAGCCCTATCAGGTCACGCGCAAGGACGGTTACCTCATCGGTCGCGGCGTCATCGACGACAAGGGCCCCAGCGTGGTTGCCCTGCACGCAATGAAATTCTGGAAGGATCTGCAGGACGAAGGCGTTGCCGAGCAGTTCCCCTACACCGTTCGCTTCCTGTTCGGTGCCAACGAGGAAACTGGCATGGCGGACGTGGCGTACTACCGCCAGCGCCATGACGATCCGCTGTTCCTGTTCACCCCCGACGCCGAATTCCCCGTGTGCTACGGAGAAAAGGGCCTCTACGACGGCTTCATCACGGTGCCTATGTCCGAGAGTGGTCGCATCGTGGAGTTTGATGGCGGTGTGGCATCCAATGCCGTGCCTGGTCAGGCTCATGCTGTCGTGCGTGCGGAAGCTTCTGCGCTTCCCGCTGCCGAAGGCATTGCGGTTGCGCCCGCAGGCGAAGGACTTGTGCGCATTGACGCTTCTGGCAAGAGCGCGCACGCTTCCACTCCCGAGGCGGGCATCAGCGCTATCGGCCTGATTGTCGACTACCTGCTGGCAAATGACGTGTGCGACGCCGCGGAGCGCACGTTCCTGGAGTTCGAGCAGCGCCTGATTGCGCACACCGACGGCAGCGGTCTGGGCGTCGCATGCGAAGACGAGCACTTCGGCCCGCTCACTGCAGTCGGCGGCACCATCCGCACCGAGGACAACTGCTTCGTTCAGTCGGTGGACATTCGATTCCCCACCGCTATCACGGCGGCAGAAATCACCGCGAAAATCCGCGCCGCCGCCGAGGCCGCAGGTTGTACGTATCGCACCGGCCGCGAAGAGGAGCCCTTCCTGATGGATCCGCAGTCTCCGGTGATCCAGGCGTTGCTTTCCGCCTACAACGATGCAACGGGCGAGCACGCCGAGGCGTTCACCATGGGCGGCGGCACCTACGCGCGTCACTTCTCGAATGCCGCGAGCTTCGGTCCCGAGAAGGCCTGGGTTAAGGTTCCCGAGTGGGTTGGCGCCATGCACGGCCCGGACGAGGGCGTGGGCGAGGATTTGATGCGCGAAGCGTTCCGCATCTACGCGCTCACCCTGGGCGAGCTCATGGAGCTGGAGTACTAATCGCAATTCGACCGTTCGTCGGCTGAAACGCACCGTTGAAGTCTGATTTCCTACCGGTTGCCGCGCGGCTCCGGTAGGAAAAACCCTATAAACCCTGCGTTAAAACCCTATGAAAGCATGCTGTCTTGCCGTAAAATGGGGCCGTTATACCGAATGGGGTTGGGCCAAGGAGGTTTTCCGTGCTTAAGGCAATGATCGTCGACGACGAGGCCCCTGCGCGTTCCGAACTGCGATTCCTGCTTGACGAGCTGGGCCAAACTGAAGTGACCGCCGAAGCCGCAAGCGTGCGAGAGGCGATCGAGAAGCTGAAGGAATATCCGTGCGATGTGATGTTCCTCGATATCAACATGCCCGAAGCCACCGGCCTGCAGCTGGCCGACGCGCTTCAGCATCTCAAGTTCCCGCCTGCGGTGGTGTTCGTGACCGCCTACAGCGAGCACGCGCTCGATGCGTTCAAGGTTCATGCTATCGATTACCTGGTGAAACCGGTGGAATCCGACCGCTTGGCGCAGGCCATCGCGCGCGTTCGCGAGCATGTGGCGCTTCACATGCAGGCTCAGAAGTCCGAGCGCATCCCGGTTGAAAAGGGCGGCAAGAAGATCCTCATCAGCATCGACAAGATCCGCTTCGTCATGGCGCGCGACGACTACGCCTACCTGCAAACCGACACCGACCGTTACTTCTCCACCGTCAGCCTGGCGCAGCTGGAGAAGCGCCTGGATGGTCATGGGTTCTTCCGCGTGCATCGCGGCTACCTGGTGAACCTCTCGATGGTCGACGAGGTCGAATCGGTTTCCGGTGGCACGCTTCTGCTCACGCTCAACGGCGTGGAGGACAAGATCCCCGTTTCCCGCCGCCGTGTGTCTGCGCTGAAGAAGGCTTTGGGTCTGTAACGCTTTTGATTTCGATGGCCGTCCGTTCGCGGGCGGCCTTTTTCGTTTCTGGCCGTCGTTTGTCGTCTTTTTGCTCGACCGCCGATATTGCACGGGAAATTCGCTTCCCCTCCATGCCCTTTGCTAAAATGTTTGAACGATTCCCACAAGGGGCGTCTTGCAACTGATCGTAAGAAGGCAACATGCTTACTAGCGACACTGAAAAACTGTATCCTTCGGCGAAAACCTTGGTGAAGGATTGCATTGCCAGCCGTATCCATGCCAAGGATGCGACGGTGTACGATTTTTCCGAAGAAGCGCAGGAGTGCGCAGAAAACTTCATGGGCTGGACCGATTTGGCGTCCAATCCTCCGTATCCGTTGGAAAAGATCCAGGCATTTGCCAACGAGATCATCGATGCCGGGTTGGAGACTGTGGTTCTCATCGGCCAGGGCGGTTCCACTCAGGCGCCCATGACCATCACGAAGTACAACAAGCCCGATTCTTCGCTGGTTAAGTTCCGCACTATCGACTCCGATTCTCCGGTTCGCGTTCGCGCGATGCTTGCGGAAATCAATCCTGCAACCACGTTGTTCATTATTTCGTCGAAGAGCGGCGGCACCATCGAGCCGCGTTTGATGCTGCGCGCAGTGCGTGATCAGCTTGCCGACGTTATGCCCGAAGAAGAGCTCGTCAAGCATCTCGTCGCGATCACCGACCCAGGTTCCCAGCTTCAGCGCCAGGCGGAAGAAGAAGGATGGCGCGCAGTGTTTTCGGGTGAGCCGTCTGTTGGCGGTCGCTTCTCGGCGCTCTCGGTGTTTGGTCTGTTGCCTGCCGCGTTGGTTGGCATCGATCTGAAGACGTTTGTCGAGCATGGCGCCGAAGCCGAGCGCATCTGCAGCGAGGACGCCATCGACAACCCCGCCATTGGGCTTGCCGCGTTCCTCTACGACAACTACTTGGCGGGTCGCAACAAGTTTTCGTTCCTCACACAGAAGCGCGGCCGCGTTTTGGGCTTGTGGATCGAGCAGTTGGTGGCCGAGAGCCTGGGCAAGCACGGTCAGGGCATCCTGCCCAACATAGAGATCGATTCGCTGCTTTTGACCAAGGATCCTGGCGATCGCACCGTAGTCATGTACCAGACGCGCAACGACCTGTGGGATGAGCGCCACAACTTCGAGATGGGCCTGTCTTACATCGACACCTCCATCCCGCGCGCGAATTACAAGATCGACTCTGTCGAAGAGCTCCCTGAGCACTTTGTGATGTGGGAATACGCTATCGCCATGTGCGGCTACCTGATGAAGGTGTGCCCGTTTGACCAGCCTGACGTTGCTGCCGCGAAGGCGGAGGTGCTCGGCATTCTGGGCGAGGGTCATCCCGCACCCGATTTCGTGCAGGACTTTTTCGGCGATGTCCACATGGGTCAGGCGGAGGTGCGCCTTTCCCCTTGCTTCAAAGACTGCACCGACATCTACGGCGCGCTCAGTGCCCTTTTGAACAGCATCCAGCCGGGCGATTACTTCGCGTTGAACGCATTTCTCCCGTTCACGGGCGAAGGCCGTCGCGAAGCGCTCGAGCAGATTCGCCACGGTGTGGCGGACAAGCGCGGCGTTGCGTCGTGCTTGGAAGTTGGTCCTCGCTACCTGCATTCCACGGGACAGCTGCAGAAGGGTGGCCCCAATTCGGGCGTGTTCTTGATTCTTTCGGCTGACGAGCTGAAGGACATTCCCCTGAAGGAAGAGGCCGAGAGCCTGGGCACGCTTGCGAAGGCGCAGGCCGAAGGCGACCTTCTGACGCTTGCCTCGCGCGGGCGCCGCTGCGTGCACCTGCACCTACCCGACAACTCCAGCGTGACCATCCGTGCGCTCGCGGAGATCATCGATTCCATTCTGGACACGCGCGCTTAGCAACGAGGGGCATAGCCAACGGCATGCTTGAAGCGCTTGACATCCATGTGACAGGGGTCGTGCAGGGCGTCGGGTTCCGCCCTTTCGTGCACCGCGCGGCGAAGCAAAACCTCATCAGCGGCTGGGTTCTCAATGCCGTCGACGGCGTTGATATTCATGCCGAGGGCGAGTCGAGCCTGCTGGACGCCTTCGTGATCGAGCTTTCCGAGAACGCTCCGGCTGCCGCCCAGGTGCGCGAGATCGACCTGAAGGAAGTCCCGCTCCAGGGATGCGAGGGCTTCGAGATCCGCTTTTCTGACGATGCTGAAAGCCGCGAGACCACGCTCGTGTCGCCTGATCTTGCCACGTGCGATGACTGCGTGCGCGAGTTGTTCGATTCCTCCGACCGCCGCTACCGTTATCCTTTCATCAATTGCACCAACTGCGGGCCGCGTTTCACCATCATTGATAAACTGCCCTACGACCGCCCGGCCACCTCGATGAAAGATTTCGAGATGTGCCCAACGTGTGCTGCCGAATACGCCGACCCTGCCGATCGCCGGTTTCACGCCCAGCCCGATGCCTGCTTCGAATGCGGGCCCCATGTGTCGTGGAAGCGCGGAGAGAACGAGACTCGCTGGGGGAGCACGCGCGAGGAAAGCGACGCGATCTTCGCCGAGGCAGTGGAGATGCTGCGCGCGGGGAAGATCCTGGCGGTGAAGGGGCTGGGTGGCTTCCACCTGGTATGTGACGCTTCCAATGTTCAGGCGGTTGCCGCGCTCAGGCAGCGCAAACGCCGCGAGGGCAAGGCGTTTGCGGTGATGATGGCGAACGTCGAAGATGCACGCGCTGTCTGTTTGGTCAACGACGCCGAGCAGCGCTTGTTGGAAAGCCCTCAGCGCCCCATCGTGCTTCTGCGGAAAAAGCCCGGCGTCGCGCTTGCGCCCAAGCTTGCTGATGCCCTTCCCGAGCTGGGCGTGATGCTTCCCTGTACGCCGGTGCAGCATCTGCTCATGCACGATTATGCTGCTGCGGTGAGCGAGGGCCCGTCCGGCCTGCCACCGATGCTTGTCATGACCTCGGGCAACGTCCACGACGAGCCCATCGTTACCGACGATGACGACGCGTATGAGCGCCTGGGTGGCATCGCTGATGCTTTCTTGGGCAACAACCGTCCCATTCTCTCGCGTTACGACGATTCCGTGATGCGCGTGATTTCAGCGGGCAGTGCTGGCGACGCCGTTCAGATGATCCGCCGCGCCCGCAGCTTCGCGCCGGCCCCCATAACGGTGGAGCAAGGCGGCGATTTGAATCGCCGAACGCTGCTGTGCGCGGGCCCCGAGCAGAAAAGCACGTTGTGCTACGTGCGCCAGGGCGCCCAACGCTCTGAAGCGTTCGTCTCCCAGCACGTCGGCGACCTCGAGAACGCCGAAACCTTCGACGCTTGGCTGGAAGCGAAGGACCGCTTCGCGAAGCTGTTCCGACTGAATCCGACTATCTTCGCGTGCGACCGTCATCCGGAATACCTCTCCACGAAGTGGGCGAAGCAGCATGCCGAAAGCCAGGGCTCGCCCCTGATCGAGGTACAGCACCATCACGCGCACATCGCCTCGGTCTTGGGCGAAAACAGCATCGACGACGCAGTGTGCGGCATTGCCTTCGATGGCACGGGATACGGCGCTGACGGCCGCATCTGGGGTGGCGAGGTGCTGCTTGCCAACCGGCAGGCGTTCGAGCGCTTCGCGAACTTCGCTTACGTCCCCATGCCTGGCGGTGCCGCAGCGGTGAAGAACCCGCTGCGCATGGCGTACGGCGTGCTGTGGGAGTTCGATCTGTTGGAGCACCCGGGGGCAAAAGAAGCGCTCGATGCGCTGGGCGCGGATGCCGCCGAGGTGTGCGACCGCATGATCGAACGCGGCCTGAACACGCCCTACACCTCGTCGGTCGGCCGCCTGTTCGACGCCGCAAGCGCCCTTCTGGGCATTTGCACTGCGCCCACCTACGAAGGCGAGCCCGCCATCCTGCTGGAAGCGGCGATGTCCGACCTGGAGGCGGGATCGGCTGCGGTCGAGGGGTCCGCGACGCGCCGCTCCGCTGCTCAGGATCCTTCGGATCCTTCGTGCGCTGCGTTACTGCAGTCATGTGACGATATAAATGGTGTGCAGACGGTCGCTCCACCCTCGACCGCAGCCGATCCCGCCGGCGAATCCGGGCTGGACGACCAAAAGGGCGCTTCTGCGTACCGAATCGAGGTCGTCAAGAACACCGCGACGCCGGAAAGCACTGCGCAGGACACTTCGGTGCTGTTGCTTGACCCCGAGTCCGCGTTCCGCGCGTTGCTGGACGACAAGGCGGCAGGCGTGCCGGCGCCGGTTATCGCGCGTCGTTTCCATGATGCGTTCGTTCAAGCGATCGCCGATGCGGCGGAGCTGTGCCGGGCGCTTTACGGCATTGGGACGGTGGCGCTTTCTGGTGGCGTGTTCATGAACCGCTACCTTGTCGAGCATGCCCTGCAGACGTTAGAACGGGCTGGTTTCACGGTTGCCGTCAACCGCGATCTGCCGCCCAACGATGGGTGCGTCTCCTACGGCCAGGCTGTGGTAGCATGGGCCGCGAACAACGATAACGCCTGACGCCCGCGCCCCTTCCGGTGCGACGCCGGGCTCGAAGGGGGAGATGCAACAATGTGCTTGGCCATTCCCGCTAAGATTGCCGAGATGAAAGACGACCATTTGGCGACGGTCGACATTTTGGGCGTCAAGCGTGACATTGCGCTTGATCTGACGCCGCAGGCCCAGCTGGGCGACTACGTTTTGGTCCATGCCGGGTTCGCCATCGAGGTGGTGGACGCCGACTACGCCCAGGAGACCATCGATCTTATCATGCAGTTTCCCGAGCTGGCGGGCGACGACGTTCCCCAGCCTGTTGCGGAGGCCACGCGATGACGGCCGCGCACACCATGGAAGAAGAGCTTGCTGCGTTCAAAGACCCGCAGCTGGCTCGCGGGCTGATCGAATCCATCCGCAAGCTGGCTCCTGCTGACGGCGCTACGCTCATGGAGGTGTGCGGTACGCATACCGTTGCCATTGCGCGCAACGGCATCCGTGCGCTTATGCCCGAATGCGTGAAGCTCTCTTCAGGGCCGGGCTGCCCGGTGTGCGTCACATCGAATCGCGACATCGATGCAGTGATCGCGCTCGCGCGCATCCCTGAAGTCACTATCGCCACGTTCGGTGACATGACGCGCGTGCCTGGGTCAACCTCCAGTCTGTTGAAAGAGCAAGCGTCCGGTCGCAACGTGCAGATCGTTTATTCACCGCTCGATGCACTCGCGTTGGCGCAGGCGAACCCCGACCGCCAGATCGTGTTCGTGGGAGTGGGCTTCGAGACGACCACGCCGCTTTCGGCGATGGCCATCAAACGCGCCAAGGCGCTCGGACTCAAGAACTTCAGCGTGCTTGCCATCCACAAGAACATGCCCAATGCGTTGGAAGTCATCGTTAACGACCCCCAGCTGAAGCTGGATGCGCTCATCCTGCCGGGCCATGTGAGCACCATCATCGGCATGGAGCCGTACCGATTCCTTGCCGAGAAGTACGGCGTGCCTGGAGTTATCACCGGTTTCGAGGCGGTTGATGTGCTCCAGGGCATCGCCATGATCATGCGCCAGCTGCACGAGGGTCGCGCCGAAATCGAGATCGCCTATGCGCGTGGCGTAATGCCCGAAGGGAACCCCACCGCGCTTGCCGCCATCGATGAGGTGTTCGAAGTGTGTCCTGCGGTGTGGCGTGGGTTGGGAGAGATCCCTGGGTCCGGCTACCGTATCCGCGACGAATACGCGGAATTCGATGCGCTGCGTCGCTTCCAGCCCGATATCGAGCCCACGCAAGAGCCCAAGGGCTGCCGCTGCGGCGACGTTCTGCGCGGCATCATGGCGCCGAGCGAGTGTCCGCTGTTCCGCAAGGCGTGCACGCCCGAGAACCCGGTGGGCCCCTGCATGGTGTCGAGCGAGGGAAGCTGCGCCGCCTATTACCGCTACTATTAACGATATCCGAAAAATGTCACTAAAATTATAGCAATTAGAACTTTTTCCGAATGTTAAGATGCTACAATGGTCTTGTGAAGCGCGCTTCGCAAGGCCATTCTCCTTTTGAGCCGACCTCGTGTTGCGCCCTCCACTCCTTCGCCGCGCGGAAGGGACGCGGCGACGAATACAGAAAGGGGGAGGGGATATGGATTGGCTCGATCCGGTTTTGCTGGGACGCATTCAGTTCACGCTCACGGCGGTCTACCACTTCATCTTCGTTCCGCTCTCGATTGGCATCGGCCTGGTCATGGCCATCTTCGAGACGCGCGCCTTCCGCTCGGGGTCCGAAAAGGACAAGTCTGCTGCCAAGTTCTGGGTGAAGCTGTTCACGGTGACGTTCGCCGTAGGCGTGGCGACCGGCATCACCATGGAGTTCTCATTCGGAACGAACTGGGCCGACTATTCGCGCTTCGTGGGCGACATCTTCGGTGCGCCGCTTGCCGCCGAGGCATTGCTTGCGTTTTTCCTAGAGTCGGTGTTTCTGGGCGTTCTGCTGTTTGGCCGTGGGCGCGTCAACCCCAAGTTCTACCTTGCCAGTGCATGGCTTGTGTGGTTTGGCTCCTGCCTGTCGGCGCTGTGGATTCTCATTGCGAACTCTTGGATGCAAACGCCCGCTGGCGCTGAGCTTTCCGCAGACGGCTCCCGTGCGGTGATCACCGACTTCTTGGCTGCGGCGTTCAATCCGTCCACGCTGCCCCGTTACGGCCACACTGTGACGGCGCTTCTGGTGATGGGCGCGTTTGTTGCCATGGCCATCGGCGGCTACTATCTGCTTAAGAAGCGCCATCAGGACTTTGCCATGAAGGCTGTGAAGATCGGCTCGATCGTGGGCATCGTCGCTACGTGCGGCCTGCTGTTCTTCGCGCATTCTTCGGCTGTCGAGGTCGCCGAGGAGCAGCCCACCAAGCTTGCCATGATGGAGGGCATGTACGATTCTGAGGTGCCTCCGCTGTACGCGTTCGGCTGGGTTGACGAGGAAAGCCAAGAGGTGATCTCGCCCATTGCCATTCCCGGCGGCACGAGCTTCCTGGCAACGGGCACCTGGGATACCGAGTACCTGGGACTCAACGAACTCGCTGAAACCGAGCAGTACGCCGACCTCAGCGTGGAGGACCTTCCGGTCAACCTTGTGTTCCAAAGCTATCATCTGATGGTCATCTTGTTCGGGCTCATCTTGATCACCGTGGTGCTGGCGCTTGTCTTCCAGCGCGGCGGCAAGCTCAAGGAGAAGCGTTGGTTGCAGCGTCTGCTGTTCATCAGTCCGCTGTTCCCGTTCTTCGCCATTCTCACCGGCTGGATCACCGCAGAAATCGGGCGTCAGCCGTGGGTTGTCTATCCGTCGACCTCCGGCCCCGACGGCGTGAGCCTGCTGACCAGCGAGGCCATCTCGCAGTCGGTGTCGCCGGTTGAGGTGCTGGTGACCATCGTCCTGTTCACGCTCATCTACCTGTTCATCTTCGTCGCCTACGTGCGGATCATGGCCCACTTCATCAAGAAAGGGCCCGATGACGGCGAAACCGCCGTGCCTGCCGCCGCCGTTGCAAAGGACGGTGAGTAATCATGGAGATGTCCATTTTCCAATGCTTGTGGTTCTTCCTTATCTTCGTGTTGATCGCCGGCTACTTCGTGCTTGACGGATTCGACTTGGGCGCAGGCGTCCTGTATCCGTTCATCGCGAAGAGCGAAGGCGAAAAGGCCGTTGTTCGCCGTAGCGTGGGTCCGGTGTGGGATGGTAACGAGGTGTGGCTGCTCACGGCAGGTGGCGCGCTGTTCGCGGCGTTCCCTATGGCGTACGCCACTACGTTCTCGGGCTTCTACCTGGCCATCATGCTGGTGCTGTTCGGACTTATCGTTCGCGCGATCTCGTTTGAGTTCCGCGCACATGACCCCAAGTGGGGCAAGGCGTGGGATATCTGCCTGTTCCTCGGCTCGCTTCTGCCGGCGCTTCTGTTCGGCGTTGCGGTGGGCAACATTTACGCGGGCATTCCCATGGATGCCAACGGCGACTATTCCGGCATCCCGCTGCTGGGCCTGGTGACGCCGTTCACGCTGCTCACGGGCCTTCTGGGTCTGGCGATGTTCCTGGCAGCGGGTGCTGCGTGGCTTGCCGTGAAGACCGACGAGTCGTCGGTTTTGCACACGCGCGCTGCCAACCTGCGCGTGCCGCTGTCGGCGGTGGCGTTGGTGCTGTTTGTCATCGTGTCGGCTTACGGGCACTTCATCATCCAGCCTGCGATGGAGTCGGCGCTGGGCATCGCCCGCTGGGCATTCGCCATCCTGTTCGTGGTGGCCATCGTGGCGGCGATCGTGTTCGCGCGCAAGCCTACGGGCGACAAGCCTGCGTTCATCGCGCAGTCCGCATCCGCCATCATGCTGGTGGGGCTGCTGGCGTGCAGCATGTTCCCCAATCTGGTGGTTGCTTCCGCCGATAGCGTCGGGGCAAGCATCACGCTGATGAACGGGTCGGCAACCGATTTGTCGCTCATGTGGATGACCATCATCACCTGCATCGGCCTGCCGCTGGTGCTGGTCTACCACGTGGTCATCTACCGCACGTTCCGCGGCAGGATCTCCGAGGAAGACGTCGCCCACTAGGCGGCTTTCCGTAACGTTTTGAAAGCGAAGGGCCCGTCGGTTGGTGATGAACCGACGGGCCCTTCTTGCTGCAGGTGAATGAGGGGAATCGATTAGGCCAGGCGGCTTTGGAGCTCCTTCGCGGCGGCGGCTTTGTCGAAGTTGCCGCCGGTCTTTTGGGTGAGCGCGCCCATCACGCGGCCCATTTCCTTTTTGGTGCTCGCGCCGGTCTCTGCGAGCACAGCGTCGATCAGCGCCATCAGCTCGTCTCCGGAAACCTGCTTGGGCAAAAGCCCTTCGAGGATTTCCACCTGGGCGGTCAGCGTGTCGGTGCGCTCTTGGTTGTTTCCCGCCTTGATGGATCCTTCGAGTGTTTCCTTCGTCTGCTTGATGACGCGCTTGAGCATGGCGTCGACGTCGGCGTCCGTCACTTCGCGGCGCTCGTCCACTTCGATGTTCTTGAGCTCCCCGTGCACTTGGCGCAGGATGGACAGGCGCACCTTGTCGTGCGCTTTCATGGCATCTTTGATCAGGCTTTTCAACTCTTCGTATTGCATGCTGCCTTCACTTCCCTCGCTCGGTTTCCATTTGCAGTGTTTTGTGGTTCCTTACGCAGGTGAGTATAGCGCACCTGGTTGCCGCGCGCGCTTGCTTCGCCTTGAGGGACTGCAAGACCGGCGGCGCTTCCGAATGCGCGGCGAGCGTTTACCGCCGTAAGGGGATTCCCTATACTGGCTGTAGCGCCGAAACGCCGTCGTTTGGGCGGCAGCGGAAGAAGGGAGCTTCCATGGCTGAGCGCATCGACATCGTCACATCGGGGGAAAGTGCGGTTGACGCTCCCCAAAAGCCGCTGATCCAGGTGATGGGCCGTGGCGTCCAGGCTTCTGCCGTCGAGCCGCAGGGCAAGATGATCGAAGGCTGGGCTGTGCAGCCTCAGGGTTTCGGATCGCACGATTCAGATGCGCAAGGCACGACGTTCACCATCGGAAACGACGCTCCTACAGCGCCAACGCAGCCGGAGCCGGCTATGCCCTACGGCATGCCGTACGAGCAGCCCGTCCGAACGTCGGTCCGCCAATCGCCGCCTGCGCCTTCAGCGCAGATTGCACCGCCTTCTGCTGCGGACGGGACCCCTCGACACGCGCCGGCGACACGCAAGAAGAACCGGATCATTGGCTTCATCATCTTGGCCATAATACTCATTCCGTTTGCAGCGTCGCTCATATCCGCAGCATTCGACGCGATCAGTTCGTTCATCGACGACACGACATCATCGGTATCGTCAAGCTATGAATCAACCTATTCCGGTGTCTCGCCCGAGTACCTCTACGACGACGCCGAGAAAGCCGCCATCGAGGAAGCGATCTCCGCGCGGCTGGACGGTATCGCGCAGAAGGATGCTGAATTGGCTGATTGGATGGCGCAGGGTGTCGACGAGATGTTCTCGTCGAGCGGGTATTCCCTGACCGACATAGGCGTTGACCCTCAGTCGGTGGCCCAGTGGCTCATGGAGGACTTCACGTACCAGCTCGATGGTGCCTATGCCTATAGCGACGGAACCGGCACGGTGTACGCCGAGTTGGAGATGCGCGATTTGTACGCGCTCCTCAACGAGTTCAACCGCGCGACCGAGGATCTCATCAACTCCGGAGACCTGGAAGGCATGAGCGAAGCTGAGGGTCTCACGATGCTGGGTCAAGTTTTCACCGCAGCGATGCAGGCCACTACCGACAGAACCGATTTCTACGCCGCTTTCGACATGGAAAAGCACGGCGACGAATGGCAGGTTGTCCAAGAAGAGTGGGAAGAGGAGCTCGAGTTCGCCTTCGGGCTGTACTAGGCCGGTTAACGCTTCGGTTAAAAAGAGACGGCACCTGCCGGCGTTCTGCTACGATTTTCGAAGGAATGAGGAAGTTCGCGCCGGCGAGGCGCGCATTGGAGAGAGGGATCCTATGAGGGAATTGCCGGCGAACCAGCTGGACCCACGCGTGAAGACTGTGTGGCGCATCAACGACGCCGTGTGGATCTGCATCCTGTTTTTGTGCTGCGGCATCGCATTTCCCATCATCGCCATCGCCGATCCCAGTGCCGACTGGGCGTGGATGGTGACGGGCATCATCGCTGCTGCGTGGGTGTTGTGCCTGATCGTATGGCTGCTGGTGTTGCCGCCGATCCGCTACGCGCGTTGGCGTTATCAGCTTTCCGACGACTACTTGGACATCGCCAAGGGCATCGTGTGGCGCAAGCGCTACATCATCCCGTTCATCCGCGTGCAGAATACTGACACGCGTCAGGGACCTATTCAGCGCGCGTTCGGTCTGGCAAGCGTGACCGTTGCCACCGCCGCCGGAGAGCACGAGATCCCCGGCCTGGCATCTGAGGTGGCCGACCAGCTGCGTGATAAGGCAGCCGAGCTGGCGCGCATCGCTCAGGAGGACGTGTGATGGACGAACGCGTTCCCCAGGGCGCGCCGGCGCAGGAGCCGCAGCTCGAGCCGGTTGCGCAGCCCGTGCAGTCGGCGCAACCCGCTGCACCTCAGCAACCGACCGCGCAGTCCGCGCCTGCCGTGCAACCTGCCGCGGATCTGCAGCCCGCCGAGCCCCAGCGCCACTACGTGCATCATAGCTACATCTGGCTTGGCTCGCTGCGCTCCGCCGGCATCATCATCGTGGCGCTTGGAATCTCGCTGTTCTCCTCGATGATCGGCTCGTTCTTTGAAGGAGCGGGCCGTGTCGACGGATTCATCGTGATGGTCGCCGGTCTGGGAATCGCGGCGAGCATCGTGGTGATCTTCCTGCTGTGCCTGCTGTACCAGTGGTGGTCGTACAAGCATCTGTGGTACGAGCTGGGCGATGAGGAATTCAGCCTGTATTCGGGCATCTTCAACAAGAAGCGCGTGCATGTGCCCTACCAGCGCGTTCAGTCGGTTGACCAGCACGCTTCGCTTTTGCAGCGTCTGTTCGGTGTGTGCACGGTCAACGTTGACACGGCCGGTGGCGCGTCGCACACGGCGGTAACTGTGCCGTATTTGCGCAAAGACCAAGCGGAGCATCTGCGCATGGAGCTGTATCTGCACAAGCGCCGCATCCTGGGGCTGGGGGAAGAGCCTCCGATTGCATCGACGAATGTCGCCCCGGTGCCTGCGGGCGACGATGCTCGGGTGCCTCCCGCCGTTCCGCAGGGCTACGTCGCGGTGGCGCCGAATGCTGCGTCTGTCGGCCAGCCAGGCAACGTGCTGGACATCGGAGCAGAAGTTTGGGATGACGTTCGCGGCGTGTTCGCAGGCGACGCGGTGAACATGGGCGCTTCATCTTACGAATACGGTCTCACGAACAAAGAGCTTATTCTCACCGGGCTTTCCAACAACACCGGTTTTGTCTTGGCCCTCATCGGCGTGCTCGCCACCGTGTTCCAGGTGGTTGGCGGTGCGATGGACGTTGCCGGCGACGCTGCGGGCGCGGTGGCAGACGCCGCCCTCACGGCAGGGTCGGCCCTGCTCGGCGGTAACATGGTTTTGTTTGGCATCGTGATCTGCATCATCACGGTGGCAATTATGTGGGCAGTATCCGTTGCGGGTACCTGCATCCAGTTCGGCGGATTCAAGGCTCGTCGTCGCGGCAACCGCATCGAAATCGAGCACGGTTTGCTTCAGCACCGCATCCGCGGTGTGGACGTTGACCGCGTGCAGTCGGTCATCGTCAAGCAGGGCGTCATCCGCCGTCTTCTGGGTTACTGCGAGCTTTCGCTGGGCAAGATCGACGCTACCGACACTTCCCAAGGAGATCAAACCCAAACCACCATCCAGCAGGGTATGGTTATCCATCCCTTCGTGAAGGTTGACCGCGTGCCGGAGATCCTTGACAGCATCATTCCCGAGTTCGCCGATGCTCCTGCTGCAGAAACGGGCTTGGCCTCGGCTGCGCTGCGTCGCGCCATCATCCGCCGCGGCATCTTGCAGGGCGCCGGCTTCTGGATCGCGGTGTGTGTGGCCGTGTTCCAGATTGTCGTGAACCTTGTTTGGCACCCGACGGCTCCCGTCGAGCAGATGATGCTGTCCTATGCCAACGTGGGCGCCTACGCCGCCTATGCGGTCTGCCTGATCATCTTCGTTTTGGAGGTCATCTCTGCGGTGATGTGGGCGAAGGGGAGCGGGTTTGCGTTCAACCGACGCTTCATGCGGGTGGTCAACAGCGGTTTGGGCTGCGAGTCGGTGCTGTTCCCGCGTCGCAAGATCCAGTTCGGCTACACGAAGACGAACCCCTTCCAGCGTCGCGCAAAGACCGCAACCATCGCGGCGCGCACGGCGGCAGGCACGGGCGGCACGACCGTTCGCCTGATTGATGTCTGTGAAGATGACGCTCTCACGTGGCTCGACTGGGTGCGTCCGCAGAGGGATGCGGTATCATAGCGCCTATGAACGCTCATGCGACATCAACTTCAGACGGGGGTGGCCGAAGTAGCCGCTTGACGGCTGCGGCACCTCAAGAGAAACTTGTCTCGGCGTCCGACGGACAGTCGGTCCACGCCGCGCACGACTGGACCCCTTCGCAGTTTCGCCCGCGCACCGCGCGCGATGCCTACGAGCTTCGCGGCGAGCGCGCCGGCACGCCTGCCAACGAGCAGCGTCGCAAGCGAAATGTGCGCGAGTACACGTTGGGCGAAGAGATCGCTAATTCCATCAGCCACGGTATCGGTGCAGTGCTTTCCGTTGCTGCTATTCCCATTCTGGTTGTCGCTGCGCTGGACGCAGGCGGTGGCATGTATTTGCTCACGGCGCTCGTGTACTCCATCACCATGCTGCTCGAGTACACGATGTCCACCCTGTACCACGCCATTGCCGCCGACGGCGCCAAGCGTGTGTTCAAGGTGCTCGATCACAGCTGCATCTACCTGTTCATTGCCGGCACCTACACTCCATTCTGTCTGATCACGCTTGCTCCGTTTGGTGGCGTGTGGCTGTGTGTGGCGGTATGGGCCATTGCACTTGCCGGCGTGGCGTGCGAGGCGTTTTGGGTGTTCCGCCCGCGCTGGGTTTCTGCGGTGCTGTACTTGGCGCTGGGCTGGTGCGTAGTGTGGCTTCTGCCCGATCTGGTTGCCTCCCTTCCCCCGGACGGGCTGGCGCTGCTGGTGGCAGGCGGTCTGTGCTATACCGTGGGCTGCGTGTTCTACGTGCTAAAGAAAATCCGCTACATGCACACGATCTTCCATCTGCTGGTTCTTGCCGGCAGCGTGTGCCACTTTTTCGCCATTTTGCTGTATGTGATGTAGGACGCGCCGGGCAAGCGGGCCTGAGCGATCCTGATGAAGGAGTTGAGAAGACCAAATGGACATAGGCATTAGCATCGTCGTCACGTTCATCCTTGTGCTGGTGAACGGCTACTTCTCCATGTCGGAGATGGCGCTGGTGAATGCCAAGCAGGTTATGCTTCAAAAGGACGCCGACGAGGGCGACCGCCGCGCAAAGCGCGCGCTTGCGCTGGCGAGCGACTCCGGCAGCTTTCTGGCCACCATCCAGGTAGCCATCACGCTGGTGGGCTTCGCTGCATCGGCTGCTGCGTCGACCAACCTGTCCGAGCCGCTGGCGAATTGGTTTGCCGGCTTCAACGTAGAATGGCTCACGTTCATCGCGCCGGTTCTGTCGCCGGTCCTCATCACGTTGGCGGTTTCGTACTTGAGCATCGTGGTGGGCGAGCTTGTGCCTAAGCGCATTGCGCTTTCGAATGCTGAAAACGTCAGCAAGATGGTCGCCGGTCCTCTGAACGTATTCCGCGCTATCGCCAAGCCGTTGGTGTGGTTCACGTCCGCTTCGGCAAACGCCCTTTCTGCCTTGTTCCGCATCAAGAGCTCTGATGACCGCCAGAGTGTTTCTGAAGAAGAGATCAAATACATCGTCAAAGACAACGACGAGCTTCTCGACGACGAAAAGCGCATGATCCATGACATTTTGGATCTGGGCGACATGGCGGTGCGCGAGGTGATGCAGCCACGCGTGGACATGATGTTCGTCGAGGATGTTGAGACGGTGCGTCAGGCAATCGACCGCATGCGGGGAACGGGCTACTCGCGCCTGCCGGTGTACCACGAGGACTACGACACCATCGTGGGCATCGTGAACTACAAGGACCTCGTGGCTCCCATCCTTGACGGCAAGGGCGACGAGCCGGTGGGTCCCTATGCCTACGAGGCGCTGTTCGTGCCCGAGACAAAAGACGTCTACCCGCTTCTTTCGGAAATGCAAACGACTCGTCAACAGATGGCCATCGTGGTGGACGAGTACGGCGGCACCGATGGTTTAATTACCGTGGAGGACATCCTGGAAGAGATCGTTGGCGAGATCGGTGACGAAACCGATGTGGAAGACGGCAAGTACGTGTCCACCGTTGCCGAGGGCGAATGGGTGGTCGATGGCCGCCTGCCCGTGGAAGACGCCGCCGAACTGGGCTGGCCCGTCACAGATCCGGGCGACTACGAGACCATTGCTGGTTGGCTGATGGACACCATCGACGTTGTGCCGTCGATGGGCGACTCGTTCGACATCGAAGGATACCGGTTCAAAGTGCAAGCGATGCGCCGTCGCCGCATCTCCACCATCAGGGTGAGCCGTCTTGAGCCGGTGTCCGCCGAGGGCTCGTCAGACCAGGAGTCTGAGCCAACCGATGGCGAGGCGCCATCCGAATAGCCTGCTCAGCGCACGGTTTCTGCGTCTTCTGACCAGTGAGGGCGATTATGCGGGCGCAGGGCTGAAGTTTGAAAGTAAGGAGTCGGGGTGGGCATAACGCGGATGAAACGGTCGCGTGATGCAGTTGCCGGCGGCGTGTGCGCCGGTTTTGCCGAGCGCCTCGACGTCGATCCCGCTGTCGTGCGTATCTTCTGCGTGCTCCTGTGCATCATGACGGCGGGCGTGGGCGTGATCGCCTATGCAGTGCTGTGGGTCGTGCTGCCGAAAGAGCCCGAACCCTCAGATCTTCTGGACGTTTCGCCGCACGAGGTTGCTTCCGAAACATACGGCGCCGCTGTCGCGCCCCCTTCTTCATGCGCGTCGTCTGCGAGCTCCGCTGCTTCGCGTGGTGTCTATGCCGGGTCGGCGCATGAGCCCCCTACGCCCCCTTTGGCTGCTCGTGCCGCTGCTACAGCGGTTGCGTCTCACCTCGAGGCGGGTGGATCGGTCCAGCATCTGCCGTCCGATTTTGCGGCGTCGTTTGACGCTGTGACCGCTACGCCCGAAGTGTCCGCTGGCGTTGTTCCCGCTGAGCCCAAGCGGAGCGCAATTTCGCAGCTGCCGCGTCCGGTGAAGACCGTCATCCTTTGGGCGTGCTTCGCGGTGGCGTTCGTCGGGCTTTTGCGTCTTTTGGGCTTTGTGGTGCAGGGTGCCGAATGGTGGCGGTTCTGGCCGTTGTTCTTCTCGCTTTCGGGCGTATCGGTAATCGCCGTTCCAGGCAAGCCTACGTTGCGCATGGCCCACGCCATGACGGGTGTGTCGATGCTTGCAGCTGGAACCGTGGTACTGCCCATGAGCGTGGGGCTGGTTGCGTGGGCGTCTCTTATTCCCTGGTTGATGGAGTTGTGGCCTGTTTTGCTGCTTGCTGTCATTTGTTTGACGGTGGGATGGACGCGCCGATCGTGGCCGTGGGCATTGGCCGGAGGCCTGCTGTTTTCGGCGTTTTGCGTCGGAGGGCTTCTTTTGTTCGCTGAGCCTGGGCCAGTGCAATCGGTTATCGTCAGCCTGCCGTTCAGCCGCGATCTCGTGTTCTCTTACCCCTTCTAAATAGCCGCTTGCCGTGGTGCGTTTTAACGGTTCGAATCTTGCCCGGAAGGGCTTTTCGTGGCCATCTGCGACAACGGAAAAACAGGCAATGTCAAGCGAACAAATAATGAAGGGCGTCTCCACAACTTTTTGCCCTTGCGGGCTCGCAACGGTAAAATAGGCATGTCGAAAACAGCATAGTGCCACTTGTTCTCGCAGCAATCACACCACACAACAGAATAGGCTGCAGGAAGCCCCAAGGGAGGGGGCTGGTCTTTATGCTGCGTATGAAAGGGTATTTTGGCTAGTAAACGATACAAGCAGCGCAAGTCGAGCATCGTTGCCAAAGCAGTCACTGTTGGTGTGACGTCGCTGGTTTTGGCGTGTTGCATCGGTTTTGGCATCGCCTCGGCAGGCGATGCGTCCGTCGACAACGGCGCTTTCGGAATGGACGATACGATCGCGGCCAGCTCTGCCGAAGATCGCGCTATCGTCATGTCGGGCGATGCCGAGGCATCCGATGACTCTATTCTTGCCACTACTTCACAGCGTGATATCTCTGCAAACGTCCAAGCGATCGAAGCCGAGCTCGAAGCCGAGCGCAAGGCGGCCGAGGAGCTTGCCCGTGCCCAGGAGGCCGAGCGCATCGCCGCCGCCGAGGCGGCAAAGGCCGCCCAGCAAAGCGCCGCTTCGCGCGACTCCGCATCTTCTGCGCTCTCCACGCTTTCCGATGTTGATTGGAGCGTTGGGGAAGACGCTTTCGTCGCCGAATGGACGCAGCGCATCGACGCGTACCTTTCCGGCACGCCGCTGGCGGGCACGGGAGCCATCTTTGCGCAGGCAGCGTGGGACAACGGCGTGGATCCTCGTTGGTCGCCTGCTATCTCCAACACCGAGAGCACCAATGGTGCCCACTGCTTCCTGCCTCATAACGCATGGGGCTGGGGAAGCTCTTCGTGGGGCAGTTGGGAAGAGGCCATTAACGCGCACGTAGCGGGTCTTGCCAACGTGTACGGTTATTCGATCACCTATGCGGCAGCCCAGAAATACTGCCCGCCGAACTACGATCACTGGTTCCGTAACACGCTGTCCCAGATGAAGATGATCTAGGGACGCATCAACGAAACGATGAAGGGCCGCGGTTTTCGCCGCGGCCCTTTTTGCGTGGCAGCTGCGGTAAAATCGACAAATACGCGGCATCTGCGCGAGACCGAGAGGAAAGGATCGCTGTGAGCAGCAACGTTATCGTGGTTGGGTGCGGCCGAGTTGGGTCGCAGCTTGCCAATATGCTTTCCGACAATGGCGACAACGTGTGCGTCATCGATCGCAATGCCGATGCGTTCGCTAACCTGGGTCGCAATTTCAATGGAGCGACCGTTCAGGGAATGGGCACCGACAGCGACACGCTGGAAAAGGCGGGCGTGGCGGAATGCGACGTTCTCGCGGCGGTAACGCAATTCGACAACACCAACCTGATGGTGGCGCGCGTGGGCGGCCTTCTCTACGACGTTCCCCACGTCATTGCGCGTTTGTACAATCCCGATCATGAGCGAGCCTACATGCAGCTTGGCATCGACTATGTGTGTGGCACATCGCTGGTGGCAGAAGACGTGTTTGGCAAGATCGTTTCAGGGCACGGGTCCCATTTGGACACGTTTGGCGAGTTCGAGGTGCTGCGATTCTCGCTGGATCTCAGCTGGGCAGAAAAGCGCACTATCCGCGCGGGCGAGCTTGAGCGCGATCACGACATCCGCGTGGTGGCGTTTGAGCGCAGCGACGGATCGGCAAGTTCCATTCCTACCAAGGATTCCATCCTCTACCATGGCGATTCGCTGATGGTGTGCATTCGCCATGACTTGATTGACTCTTTCTCGCGCTACATCCAAGACTAGGGGGCGGCATGTACGTAGTCATCATGGGCGGCGGCAAGGTGGGCGAGTATCTTGCCACGGTTCTTCTAAAGAGCGGCAACGACGTTGCGCTCATCGAGAACGATCTGGACACTGCCGACAAGCTGTCCATCGTTTTGCAGGGCAGCTACATGGTTATTCACGGTGATGGCTGCGACTCGAAATATCAAGAGGATGCCGGCATCCGTCGCGCCGATGTGTTTGTGGCGGCAACCGGCCAAGACGACAACAACCTGGTGTCGTGCGAGATCGCCCAGCGCGTGTTCAGCGTGCCGCGCTGCATTGCACGCGTGAACCATCCCAAGAACCTGCGCATCTTCAAAGAGGTTGGGATCGAGTGCGTGTCGTCCACTACGCTCATCGCCAACCTCATCGAAGAGGAAACGCTTATGGGCGGTGTGAGCGTCGCCTCGTCGTTGGCGCACGGCAACGTTGCGCTTACCGAACTCACTGTGCCGCGCATGCGCTTCCATTCCAACGAAACAGGAATCCGCGCGCAGGACATGCCCATGCCGGAGGGGAGCCTAATCGTTGCGGTGTCCGCTTCCGACGAGGTTGAAGTGGTAGGTGAGGATACCATCCTGAAGCCGGGAAACATCGCCATCATTGCCGCAGACAACGAGGTTCTCGACGAGGTGCGCGCACTGTTCCGAGGGCTGTAATGCGCTGGCGGGGCGCGTACGAACCCCGCCAATCAGGGTATAATCTGCCAAGGCAAACCAAGCTTTTGAGGGAAAGGCACGCTGGTGATCAATCGCTACACGCGCCCCGAGATGGGGCACATCTGGACGCTTCAGAACAAGTTCGACATCTGGCAGGAGATCGAGGTGCTGGCGTGCGAGGCGCAGGCCGAGCTAGGCCAGACGGGCATCACCAAGGAAGAGGCGAAGTGGATCCGCGACCACGCCGGCTGCACGGCTGAGCGCATTGCTGAGATCGAGAAGGTCACCAACCATGACGTGATCGCTTTCACCACCGACATGGCCGAGCACATCGATGCCGAAGTGCCCGAGGGCCAGCCCAAGCCCAGCCGCTGGGTGCACTATGGCATGACGTCGTCTGATCTGGGCGACACGGCGCTTTCCTATCAGATCACCCAGGCCATTGACATCATCCTGGCCGACATCAAGCAGCTGGGCGAGACGTGCCGTCGTCGCGCTTTCGAGTTCAAAGACACCCTGTGCGTGGGCCGCACCCATGGCATTCATGCCGAGCCCATGACGTTCGGCATGAAGTTCGGCAGCTGGGCGTGGGCCCTCAAGCGCGCTCAGACCCGCATGGAGCAGGCGCGCGAGGTGGCCGCCACCGGTGCCATTTCCGGTGCGGTGGGAACGTATTCCAGCATTGATCCGTTCATCGAGCAGTACGTGTGTGAGAAGCTGGGCCTGACCCCTGATCCGCTGTCCACCCAGGTGCTTGCGCGCGACCGCCACGCCCAGGTGATGTGCGGTCTTGCCACGGTTGCCGCCACGCTTGAGTCCATCGCCCTGCAGGTTCGCCTGCTGCAGCAGTCCGACGTGATCGAGGCAGAGGAGCCGTTCACCAAGGGCCAGAAGGGCTCTTCGGCCATGCCCCATAAGCGCAACCCCATTACTGCCGAGCGCGTGTGCGGCTTGGCGCGCGTGGTCAAGGCGAACGCTCAGGTAGCGCTTGACAACGTGGCGCTGTGGTTCGAACGCGACATCAGCCATTCTGGCACCGAGCGCGTGGCGCTGGCCGACAGCTTCACGGCGCTCGATTACATGTTCGGCAAGATGCAGTGGATGCTGGACGGTCTGCAGACCTACCCCGACAAAATGGAGCACAACCTGTGGCGCACCCGCGGGCTCATCTTCAGCTCCAAGGTTTTGCTGGCGCTGGTCCAGACGGGCATCACGCGCGAAGAGGCTTACGTCATCGTGCAACGCAACGCCATGAAGGTGTGGGCCGACATTCAGAACGCCGTGGACGGCCCCACGTACCGCGAGAACCTCGAGGCTGACCCCGAGGCGAACCTCTCCAAGGAGACTCTCGACGAGATCTTCGATCCGTGGGACTTCCTCACTCGCAAAGATGCGGTGTTCGAGCGTTTGGAGAAGCTGGAGTTCTAGCAAACAAAACGGCGGCCGAAAGGGCCGCCGTTTCATCTTTCGCATCAACTGACGCGGGCGCTTGCGCCCGCGTTTTTCTTACAGCTCGCGGAACTCCTCACTGGAGATGTCGAACTGGTCGCGGATGTAGTTCAGCTTCTGGTTCGCGCGCGTGAACTTCTGCACGCCCAGACCCAGCACACCGCAGGCGCACACCGCTGTCGCGAACGTAACAATGCTTACGATCATGTTCTCGTAGGGGAGGATGCCGCTGCTTTGCAGCACGGGAATGCCCATGATGGCAAGCACGGCAAGGATGCCGCCGAGGGCGGTGAGCATGATGCCGCTGCGGCGGTTTGCCTTCAAGCGCGGGACTTCCATCAGCGCGCGGCTGCGGCGAAGCTTCTTCTTGCTCGACATCGTGCCCTCCTTGCAAAAGGTCGCGGCATTGGCGGGCAGTTCCGCCAGCGCTTCCCTCGGTTCGATCGTTTAACGCATGCAGGCCATTCTAGCGGAAAGCTGCTCCCCTCGGAAGCGAAACGCCGGGAATCCCACAGCACGCTCCATGCAAGCAAAAAACCCGCGCCCTTGAAGAAGGACGCGGGTTTTGACACATGCGCTTCGCGGTGCAAGCAGAATAGCTCGACGCGTTATGCCTTGTTGGCCTTGGTGTCGGTGAGCTGAGCCTCGAAGCCCAGGTGCTTGAGAGAGGTCAGAGCCTGCTGCTTGTGCACCTCGCGCAACGGGGTACGACCGAACTTGGCGTTGTAGATGAAGAAGGTGAACAGCGCGGTGACGGCCAGGCCAGCGACTGCCAGCAGGAACGAGCCCAGGTGCAGCAGCGCGGTGTCAACATGGCCGAGGAACAGATCCAGACCCACGTTGTACATGTTGTAGCCACCAACGGTGATCATGACCGAGAAGCCCTCGCCAGAGAAGTTCGCCAGCGCCGTGGAGATGCCCGAGGGGGCCAGAATGCAGCCAACCATCCAGGCAGTGATCAGGATGTGCAGGTGATTGACCTTCGGGGTGATGCGCTGAACGATCATGAACAGGCACTGGAAGATGGCTGCCAGCAGGCCGCCCACGATGAAGGCCCAGAAGAACAGCATGCCGCCCTCGGTCTTGGGCACCTCGATGATGTGATTGTTCAGGCCAGCAGCGCCGCAGGCATAGCCGATGGCGATGCAGATGGCAGCGAACAGCACGTTAAACCACACGACAAACCACACGCAGTTCCACACGCACTTGCCGAACTTTTCGTTTGCAGTGGTCCAGGGGCCGACGGCCTTCATGCCCACGGCCATGGCGAAGCCGGAGAACGGAAGCAGCGCGCCGAAGTCGCCCCACTCCTCAACATGCTGGTACACGGCGAAGCCGCCCAGGATGCAGCCGATGACGCCCATGCTCACCAGCGTGGCGCCGCCCGTGAAGAACTCCATGGGGGTGCCCGTCAGAGCGAACTGCCAGAACGACAGGATCGCCTGTGCGATCAGCGCGAACATGCCGCCGATCAGAAATGCGTACACGATGCTTTTAGGCTGTTTCATACATCTCCCTCCCAGATAATGAAGCGAAAGCCCATTTTGCCTGATGACAGGCGTTTTCCTAACTTGCTTTGCCCGCATGCTTGCCGGCGGGCGACGCCGCCCTTTCCGCAGGTCGGCGTGAAGCGACGCTTCATTATAACGGGGTGCCGCGCTAATTCACACGTAAAAACGCAAGTTGACCCCGTGTTTTTCGGGAAAAAGCAGCAGATCGCTGCCATCAGAATGAGAAAAAGGAATGAGAAAAAGGGACTGCCCCTTTTTCTCATTCCGCTTAGATGTTGAAGGTCAGGCCGTCTGCGGCGGCGCGCACGCGACCGTTGTATTGGCGCAGGTATTCTTCCAGCCCGACCAGCGTGATGGGCTCTGCGTAGTGCATGCACAGGTGGGTGAGGAAGATGGTGCCCGCGTCGAGGGCGAGCCCTTCTTCGATGGTTTCCTGAATGCTGTGGTGCTGGTCGGTGGGGCAGCTCTTCCAGTACGTAGCATCCATCGCAAGGAAATCGACCCCGCGCACACGCTCGGCGGTGGCGTCGGGCAGCTTTCCGGTGTCGGAAGCGTAGAACAAGCGCGTCGACGGCGTTTCGATCAGATAGCCATACGTGCCGGGAGCATGGTGGACGGGCAGCGCCGTGTAGCGGACGCCGTCGATCTCCACCGTGTCCCACGGCATGAGTTCGTGCATGTCCAGGCAGTAGGTCATGTAGTGGTACTCGTGGGCGAGGGTCTCCAGCGTGCCGGGGCTCGCGTAGGTGGGCAGCGGCTGCTTGCTTTTCAGCTGCACCATGTATTCGAGCTCTTCCATGCCGCCGATGTGATCGGAATGACCATGGGTGACCAGCAGCTTGTCGATTACGAACACGCCTTCGCGGTTCAGCTGGTGCCGAACATCGGGAGGCGTGTCGATAAGGACGGTTTCGCCTTCGTCGCCGATGCGCCGCACCATCGCACCGCAGTCACCGCGTCGCGCCTGCGGGAAACGACGCGCCTCTTGGCACGCGGGGCAGTCGCAGAAAAACGCCGGGACGCCGCAGCCGGCACCGGTGCCCATGAAAGTGAACGTATGGGTGAGGTTTTCCGCCATAGGGCATCCTCTCATTTCGAACGCGCGGCAGTACGTGGCAGGGCGTGACAGGGGACGGTCCTTCTGTCACATATGAATAATACGACAAGCGGATTATCCAAAGGTGACAGAAGGACCGTCCCCTGTCACGCTTTGGCGCTTCGGTTTTTCGTTGCAAAACACAGGGGGCGGGTGGTTCGCTCTTGACGCAATGGCTATAATCGACTAGCCGATTGCGTCCAGTAGAAAGACGCTGGGACGCAGGGCTTTTTTTCGTACCGGAACGCGCGGGGGCGTGGTTCGGGGACGGGAACACATAGCGGGGGCGGCGCACGCCGTCCGCACGAGATTGCGACGTGTTTAAGGCTGGCCGCGGAATGCGGCTGGCCTATTGCGGCATTCGGCGCACCTCGTACCGATGGGTTTACCCGTTCGTACGATTTAAGGCCTCAAGTGCGATGTGCAAGTTTCGGGCGTTTTATAAACTTGCAACGTTTGCGGGCTGTCATGGAAAGGACGGCGGCCCTAGCGGCATGCGGTCGTTCTACGACGGCGAAGAAGGTAAAGGCAAGCCTGACGAGTAGAAGAGGGGAAGGTAGATGGCGGAGATTTCCAAAGAGTCGACCGGTTTCAAGGACCTCGTGTGTCCTGACATCGTGTCGACCGAGGTCGATGTCAACGCTCCTGGCGTAGAGATGGTCAAGTCGCTGTGCTATTTCTGCCACGCGAACTGCGGCGTTCTCGCATACGTCAAAGACGGTGACGTCATCAAGATCAAGGGCGATCCCGATTATTCCAACAAGGGAGGCCTGTGCTGCCGCGGCACCAGCGCGCTGCTGCACGTGAATCATCCCGCCCGTGTCAACCACGTGCTCAAGCGCGTCGGTGAGAAGGGCGAGGGCAAGTGGGAGCAGATCCCGTATGAGCAGGGCATTCAGGAGGTCGCCGACCGCCTGAACCAGATCAAGGCCGAAAGCGGCGCCGAGGCTGTGGCCTCCGCCGGCGGCACCACGCGTACCGACGACTTCGCCCGTCGTCGCTTCCTGAACCTGTTCGGCACCCCGAACGGTTTCCACAACGCGCTGCTGTGCTGGATCCCCACGTTCATGACCGAAACCTGCGTGTGCGGCTGGTCTCCGTTCGAGACCGACCTGGGCGCTGCGAAGAGCCTGATCCTGTGGGGCATGAACCCCGGCGCTTCCTCGCTGCCCAGCATGCGTGGTTACACCGATCTGCAGATGCAGACCGGCCTGAAGGTCATCATGGTGGACCCGCGTTATTCCGAGACGGCCTCCAAGGCCGACCTGTGGCTGCCGCTGCGTCCCGGCTCCGACTCCGCTCTGGCGCTGGCGCTGCTGCACACCATCATCTTCGAGGGCCTGTACGACTGGGAGTTCGTCGAGAAGTGGTGCGACGGCTTCGAGGAGCTGCAGGACCGCATGATCGACTACAGCCCCGAGTGGGCCTCCACCATCACTTGGCTTGATCCCGAGCAGATCCGCGCTGCCGCGCGTCTGTACGCCATGAACAAGCCCGGCTGCATCCAGTGGGGCTGCACGTGGGACCAGATGGGCCGCGCTTCCACCACGGTTGCTCATGCCCTCACGCTGATCCGCGCCATCTGCGGCAACCTGGACGTGCCCGGCGGCGACGGCATGCCTGGCCCTGCCATCAACTACCTCACCGACGAGGAGATGGAGCTCAACGACCGTCTGCCCGAGGAGCAGAAGGCGAAGCAGATCGGCTCCAACAAGTTCAAGCTGACCTCTTGGCCTGGCTACCAGCTGATCTCCGACAACGCCAAGCGCACGTGGGGCAAGACCCTGCCGGCAGAGTGGTTCTGCGAGGCTCATGGCCCCAGCGTCTTCAAGGCCATCCTCACCGGCGATCCGTATCAGGTTCGCGCGCTCATCGTGAACGCCACCAACCCGGTGAACTCCTACGGCGACGCCAAGATGACGCTGGCCGCGCTGAAGAAGTGCGAGTTCCTGGTGACGGTTGATTACTGGATCACCCCGACCGCGCTGATGTCCGACTACGTGTTCCCGGCTGCCGGCGCTCTCGAGCGTCCGATCATCGTGACCCACTACGGCGCAACCGACTCCGTCATGGGCGGCCGCCGCGCCATCCAGCCGAAGTACGATCGTCATGACGACTTCACCTTCTGGCGCATGCTGGGTCTGGCTTGCGGTCAGAGCGAAGAGGATTGGCCGTGGGAGACCATCGAGGACGCGTACTCCGAGATCATCAAGCCCCTGGGCCTGCCGATCTCTGGTTGGGACGAGTTCGTTGACAACTTCCGCATGTACTATCCGCCGCTGCACCAGAGCAAGTTCATCGACAACAACGGCTTCTGGACCCCGTCTGGCAAGATCGAGTGCAACTCCACCATCATGCGCCAGCTGGGCTACGACGGCATGCCGTCCTACACCGGCACCGCGGAGAACCCCGAGGACACGCCGGAGCTGCTGGAGGAGTACCCGCTGGTTCTCACCACGGGCGGTGGCTTCATGCCGTTCCATCACTCCGAGCACTTCAACATGCCCAACATCCGTTACCTGTATCCGGATCCGTACTTCTACATCAACCCGGATTGCGCCGAGAAGCTCAACATCGAGCAGGGTGACTGGTGCTGGATTGAAACCCGCCGCGGCCGCATCAAGATGCGCGCCAACGTGGAGCCCATCGTCGACCCGCGCGTCATCATGTGCCCGCGTGGTTGGTGGTTCCCCGAGCGCGACGGCTCTGCCGACCTGGACAACCCGTTCGGCTGCCTGGAGTCCAACGTCAACACGCTGACCTCCGTCGACGACATCGACTGCGACCCCAAGGGTGGCTCTTGGTCCAACCGCGGCATGCTGTGCAAGGTGTACAAGTGCGGCGAGTTCGACAAGGTGTTCAAGCCCGAGGATGCTCAGTTCTCCATCCCCAGCTCCGCCAAGGAGCCCGGCATCCACGAGATGCCCAGCGATCAGAAGCTGTGTGTCGAGCCCATCCCGTTCGAGATGCCCGAGTGCACCAAGGAAGTTCCCGAGGGTTACTACTGGGTGTGGCAGAACGACGGCATCTACCAGAAGGGCACGCACTTCAAGCTGGATGATTCCGGTTGGCTGATCGATCCGAAGACGAAGTCCTACATCGACGCCTACACCGGCTGGCGCTACGACGGCAACGAGCAGTGCTTGGTGGACGACGCTACGGGCAAGAAGTACACTATGGAGCGCGTCGAGATCACCTATGTGGCCGGCGTCCGCACCTATCCCGGCCAGGAGGCCCCCTACGCGGTGCCCGACCAGCTGACCTGGGATCAGGAGAAGGGCTACGCCGTTCTGGGCGACAAGCCGTACGTGTACGATCCCAACAGCGGCTGGATGCTTGATCCCGCCACGGGCGCCTATCATGACGCCTATTACGGATGGCTGTACGACGCTTCTGCCAACTGCCTGGTGGACGAGGCGACGGGCAACCGTTACGACATGTCGTACCAGCCCCTTCAGTAAGCAAGCATCGAGTAGGAGAAAGGATAGGAAATGACCCGTTACGTCATGGTCATCGACCAGCGTCGTTGCATCGGCTGCCACTCCTGCACGGTTGCTTGCCGTGTGTGGAACAAGCTTCCGCTCGACATCATTTACAACCCCGTGGTCAGCGAAGGCGTCCAGGGCACCTGGCCCAACGTCCATCGCAACTGGACCCCGCTTCTGTGCATGCACTGCGAGAACCCCGAGTGCGTGCCGTGCTGCCCCTCTGGCGCCAGCCAGCAGGACGACGACGGTACCGTTTGGGTGGATCCCAAGAAGTGCCTGTCCTGCAAGGTGTGCGTGAATGCGTGCCCCTACGGCATGCGCGACGCCTCCCACATGGAGAACCGCATGCACCGTTTCGTGCGCAAGTGCACCTTCTGCCGAGACAAGCGCCAGCTCGACCCGGATGCCCAGCCCTACTGCGTGGAGACCTGCCACCAGAAGGCTCGTATCTTCGGCGATCTGGACGATCCGAACAGCGAGGTGTCCAAGCTCATCGGCTCGGTCAAGACCGACCGCATCTTCACGGAGTTCGGCACTGAGCCTCAGATCTACTACATTCCGTGTTTGGGAGGTCAGGCATAATGAAACATCATTACTGGGAACCGCCTATCGCCCTGTACCTGTTCCTGGGCGGTCTGGCTGGCGGCATTCTGTTTCTGTCCGCCATCTTCAACAGCTTCGTGATCCCCGGCTACGGCGAGATCTTCGCTATGCCGGTGCTCATCTCGCTGGTCTGCGTGGCCATCGGCTGCGTGTTCCTGATCATCGACCTCGGCCAGCCGGGCGTGTTCTGGCGCGTGTGGACCACGGCGACCTCCATCATCAAGTGGGGCGCTACGTTCCTGGTCATCGCCGCCGTGTTCGCTCTGCTGTACCTGCTGGCGTACCTCGATCAGGCATGGCCCATCTTTGCGCCCCTTTCGCAGCTCCTGCTGCCCGCGGCTGATTTCTTCCTGATCGTCGCTGGCTTCTTCGGCCTGTGCATCATGATGTACACCGGCATCATGCTGTCCACCCTGAAGGCGCATGCGTTCTGGGCCACCCCGGCGCTGCCCGTGCTGTTCACCATCTCCGCAATCTCCACCGGTTGCGCTGCCGTGGTTCTGTCCATCGGCGGTTGGCCGGCGCAGATCACGCTGGAGAGCCTGCTGGCTGCCGCGCTGGTGCTGGAGATCCTGCACATCGTGGACATCGTGTTGGTCATCGCTGAGCTCATCGTTCTGCTGACCATGGTGCTGTCCTTCGCGGGTGCCGGCAACGTGACCGCCAAGAAGGCGGCCATGCGCTGGGTCAAGGGCTCCTACGCCCTGCTCTTCTGGGTCGGCATGGTCTTCATCGGCCTGCTGGTCCCGCTGATGATGTACATCGGCGGCGGTCATTCTGCTGCTTCCACCGTCGTGGCTCCGATCCTGGTGCTGTGCGGCGGCTGCCTGCTCCGCTTCATGGTCGTCAACACCGACGACCGCGCGGACATCCCGGGCGAGATCCGCTACTACAACCGCGTTCTGTCCAGCAATGGCCAGGAATTCACCACCAAGTGGGAGTACGGCAAAAACCTCTTCTAATTATCGTTCCGCCGGCTTGCCAGTCGGCGGAACTGGCCGTTACGAACGACCTGTGAGATTCAGCTGATAGTTAGAAGACATATGCGGGGGTGCGGCTTTCGGGCTGCGCCCCCGTTTGCTTGAGTCCGCCGCCCTGGGCCGTCCTGCGCGGGCGGCGTCAGGACGGCGGCCTCAGGCAAACGAAGAAGGGGGTCAACATGAGCGGTTATGTGTACGACGACGCGCTTTCTGGAAGCAAGGTCACGTGCGGTTACCCCATGATGACGGCGTCGGTCGAACCGAGCGGCGCCGCGGCGCAGGGGAAGTCCGAGTCGCTGTTCTTCCCGGGATGCTCGTTCATCAACTACAGCCTGCCGCTGGTGCAGGCGGTGTACGACCTGCTGAAGGGGGCTGACCGCGTCGACGGCATTTCCCTGGTGTGTTGCGGGAAGATCCTGCAATACGAGCCCGACGGCAAGGCCGTGCGCGCGGCGTTCGAGCAGCAGTTCCGCGACCATGTGAAAGCAGCAGGCGTCAAGCGCTTGGTTGCTGCGTGCCCGAACTGCGTCAAAGCGCTGCGCGCCTTGCTGGCCGCAGACGAGGAAACCGCCGGCGTGGAGGTTGTGCCGCTTCCGGTGGAGCTTGCCAGCATGGGCTATCGCATCGATGCCGAGGTTGCGCGCAAGATGGTTGCCGCGGCGGTTCCCGAATCCGAGGCGGCGGCGGGCGGCCAGGCTCATTTCGCGCCGCACGATTCTTGCCCTGATCGCGACACAGGCGAGTTCGCCGAAGGCCTGCGCGCGCTGCTCCCCGAAGGCTCCATTCGCGAAGCCGAGCATAATCGCAAGCGTTCGTTCTGCTGCGGCTCGCTTCTTCGCGCGGCCGGAAAGCCCGAAAAGGGCGCCGAGCAATCGCGCAAGCACGGCGAGGAAGCGGTTGCGGCGCAGGCGGATGCCATCGTCACCGCTTGCATGAGCTGCACGTTCCTGCTGTCTAAGGAGCAACATGACGTGCCGGTGTTCCACTACCTGGAGCTTCTGTACGATTGGCGCATCGACTGGGAGAACACGCCGCCGTACATGACGCTTCGTTTCCTGTTCGACGAACCTGAGCAGTCTGGCGAGTCGCGCCGGACGTTCGTGAGCCTCGACGCCGATGGAGCTGCCGAATAATGCAGGAAATCAAACCTACCAACTGCCACTATTGCGGGTACTGCTGCGCGTTTTTGGCGACGGTGGAAGACGGCCGTGTGGTCGACCTTCAGCCTGATCCATCGCGCTACCCCTACGACGAGAAGATTCTGGCTGGGTGCCGTCGCTGGCGCATGAACCTGCCTGCGCTCGATGGTGCCGATCGCCTGAACTATCCGCTTCGTCGCGTGGGCGCGCGCGGTGCAAACGAGTGGGAGCGCGTGAGCTGGGATGAAGCTCTCGACGACATCGCTGCGCGCTTGAAGTGTCTTGCCGATGAGCACGGGCCGGAAACGCTTGCGAGCGCCATCGGCGGGCCGCACGCGTCGTTTTGGCCGCTTCATCGTTTCATGAACTTGTTCGGCAGCCCCAACAACATGGGTATCGGGCAGATCTGCTGGAACCCGCGCATCTGGATGGATGCGCTCACGTTTGGCTGGACGGTGGAGCACGACATCACGCCCGGGCTTACGGAATGCCTGTTCATTTGGGGCACCAATCCGGCGCAATCCGATAACTCGGCGTTCTGGCGCGCCATCATCCACTATGCGAAATCCGATGCGGCGCTGGTGGTCATCGATCCGCGGCGCACGCAGGTGGCAGCGCTGGCCGATGTCTGGCTGCCGGTGCGTCCCGGCACCGACTGCACGCTGGCGCTGGCGTTCATGCACGTGATCATCGAAGAGGGGCTGGTCGACAAGGAATTCGTTGACGAGTGGTGCCACGGCTTTGACGAGCTTGCTGCACACGTTCAGCCCTACACGCCCGCATTCGCCGCGCAGGAATGCGGTGTTCTCGAAGAGGACATCGTGCGTGCCGCGCGCCTGTTCGGCAAAGCGCAGGCGGCTGCATTGGTATCGGGTCGCGGCATCGACCAGGTGGGCGTGAACGTTGCGCCCACGCATCGTGCGATTTGCTGCTTGCGCGCCATCACTGGCAACGTCGACAAACAGGGTGCGTGCGTGTTGGCCGAGGCGAGCGATTTCGTTTCCGAAGTCGACATGGAAATGACCGACCGCCTTGCGCCCGAGCATCGTGCGCGCTGCCTCAACACGCAGGTCACGCCGCTGCAATGCTACGACGGCTATGCGAAGGCGCGCCAGCTCACCGAGAAGCTGGGTCGCCGTCTGCCCGAGCGCTATCTCACTTCTGCGGCGCCCGACTTGGTGCTGCGCGCGATGGAGACGGGGGAGCCGTACCCGGTTCGCGCGCTCATCGTGAACGCAACGAACCCGCTTCTGACGTACGCCGACACGCACCGCGTGTTCAAGGCGCTCATGGGGTTGGATTTGCTGGTGGTGCTCGATTACTACATGACGCCCACGGCAAGCATCGCCGATTACGTCCTGCCCATCGCCGGTGCCATCGAGCGTCCCATCTTCCAGGTGCATGGCGGCGTGGCGAACAACGGCTATGGCGGCCCTGCGGCGGTCGAGCCGTATTACGAGCGCCGCACCGACTACGACGTGTTCCGCGGGCTGGGCCTGCGCCTGGGGCAAGCGGACGCTTGGCCGCAGGAAACGCTTGCCGAGGCGTTCGCCGCTCAGCTGGCCCCCACCGGGCTTGACTGGGAGGGCTACTGCATGCTGGGGCTGTACTACCAGCCGCCTGCCTACCAGAAGCATTTGATTCCCGGAGCGGATGGCAAGCCGCAGGGCTTCGCCACGACCACGGGCAAGGTGGAGCTCGTCAGCGAATTTTTGCCGCAGGTAGGGGGGGCGCGCTTGCCCGAGCCGGGTGGGCACCTCTCCCTTTGCTCGCCGGAGCTGATCGCGCGCGTGGAGGCCGAAGGCGGCGCTCATTTGCGCATGATCACCGGATCGCGCAAGCAGCCCTACAACGCGTCGATGTATTTCAACAACCCTGAGTTCCGCGCGAAATCGCCGTACCCGGTCGCTGAAGTGAGCGACGCCACGGCTCAGCGCCTGGGGCTTGAGCCCGGCTGCACCGTCGAGTTGTCCACCGACCAGGGAAGTGCGTGTTTCGTGTTGTCGGTTGCAACTATGCGCGATGATCTGATAAACGTAGATTACGGCTGGTGGCATCCGGAATGGGCGCCTGGCGCGCCTGAGTTCGGCGGCATGTGGGAAAGCAACGTGAACTGTCTGACCACCTGCGCTTTGGCCGAGCCCATGATAGGCACGTGGAGCTACAACGACATCGACTGCATGGTGAAACGAGTCGATGAGCCGATAAGCTGGCAAAAGGAAAACAGCGCGGACCGCAGCTAGCGGCTCGCGGAGGGGCGCGCGGCACCACGGGGTGCATTGCGCGTATCAGGACGAGGAGGATCGTGTACATGGCAGAGAAGAAGCAGGCGCTTTTGCTGTTCAGCAAGCCGCCGGTTGCGGGCAGAGTAAAGACGCGCCTGACGGTTGAGCATGGCGGGTTCATGACGGCCGAGGAGGCGGCGGACTTCTACAAGACCTGCCTCTACGACGTCACCGAGCTGTGCATGCACTCGCTGATCGAGATGCAGTGGGCGAATGACGCCGCAGTGGAAGCGGATCCTTCCGCCGACAAGATCACCTACGATTTCTTCGTGTCGACGCCTGCTGCCGATCTGGACATCATGAAGGCCACCTACGACGAGATCGGCCCGTGGCCCATGGAGATCCACTACCTCACCGACAAGGGCGCCACGTTCGATGACCACTTCGATTACGCGTTCAAGCAGATCTTCGATTTGGGCTACGAACACATCGTGTCGGTGGGTGGCGACATCCCCACGCTGCCGAAGTCGCATCTGAAGCAGGCGTTCCAGTGGCTGGATTACTTCCAGAGCATCGGCAAGCCTGGCTTCGTGCAGGCGCCGTGCCAGGAGTGCGGCACGTCGCTGGTGGGCTTCAGCTACAACACGCCCATCGATCACCAGGGCATTTACTACAATCTGGACGGTCGTCCGGCGCTCGACGGCTACGTCGAGAAGCTGAAGGCCGCCGACATCCCGTCCGCGTACTTCTCTCCGGTTGCCGACATCGACGAGCGCACCGACCTCGCGCACGCCATCTCCTGCATGCGCGCCATTGCCGAGGCGGGCAAGTACCAAAACGACGTGTTCATTCCCAAGCGCGTGCTCGCGTGGGTCGATTGGTACGGCATCACCGTGTCCACCCCGCCCAACGAAGAGCATGACCCCCGCCAGTACCTCGACGAAGAAGAGTAATGGGAAAAAGGGACAGTCACTTTTTCTCATTTTAGAAAGGTTTCTGCATGAACGATTCCGTGAAGGTGGCGCACGTTGCCCAAGAGGGCAGCGTGCCGCGCGTTGCCGGCCACCGGCATCTGCACAACACGATCGGTCTGTGCCCGGAGTGCCTGCGCGAGCTGAAGGCCGATGTGTACGCCGACGACGAGGGGACCGTGTGGATGGAGCGCACGTGCCCCGACCATGGTCCTCTCACCACGCGCGTGTGGCCCGACGCCGATCATTACGAGTGGCTTCTGTCCGAAGCGTTCCCCAAGACAAAGCCGCAAAACACCATCCCCGCCAGCGCGCCGTGCCCCTTCGGCTGCGGCACCTGCTCGCGCCACGAGCGTCGTGGCACGCTGCTGGAGATCGAAGTGACCAAGAGCTGCAACCTGCATTGCCCGGTGTGCTTCATGAGCTCCGAGAACGGCGACGACGATCCCACCATGGATGAGATCGACGCCATGTACGACGTCATCGCCAACGCGGTGGGAACCGACGGCGCGGTTCAGCTGACCGGTGGCGAGCCCACCTGCCGCAAGGATCTTCCCGAGATCATCTACCGCGGCCGCGAAAAGGGCTTCTGGGGCATCGAAGTGAACACGAATGGCCTGGTCATCGCATCGCGTCCGGGGTACCTGGAGGACTTGGTGGGTGCCGGTTTGACGGGCGTGTATCTGTCGTTCGACGGCCTGACCGGCGATGTGTACGAAGGCACCTGCGGTCGCGACATTCTGGACATCAAGCTGCGCGTTATCGAGCGTTGCCGCGAGGTGGGCATCCAGTGCGTGCTGTCGGTTGCCGTGGTCGCTGGTCTTAACGACGGCCAGCTGGGCGACCTGCTGCGCTTCAGCCTGGAGAACTCTGACGTGGTTGCTGGCCTGGCGCTTCAGCCCGCGTTCGTGTCCGGCCGTTTCGAGGCCGAGCGCGCAATGCAGCTGACGGCGGGAGATGTCATCTTCAAGCTGGCTGAACAATCCGACGGGCTCATCGAGCCGCGCGACATTTGGCCGCTGGGCTGCTCGAACCCGCTGTGCGACACCGGCGTGTTCCTGGTGCACACCGACGACGCGACGCATGAAAGCGGATTCGTTCCCGCTACGAAACTGCTTACGCCCGAGGAATATCGCGAGGGCTACAGCCCCGACAGCCCGCAAGGCTCGGTGTTCCTGGACATCCTGTCCAAGCGCGGCGTGAAGGTGAAGGACGGCCTGTCCGTCATCATCATGAACTACATGGACGCGTGGTCGATGGACGTGCAGCGCCTGCGCGAGTGCTCGATGATGGTGACCGTTCCCGACGGCCGCGCCATCCCGTTCTGCTCGTATCACCTGACCGACGCCGACGGCCGCCGCGTCTATCCGCCCTGGTGCAAGGACTAGGTTCCGTCGGCCTGTCGGCCAACGGAACTGCTTGACGCTGTGGCCGTCCGGGGCACCCCGCCTCGCGGCGATCCCGAGGGCTCACGTACCGAAGTACGCTTCGCCCTCGCGATCCCCGCGATTCGTGGCACCCCGAACGCCCTCGCTGACGTTACGAACGAGATGCAAGATAGAGGTAATTGAATGGCAGACTATAGAATCCTTCATGACGATGCGCGTTGCGTGAAGTGCGGGCTGTGCGTTTCGTTCTGTCCGTGCAACGTGCTGGAGTTCAATGAAGAGGGCTTCCCGTATGGCGCTCATCCCGACCAGTGCGTGGGATGCCAGACGTGCTCGGGCAACTGCCCGCAGCGCGCGCTGACCATCGAGGCCACAGGCGATGCGGTGTACGACCCGTTTGCGGACGAGCCGCGCGCAGAGCCCATCAGCGCCGAGCTGCACAAGCAGTACGCTGAATGGCAGCGCATCATCATGGAGAAGCTGGGCCTGCGTTGGCAGCCGGTTGCGGTGAGCCTTGTCGACAAAGACGAGCTTCTGCCCGACGTTCCGATGCCCAACGAGAACCTGCGCTTCTGCCAGGCGATGATGGCGGCCCGCCGCGGCGCGAGCATTCTCATGCCGCCCAACAAGCACTCATGCCCTGACGGCACGTCCATTTTCGGCATGACCGGCGTTCCCGAGAAGCTGGCCACGGGCGAGATCTACGTGCTGTTCCACAAGCTGGACACCGCCGAGGCCGCAGCGCAAATGGTGGCCGAGCGTCCCACGTTGCCGCCGCACAGCCGCCGCGCTACGTATGTGGCGCCGCTTGACAAGACGGTGCGCGCACCCGAGGTGGTCGTGTTCACCGGCACGCCCGAGCAGATGATGTGGCTGTGCATGTCCATGAGCTACTACACCGGCCACCGTTTCGACTTCCACGCGTCGGGCTACAACTCGATGTGCGTGGAGGCCGTGCTCATCCCCATGCGCGACAACGAGCCCAACATCACGTTCGGATGCTACGGCTGCCGTGCCGCAAGCGACATCGGTGAGGACATGATGTTCATGGGCATCCCCACCGACAAGCTGCCCACCGTGGTGCGCGGCCTGACCGAGCTGGCGAAGAAGGCCATCCCGCACTCTCGTATGAAGATCTATGTTCCACCCATCATGTAAATGAGAAAAAGGACAGTCACTTTTTCTCATTGGTTACTTGGAGTTGAGATGTCCGACCTGTTCACCATACGCGATGCGTGCGAAGACGATCTTCCTACGCTCAATGCGTACAACTACAACGAGGGGATGGACGCATTTTCCTCCGTCGAAAACATCCGCGTTGCGGTGAACGGGGCGGGGGAAATCGTGGGGTACCTTCGTTTGGCATTCAGCCCTGAAGGCATTGCGCATGTGAATCCGGTAGTCACCTATCCCACATGGCGCGGCTATGGCGTGGGGCGTGCCCTTATGGATGAGGCGCTTGAGCGTTACGGTGAGCTGCGGTTCGTCGCGCGTGGTGCGTCGGTGGGCTTCTACGAAAAGCTGGGCTACCACGCCATCCCATGGGAGAATGTGTGCTTGGATGTGGCCGAGGACTGCCGCATCTGCACGCTGGTGGACGAATGCAAGCCCCAACCGATGGGGAAGAAAAAAGGCGACTAATGAAAAGAGGGGCGAGCAATCGCCCCTCTCCAATTTGCCGACGCGTTCCTTTCAGCAACCATGCGCTCCGAGCGCTTCTCTATTTTGCGGTGGTAAACACATCGTGCTGCACGCACAGCAGCGCATCGGTGGCATCGATGCGCCCGCGATCGTCCGAACCAGCGCGCGACCAGGCGCGATCCACGTACCCTATCACCAGCATGTGGTCACCGGCGGGATCGAGGTGATCGACGCGACACTCGAAAACGGTCAGCGCTCCTTCGATCGCGGGCAGAGGCTCCCGCGCGCTGCTCTGGGCAGCGGGCAGCAGGCGCCAATCGACCAGCTCGCTTTTATCGACCGTGTTGCCGGTCTTGTTTCCGCAGGCCCTAACAGTTTCTGCGGCGTCATCCATTTGTGCGTCCGGGACGCTAATCGTGAAGCGCCGCGTTTTGCTGACCAGCCCAAACGTGTGCGATTTCGAGCGGAGCGCGAACGCGACCATCGGTGGGGTATGCGAGACGGGCGTTGCCCAGGCCACGGTTGCGAAACCGATCGCATCGCCGTCGCGCGCGCCGATGATGGCGAGGGGGCGGGGTCCAAGCGACGCCGCTACGTCGCGCCCTTCGATGACGTGCATTGAAAGGTCGAGATCTCGTTTTGCGGTTGGGTTCATGGCGTCTCCTTGGTGGTAAAGAAAACGCCCGCGAAGGCGGGCGCTCAATGATGTTGCGAAGTGGCTTCCGCCTGCGATTCTATTCGTGCGAGCAGACGGGCGCGTCGGGAAGGTCGATGCCGAGCGCCTGGGCTGCCTGCGCGCGAAGCTCTTCCAGCGTCAGCTCGTAGCATGCCAGCGCATCGATCCAGCGGCGCAGGCAGCGGCGGCCCTTGTCGGTCAGCGTGAACAGGCGCTTCGCAGAGCCTTCTTCGGGGGTTTCCCACTCCGAAGTGACCAGCTCGGCTTCCTCCATGCGCTTGAGCGCGCGGTAAACGCCCGTTGCGTCCGGCTTCTTTCCGCCAAACATCGGGGAATGGGCGGCCTGCTGCACGATGATGTAGCCGTGCATGGGCTTGTCGTTCGCGGCAAGGATGGTCAGGATGGTAGGCTGGGAAAGGCGGTTGAGGGACTTTCCCAGCTCCGCGCATTCTTTCAGGTCCTCATCGGATTTCGGGTGGCATGAGCTCCACATCCGCGTTTCCCCCTTTTCGTCATGCAACGGCGTTTAGCAGCTGCCGTGTTGGTCTTGATGGCACGGTGACTATCATCCCATAACTATTGTCAGTGCGCCAATATTTTCTCGAATATGCGGAATATCACCTAACAAGCGGGGCGGTAGCGGCGGATGCCGTTCTCGTCGATGCGTGCTTCCACCTTGCCGTGCAGCTCCAGGTGGCGCAGGAACGCCGCGCCGATCTCCATCAACGTAAGACGCTGCACGCAAGAGACGTCTTCCCAGGTGTCGTGGGGCAGATTGAAGCCGATCAGCTTCGTGATTTCGAAACCGCTTGCGTCGGGGTGCTCGCATACCAGCGAAAGCACGCGTTCGGCCCGTTCTTGCTGGTGAGCGTAAAGCCATGCGATTCGCTCGTCGATGTCCTCGCGCAGCGGTCCGTGGGAGTGGAAGAGCGCCGTGGGGTTCAGCGCGCGCACCTTGTTCAAATTGTCCAAGTAGGTCTGTACGCTGTCGTCCGCTTTCGAGGGCGCGCCGGGTTCGGACAAAAACAGGCCGATGCTGGGCGACAGAACGAACAGCACGTGGTCGCCACCGAACAGGATGCCGGACTCCGGGTCGTAAAGCGCCTGATGGCCAGGGGTGTGGCCGGCGGTGTCGACGACGCGCAGCGTACGCGAGCCAACTGTGATCGCATCGCCATCTTTGGTGAAAACGAGGTTGTGGCTTTTCTGGATGATGTGCGAGAACTGGCTGCGCGACTCGATGGAGCAGCGCGCCGAGTCGGGGTCGGCACCTTCTGCAACCAGCGCTCGGTAGAGGGCCTCGTAGCGTCGCTGGACTTCTGCGGGTTGGGTGCGCCGGTAGTCGCGCTCGTTCAGGAACAACGGAGCGTCGAGCGGCACCAACGCGTCCACCAGGCCTGCGTGATCCAGATGAAGATGCGTGAGGAAAAACGACGTCTGGGCAGGGTCGACCCCCAGCTCTTCGAGTGCAGCGGCAAGATAGATCCGCCCGTCTTCGGAAGGCGCTCCCGTATCAACAACGAGAGCCTCGCCCTTATCGATCAGCACGTAGCAGTTGGTGGAATCCAGCTTGTAGTTGCTGAACGGAACCTGGATCAAATAGACATCGGGATCGGTGTGTACCTGGACGTAATGCATGCGGTGTGGCTCTTTTCTGTTTCGTCGTTTTGCAGGGAAAACCTTACCGCAAGCCATAGGGGAGCGGATGTCCTGTGTGGCAAACTGCATCGTATCGACCGATGAGCGCTTCGGTATTATCCCGATCGCACACGATCTTGCCGCCGTTTCGCCGCACAAAGCTCATGCGGGCAGTGGCTGGAGTATCATCTCATCTGCGCCACAGAGGAAACAGCAAGGAGGATTCCGTGTCTGCGTCGGCTCAAGAACTCATCGTGAATTGCCTGTGCGTGGGCGCAGGCGGCTGCATCGGCGCCGTTGTGCGCTACCTTATGGGCTTGCTGATACCGGCGCACCAGTCGGGCTTTCCGCTGGGAACCTTCGCCATCAACATTGTCGGCGCTTTCGCGATTGCTTTCATTGCCACGTGGTTTTTGCGGCACGTCGGCCTCGACGGTCGCTTGCTGCTGTTTCTGATGACGGGCGTGTGCGGCGGCTTCACGACGTTTTCCTCGTTCACCTGGGAGTCGTTGCAGCTTATCCAGCGCGGCGACGTCTTGGTTGCCGGTGCCTACATTGTTGGCAGCTGCGCACTATGCTTGGTTGCGGCGCTTGTCGGCCAGCAGCTGGCGATGCGGCTCGGGGCGTAGCGCGTGATTTCGTCAGAGATCGCCGCTCGCCCTGGTTTTCCCTTGCGGATTCTCCCAGCGCCTCCGTGCGGACAATCGCTTCACCTACAATAGCGAGCGGTCACAGTCGTAGCGTCCGTTGCGAAGGCTACGCGCCAGCAGCGAGCGATATCGCAAAGGAGATTCGCGTATGTGCGGCATCGTCGGGTATACCGGGAAGCGTCCCGTCAAAGACATTCTCATCGAGGGCCTGAAGCGCCTGGAGTACCGCGGCTACGATTCTGCGGGAATCGCCATCGAGCAGGACGGCGACTTGCAGGTGCTCCATCGCAAGGGCAAAGTCGAAAGCCTCGAGCACACGGTCGGGCATTTCGATTTCACGGGTACGTGCGGCATCGGGCACACGCGCTGGGCGACGCATGGCCGCCCCAGCGAAGCAAACGCGCACCCCCACGTTTCATGCGATGGGCGCATCGCCGTGGTGCATAACGGCATCATCGAGAACTTCGCCGAGCTGCGCGAGGGCCTGGAAGGGCTTGGCCATCACTTCAAGAGCGACACCGACACCGAGGTGATCGCGCATCTCATCGAAGAGGCCATCCATCGCTACGAGGGCGGCGTCGGAGCGCGGTGCGATCTGCTGACTGCAGTGCGCGAGGCATGCTCGCACATCGTGGGCGCCTACGGCTTGGCGGTGATGAGTGCCGATGAGCCCGGGACCATCGTGGTCGCGCGCAAGGACAGCCCCATCGTCATCGGCAGGGGCGAGGACGGCTGCTATGTTGGCTCCGACATCATCGCCGTCATCGACGCCACGCGCGATGTGGTGATGCTGGGCGACGGCCAGTTCGCGTGCCTCACGCCCGATGCGGCCGAGTACTTCGACGCCTCCGGTGCGCCGTTCGAGCCGCGCATTACGCACATCGATTGGGACATCGATGTTGCCGAGAAGGGCGGCTACCCCGACTTCATGCTCAAGGAAATCCACGAGCAGCCGCGTGTCATCCGCGACACGCTGGCCGGCCGTCTGGTGAACGGCGCGCTTTCCATTGATGAACTGGACCTTTCTTCTGAAGAGCTCAACCTGATCGACCGCGTGTACGTGATCGCCTGCGGCACGTCGTATCACGCTGGGCTCATCGCGAAGAACCTCATTGAGGGGTGGGCGCGTATCCCCTGCGAGGTGGAAGTTGCCAGTGAGTTCCGCTACCGCAACCCCATCATCACGCCCACGACCTTGGTGGTGGCGGTGTCGCAGTCGGGCGAGACGGCCGACACCCTGGCTGCCATCCGCGACGCCCGCGTGCGTGGCGCCAAGGTGTTCGGCATCACCAACGTGGTGGGCAGCCCTGTGGCGCGTGAGAGCGACGGCGTCATCTACACGAAGGCGAACAAAGAGATCGCTGTGGCTTCGACCAAGTCGTTCTTGGGCCAGGTTGTTTCGCTCACGCTGCTGGCGTTGCTGCTTGCCCAGGTGAAGGGCAAGCTGAAGATGAACCAGGTGCGCCTGCTGTTCCGCGACCTCGCGGATACGGCCGAGCAGGTGGAGCGCATCCTTTCCGAATGCGAACCTTCTGTCGACGCCGCTGCGGCGGCGTGCAAGGATGCCGCCAGCGCGTTGTTCATCGGGCGCGGCATGGGTGCCGCCATCGCCAAGGAGGGCGCGCTCAAGCTCAAGGAAATCAGCTACCTGCATGCCGAGGCGTATCCTGCCGGCGAAATGAAGCATGGCCCCATCGCGCTGCTGGACGATGGGTTCCCGGTCATCGCTATTGCCACGCAGAGCCCGGTGTACGACAAGGTGGTGTCCAATCTGCAGGAGAGCAAGGCGCGCGGCGCGATGGTTGTTGCCGTTGCCACCGAAGGCGACGAGGAAATTCGCAAGCATGCCGACCACGTGATCTACATCCCCAAGGTGCGCGACGCGTTCAGCGCCATCACGGCAAGCGTCCCGCTGCAGCTGCTGGCGCGCTCCATCGCCGTGCTGCGCGGCTGCGATGTGGACCAGCCCCGCAACCTCGCAAAAAGCGTTACGGTAGAGTAGCAATGAGAAAAAGGGACAGTCCCTTTTTCTCATCCCGATTACGGAGAAGTGACCATGGAAGACAATTTGGACATCGAAGGCCAGGTAGGCCTGGGAGTCGACATCGTCGAGATCGAGCGCATGAGGCGCATCCTGGCGCGCACGCCGAACTTCCGCATGCGCATGTTCTCTGAGGAAGAGCGCGCCTACTGCGACGCGAAAGCGGCACCCGAGGTCCACTACGCAACGCGCTTCGCTGCTAAAGAAGCCGTGGTCAAGGCCCTGGGAACGGGCTTCTCGCGCGGAATCAACCCGCGTGACATCGAGGTGAAGCGCACCTCCAAGGGTCGCCCCTACGTATCGCTCACGGGTCGGGCGCGCGAGGTGGCGGCCGAGGCTGGCGTGCGCGAGCTTCCCGTCTCGCTTTCGTTCACGCACACCGAGGCCGTCGCATGCGCGATGGCAATCACCGAAGAAAGCGTCCGCGCTTCCGAGCAGCGCGTAGACCCGATGGCCGAGCTCGCCCAGCAGTTCAAAGAGGCCCGTGCCCTCCTCGACGAAATGGACGCTCCGACCCCCGAAGAGGGCCGCGGCTAGTTTTACGGCTGCAGCTCGAAGAAGGCCGCCGCTGGTTCTTGGACGCAGCCTCAAGGGGTTCGCGCATCTGCCTGAGCGTCCCAACATTCGCCTTTTTCTAGCGTTTCTGTTAGAAAATGGCGAATGTTGGGGGAGAACAACGCGTCCGCTGCCCTGTTGACGAATCTACCGCAAAAACGCTCTGATATAACCCCAGGTCAGAGACGCGCGCATCCGAATGCTTCGAACAAAGCTTCAATACCGAACGGACGCAGCGCCTACTTTTTGCCCAAAAGTCCCCAACAAACACGAAAAACTAGCAGAAGTGTGAGAAAAACGAGATTGTTGGGAACCGCTCGAGCAAGTGTGAGAAGAGCGCGTTTGCCAGGAAATCGCTCGACGTGGCTGCCTATTCGGAGAGGACGCGCCTTACTGTTCGGAAAGGGCCCGCCTCAGAGGATGATGCGCCTTCCGGATTTCCCACTCCGGCGATTGGTACAGCGCATCTCGCAGACGACGCTGCTTTGCCTCGTAGTCTTTGCAGGTGGGCTGCAGGCGTCGTCTGAGCAGCTTCGCCAGCGCGGCGGCGGTTGCGGACAATTGTCGAAAGTCGTTGTATTGGATTCGGGTGACTGTCATTAATGTGGTGTCGGTGAGCGTTAGCGTGTTGCGACGACGGGCGTCTGAGGCGATTCTTGCTGACCCGGTGTGCTCCAGATCGCTGTCGTACTCAACGCCTACGCGGCGGTCGGGCCAATACAAATCGCATTTCAGGTAAGGCTTCCCAGCAAGGTTTTGCTCAGCGGGCGAGAGCTTCACGCGATGGTTGAGCGCGGGTTGGGGCAGCCCGAATCCGCCAAGGTGGTAAGGGAGCGACAGCGTCATAGCCAAATTCGTTTCGGCAGGAGACGCTGAATCGCTCAGCACATGCCGGATAGCGCGTAAGGCCGGATTACGACCTTTTAGCCCTGGTGACTTTTCAGCAAAGGTTTGCAGCTGGCGCATCGAGGTTGGGGCTTGTCTTTTGAAGAAGCCTTTATCATGCGCGATGGAAAGCGAGTATCCGCCGCAGAGTTCGAAACCCAGGCGGACAAGGTCGATTAACGGCAGATCGCGCGCCATCTGGACAAAGGCAAGTTCAATCGAGCTTACGTAGACGTCATTGCCCAAGTGGCAAAACGCAGCTCCAAATGTGGCCACCGAATGTTTATGGGGGATGGCCAGCTTCGGGTTGTCTGCCTTGATGGGAGAGCTCGAGATGACGTGGACGGGCGAACTGAACACCTTAGGCACCATGTCTTCAAGCTGTAGTAATTCCATCTTCGAAGGAGCCGATGAAGGCAGGCTGAACGAAGCTGAAACAGTGCGTGCGGGAGGCTTGCTGGCGGGGTGGGCGAGCCAGTATTCGAGGGCGCTGATATGTCCTAAAACAAGTGTCATGGTTCTGCAAGCGTATCATTAAAACCCCTGGTGAATATATGTTTTTTGAAATGGATTTGCGCTGGAAATAGGAGGAATGGACGTTGTGTTTGTGTTGGGTTCGCGCAGGCATCGCGTTGGGCTTGCGCAAGGTTCGCGCGGGTCTTACGGGGATTTTGCGTTAGCGCGCTATACTGCTACGAGAACAGGGAAAACGAAAGGTGCAGCCATGATCGAGATTTTAGGGACGGAAGCAGAAGAGCAGAATCCGACGCCGACTGATGGCATGGCGGATGACGCGCGCTCTTTCGCGGCAAGCGAGCTGGCGGCGCTGCTGCCGTGGCCGAAGCCTGATGCCCATAAGTACTTGCGGGGCAAGCTAACAATCATCGGTGGTGCGGCAGCGTATCCCGGCGCCGCTTGCCTGGCTGCCGTCGCTTCGCAGCGAATGGGTGCCGGCTACACCGAGGTCCTTTGCGCTCTTGAATCGGTTCCGACTGTGCGCGCGTTCCGCCCGTCGCTCGTGGTGCGCTCGTGGGAGGGAGTCGATGCGCGCTCGTTCGCTGAAATCCGTCCCGGCAAGCCCGTCGCTTTTGCAGTGGGAAGCGGTCTCGACGCCTCTTCTGAAGACTCCGCCGCTGAAGCCAAACGTCTTGTTTGCCGTGCGCTCAAGCATGCTCATGCTCCCGTGTTGGTGGACGGGGGAGGGCTGTCGGCGCTGGCAACCCAGAAGGGACGCCGTCTGTTGCGCCGTCGTTTCCTGAACGGTTGGGCTACTGTGATCACTCCTCACATAGGCGAGGCCGCCCGCTTGGCGGAGCCACTCGGCATTCCAGCCGGCGACCAAAAAGAACTCGCCCGCAAACTGGCGCTTGCCTACGGTGCGATCGCTGTGGTCAAGGGCGCTGACACCTATGTGTCAGACGGCGAGACGACCGTTTGCATCGGCGAAGGCACGCCTGCGCTCGCCAAAGCGGGAACCGGTGACGTTCTTGCCGGCATGTTGGGCGCCCTTCTCGCGCAGGGGCTCGATTCGCTCGACGCCGCTGTGCTCGCCGTCACGCTGCACGCGCGCGCCGGCCGCATTGCCGCCGAGCGCCTGACCGACATTGCCGTGACGGCGGAAGACGTCGTCGACGCCCTTCCTGCCGCCATCCGCGCCACGGCAGAAGCGACCCGCGCCTGACGCACGGCCGCTACGCGCGCCCGACGTGTCGGTTCGGCAACGGATGCCGATCGCGCCGCAGCATTCACGCATGCCCCTATAATGAAGGTGCTGGGCAACGAAACGCCCGGCTCCATCGTTTCCCGGAAAGGGGTTCTCATGCAAACTGAAAAGAAACACGACTGGGGCACCATCGTCGCGGGCGTCCTGCTTGTCGTCTGCGCGTTCGTCTGTCTGCTGATGCCGGGTGTGACCCTGGTGACGATCACCATGATCGCCGGCGCGGGTTTCCTGGTATCGGGCATCATGGATGCCATCGAGTACGCGCGCTTCCGCAAGCAGCTGATGCTTTCGGGCTGGGTGCTCGCTTACGCCATCCTCGACATCCTGATCGGCGCGATGTTCCTGCTTCATCCGCTGGCGTTCTCGGTGGTGCTGCCGTGGCTCATCGGCGGCTTCTTCGTCGCGTTCGGCGTCTTCGAAATCGTCATGGCGGTCCGCGGCCGCTCCGCCGGCATGCCCATGTGGGGCTGGGCGGTGTTCTCGGGCGTTGTTGGTGTGATCTGCGGCATCATGTTCTTCCTCAACCCGGCGATGCTGTCCATCTTCATCGCGCTGTTCATGGTGATGCGCGGCGCGACGCTTCTGGTGTTCGGTTGGAACGCGGGGCGCATGCTAATCTAGGCGGCGCTGCGTGGTAGAATCCGAATCGAACTGATCGGGAAAGGCCCTGGTTTCAGGGCCTTTCCGCTGTTGGGAACCGTATCCGTGCAAGGAGCATGCACATGAGCGACGAAACCATGAACGAGCAGGCCTCCCTTTTGGACGCACAGACGCTGGCGGAAACCGTGGCCGATCCGGGCAAGCGCATCGAAGAGCTTCGCCGCGAAATCGAGCACAACAGCTACCTGTACTACGCCAAAGATGCGCCCGCCATCTCCGATGCGGCCTTCGACTCGCTCGTGCACGAGCTGCGCGCACTGGAAGCGGCGCACCCGGAGTTCTACGATCCCAACTCGCCCACGCAGCGCGTGGGCGGCTACGTGGGCGAGCAGTTCGCGCCCATCCAGCACGAAAGCCGCATGTATTCCCTGGACGACGCCATGGACGCCTCCGAGCTGGACGCATGGCTTGACCGTGTGGAAGAGGCGTTCGGCGGCATGGTGGACGTGGTGTGCGAGCTTAAGATCGACGGCAGCTCCATCGCGCTCACCTACCAGGACGGCAACCTCATGCGCGGCGCCACGCGCGGCGACGGCACTACCGGCGAGGACGTCACCGCCAACATCCGCACGGTGAAAAACCTTCCGTTGCGCCTGCGCCCCGACGCGATGGGCGGTCTGTCCGACCCCTCGCGCGCCATCGAGCTGCGCGGCGAGGTGTACATGCCCAAAAGCAGCTTCGAATCGCTCAACCGTGCTGCAGAAGCCAACGGCAAGCAGCCCTTCGCCAACCCGCGCAACGCGGCGGCAGGCAGCCTGCGCCAGAAAGACCCTGCCATCACGGCAAGCCGCGACCTGTCCACGTTCCTCTACGCCATTGCCGACGAGCGTGCGCTCACGTTCGGCACGCAGTGGGAGCTGCTCCAGTGGCTCGGCGAGGCGGGCTTCCATGTGAATCCTGACGTGCAGCTGTGCGCGACTCGCGACGAAGTCCATGCGTTCTGCCAGCGCGCCATCGAGCGCCGCGACAGCCTTCCTTACGAGATCGACGGCGTAGTGGTGAAGGTGAACTCCTTCGCCCGCCAGCGCGAAATGGGCTACACGGCACGCGCGCCGCGCTGGGCCATCGCGTTCAAGTTCCCGCCTGAAGAGAAAACCACCTTGCTGCGCGACATCACCGTGCAGGTTGGCCGCACGGGGAAGCTGACGCCCGTCGCCGAGATGGATCCCGTGCGCGTTGCCGGTTCGACCGTCGCGCGCGCCACGCTGCATAACGAAGACGAGGTCCGCCGCAAGGACGTGCGCGTGGGCGACACCGTCATCGTCCGCAAGGCAGGCGACGTCATCCCCGAGGTGCTTGGCCCAGTGGAAAGCCTGCGCCCTGCCGATGCACAACCGTGGAGCATGCCCGCGACCTGCCCCAGCTGCGGAAGCCCCGTCATCCGCGAGGAAGGCGAAGCCGATTACCGCTGCATCTCCATCGACTGCCCCGCGCAGGCCCTTGAGCGCCTGCTGCATTGGGCCAGCCGCGGTGCCATGGACATCGACGGCATGGGCGAGGAGATCGTGGCGCGCCTGGTGGAATCGGGCCGCCTGACCGACGTCGCCGACTACTACACGCTGGACGAAACCGAGCTTTCGATGCTGGACATGGGCCGCGTGAACAAAGACGGCGAGGCCATCCGTCTGGGCAAGACCGTCGCCGCGAAGCTGGTTGAGGCCATCGACGGCAGCCGCACGCGCCCGTTTGCCCGCGTGCTGTTCGGCTTGGGCATGCGCCATGTGGGCAAGACGACTGCCGAGGCGCTGGCTGCAAGCTATCCGACCATCGACGCGCTGCGGGACGCCTCCGAGGAGGACCTGGCTTCCGTTGAGGGAATCGGCCCGAAGATCGCGCGCAGCGTCTATCTGTTCCTGCGCACGCCCGACAACGCAGCGGTTATCGACCGTCTGCGCGCTCGTGGCGTCAACCTTGAGGATGAAGGTGCGGCAGCAGAAGAGCAGCTTCCGCAGACGCTGGCAGGGCTCACGTTCGTGCTCACGGGGACACTCGTGCAAAGCGGCATGACGCGCGCCGAGGCGGGCGCCCATCTGAAGGCGCGCGGCGCGAAGGTCAGCGGCAGCGTCTCGAAGAAGACGAGCTTCGTCGTGGCGGGTGAATCTGCAGGCAGCAAGTACGATAAAGCTATCAGCCTGGGCGTGCCCGTGCTCGACGAGAACGACCTTTTGCGCATCATAGAAACAGGGGAGGCTCCGGAAGACCGCTAGGTGCCGGTGTTGCCGTGCGCAAGCTTTGCGTACGGCAACCGAACAACGAAAGGCTCTCAAGCGGCGCGCACGGGGCGGGCAAACAGAAAAAATGACCGATTTAGGTTAATTTTAAAATTAATTACTCCCCCCCCCCGCGTTATTTGCCCATGTAGGGTGCTAGAATGAAATCCGCTTTATGCTGCGTTTAAGTTTGAGCGAATAGGTGGGGCTTCAAACTTGAACGGCGTCATCTGACTGCGGGCAACCGCGGTCCGCTTAGGCGCGCCAAAAGGAAGGAGCAGGGCATGCTCTTCGTCACCACGCGCGGCTTTTTGCCTGTTGTGGACGACTGCGCCCTGCAGGCCTCTCTCTGCATCGCCCCGCCGCAGGGGCGATGACCTATGGCGTCGGTTCCCATCCTTTCCACAACAGGCCTCTACTCCTACGAAACCATCGCGCATCTGGTGGACGATCTTCTGGACCGTTCCGACCAGACCGCTCCCATGCGCTGCTCCTCGTCGACCACGACACGCTTGACAACATCAACAACATGTTCGGCCGAGAGGCGGGCGATGCCGTCATCGCGCGCACCACGCAGGTGCTGCCGGCGGTTTTCCGCGCGACCGACCTCGTGGCGCGCACCCACGACGACGAGTTCATCGTCTTAATGAAAGACGTTTCCAGCCTTGACGCCATCGAGTGCATTGCAGGGCTCGTTTTGCAGCTGCTGCGCTGCCCTTGCGGCACGCAGGAGCATGCGGTGGAGGCCACGGTGTCGGTGGGCATCGCGATGTCCGACGGCCAAACGCCGCGCACGTTCAACGACCTTTACGACAACGCCTGCACCGCGCTGTTCGACGCGAAACGCGCCAAAGACCACCGCTTCGTCATCTACGACTGCAACGGCAAGCCGGCTCGCGGACAGTACGGCTTCGACCGCCTGGTGAACGCTTCTACGCCGAATTACCAGCCCTTCTTGGACACCCTCGCCAACGGCGGCGTTCTGCTGCGCGCCGAACCGAAAGGTTCGTTCGTTCCGCAGTACTTCAGCGACTCGTTCCTGGCGCTTTTGGGAGGCATGGCGCGAGAAGAGGCGCTCAGCGTGTACGGCGACGACATGGTGGCCGGCATGCATCCCGACGATCGCCAGCGCATGCGCGACGAGATCAAGGAATCTCTTTCGGCTGAAACGCCTCTGCGCACCATTGCGCGCATGCGCAAGGCCGGCGGCGGCTACGTATGGGTGTCGATCTTTGCCGTGTGGACGCGCGAAAACGTGTTGCGGATGATCTCAGAAGGGGCGTTCCAGCTGACCAAGGAGTTCCGGCGCGAAGACGCGGGCAGGATCCGCTGGACAAGCCTTGTGGCCCACATCGTGGAGAATCCGCTCAGCCATCACATGATCGCCTTCGTCTACATTGCCGACATCGAACGGCCCCATGTGGAGGTGTCGTTCGCCTCGGCTTTCGCGAAGCCAAACGCGACAACAGGACTGTATTCGAAAGAATCGCTCGAGCGCATCGCGGCGGCCATCCAACACGCCGACACGCCCGAGGAGCCCTTGGCGGCGGTGGCGGTCATCCGCGTAGCGATGCCTGCCGATCTGCGTGCGATGCTCAGTGCCGAAGACTCCACTTCGGGGCAGGTCTTTTTGGGCCAGCGGCTTTCCGTGTGCCTGGCGCAAGAGGGCCTCGTGGCGCGCTACGGCGCCGATGGCTTCCTCGTGCTGTTCCCCCGCGTCGATTCCGAAACCTGGCTGCGCCAGCGCATCGAGGCGTCCATCGCCGATTTGAGGAAAGTCTACGTCGACAAAGACGGCAACGCGCACCCCATCGTGCTGGCGTGCGGCTACGCGGTCGAGGAAGTGTCCGAGATGCGCTTCAACGATGCGGTGACGCGTGCGAAGAGCGCGTGCCGCGTGAACGAGGCCGAGCCGACGGGCTCTCTGTGGTCGTTCGACGAGCGCGTCGGCCAGATGCGTCGCGCGATGAAACCCGGCAGCGGCCGCTCCATGAGGACGGTTTCCGCCGAAGAGATGAACCGGCCGCTCACGGGCACCGAACGCGAGGCCCTCGATGCTGCGATGCATGCCATGATCATGGCAAACAACTACGACGAGGCCATCACCAACGTGCTGGGCGTGCTGGGCCAGGCCTATCACGCCCACCGCGTGTTCACGGTGGCGCTTTTGGAGAACGGCATGGTCGCGGGACTGCACGAGTGGTGCGCTGAAGGAATACGGCACCCTGCAAAACGCCGCCAACGTCGGGATGACCGTTTTGGTTGAGCGCGTGCATGCGAAGCGGCGCAGCGCCACTGACCCGAGCGCGCACCTGTGGCGCTTCATCGCGTTCCCCGTCATGAAATACGGCATGTGCGCGGGCTTCCTGTGCGTGGAAGATCCCTACGTCAACTCGACCGACGTGGCGCTCATCAACTCGCTGATGCCCATGATCACCCGCCTGCGCGACCGCGAGGGCGGAATCAGCACCACATCGATCTCGCGGATGCGCGACAAGCTTACCGGCCTGCCTGGCAAGGCGATGTTCGAGCGCAACGCCATCACGTTCGATTCGTCGCTGTTCCATTCCGTCGCGGTGCTGCGCGTGGGACTCGAGCGCATCTACACCCTGGAGGGCGACCGCGACACGGAAAACGAGAACAAGCTTCTGCTGTACGCCGCGCGCAACCTCACTGGGCTGTTCCCCTTGGACTCCACGTACCGCACCGACGAGCTTCAGCTCACGTGCGTGGTTACCAACATGTCCTACGACGCGTTCAACGCGCGCACCACGCGCATGGCCGCCATCATGCGCCAGCGCATGCGCAACGGCTTCGCGCTGTGCGACGCGTGGAGCGACGCCATGCCTTCGCTGAGCAAGCTGTTGGAGGAAGCGGGCACGTCGGCGTACGGAGACCGCTCCATCTTCTTCCCCGACGAGCGCTCACGCGCCCTCAGCACCATGCCGTCGTTCCAGCGCGCCTTCGATGGCGACGTGTTCTCGGTGCGCTTGCAGCCGCAGGTGGACCTCAAGACAGGCGAAGTGGTGGGTTCCGAGGCGCTTGCGCGCTGCCTGACGCCTTCGGGCGAGACCATTCCGCCGTCGGAGTTCATCCCCCGCATGGAGGCGGAAGGCAACGTGTCCGGCCTGGATTACTTCGTGTTCGAAAAGGTGCTCGCCACGCTGAACGATTGGGCCGACCGCGGGCTGAAGCCGCTGCCGGTTGCCGTGAACCTCTCGCGCCAGACGGTGCTCGACCCCAGCTTCGTTGCATCGATCTTGGCGCTGACCAGCCGCTACGATGTGCCAGAAGATTTGCTGGAGATCGAGATCACCGAATCGATGGGCGGTTCAAAAACATGGAGCTGCGCGGCGCCATGGAAGCGCTGCGCGGTCAGGGCTTCCGGTTTGCGCTGGACGAACTGGGGTCGGAATACCCAACGCTCAGCGCCATGAGCGACCTTCCCTTCGACACGGTGAAGTTGGACCGGCTTTTGGTGAGGCGTTTCGCTGAAGATTCGATGAGCCGCTCTATTGTGGAGGGCATTGCGCGGGCATGCGAGAAAAACGGCATTCGCTGCGTGGCGGAGGGTGTGGAATTCCCCTCCTACATCGAGCTGCTGGTTTCCATGGGCTGCCATTACGGGCAAGGCTACTGCTTCGCCCGCCCGATGACTATCGATCAGTTTACGAACGAATATCTGGTGGATGCAAACGAGGACGCAGAGCGTACAATACCTATCCCGAAGGGTGACGGAGAGGAAGTGAGCTGATGGGCGACGAGATCAAAAAGACCGAGCGCATCAACGACTCCGGCGAAATGGAAGAACCCAAGAACCTGGTGGTGGGCGTCGGCGCAAGCGCCGGCGGCTTAGAAGTGCTGCAGCAGTTCTTCAACGCGATGCCGCGCATCAGCGGGTGCGCGTTCGTGGTTGTGCAGCATCTCTCGCCAGACCATCGCAGCATGCTGCCCGAGATCCTGGGCAAGCAGACCAAGATGCCGGTCATCCAGGCGCGCAACGAGATGAAGGTGCTTCCCAACCACGTGTACCTGATTCCGCCGCGCAACAACATGATTCTGCGCGACGGCCACCTGCACCTGAGCGAATACGACACCACCCAGGTAAACCACCCCATCGACATATTCTTCGACTCGCTTGCCAACGAGATGCGCGAGCGCGGCGTTGCTGTGGTGCTCTCCGGCACGGGTTCCGACGGCACGCGCGGCATCAAGGCGGTGAAGGAGGCAGGCGGCCTGGTGATCGTGCAGGATCCCACCACTGCCAAGTTCGACGGCATGCCCCGAAGCGCTATCGGCACGGGCCTGGCCGACTTCGTGTTGGCTCCACGCCAGATCGTCGAGGAGATCCTCAACTTCTCGCAGCATCCTTCGGTTCTCATCGCCAACGACAACGTGGAACTCTGTGACGACGATGAAGCGATGCTTCGCATCTACGGCACGCTCAAGCAGGTGTGCGGCGTCGACTTCACCCACTACAAGCGCTCCACGGTGGTGCGTCGCATCGAGCGCCGCATGGTGGTCACGCATTCCAGCACGCTGTCCGACTTCGCGTCGCTTCTGGAGATCGACGAGCGCGAGGCGCGCGCTTTGGGTCGCGAGATCCTCATTGGTGTGACGCGCTTCTTCCGCGATGAAGAATCGTTCCAAAAGCTGAAGTACAAGGCCATCTACGACATCCTGTCGCGCACAAGCGAGCGCGACACCATTCGCGTGTGGGTGGCGGGTTGCTCTACGGGCGAAGAAGCTTATTCGGTGGCCATTTTGTTCCGCGAAGCCATGGAAGAGCAGAACATCCGGCGTCAGGTGAAGATCTTCGCCACCGATGTGGACATGCAGTCGGTGGAGATCGCCAGCAAGGGCGTCTACTCCGAAAGCATCGCCGACGACGTGTCGGCCGACCGCCTGATGCGCTTCTTCGAGATCCGCGGCGATTCGTACCATATCGTCAACGAGATCCGCAAGATGATCGTGTTCGCGCCGCACAACCTGTTCACCGATCCGCCGTTCGGTAAGCTCGACCTTATCAGCTGCCGCAACGTGATGATCTACTTCCAGCCCGTTTTGCAGAAAACGCTGTTCGGTATTTTCCATTCCGCCCTGAAGGACGGCGGTTACTTGTTCCTGGGCAAGAGCGAATCGGCAAACGACGTGTCCGACGTGTTCGTGCCGGTGTGCAGCACCGAGCGAATCTACACGCATATGGGGGAAGGCAAGATGCCCGAGAACGTGCAGACCGCTTACAACGTGCAGATCCCGCCGACTCCCACATCTGTAGGCGTGGCGCTGCGTGATATCCGCGAAGACGGCGAGGATCTCGACAAGCTGTATTCTACATTCCTTGAGCGCTTCTTGCCGCCTTCGGTGGTTATCGATGAGGGCAACCAGGCCGTCCACTTCTTTGGTGACTATTCGAAGTACCTTTCCATTTCGCCCGGCAAGGCCTCGTTCAGCATCTTCAATCTGGTGCATGAAGACCTGAGCTTGGCGGCATCCACAGCCATCAGCCGCTGCCGCAGCGATGAGCAGACGGTCGCCTACACCGACATCGCCGTGCGCACCAACGACGGCGTGCAGCATGTGGACATGACCGTGCAGCCGCTGTGGGAGTACAGTCCGCAGCTCATGGGCATGATTGCACTGGTGTTCTCCGACCACACGGGTCGCGAGATCGAAGAGGGCGAATCTGAGCGCTACGACATCGAGAAAACTGCCGCGCGTCGTATCGCCTACTTGGAAAACGAACTGCAGAACACGCAGAACGAGTTGAAGGCCTCCATCAGCGACCTCGAGACGGTGAACGAAGAGCTGCAGGCGGCCAACGAGGAGCTCTACACGGTGAACGCCGAATACGAGCAGAAGCTCGACGAGCTCACCGACACCACCAACGACCTGACGAACTTCCTGTCGTCCACGATGATTGGTATTTTGTTCCTCGACAACAACCTGAACATCCGCAAGTTCACCGAGTACGTGGGCCGCGAGTTCAACATCATGTCGCACGACGTGGGCCGCAGCATTCAGATCGTGGCGCACCTGTTCAAAGACATCGACATCGTCGAAGACGCCGAGGCCGTGCTTCGCAGCCTCATGCCCATCGACAAGGAAGTCACCACCGTCGACGGCAAGAACTACACCCTGCGCATCGCCCCATACCGCACCACCGAGAACAGCATCGAAGGCTTGGTACTGACGATTATCGACAGCATTGGGGAGAAATAATCGCTTCGACGGCCGCAGGCCGTCGAAGCGACGTCCAGCTGAGAGGGCGGGAGCGATCCCGTCCTCTCTTTTTATGTTCGGCTATCCCCAGATAAAAATAACCGGATACGCAAATATCATTGCTTGACTATATAACTAAACAAGAATAATATCCTTATTGTTGAATGAAGGGGCGTCGAGTCTCTTCAAAGAGGGATAAGGGATCGTAAGCTAGGAGAGGGATCGTATGAAGAAACCTATGCGCATCGTTGCGGCCTCCGTGTGTGCGTTGGCGCTTGCTGGATCGTTCGCGATGTTCGGTTGCTCGTCCAACACGGAGTCCACCCAGGAGCAGCAGCCTGCTCAGGAGCAGGCTTCCGAGCAGGTTGAGCTGCAAATCTTTGCCGCCAATTCGCTGGAGAAGGCGCTCAACGAGGTTCAGGCGCTCTACACCGAGCAGACCGGCGTGACCTTCGCCGATACGCAGTACGAGGCCTCTGGCACGCTGAACGAGATGCTGGGCGGCGGCGCTACTGCTGATATCGAGATCACCGCGTCGAAGGGCACGATGGACACCGCCGTTAAGGAAGGCTACGTCGACGAGGGCACCCGCTTTGACATGTTCACCAACGACCTCGTGATCGTTGCTGGCACCGACTCCGACATCACCGAGATGACGCTTGAGGAAGCCGCTTCTGGCAACTACAAGATTGCCGTGGGCGACGACAACGTCCCTGCTGGCAACTATGCCAAGCAGGCGCTGTCCACCGTGGGCGCATGGGTTGACGATGAAGGCACCGTTGGCCCCGAGTCTGACGGCAAGGGCGGCACGTTTGAGGGCACCCCGCTTGAGGGTATGGTGACCGAGGGCAAGTCTGTGGGCGATGTGTGCTCCTACGCCAACACCGGCGATGTTGACCTGGCGTTCGTGTACAGCTCTGACGTGTACCGCTTCGGCAACGTGAAGATCGTGGGCACGGTTCCCGCTGATGCCTGCAAGGCCATCGTGTACCCGGCCGCCGTGTGCGCCGAGACCGATAATGCTGAGGCTGCTCAGGAGTTCCTGGATTGGGCCGTCAGCGACGAAGGCGCGCTGAAGATCTGGCAGGAGTGGGGCTTCGAACTGGCATAAGCCCGAAATTGCCCGCTGGCTTCCAGGGCAAGCATCTCTGAGGGAGAGCTCTGGAAAGACAAGGAGGATGGGTGAGGCACCTGCACCCATCCTCCTTTGCGTATAATGTGAGGGCTTCGCGCGCCGGGCGCTTCGAGGGGAAACTTCCGGCACGCGAAAGCCCGCCATGCGCGGGTGCGTTGCCGAGGACTGCCGACGATCGCCAACGGCGGACCGCAGCGCGGAGGGGAACGGGAGGACAGATGACCGATAGGCTGAAAACGGCGAAAGGCCCGGCGGCGCGTGCCTTCTTGGCAGCGGTCGCCGTGCTTTTGTGCGCGTTGCTCGCGCTTCCGCCCGCCGCATTCGCAGCGGAGGGCGGCGGCGCTGCCCAAGGGGCGTTGCAGGAATCAACCAACGCTGCGGCGAGCGACGATTCTGCCAACGTGACGGTGTCTGCGGGAGCTGATGCCGCGCTTGCCGATGGCGCTTCATTCGCGCTTGCGGACTTCTCCCGCGCTCAGAAAGGCTCCAACCGCGAAGTGGACGGCGCCTACATCGGCTACAGCTACTACCAGGGCGCTGACGCCGACTACCTGGCCGCTGTTGTGACGGACGACTACGTAGTGGTTCACGTTCCTGAAAGCGCGGCAGAGCTTTGCGACATCTCCGATCCTGCCGTGCAGGATCTGCTGAAAAACTGCTTGATCTCGCTTGACGAAGCGTCGGTGAACGGCGGTGTGGTCGCCGATGCCGATGCGCCGTGGGAGTTCACCTCTGAAAGCTCGTGGGAGCGCGACGGCATCGTGTACTCGTTCGGCGTGGAAGCAGGCGAGGGTCGCTATTACACCACGGTTGCAGGCGCTGACGGCAGCGACATCGTGAGCGAGACGTCCAACGCGGCGCGCCCGCTCTACGTCGACTTTGCGCACGTGGCGCTTCCGAGCGAAGTGGACATCGTTCCCCCTGCTACCGGCCTTGCCGCCGTGGGCGAGTTTCTTGCCAACCTCGACTGGAGCCCCTTGTGGGTGACGCTCAAGACCACAGGTGTGGCAATCGTGTTCATCTTCATCCTGGGCCTGGCGGCAGCGTATTTCAGCCTGCGCATTCCCAAACGCGCGCAAGACATCGCCGACACGCTGTTCACCATCCCCATGGTTTTGCCGCCTACCGTGTGCGGCTTCATCCTGCTTCTTGCACTGGGCAACAACTCGCCGGTGGGCCGCTGGTTCATCGAGCATGGCTTGCCGCTTGTGTTCAGCTGGCCGGCAACGGTGATCGCCGCTGTGGTGGTGGCGTTCCCGCTGATGTACCGCAGCGCACGTGGCGCATTCGAGAACATCGACCCGCTCATGCTGGACGCAGCGCGCACGTTGGGGTGGAGCAACCGGCGCATCTTCTTCCGTCTGATGATGCCCTTGGCATGGAGCTCCATCGCTGCCGGCGCAGTGCTGGCGTTCGCGCGCGCACTGGGCGAGTTTGGCGCCACGCTGTTTTTGGCGGGCAACTACGCGGGCATCACGCGCACCATCCCCATCGCAATCTACTTCGAGTGGATGGGTGGCAACATGGACGCGGCGCTGTTCTGGACCGGCGTGGTCATTGTGTTCAGCTTCGTGGTCATCCTGTTCATCAATCTGTGGGGGCGGCGCACCACGAAATACCGCCGCGGTTCGGAGGAATAGCGCATGAGCTTGGAAGTGGACATCAAGAAGGATTTCAAAGCGTTCACGCTGGACGTGGCGTTTTCCGCCGAGAACGAAACGCTGGGCTTTCTGGGCGCGTCCGGCTGCGGCAAAAGCCTTACCTTGCGCTGCATTGCGGGTATCGAAACGCCTGATGAAGGACGCATTGTGGTCAACGGCACCGTGTTCTTCGATTCCGAGCAGAAGATCAACCTCACGCCGCAGCAGCGCAAGACAGCGTTGCTGTTCCAGAACTACATGCTGTTTCCTAACCTTACGGTGGCGCAGAACGTGGCGGCGGGCATTGGCAAAGACGTGTCGAAGGGCGACCGCGACGCCATCGTGTCCCGCGAGTTGAAGCGCTTTGGCTTGGAGGGTTTCGACAAGCGCTATCCTGCTCAGCTTTCCGGCGGCCAGCAGCAGCGCGTGGCGCTTGCGCGCATGCTGGCGGCGCGACCGGGTATCCTGATGCTCGACGAGCCGTTCTCGGCGCTCGACGCGCATCTGAAAGAAGTTCTCGAGCAGAATCTGGTGAGCCTGTTCGACGCCTATCACGGAACGGTGCTCTACGTCAGCCACGACATCGATGAAGCGCTGCGTTTCTGCGATCGCATCGCGGTGGTGGATTCTGGCCGTATCATGGAGATCGACACGGGCGACGATCTGGTGAACAACCCCAAGTCGGTGGCGGCGCTGAAGCTTTCCGGCTGCAAGAACGCCACACCGGTGACGCGCGTGGACGAAACGCATGTGTGGTCAGCCAAGTGGGGCGTTACCGTTGAGGTGGATGGCCCGGTCGCCGACGACGTCGCTTACCTGGGCGTGCGTGCCCGCTATTTGGAGCAAGTGGACGGGCCGGGAGTCAACTGCTACCGCATGCGCGTGGACCGCGCGAGCGATTCGCGCTTCGAGCGGACGGTGCTTCTGGGCTTCCTCGACCGCGACGAGCGCGAGGTTCCCACAGTGGGCCAGGCGGAAGACGAGATGAAATACCTGCACCAGCACCTGTTCTGGCGCGTGCCCAAAGCCGACGGCGCAGCGCGCCTGCCCGAAGTGGGCGATGAAGTGTGGATCCGCATCCCCACCGATCGCATCTATCTGGTGGCGCGGTAAGGGAAACGTTTCCGGGCCGCCATACATTTCTGCGGAAGCTTGCTTTATACTTGCATGCGATAAAACCGCAAAAGGAGGACCTATGAAAGACGGTCTTGGCCGCACCATAGAATACCTGCGCATCTCGCTGACCGACCGCTGCAACTTCCGCTGCATCTACTGCATGCCGGAAGAGGGCGTGTGCAGCCTGCCGCACGACGAGATCCTGCGCATCGAGGAAATGGCCCATGTCGTGCGCATCGCTGCCGACCTGGGCATCAAAAGTGTTCGCCTGACCGGTGGCGAGCCCTTGGTTCGCAAAGGCGTGGTCGACCTCGTGCGCGAGATCGCCAACACCCCCGGCATCGAGAACGTGTCAATGACCACCAACGGCGTGCTTCTGCCCAAAATGGCCGACGATCTGAAGCGCGCGGGGCTTTCGCGCGCGAACATCTCGCTGGACACGCTCGACGCCGACCAGTTCAAATACATCACGCGCCGCGGCGAGCTCCAGCAGACGCTCGACGGCATCGAGGCGGCGCTTCAGGCGGGCTTCGACCCGGTGAAGATCAACGCCGTCACCGTGCGCAGCCTGAACCAGGACTACCTGGCGTTCGCGCGCCTGTCGGTCGATCGTCCGCTGCACGTGCGCTTCATCGAGTACATGCCCGTGGGCGAAAGCTCGGGTTCCGACGGCTGCGGCTGGGGTCCCGAGGATGTTGTGCCCAACGAGGAAGTCATCGAAACCATCAACGCCCAGGCGCGCGAGCAGGGCTTGCCCGAGCTCGTTCCCGCCGGCGACGACAAGCCGCTGGGCTGGGGCCCCGCGCGCTATTGGGAGTTCCCCGGCGCCAAGGGCACGGTCGGCTTCATCTCGGCGCTGTCGAATCACTTCTGCGCCCAGTGCAACCGCGTGCGCCTGACGGCAGATGGCAAGCTGCGCCCGTGTCTGTTCTCCGATCTGGAGTTCGACGTGCGCACGCCCCTGCGCGCCGGCGACGACGACGCCGTCCGTGACGTGTTCGCCACCACGCTGCGCGCCAAGCCCGACGAGCACCACAACAAAGTAGGCACCGAACGCGGCATGTCGCAAATTGGAGGCTAGCCGCTAGCAAGGAAGAGCAGGGGCGGGTTGGCCGTGGGGGCTCGCGCGCAGTTCCGCACGAGCCGAACCGTCCAGTGGACGGTTCGCGCGAGCTCAGGACTGTTTGAGCACGTGCCCCCCACGGCCAACCCGCTCCGGCCGGATAGAGCAAAGAACCGGAGGAAGTTTTCCATGACCGATCAGAAACTCACTCACATTGACGATAAGGGCGACGTCCGCATGGTGGACGTTTCTGCGAAGCCCGACACCGAGCGCATTGCGGTGGCCGAGGGCTCCATCCTCATGCATCCTGAAACGCTCGCGCTCATCGTAGAGGGCAAAGCGGCCAAGGGCGACGTGCTGGCCTGCGCGCGCGTGGCGGGCGTTATGGGCGCCAAGCAGACGTCCAGCCTTATTCCCATGTGCCACCCGCTGAACATCACCAAGGCGAAGGTGGACTGCGAGCCCATCCAGCCTGGTGATCGCGAGGACGGCCGCGTGGGCATCCATGTGACCACCACCTGCGGCGTTACTGGCAAGACGGGGATCGAGATGGAAGCGCTCACTGCTGCATCCATCGCCTGCCTTACCGTGTACGACATGTGCAAGGCGGTCGACCGCGGCATGGAGATCGTCGATGTGCGCCTGCTGCGAAAGGACGGTGGCAAGACCGGCCTGTGGCTGCGCGAGGAGCATCCGGAAGAGCTCAGCTAAACAACCCTTTCAACACCTTTCACGCGCATCGCCATTTCTCCTGACGGCACGTATAATGGACGGGCTGTGTCAAAACGCATGCGCGTGAAGGGGAGAGGTATGGCACGCAAAACCAAGATAATCTGCACGCTGGGGCCGGCTGTCGACGACAAAGCCACCCTGCGTGATCTGCTGGACGCCGGCATGAATGTCGCGCGCCTAAACTTCAGCCATGGCTCCCACCAGGAGCACGCAGCGCGCATCGCCGCCATCAAGAAGCTGCGCGATGAGACGGGCATCCCCTGCGCCATCATGCTGGACACCAAGGGGCCCGAAATCCGTACAGGTCTGCTTGCCGACGGTCAGACGATCAAGCTTTCCGCAGGCCAGACGCTCGTCCTCACCTCGGACGAAACCGCAGACGGCTCTGATGGACGCGTGTTCCAGAGCTGTCCTGCTTTGGCGGGAAGCCTTTCGTTGGGAACGCGTCTTCTGCTTGACGATGGTCTGATCGAGCTTACCGTCACGCGCTTTGTCGGCGACGACATCGAATGCATGGTGGAAAACGACGGCGTGCTGGGCCAGCGCAAATCCATCAACATCCCTGGCGCGCAGTTGCCGCTGCCCGCCGTCACCGATCAAGACCGCGCCGACCTTCTGTTCGGCATCGAGCAGGGTGTCGACGTGGTGGCGGCGTCGTTCATTCGTGACGGTGCGGGCGTGCGTGAGATCAAGCGCTTCCTCGAGGAAAACGGCGACGCTGGCATCGGCGTGGTCGCGAAGATCGAGGCTGCGGGTGCTTTGGACAACATCGACGACATCGTGCGCGAGGCCGACGGCATCATGGTGGCACGCGGTGACTTGGGCGTTGAAGTGCCCGCGTACCGAGTACCCTACCTGCAAAAGGAGATCATCCACCGGTGCAACCGCGAGTCGAAGCCGGTGATCACTGCTACCCAGATGCTCGACTCCATGATTCGCAACCCGCGCCCCACGCGTGCGGAAGTGGCCGACGTGGCAAACGCCATCTACGACGGCACCGACTGCGTCATGCTTTCGGGCGAGACCGCCTCGGGCAAACATCCCGTGGAGGCTGTGCGCACCATGGCGCGCATCGCGTGCGAAACCGAACCGCACCTGTTCGACAAGCATGCGCCCGACCGCAACCGCACCCATGCGCGTGCGTCGCTGGCGGTAGGCATCGCAGCTGTTCAGACAGCCGAAACGCTTGATGCCGCCTGCATTATCGCTCCCACGGTGTCCGGTCGCACGGCGCGGCTTATTTCGAATTTGCGTCCGCGCATGCCCATCTACGCCGTCACGCCCGACGAACGCGTGATGCGCCGCATGCTGATGTGCTGGGGCGTGACCCCGCTGCTCGATGACATGCAGGGTGCCCGCCGCCAAGTGGTGGACAACGCCATCGCGAAGGCTCGTGCCGCCGGCTACATCAAGCCGGGTGACTTGGCGGTCATCACCACGGGCGATGCCGCAACTGCCCCCGACGAGGACATCCGTCCTGGTGTCACCGGCATTGCGCCCACCAATGTCATGCAGGTGGTGCAGATTCGCTAAAGGGAGTGCTCGCCGCGCCCAACCTTTCGTGCCCCATTCTGCAGTTCCTGCGAATGGGGCGTTATTGTTTCTGATCTGGCGCGTCCATGTGTTAAAATCTCCGGTCGGCAATGTGTAATATCGAAAGGGACGGTTATGTCTGGGCATTCAAAATGGGCAACCACCAAGCATCGTAAGGCCGCGCAGGACGCGAAGCGCTCTGCTCTGTTCTCCAAGCTGTCGCGTAACATCACGGTAGCTGCGAAGGAGGGTGGCGACCCGAACCCCGACAACAACGCCTCCCTGGCTGCGGCTATTGAAAAAGCAAAGGGCTACTCCCTGCCGAAGGACAAGATCAAGACCGCTATCGACAAGGCTTTCGGTTCCGGCAAGGACGCCGCGAACTACGAGACCGTTGTCTACGAGGGTTACGGCCCGGCGGGCGTCGCGGTGTACTGCGAGGCTCTGACCGACAACCGCAACCGTACCGCTGCCGACGTGCGCAGCGCCTTCACCCATGCAGGCGGCAGCCTGGGCACCTCCGGTTCCGTGGCGTTCCAGTTCGAGCGCAAGGGCCAGATCATGGTTCCCAAGGAGATCGAGGGCGAGGGCAAGAAGGCTGGCATGGAGCCCAACGGCGCCGCTGCCGACGAGGACGAGTTCATGATGGCCGTCGCCGAGGCCGGCGGCGACGATTACGAGGACGCCGAGGACGAGTGGATCGTCTACACCAGCCCCACCGACCTTATGGCTGTGAAGAAGGCCATCGAGGAGCAGGGCATCCAGGTGAAGGGCGCCGAGATGACCATGGAGGCCACCACCCCCACCGCGGTGAGCGTTGCCGACGCCAAGAAGGTCATGCGCCTGATCGACAAGCTGGAGGAGCTCGAAGACCTTCAGAACGTCTATCACACCATGGACATCACCGACGAGATCGCCGAGGCGCTCGAGGAGGAGTAGCCCTCGCGCTTGAGAGCGTCTGCTAAGCCGGAGCGGGTTTCCCGTTCCGGCTTTTTTCGTTCAAGGGCATTTGCGGCTGGCTGTTGTGGTACTATTGCGAACATACGTTTGCTTATGAGTGAGGAGCCGCAGGTGCCGCGCGTGGAACGCATCGTGCTAGGGATCGACCCGGGTTTGGCGAATACCGGTTGGGGCGTGGTGTCCCAGCAGGGTTCGCGTCTGTCGTGCCTTGCGTACGGATGCATCTCCACCGAGGCTTCGACTCCGCTTGCGCAGCGTCTGAAAACCATTCACGAGCAGATGGGCGCCGTTATCGAGCGTTTCCATCCTAGCTGCGTGGGCATCGAGACCGTGTGGTTCGGCCAGAACATCACGGCGGCGTTCGCCACGGGTCAAGCGCGTGGCGCAGCGCTGGTGGCGTGCGCGGAAAGCAATCTGGATGTGGGGGAGTTCACTCCGCGGCAGATCAAGCTGGCGGTGGTTGGCACCGGCTCGGCCGAGAAAGACCAAGTGCAGTACATGGTGCGCAAGCTGCTGGCTCTCGACCACGACCCGCAACCCGACCATGCCGCCGACGCGTTGGCGGCGGCCATCTGCTACACCACGCATGATGGCTTGGGCGGCACAGGTTCCTCCGGCGCGGGCGGCCTTGGCGCGATGGTGGCGGCAGCGGCGATTGCGCGTGACCAGGCGGCGAGTCGCGCCGCGACGGGTTCAGGCGGCGCAGCGGGGCAGGGCGGCTCCCGTTCAGCTGCACGTGCGGAGCTTTTGGCGAAAGTGCGGGAAGGATAACGATGATCGCGTTTCTGAAAGGCGTTTTAGCGGGCCGGTCGGCCGACACTGCCTTCATCGAAGTGCGGGGCGTCGGGTATGCCGTCGGCATGTCTCAGGCAAGCCTGTCGAAGCTGCCCGAAACAGGCTCGGAAGTCCAGGTTCACACGCATTTGCAGGTGCGTGACGATGGCATTTCGCTGTACGGCTTCCTTTCGCTCGAGGAGCAAGCGCTTTTCGAGCAGCTCATCGGCGTGAGCGGCGTGGGGCCGAAAGTCGCTTTGGCGGCGCTGTCGGCGTTTCCGTCGCCGCAGGCGCTTGCGTCTGCCATCGCGGCTCAAGACGTGGCGGCCGTGCAGCGCATTCCCGGTGTGGGGAAGAAAACGGCTTCCCGCATCATCCTCGAGCTGAAGGGCTCGCTCGACCACGGGTTTGACCAGCTGTTTGGTTCCGACGGCCAGCCTGCCGCCCCTGCCGAGGGCGCGGCGCTGCAGGGTGCGCGCGAGGCGCTTCTGTCGATGGGCTTCACCTCCGCCGAAGTCGATCTGGCAACGAAGGGCGCTCCGGAGGACGCCTCCACCGAGGCGCTGCTAAAATACGCGTTGAAACGTTTGGGAACCGCGTAACGGCGCGGGTAGGAGCATCTGACCATCATGGCTGACAACGGCGTGAAATTGGAAGGCATCATGTTCGAGGCGGGCGGCCCCACCTTCGGCGCGCCTGCAGGCGGGCATGCCGACGCGCGGCGGCGGGCTGTTTCCCCCGAGCTGCAGGAGGACGATCTCGCCTTCGACCGAAGCCTGCGCCCCAAGCGTTTGGGCGACTATCTGGGCCAAACCAAGATCAAGGAATCGCTCGCCATCCTCATCGAGGCTGCTCAGGCGCGTGGCGATGTCGTCGACCACATTCTGTTCTCCGGACCTCCGGGCCTGGGCAAAACCACCCTTGCGCAGGTCGTTGCCAACGAGCTGGGGGCGAACATCCGCACCACCAGCGGCCCTGCCATCGAGCGCACGGGCGACCTTGCTGCCATCCTCACCAACCTCGAGGAAGGCGACGTCTTGTTCATCGACGAGATCCACCGCCTCAACCGCATGGTGGAAGAGGTTCTGTACCCCGCGCTGGAGGATTACGCGCTGGACATCGTGGTGGGCAAGGGGCCTGCGGCGCGCTCCATCCGCTTGGATCTTCCGCGCTTCACGCTCATTGGCGCCACCACGCGCACCGGCTTGCTTACCGGACCGCTGCGCGACCGCTTCGGCATCGCGTTCAGGCTCCAGTACTACACCCCCGACGAGCTTGCCGCCATCGTGCGACGCTCGGCGTCCATTTTGGGCGTCGACATCCAGCAAGACGGCGCGCTGGAGATCGCACGGCGCAGCCGTGGCACCCCGCGTTTGGCGAACCGCCTGCTCAAGCGCGTGCGCGACTGGGCGCAGGTGCGCGGCGACGGCGTCATCGACGAAGACGTGGCGGCTGCGGCGCTCAGTTTCTTCGAAGTGGACGGGCTGGGTCTCGATGCGGTGGACAATCGCCTGCTCGAACTGTTGGCCGTACAGTTCTCCGGTCGCCCGGTGGGTTTGACCACGCTTGCCTCGGCGCTTTCGGAGGATCCCGACACCGTGGAAGACGTATACGAGCCCTTCCTCATGCAGCAGGGCCTCATGGTGCGCACCCCCAAGGGCCGCCAGGCCACCGCGCGCGCCTACGAGCATCTCGGCATGGTGCCGCCCGAGGGCTTCGGCGCGTAGAAAGGCAATGCGATGTTTGAGCGCGATTATCTGATGAAACTGATACTGGGCTACTTCAAGCTCATCGTCGTGGTCGTGAAGCGGGCCGAAAAAGAGAAAGACCCTGAGGGTGCCGCCAACATGCTGGAGGCTGCCATCGGCGAGGCTACCGAGATCGACGCTGAGATCCTGTTGTCGCTGTCGCCCGATTCCATCGCCAGCATCCTGCAGGTTTCTGGGACCGACCCGAAGGTGGTCGGGTACGTGGCGCATGGCTTGCTGCTGGAGTCGCACTACCTCATGGTCGCCTGCGACTTCGCCCGCGCCGAACTGCGCGAACAGCAGGCGCGCGCCTTGGCGGAAGCCTACGGAATCGATCTTCCCGACAACCCGGCCGAAGCCGAGAACCTGCTGATGGAGGCCGCGGAACAAGGGCTGCTCGACGAAGAAGGAGAACCTTCTTCCCAAGAGGATGCCGACCCCGCGGCAGCGTTTGCCGCACGGGCCGAAAAGGCGCGCGACACGGCCTTTTTCAAGGAAACGGAAGCGTCGGGGCGCTTCGATCCAGACGCCCCGCTCATGCAGGACGAGCTGCATGAAGAGGGCTCTTTCGGATGGCAAGACGACGTTGCACGCAGGTGATCCTCAATAGGCGATTAATCCGGGGCTTAAATTCCTACGAAATGGAAAACCTGATCTTAATTCAAGAGGCAATGGCGTATGATATGCGTCGTGCCCTCGAAGTGAGGGCAGTGTTGCCGCCATGCAGCACGAAGCAATAATCCCCCCGGGTAAGCCCAGGGGAAGGAAAGAGGATTTAAAATGGCGGAAGGCGTTGTTAAGTGGTTCAACCCCGAGAAGGGCTACGGCTTCATCTCCCAGAACGATGGCGAGGATCTGTTCGTGCACTTCTCTGAGATTCAGATGGACGGGTTCAAGACCCTCGACGAGGGCCAGCGCGTGTCCTTCGAGGTGACCACCGGCCAGAACGGCAAGCTCCAGGCGAGCAACGTGGTGAAGCTGTAAAGCATCACGCATAGTCACGAATGCCGATGGCCCCGCAGTGCGGGGCCATTTTTTATGCCTGGCTTCGCGGTATAATGCGCGAGGACTTTTTCGAGCTAGCAAGGAAGCATCATGAGAACCGACGATTTCGATTACGAACTGCCCCAAGAGCTGATCGCGCAGGAGCCTTCCGCCGTGCGCGATGCGTGCCGCATGCTGAAAATGGATCGCGTTACAGGCGCGCTCGAAGATCGCATCTTCCATGATGTGGGTGAATACCTGCGACCGGGAGATCTGCTGGTGGCAAACGAGACGCGCGTGATGCCGGCGCGCTTGCTGGGCGCCAAGCGCGGAACGGGCGGCTCTGCCGAGGTGTTCTTGCTGCGCGAGGTGTTCGGACGCGAGCCTAAGACGAACTCGTCTGCCCTATGGGAGACGCTGGTGCGCCCTGGGCGCCGCCTGAAGCCGGGTGCCGTGGTCGATTTCGCCGACGCGACGGGCGAAGTCGTGCTTTCTGCGGAGATCGTCGATTGGGTCGAAGACAAAGGCGACGGCGGCAAAGGCGAGCGTCTGGTGCGTCTGACCACGCCGCTGGCTTCGCTTGACGATGCGCTTCATGCGGTGGGGCACACGCCGTTGCCGCCCTACATCAAAGACTACGCGGGCGACGAAGAGCTCTATCAAACGGTGTATTCCACTCGTGAGCGTTCGGCCGCCGCACCGACGGCGGGTCTGCACTTCACGCCTGAGCTCATCGAGCAGCTGAAGCAAAAGGGTGTGCGCTGGGAGACGGTCGAGCTCGAGGTGGGGCTGGACACGTTCCGCCTGGTGGACGAGGACGACCCCGAGCAGCACAAGATCCACACCGAGCTCTACACCGTGCCGCAGCGCACTGTGGATGCTGTTGCCGAGACGAAGGCGAACGGCGGTCGCGTGATCGCCGTGGGAACCACCAGCGTGCGCAGCCTGGAAAGCGCATGGGATGCCGAGGCCAGATCCATCGTTGCGCGCGACCGCGAGGCGACGTCTCTCTACATCTTGCCGGGATACCATTACAACGTGGTTGACGGCCTCATCACCAATTTCCACGTGCCTCGCTCGACCCTCATGATGCTCGTGAGCGCTTTCTCCACTCGCGAAAACATCATGGCCGCCTACAAGCACGCCGTCAAAGAGCGCTACCGCTTCTTCTCTTTTGGAGATGCGATGCTAATCATTTAGTTCCTTCGGGTGGGATCGAGGGAATGGCGACGATGAAGCAGGCGCCGCCTTCTGGCAGGTTCACCGCTTCGACCGTGCCGTCGTGCGCTTCCACGATCGACTTTACGATGGAAAGCCCCAGGCCGGTGCCGCCAGTGCCGCGTGCGCGTGAGGCGTCGGTGCGGTAGAAGCGCTCGAATAGCAGCTTGGGGTCAACGTCGCCGAATCCGGTTCCGTCGTCTTTCACGGTGATGATTGAGTTGCCGCGCATGCCAAACAGATCCACCACGATATGTCCGCCGGGTTCGATGAAGCGGCTGGCGTTGTCGACCAGGTTTGAAATGACCTGGCGCAATTGGTCACGATCGCCCAGGACATCGGGGGCTTCACCCTCAACCCAAGCGTTGGCATGACGCTCGTCCAGCACCGGGCGCAGCGCATCAATCACGCTTTGCGCAAGGTCGTGCAGATTCACACGCGCCAGATCCAGCGGACGCGTTCCGTCTTCGATGTGCTGCAGCGCCAGGAGATCGTTCACCATGCGGCTGAGGCGCTCGCTTTCTTCCACGATGATGGTGCAGAACTTGTCGTGCAGCTCGGGCGGCAAGTCAGGGTCTCGCAGCAGGTCGGCGTTGCCGCGGATGGCGGTAAGCGGTGTGCGCAGCTCATGCGCGACGTCGCTGACGAAGGCAGCTTGGCGCTTCTCGCGAAGCACGAGATCTTGCTGTTGGTTGGCTGACTTTTTCACCAAGGCGGCTATCGTGCCGGCAAGCTCGTCGGCCTCGTGCAGACGGCCGTCGGCGGTGAACACCGGCTCGCCTCCGGCAGCGAATGCGCGTACCTGTTTTTCGAGGATGTTCAGAGGCTCAGCCAGAAAATGCCCGATGATCAGGCTCAAGGCGAACGTCAGCACGCCCAAGGGAAGCAGCAGCGCAAAAATCGCCACCGGCGCGTCGCTCGAGAGATACCAAACACTCAGCGCCAGCGTGCCCACCAGCACCGAGAGCAGCGTGGAAAGGCAGGCGAAATATGTCTGGAGCCGTTTGATGCAGTCCTCGTTTCTTTGCGGCGTGCGTTTGGGCTACTGGCGGAAACGGTAGCCGTAGCCGCGCACGGTTTCTACGAGGCCGGGGTCGTATCCGGCGCTTTCGATTTTGTCACGCAGGCGCTTGATGTGGGTGTCGACGGTTTTGGTTTCGGTCAGGTACTCCCAGCCCCATGCCTCGCGCAGCAGATCCTCTCGCGAAACCACCTTGCCGGCGTTGCGCATCAGGCAAGCCAACAGTTCGAACTCGCGCGGCGTCAGCTCAATGGGGCCCGCATCGCCCTTGGCGGTGTGGGCGTCTTCATCAAGCGTGATGCCGCTTGCGGTGATGGCGCGCGAAACGGTGGGGAAGTCGCCGCCAGAGCCGCGGCGCAAAAGCGCACGCACGCGGGCAATCAGCTCGCGCACGCCAAACGGCTTGGCCAGGTAATCGTCACCGCCGATCTCCAAGCCCACCACTTTGTCCAGCTCGGTGTCGCGTGCGGAAAGGAACAGCACCGGGGCGGAGGTTTTCGAACGCAGGCGGCGGCACAGCTCGTAGCCGTCCATGCCGGGAAGCATGATGTCCAACACGAACAGGTCGTAAGGCTTCTTCAACGCCATGTCGTAGGCGGTCTCGCCGTTGTCTGAAACGTCTACGTCGAAACCCTCCTTCTTAAGCGCGTAAGAGACGAACTCGGTGATGGAGGGCTCGTCGTCGACCAAAAGGATACGTGCAGGACTGTCGCTCATCGTAGTGCCTTCCTTGGCCGGCTCTGGCGCGTGCGCGCCTGCGCCGGATCGGTTGCCGCTCCGCATGCCCCAAACGCGGGGCTGCGGTATCATACAGGGCTGTTGCGCGTTGCCTGTTCCCTATAATGGGAGGGCAAATGCGCAGGCTCAAGCCCGCTTTCGATTATAGCCGCCGCGTGCGGGCGGGAAAGGGAAGGTTGCAAAGATGTTGCTTGCCATCGACGTGGGAAACACCCAGTCTGTCATCGGCGTGTACGACGGTGCCGACCTGAAGCACATGTGGCGCATCGCCACCAATAAGAACCACACGGCCGACGAGCTGCGCATGAAGCTGGTGCCACTGTTGGAGTCCGAGGGCATCGATGCTGCTTGTCTGAGCGGTGCGGTTCTGGCTTCGGTGGTGCCGCAGCTCACGGGCGGCTGGCAATCGGCACTGCGCAAGCTTACTGGTGCTGAAGCGGTGGTGTGCACGGCTGCGGCGGCCGGCGAGGACCTGTTCCCCACGGCGTATTCCAATCCTGCTGAAATCGGCGCCGACCGCGTTGCCGATGCGGTGGCGGCGCGCGCCCTGTACGGTCAGCCTGTGGTGGTGGTTGACTTCGGTACCGCCACGAACATCGAGGTCATCGACCGCGACGGCGTGTTCGTGGGCGGCGTTATCGCGCCGGGTGTGGAGACGTCGGCATCGGCACTGTTCTCGCACGCGAACCGTCTTTCCGCAATCGAATTGGAAGACCCCCACACCGCTATCGGCGACAACACCGCCCATGCTATCCAGGCGGGCATCGTCTACGGCGAGGTTGACCGCGTGGACGGCCTTGTGGGGCGCATCTTCGCGCAGCTGGGCTACGAAGCTCCGGTTGTTGCGACGGGTGGTTTGGCCCCGCGCGTGGCACCGTTGTCGCGCACCATCACCCAGGTGAACCCCGAGCTCACGCTTGAGGGCTTGCGCCGCATCTACGAGGCGAGGGCGTAACGTGTCGGTAGAGGTGGAAGAGGCAGAAGCGCTTGCGGAAGGCGCTATTGCTGCCGACAAGGGCGCCGACGTGCCGCTGCATTTCGACGGCGAGAACAGCTATCCGGAGTGCCAGCGCTGCGGGTCGTGCTGCCAGGTGAATGTGCTGGCTATGACGCACGAGGAAGTGGCGCGCATCCGCGCCTACATGGTCGAGCACGATGTGCATCCCATCGACCGTCACAAGGAAAGCTGCTGCTTCCAAAACGAAAACGGCGACGGCTGCATGGTGTGGCCCGTGCGCGCCCAGGTGTGCCGCCTTCACAACTGCCACGTTTCGCGCATCGAGATCCTGCGCCGCAACCCGTCCATCCATGTGCCGGAAGACATTCCCCTGGTCGACCTGCACGAGTGCTTCATCAACGGCCACGAGATCGACCCCCGCTACGAATCGGTGCCGCAGGGGTAGGGCGGGAGTTTCAGCAGTTTCAAGCAGGCTTGATCGATCCGTTTTCGCCAGCCATGCTGGTATAGTGGGAACGTCGTTCTTTTTCCTAGAACGGCAGCGTCAAGGAGGACGGAGCCCATGGACGATACTGCCAAAGAGCGGCAGCGCGCCGATTTGCACAAAACCATCTGGTCCATTGCTGACGACTTGCGCGGCAGCGTGGACGGCTGGGATTTCAAGCAATACGTGCTGGGCATGCTGTTCTATCGCTTCATCAGCGAGAACTTGTGCGATTATCTGCGCGAGCAAGATGGTGTGGAGTATTCCGAAATGGATGACGCCACTGCCGAATTCGGCCGCAAAGCAACGGTGGAGGAAAAGGGCTTCTTCATCTTGCCGAGTGAGTTGTTCTGCAACATTCTGAAGTCTGTCGACAAAGACGGCATGCGTCTTGATCCGAATGGCAAGGACCTCAACGAACTACTTGAGCAAGTGTTCAAAAACATCGAAGGCTCTGCAGTGGGAACCGCTTCGGAAGGTGACCTCAAGGGTCTGTTCGACGACATGGACGTGAACTCCGCCAAGCTGGGCAACAGCGTGATCGAGCGCAACAAGAAGCTCGTGAAGCTCATCACGAAACTGGGTGGGTTGGATTTCGGGTCAGGCTTCAAAGAAAATCGCATCGATGCGTTCGGCGACGCCTATGAATACCTCATGACCATGTACGCTTCCAACGCCGGCAAATCGGGAGGAGAGTTCTTCACGCCTCAAGAAGTTGGTGAGCTTTTGGCGCGAATCGTACTCATCGGCCGCACCGAAGTGAACAAGGTGTATGACCCATGTTGCGGTAGCGCCGGGCTCCTGCTGAAGTTTGCGAAAATCCTCGGGAAAGACAAGGTGCACAAGGGCTTTTTCGGCCAGGAAATCAACCTGACCTCGTACAACCTGAGTCGCATCAACATGTTTCTTCACGACATCAATTTCGACAAGTTCGACATCGCGCTGGGCGACACGCTGAAAGAACCTGCCCATTGGGACGACGAGCCCTTTGATGCCATAGTTTCCAACCCTCCCTACTCAATTGGCTGGGAAGGGAAGAACAACCCGCTGAACATCAACGACCCGCGCTTCTCACCGGCGGGCGTGTTGGCACCTCCGGGCAAGGCTGACTTGGCATTCACCATGCACATGCTCAGCTGGTTGGCGACCGATGGTGCGGCGGCTATCGTTGAGTTCCCCGGTGTGCTGTATCGCGGCGGGGCGGAGCAGAAGATTCGAAAATACCTGGTGTCAAACAACTTCGTAGACGCGGTCATTCAGCTGCCGCCCGACCTGTTCTTCGGCACCACCATTGCCACCTGCATCATCGTGCTGAAGAAATCGAAGAAGTCCAACGACATCCTGTTTATCGATGCATCCGCCGAATTCGAGCGCCACGACTCGAAGAACAAGCTGATGCCCGCGAACATTGATCATGTGGTCGCCACGGTGGAAAGCCGCGCCGAAGAGGAGTATTTCAGCAAGCGCGTGCCCAACGACCAGGTGATCGAAAACGATGTGAACCTGTCGGTGAGCTCGTACGTGGAAAAGAAGGACGAGCGCGAGGAGATCGATATCGCCGCGCTTAACGCTGAAATCGCCCGCATTGTCGCCCGCGAAAACGAACTGCGTCGCCAGATTGACGCCATCGTGGCAGACTTGGAGGGGGAGGCGCGATGACGGGCGAGGCGAATCTGTGGCAGTCTGAGCTGGAGGCCTATATTCGCGAAGGCGAGCCCTCCCGCGCCGAAAAGGCCCAGGCTTGGCAGACGGCAATCGGCCTTCAGGACGTCGATGGACTGCGCCCCTCCAGATATCTGATAGACACTGCCCGGCAGCACATCGAAGGCAAAATAACCATCGACGCTGTTCAGACGCGCGTACATGAGTACTACCAGCAACGTGGGGAGCGTCGCGAAATAGAAGAGGGCGAGGAAGAAGCCGATATCGTGTCGGCGCGCATCGCGAAGATTCTGGGCGAGAAAGCGTTCCATTTCTCGCCTGCGGAATGGTGCAATATCCATGCACGTCTGTTCGAAGGAGTGTTCGAAGGCGCCGGGAAGTATCGCACCTACAACATAACCAAAAGCGAGTGGGTGCTCGGCGGCAGCACAGTTTTGTACGCCTCTGCTGATATGATCGCTCAAACAGTTGAGTATGATTTTTCCCAGGAACGGGCATTCTCGTATAAAGGGCTTTCGAAAAAGGAAATAGCCCACCACGTTGCCAAATTTGCTTCTGGGATATGGCAGATTCATCCCTTCTGCGAGGGAAATACCAGATCAACCGCAGTATTTATCATAAAGTACCTAGGCTCCATGGGGTTCAAGGTGGGCAATGAGCCCTTTGAGAAGAGCTCGTGGTACTTCCGCAACGCCCTCGTACGCGCCAACTTCGACGACTACGAGAGGGGCATTCACGCTACGAGGGAGTATCTGGATCGTTTTTTCGAAAACGTGCTTTTGGGAGAGAGCCACGAACTTAAGAACAGATTTCTTCATGTGGGCTGGTTGCAAGATGGCAGCGAGGAAGCAGAAACTGCATCGGTGACCGACCAAGTCAGCGACCAAGTCAGCGACCAAGTCGCGCGGCTTCTTGATGTCATTGATTTCGGGGAAGAGCTGTCCGCCGTCGAACTGATGGGCAGATTGCGTCTGTCGCATCGGCCAACGTTTCGCAAGAACTATCTCAACCCTGCTCTCCAGGCAGGTCTCATTGAGATGACGATTCCCGGCAAGCCTACAAGCCGCTTCCAAAATTACCGAAAGGTTCAGCGATGAGCAGAATAGAAGAGATGATCGAGCGCCTCTGCCCTGACGGAGTGGAGTTCAAGCCGCTGGGGGAAGTGGCAAGTGCCGTACGAGGTGTAAGGGTCACGCGAAAGCAGCTTTCTGCCAGCGGTTCTTTTCCCGTGTTCCAAAACAGCTTGCAGCCGCTGGGCTACTTCGATAAAGCGAATTTTCCCGCAAATACAACATTCATAATTGGAGCGGGCGCTGCGGGCCAGATCGGGTACAGCGATACCGACTATTGGGGCGCCGACGACTGCTACAGCGTGGTTTGCTCGGAGCTCCTGAACGGGAGGTTCGTGTACCATTGCCTGCTCAACATGCAGCCCTATTTGCTTTCGAGGGTTCGCAAGGCTAGCATCCCACGTTTGTCGCGAAGCGCTATTGAAAAAAAGCGCATTCCTGTTCCGCCAATGGAGATCCAGCAGGAAATTGTACGCGTGCTAGACTCCTTTGCGGAGCTAGAAGCGGAGCTAGAAGCGGAGCTAGAAGCGCGGAAGCGCCAGTATGCCTACTATCGTGACAAGCTCCTGACCTTCGACGACGTGAATTCTGCCAACGGGGGGGGGTACGATCCTAAGCTCGTTAAATGGATGACGCTGGGTGAAGTGCTCTATATGAAAGCAGGGGAGGCTATTAAGTCGGAAGAAATCGCCGATTCTAATGACAGCGGCATGGATATTCCTTGCTACGGCGGGAATGGCTTACGAGGATATGTGGAGCTACCTAACCAATTTGAAGACGCTGTGTTGATCGGACGTCAAGGGGCTTTATGCGGAAACGTGAAATATGCTAGAGCCCCCTTCTATGCAACCGAGCATGCGGTGGTGGTCCGTCCGAAGACGAAGTCGAGTCTTAGGTTCCTCTTTCATTTATTATCGGCTGCCAAGCTCCAGAAGTACAAGACGGCTGGAGCGCAGCCAGGTCTTTCGGTTTCTCGCCTTTCCAAGGTGCTCATTCCCATCCCGCCTCTCGCCGAGCAGCAACGCATCGTCGATATCCTTGACCGCTTCGATTCCCTCACCACTTCGCTCACCGACGGCCTTCCGGCTGAAATCGAAGCTCGACGCAAGCAGTACGAATACTATCGCGATAAGCTGCTCGCATTCAAAGAAAAGGCAGCGTAACGGCAGCAGGCAATGTGGGCGTCCTTCCTTGGTGCCAGCCTATGGCGATACAATGCAAAATGAATTTCGGCATTCATCCAGATGAAGGTAATTAGGGGATGGAAGCGAAGCGTTTGGGCTGTGGAAACGTGGCGGTTTGTAAAACACGGAATTCAATTCCATAGTTCACAAAGAACGACCGAACCGAAATAGTTGCCGAAAGCAAGGGGCTTGGCGCGGCAGGGAGGATGCAGTGAGCAGGAAACGGATTGACGACCTGACGGGCGGTCAAAGCGCGTACGCCTATGAGATGACGGATCTCAGCACATCGGGATTTATCTCGGAAACGGAGCCCTCTCTTGCCGACGGCCTGCCCAGCGACGTGTCCTTCGACGTGATGGCGTTCGGCGGACAGTCAACCGTGTGCGCCACCACGCCTCTTGAAGGGAAGCGCTCGACCAGTTACCAGAGTGAGGCCCAGCTTGAAGAGGCGTTCATCAAGCAGCTTGAGCGCCAGGCTTACGAGCGCGTACGCATCGACTCCGAAGCTGCTCTCATTGCGAATGTGCGTTGTCAGCTGGAAGCGCTCAACGGCTTCGCTTTCACCGATAAAGAATGGGACCGTTTCTTTAAGCAATCTATCGCCGCCGACAACGATGGCATCGTGGAAAAGACCCGCCGCATTCAGGAAGACCACGTGCAACCGTTGCGCCGTGATGACGGCAGCATCAAGAACGTGATGCTCATCGACAAGCGCAACATCCACAACAACCGCTTGCAGGTGATGAACCAGTACGCCGTGCCGGGCGCGGAGGCTGCAGGAGGCGGCGCCTACGCCAACCGGTACGATGTGACCATCTTGGTGAACGGCCTTCCGCTGGTGCATGTGGAGCTCAAACGCCGCGGCGTGGCGCTTCAAGAGGCGTTCAACCAGATTGAGCGCTACCAGCGTGACAGCTTCTGGGCTGGCAGCGGGCTGTTCGAATACGTGCAGATTTTCGTTATCAGCAACGGGACGCACACCAAGTACTATTCCAACACTACGCGATGGAGCCACGTGCAGGAGGCGACGGGCACCGCGCGCAAAGGCGGCAAGAAAACCAGCAATTCCTTCAAGTTCACCAGCTGGTGGGCTGCCGCCGACAACAAGCCCATCCAAGATCTCGTCCCCTTCACCAAAACGTTTTTCGCCAAGCATGCGCTGCTGAACATCCTTACGAAATACTGCGTGTTCGATGTCGAACAGAAGCTGCTTGTTATGCGTCCGTATCAGATTGTGGCCACCGAACGCATTTTGAACCGCATCCTCATCAGCGAAAACGATAAGAAGATGCTGGGCACCCTGCGCGCGGGCGGCTACGTGTGGCATACCACGGGCAGCGGCAAAACGCTCACCAGCTTCAAAACCGCCAAGCTTGCCAGTGGTATGGAGGGCGTGGACAAGGTGATGTTCGTGGTCGACCGCCAGGACCTGGACTACCAGACTATGCGTGAGTACAACCGCTTCGAGGAAGGGGCGGTGAACGCCAATACCACGACGGCGGTGCTTGCGCGTCAGCTTGCCAATCCAGATTGCCGCATTCTGGTGACCACCATCCAAAAGCTTTCGCATTTCATCAAGAAGAACAAGAAGCACGAGATCTACGACAAGCACGTGGTGATCATCTTCGACGAGTGTCACCGCAGCCAATTCGGCGAAATGCATGCTGCCATCATCAAGCACTTCAAGAACTATCATCTGTTCGGCTTTACGGGCACGCCGATTTTCGCTGAGAATGCCGGCTCGAGCGGACGCTACGACTTGCGCACAACCGAGCAGGCGTTTGGTGACAAGCTGCACACCTACACCATCGTAGATGCCATCCGCGACGGCAACGTGCTGCCGTTCCGCATCGACTACATCAAAACTATCCGCGAGCGCGATGAGTATGAGGACCAAAAGGTCTACGACATCTACCGTGAGGGTGCCTACCAGGCGAAAGAACGCGTGGACCTGATCGTCAACTACATCCTCGACCACTTCGCCCAGAAAACCAAGCGCCAGTACAGCTATAAGCTGAAAGACCAGCGTGTCATGGGCTTCAACAGCCTGTTCGCCACGGCAAGCATCGGCATGGCGAAGATGTACTACGCGGCGTTCAAGCGCGTCCAGGAGCAGCGCGGCGGCGAGCCGCTCAAGATCGCGCTCATCTACAGCTTCGGGCCGAACGCATCCGACGAGGGCAGTGGGCTTCCGGAGGAAAGCTTCGACGTGGAAAGCCTTGACGCGCCTGACCGCGATTTTTTGCAAGGAGCCATCGAAGACTACAACGCGATGTTCTCCACGAGCTTCGGTGCCGATGGCGACGGGTTCCAGAACTACTACCGTGATCTTTCCGACCGCATGAAAAAGCGCGAAGTGGACATGGTCATCGTTGTGAACATGTTCCTGACGGGTTTTGATGCGACCACGCTCAACACGCTGTGGGTGGACAAAGATCTGCGTGACCACGGACTCATCCAGGCGTTCAGCCGCACCAACCGCATCCTCAACAGCGTGAAGGACTTCGGCAACGTTGTGTGTTTCCGCAATCTGGAAGACCGCGTGAACCACGCCATCAGCTTGTTTGGCGACAAAGATGCTGGAGGCATCGTTCTGCTGAAGCCCTATCGGGAATACCTCGGGGAATACCGTATTCGTTTGGCCGAGCTGTTCGAGCGCTTCCCGCTGGGAAGGGTCATTCTGGGCGAGCAAGCCGAGAAGGACTTTATCCGTCTATTCGGCACCATCCTGCGGCTGCGCAATATTCTAACCTCGTTCGACGAATTTGTTGACGATGACGAGTTGACGCCTCGCGATGAGCAGGACTTCCGCAGCGTGTACCAAGATCTATACGAGAAGTACCGCCGACCCAAGGAAGACGCTGCCATCATCAACGATGATCTTGTATTCGAGATCGAACTGCTGAAGCAGGTGGACATCAACATCGACTACATCCTGATGCTGGTGAAGAAGTACCACGACGGCCATTGCCGGGACAAAGTCATCGTTGCGGACATCGAGCGGGCTATCAATGCCTCGTTCGAGCTGCGCAACAAGCGCGATCTTATCGAGCGCTTCATTGACAGCCTGGATTCCAGCGAGGATGTCATGGCGGATTGGCAAGCGTATGTTGCGGAAGCGAAGGAGCGTGAACTCTCTGAGATCATTGCCGAGGAATCACTCGACGATGCTGCGACGCGCGAGTTTGTGAGACGCTCTTTTGCGGAAGGGGAAGTGCCCGAGACTGGTACCGAGATTGCTGGCTTGATGACCAAAAAGCCAAGCCGCTTCGCTCCTGCGAATGCCTATGGGGAGATGAAAGAGCACGTCCTGGGCAAGCTGAAGCGATTCTTCGATCGGTTCCGCGGTTTGGGTGGTGAGGCGTAGCGTCTGCGTCTGCGGATTCGCCTTCCCTCCGTCAGGAGATTCCATCCCTTGAGCAGGTGTTGAAGCCGCAGCGCGTCTGCGGCTAGTACAATGTTGCCTGCGAATCCACCAGGGGAAGGGAGCCTATCCATGCTGACCGACATCGAGATCGCGCAGGCGTGCACGCCGGAGCCTATCGAGCAGATCGCCCAGAAGGCGGGCATCGACGACAAGTACCTTGAGTGCTACGGCAAGTACAAGGCGAAGGTCGACTACAACCTGTTGCGCAACGAACAGCACCAGCCGGGCAAGCTGATCCTGGTTACCGCCATCAATCCCACGCCGGCGGGCGAGGGCAAGACCACCACGACGGTAGGCTTGGCCGACGCACTGTCCAAGCGCGGCAAGAACGTGATGGTGGCGCTGCGCGAGCCGTCGCTGGGCCCCGTGTTCGGCATCAAGGGCGGCGCTGCGGGCGGCGGATACGCGCAGGTCGTTCCCATGGAGGACATCAACCTGCACTTCACCGGCGACTTCCACGCCATCGGCGCAGCGAACAACCTTTTGGCGGCGCTGCTTGACGCGCACATCCACAACGGCAACGAGCTGGGCATCGACGTGCGCAAGATCACGTGGAAGCGCGTTGTCGACATGAACGACCGCCAGCTGCGCTTCATCGTGGATGGCCTGGGCGGCAAGGCCAATGGCGTGCCGCGCGAGGACGGCTTCGACATCACGGTGGCTTCCGAAGTCATGGCCATCTTCTGCCTGGCCACTTCCATCACTGACCTCAAGGAGCGCCTGGGCCGCATCGTGGTGGGCTACACCTACGACGACAAGCCCGTCACCGCTCACGACCTGCATGCCGAGGGTGCGATGACCGCGCTTCTGAAGGACGCGCTCAAACCCAACCTGGTGCAGACGCTGGAGGGCACGCCCGCGTTCGTGCACGGCGGCCCGTTCGCCAACATCGCGCACGGCTGCAACTCCATCATGGCCACGCGCATGGCCATGGCGCTGGGCGACTACGCCGTCACCGAAGCCGGCTTCGGTGCCGACCTGGGCGCAGAGAAGTTCCTGGACATCAAGTGCCGCCTGGCGGGCCTCAAGCCCGACGCGGTGGTCGTCGTTGCCACGGTGCGCGCGCTGAAGAACCACGGCGGCGTTGCCAAGGCCGACCTGAACGAGGAAAACCTCGAGGCGCTGGAAGCTGGCCTGCCGAACCTGCTGCAGCATGTGGAGAACATCACCAAGGTGTACAACCTGCCCTGCGTGGTTGCCATCAACGAGTTCCCGACCGACACCAAGGCCGAGGTCGAGCTGGTGGAGCGCAAGTGCAAGGAGCTCGGCGTCAACGTGGCGCTGTCCCAGGTGTGGGCGAAGGGCGGCGAAGGCGGCCTTGAGCTGGCCGACGAGGTCGTGCGCCTGTGCACCGAGGGCGACGAGCAGGGCCGCAGCGCCGAGACGTTCCAGTTCGCCTACGACGACGAGCTGTCGCTTTCCGAGAAGATCGAAGCCATCGCCAAGCGCGTCTACCATGCCGACGGCGTGCATTTCGAGCCCGCCGCTGCCAAGGAGATCGCCAAGCTCGAGAGCCTGGGTTTCGCACGCATGCCCGTGTGCATGGCCAAGACTCAGTACTCGTTCTCGGACGACCAGACCAAGCTGGGTGCCCCGCGCGACTTCACCATCACGGTTCGCCAGGTGAAGGTGAGCGCCGGCGCCGGTTTCGTGGTGGCGCTGACCGGCTCCATCATGACCATGCCCGGCCTGGGCAAAGCCCCCGCCGCCTTCAAGATCGACGTCGATGAAACCGGCAGGATTAGTGGTTTGTTCTAATGAACAAACCCTCAGCTGCTTGCGTGCGGTCCGAGAGAGCAACTTCGCTTTTAGTGAGAAAAAGGGACAGTCACTTTTTCTCATTTGGTAAAGGGACTTTATGAACCTCGACACTGAATTTCTTGAGAAGCTGGCCTCCGCCGAGCCCGCGCCGGGCGGTGGCGGGGCCAGCGCCTATGCTGGCGCGCTGGCGGCGGCGCTTGCCGCCATGGTGGGCAACCTTGCTGTGGGCAAGCCGAAGTACGCCGACGAGCAGGAGGGCATCCTGGCATCGCTGGATCGCCTTGCGCAGCTGCGCTCGGAGCTGTTGGGCCTGGTGGCGGCAGACGCCGAAGCATACCTTCCCCTGAACCGCGCCTACCGCCTTCCGCGCGAAACCCAGCAGGAGCAGGAGGCGCGCCAGGAGGCTATTCAGGCCGCGCTCGGCCCGGCGTGCGATATCCCGCTTCAGATCATGGAGGCGTGCTCGAAGATCATCGACGAGGCCGACTACCTTGCCCATCACGGCAGCCGTCTGGCGGTGTCCGACGCGGGTGCTGCGGCCGTCCTTGCGCGTGGTGCGCTTGTTTCCGCCGCCATGAACATCTTTCTGAACGTCGACGGCATGACCGACCCGCAGCGGGCGCTGGAGTACCGCGCGAAGGTGAACGAGCTGATGATCAGCGCACAAATCCGTTCCGACATCGTGGCCTCGCAGGTCATGGGAATCTTGCAGTAGGAGAAGCCATGCGCAAGCTGCTCAGGGGAAAGCCCGTTGCTGAAGCGATAGCCGCCGCCGCTCGCAAGCGCGCCGACATCCTGCGCGAAGGCGGAGTCATCCCCGCGCTCGCCGTCGTGCGCGTGGGGGACAACCCAGGGGATCTTGCCTATGAGCGCACCATTCTCAAGCATGCTGAAGCGGCAGGCGTGGAGGTGCGCACGGTTTCGCTGGACGCCGACGTTTCTCAAGACGTCCTGAGCGTGGTGATCTGCCAGATCAACGAGGATCCTTCCGTCCACGGCTGCTTGCTGATGCGCCCGCTTCCGGCGCAAATTGATGAAGCGGCGGTGTGCGAGCTGCTCGACCCGCGCAAAGACGTCGACGGCATCACGCGCGCCTCGCTCGCGTCGGTGTTTGCGGGCTCAGGCGACGGTTTCGCGCCTTCAACGACTGAGGCGTGCATCCGCACGCTGGATTTCTACAACGTTCCGCTCGATGGACAGCGTGCTGTCGTTGTCGGTCGCAGTCTGGTGGTGGGCAAGCCGCTTTCCATGCTGCTGCTTGCACGCAACGCCACGGTCACGATGTGCCATTCCCATACCGGGAACTTGGACACCATCACGCGCGGGGCCGATGTTGTGGTGTGCGCGGTCGGCAAGCCGCATGCGTTTGATCAGCGCTTCTTCTCTGCCGGCCAGACGGTGCTGGATGTGGGCATCAATTTCGATGAAGACGGGAAGATGTGCGGCGACGTGCACGCCGACTCCGTGGAACCTGTGGTGGCGGCTCTGTCTCCGGTCCCTGGCGGCATCGGTTCAGTAACCACTGCCGTCACGCTCGACCACGTGGTGACGGCGGCGGAGCGTCTGGCGCGCTAGAGGCTTTTACGTCCGTTCGCAAACGCAATCTATAACGCCTTTCTGCTTGCTATAGACTACTATCTGCACTAGTCTAATAGGTGCACATGCCGTCAGCAAAGAGAAGAGGGTTCCATGTCTTCATGCCAAGCGCCGGGACAGAAGCGTCGTTTGTTCAAGGATGCGGGTCGCGTTTGCCCGGTCGACTACCACATTCCGACCGATGCGTTCGCTGGTGAGCCGCAGCGCAGCTGCGATGTCCTCTATGCGGTGGGAGGCTTGTACGGAAACCCCTTCGCGCTCGATGCTGTCAAAAAGATGGCAGCGCAGGAGAAAGGCGAATTGCTTGTCGTTTTCAACGGTGACATGCATTGGTTCGATAAGACTGCCGAAAACTTCGCCGCATTAGAGAAGGCGGTCGCGGAAGCAGGCGACAACTACGTGCCCATGGTCGGCAATGTGGAAGCCGAACTGCGCCGACAGGTCGATGTGGGGGTTGGGTGCGGCTGCGCATACCCCGACTGCACATCCGATGAGTCTGTGAGCAGGTCAAACCGCATTCACAAGATGCTTTCCATTGCGGTTGACGAGCATCCCGAACTGAAAGAGATGCTGCAGGGGCGCCCCGCCACGATGACGGTGCGCGTTGCAGGGCGGAAAGTGGGCATCTCACATGGCGACGAAAAGCTCATTGGCGGGTGGGATTGCTCGCGCGAATCGCTGCAAGACGTTCTGCGCCAAGACGAGCTCGATCGCTTCATGGCCGAAAACGACTTAGATGTTTTCACCACGACGCACACATGCGCTCCCGCTGCGCTCACGCTCGCCCGTGGAGCGTTCATCAACAACGGCGCCGCAGGGCTGCCGAACTTCCGCGGCCAACACTACGGGTTGCTGGTACGTATCGCGGAAACGCCCGCGGAAGACGCGTTGTTCGGCTGCGAACAGGATGGCCTGTTCATCCAGGCGGTGCCGGTCCGCTATGACCATGATGCCTACCTGACGTGGTTCGACTTGCTGTGGGATGAGCTCAGCCCCGCCGCCATCTCGTACCGCTCTCGCATCGTCGATGGTGCTGAAGATCAGCTCGCCGATTCTTTGTTGGGTGGCTTCAAGCCGGGTGAGACAGCACGGCGCGAAGCTGCGGCAGCGCGTGTCGAACGGCGCCTGCAATTCCATGCGACCAAGCGCGACGTCAACTTGGCGCTCGCGAAGCTATTGTACTTCGAAGACATGCTCGATGATGATCGTTGGCGCGTGACCGACGACGTTCCGCAAACCATTCAGGTGAACATCACCGCCCGATGCAACCTTGCGTGCGCTCACTGCCACGTGGAATCGAATCCCAAGCGCACTGAGGCGATGAGCCATGAGGTGCTGGAGGCGATTCTCGAGGTGGCGCGCGACCGCGGCATTAAGACCATCGACATCACGGGCGGAGCACCGGAAATGCACCCCGAGATCGAGTGGTTCCTCGAGGAGGCGTCAAAGGCAGTCGATCACGTGATGCTTCGTTCAAACCTGGTCATTCTGGACGATCCTTCTTATGCGCGTCTGCTGGATGCGTACGACAGGCTGGGCGTCGAGATCGTGGCGTCACTGCCCAACGTGTTCGCCGCGCAGGCAAACGCCCAGCGTGGTGGCGGCACATTCGACGAGACGCTCGAATTGCTTCGGAAGCTCAACGATCGCGGATACGGAAAAGATGGCGTTCATGTTTTGGATGTCGCATTCAACCCGCAGGAGCCCGTTTTGCCTCCCGAGCAGGACAAACTGGAGGAAATGTATCGCCGTCGTTTGACTGAGCTCGGAATTTCGTTCGACAATCTCTTCGCCATGGCGAACAATCCTATCGGCCGTTACGGTGCGAGTCTGATTGACGCGGGAGCCTTCGACGCCTATTTGGAAACGCTTATTGACAGCTTCAATCCCGAAGCATGCGAGGGCGTGATGTGCCGTCATCAGCTTTCCGTTGGCTGGGATGGCCGCGTCTACGACTGCGACTTCAATCAGGCGCTGGGCTTGGTGGCGCACGACGAGCGCGGTGAAGTGACGATTTTCGACTACGCAGACGATCCTGGCCGCCCGCTCAAACGCGACATCGTGTTCGGAAACCACTGCTATGCCTGCACGGCGGGGTTCGGTTCAAGCTGCGGCGGGACGCTTGTGCAAGGGGAGTAGCGCGTTTACCCCAACTTAGGTGCCACCCTTAAAAATTAAAGGAAAAATAGTAGACAAAGACTACTAATGCATGTAATCTGCTATAGGCATAAATCGCATATGGCAGAGAACAAGGCGGAGGTGCTCTTGCACAAGCTTGTGCCGAGAGCTCTTCCACCAGTCCTCTGCTTTTGCGCGAAAACGAATGCATGAAAGGAGCAGGCTTATGGATCTCTCCACTGGAATCTTTTTCTGGGGATTTCTCGTCGTGTACGGCATCGTGATGTTCATCCTCTCGCCGAAGACCGTTTCGATGGGCGGCTTCTTCCGCGGCGAAGACAAGCAAGGTCGGGAAGCTGCTGGATGGATGATCACCGCGTCCATCTTCATTTCCTGGATTTTTGCGAAGTCTGTCACCAACGCCGCCAACATGGGCGCCGAATACGGCATCGTCGGCGGCATCGGCTATGCCGTGTACTGGCTGTGCATCCCGCTGACGGGCTATGCGCTGTACCGTTTGCGCCGCAAGTTCGGCGCCAAGAGCATGGTGAGTTTCCTCACCGACAACTACGGCGTTGCCGCGGCGTTCTGCTTCTCGGCCGCCATTCTGGTCCGCCTGTTCAATGAGGTCTGGTCGAACACCTCCGTCGTGGGCGCGTACTACGGCACCTCGGGCAGCGCTCCATTCATCATCGCGGCGCTGCTGTTCACCGCCATCACCGTGGCGTATTGCTGCTGGGGCGGCATGCGCGGCTCGCTGACCACCGACGTTGGCCAGACCGTCCTGTTCGCAGTGCTGTTCGTGTTCGTGCTGGTGTACATCGTCCCGCAGGACGGCGTGGGCGCAATCGCCACGTCTGGCGTGTGGAGCCTCGAGGGCGGCGTCGACTTCATCATCGGCGCGGGCTTGCAGTGTCTCTCGTACGGCTTCCACGACGCGGTGCTTACCGACCGCGGCTTCATCTGCCGTCCTCGCAAGATGCTGCGCTGCATGATCGCATCCGGCCTGCTGGGCTTCCTGGCCATCATGCTGTTCTCCACCATCGGCATCCATGCGTACCTGAACAACATCGTGCTGGAAAGCGACGCTCCGGTCGTCGTTGCGCAGAGCTTCGGCATCCTGATGTTCTTCGCCATGGCGGTCATCATGATTGCCACCGCAGGCTCCACGCTCGACTCCACGTTCACTGCACTGTCCAAGCTGACCGCGCGCGACCTTCCGGGCATCCTCGGCCGCGTGCCGAAGACGAGCCCCCGCATCATCGGCATCATCTTCATGATCGTTTTCGGCATCGTGGGCAACTTGCCCATGGTCATGGGGGCCACGCTGATTTCGGCGACCACCATCTCGGGCACGATGATCATGGGCCTGGGCCCCATCTTCCTGGCGCATGGCTGGGTGAAGCCCACCAAGATCGGCTTCATGCTGGCGTTCTGGATTGGCATGGTGCTGGGCATTGTGGACACGTTCTGGCCCGAGACGCTTGCCTTCATGAACATCGGCGGCGGCGACTACGCCAACTTCTTGGGCGTGAACCTCTATGGCGCCATCATCTGCTGGCTGGCGTACCTCATCCCCGGCTTCGTCTCTCAGAAGATGGACGCAGCGAAGGGCATCGAGCCTACGTGGAAGGGCCTCTCGAAAGAAGAGCTGCGCAAGCTCGATGAAGAGGAGCGCCGCGAAGAAGAGCTCGAGCGCCAGCGCAAGCTGGAAGGCCCGAAGGCCGCCAACGCGTAAAGTCCTCCTTTACCGGCACGGAGCATCCGCGCTGGGTTGTCCCGAGGCGTCCCGCGAAAGCGGGGCGCCTTTTTGCGTTACGCCAACGTTTCCAGCTCGCGCGGATAAGCGTTGAGCACCTCGCAACCATCCTCGGTGACGATCACCAGGTCCTCGATGCGCACGCCGAAGCGTCCGGGCAGATAGATGCCCGGCTCAATGGAGAAGCACATACCGGGCTGCACCTGCGCCTCGTTGGCGGAGGAAACGTCGCCCGGCTCATGCACGTCCAGGCCGATCTGGTGCCCCAAGCGGTGCGTGAAGTAAGGGCCGTAACCAGCGCCTTCGATAACTTTGCGTGCTGCAGCATCGATGTCGCAGAAGCGGGCTCCGGGATGCACGGCCGCCTTGCCTGCCTCGTTGGCCTGGCGCACGACCTCGTAGACGCGGCGCTGTTCCTCGTCGGGTTCGCCGAAGAAGAACGTGCGGGTCATGTCGGCACAGTATTCGTCCTTGCGGCATCCCACGTCAAACAGCACGGCGTCGCCTTGTTTCAGCGGAGTACTGTCCGGCTCGTGGTGCGGGTCGGCGGCGTTGGCGCCGAAGCTGACGATAGGGGCGAACGAATGCCCTGACGCGCCCAGCTCGCGATAGATGCTTTCCAGCTGCGCGGCGACCTCTGCCTCGGTGATTCCCTCGCGCACCAGCTCGCGGAAACGCGCCATGCCGGCGTCGTTGGCCGCCGAGGCAGCGCGCATCAGCTGGCGCTCTTCGTCGTCTTTGATGGCACGCGCGTCATCGACGGTGTCGGATGCGAGTACGAACGAAGCCGCAACCCCTCGCTCCATCATCGGAATAAGGAAGCGGGCCGGCAGGTTCTTGTCGCAGCCAAGGGCAGCGGCGGCGTCGCAGCGCTCGGAAAGCAGTGCCAACGGGTCTCCGGTATCGTTGAACGAAACCACTTCTGCCTCGATGTCGGCGGGGGCGGTGAACAGTTCGTTCAGGAACAGCGTGGGGCGCGCTTCGCCCGCACGCAGCAGCAATCCAAGAAAACGTTCGCCCGGTTCAACGTATGCGCCGGTCAGATACTGGATAGATCGCGGGTCGCACATTAAAAGCTGCGAAAGTCCTCGCGTCGCAAGATTGTCTAACACGGTTTGAATGCGTTGTGCGATCATGGGTTCGTCTCTGTCCTTTCAGCGGGTCAAGGTTCTCTGGTTGCGGATTTGCATTCGGTATGCCGCGCTCATGATAACGCATGCGCCGACGTGCCGCTTCTTGCAGCCTTGCTGATCGGATACCAGCAGAGCCGTTTGCGGCTTTCGCACAAGAGGTTTCAAAGGCGTTTAACGCTCCGGCGATTCCAGCAAATCCTCCATCGAGCACCCGAGCGCGTGTGCGAGTTTGTAAACGGTGTGTGCCTGCGCCTTGTCGATATCGTTCACCCGCTGCTCGTACATCTGGATCGACCGCAGCCCCACATGCGCCTCGCGCGCAAGCTCCGCCTGCGACAATCCTGCGATCTCACGTTGCGCCCGAAGGTTTGTGGGATGCTCTTTGGAGAGGATGCGCCGGTCCATTTCCTCGGCAAACCGCGCAATGTCCATCTCGTGGAAAAGCGGATACATCGCGATGATCTCCGAAAAGCTCACGGATTTCAGTATCCGAGCAAACCCCTGTCCGCTCGCCCATTGATAGTGGGCGAGCGCCCAGCCAGCCCAGTATTCGGGACTTTTCCCGTCGGTGCGCGCAGGTTCGGGCAGGTTGGACGAAGGGCAGTCGGTTGCTCGCCGCAGGGTTTCGTGCAACAGCTCATATCCCGACCTTCCGGACACGAAAGCGGGATTACCTCGGCCAAACTGATAGGCTACCCCGGTTATCCCAAACAGCGTGAACAGCTCATCGGGCTCGATTCCGCATTCGCATATGCCGTAGTGCGCCATCGTCCCCAAGCGGATCTTGGCGTCGTTTAGATAAAGCTTGCTGTACGAGTGCGTCATCGCCCGCCCGCCTTTCTCATGAGGTCGAGAACGAACACGTCGTTTTCAAGATCGGGAGCGCTCCTCACTTCGGATCGATAGGCGTTTCTCGCTGCAATGTCTCGCTGTTTGAACCGGGGATAGAACGTTGCGGCATCAGCGGGTTGCGCGTCGATGAAGCGGATTCTGTCGAACGCGGCTTCGGAAACGAGGACGACCTGCTCCCCAAGATCACCTAGGCGGAGGGCTTCCTCCAGCCGTCTAATGGGGAGGCTGTTCTCCACGAACGCTTCTGCAAAGGAAAAGTACGAATCATCTGCCCGATACCCGACGATCAGGTCGAATTCGCTCGTATCGATAAGAAACTGGTCGAGAATGAACGCGCGGGATTGTTCGGCTATCGCACTCGAAAGAGAAAACGTTCGGTTCGCCAGCAGCAGAGCGATCCAGTGAAGGACGGTATGCGTGCCGTCGTTGAGGTCGAGGACGAGAAGGTCGGAGCAATCGAGCTCATAGCGATTGGCGAAGCCGCTTCCTCCTTGCTTGCATGCCCATTCGCACGCCATGTCAAGCTCTCTTGTGCAGTAGAACCCTCTGCCGTAGTCGTTGTAGGGTTTGCCCAATCCGAGCTTAGGTTCGCGAACGATGTGCTCGGATCCGTGGTAGAGCGTGATAACGCGAGAAGATCCCATTGCTCCTCCTTTAACTATCATCGCAATGATATAACGTTGTGATGATAGTTGCAAACGCGTTTTGTGCTTGCAGGCAAGTTTCAGTCGCAATGGCGGGCGTGTCGCGTCCATGGTGGCGGATACGCGCTTTGCTCTGGTGAGCTATCGGTGGTCGATCGTGCTAGCCTTGTCCTATGCAACGCGAGCATCTGCAACATACCATCGATCCGGTCTTCGACGCGCGGTCGCGCGTGTTGATGCTGGGGTCGTTCCCTTCGCCGAAGTCTCGCGAAGTGGGTTTCTTCTACGGGCATCCCCAAAACCGCATGTGGCGGGTGCTTGCTGCTGTGATGGGGGAGGACGCGGTTCCGCAGACGGCAGAAGAGCGCACTGCGTTTCTGCTGCGCAACCGCATTGCGATGTGGGATGTTATTGCAAGCTGCCGCATCGAGGGAGCTTCCGACGCCAGCATTCGCGATGTCGTGCCCAACGATCTGTCGCGCATCTTGAATGCCTCGCCAATCGAAGCGGTATTCTGCACCGGAGGAAAATCCCATCAACTGTACCGTCGCTACCAAGAGCCCATAACCGGCATCCCTGCGATCAAGCTGCCTTCGACGAGCGCCGCAAACGCCTCATGGAGCCTTGAACGATTAACGGAAGCGTATCGGGTGGTGGGCGAAGCGCTCAGACAAAGGCTCTGAACTATAGCGCTTCCTCGCCGTAGACGACGCCGTACTCCTCTTTCAGCATTCTGAAGAACTGCTCAGGCGACACCACCGGCACGATCGAGTTTTCAAAACCCTTCGCGTCGCGTGTGATCAGGTAATCTGCGCCTTCGTTCTGGGCGCAGCGCGCGATGAGGAAATCCTCCAAATCGGGCCAGCCAGATGACAGGCCGTCGGTGAGATCGTTGGGTTCGGGGGAGGAAACTCGGAGAAGATCGAGGCTTTTCGCCATCATTTCCCGAAGCGTCTGCACAGGCACGGCTCGCCGCAAGATGTATTCAATATCGACAAACGACTGAGTCGATGCCCACAGCTCAACGTCTTTGAAGTAGGAGGCGATCCAGAGCAGCTTGGCATTTTGGAAGAAGGGTTCTCGCCGCGCGTAGAAGTCGACAAGGATGTTGGTATCAAGAAAGACTCTCATACTCGCGCCTCATCTCGTCTTCGAGCATGTCGTCGTAATCTCGTCCAGCAAAGTAGCTTTCAGGCACCGCGAAAGTGATCTGTTCGAAAAACGAGGTTGTTTCTCGGCGTTGTGCCTCGGTCAGCTGCCGTTTGCCCGGTTCGATCAGCACTTGAACGTGGGGAAGCGAGCCGGTGGCATCCACGAATTCGTACGCCTTGTTAATCAGCTCGGTGGGGCTGGACCCCATTTCTTTCAGCTGCTTGTTGACCCTGTTGCGCAAGGGAAGCGGTACGCGTCCCGAAACCATAGGCTCCATAGCAACCTCCTGTCATACCGTATGACAACTATAGCAAGATGCTGTGTTTTAAACAACCGCCGCTCGTGCAGGTTTCGTAGCTGTGGTGCCGTTGCTGGCGCGGCTGGCGTATCATGGACGACATGGCTAATGGATTGACATACATGCGAAAAACCGCGACGCCCGAAGCGACCAAGCAGCTCGCTTCCACGCTGGCACCGTATCTGCACGAGGGCGACGTCATCTTGCTTGAAGGCGACCTGGGCGCGGGCAAAACCCAGTTCGTTCAGGGAATCGCGGAAGGCTTGGGCATTCGCGCGGCGGCGACCAGCCCCACGTTCAACATTCTGCTGCAATACGACGGCGGGCGCTTGCCGCTTTACCACTTCGACCTGTACCGCTTGGACGACGCATCCGAGCTTGAAGACATCGACTTCTACGGCACCGTTGAAGGCGACGGCGTGTCGTTCATCGAATGGGGCTCGAAGTTCCCCGAAGCGATGCCCTTCGGTTTCTTGGAAATCAAAATCGGCATCGACGAGGACGGCGTGCGCGCCGTGAAGGCGCATGCGTTCGGCACGCGGGCTCGCTCCATGCTGAAGGTGTGGGCGTCCGATTCGAAGTCGCGCCTGATGAAGGTGGGCAACTAGTGGCGGCTGAACAGAAGGGCGCTGCGCGTTACGTGCTGGCGTTCGATACCGCCAACGAAGTCATTTCCATCGGGGTGGGCGCGCTTCATCCCGAAACCAAGACCATCGAACTTGTTGCTTCCGCCGAAGTCCGCGCCCATCGTGCGTCCAACACCCAACTGCTTCCCCGTATCGATGAGCTGCTGGCCGAGCATGGCATCGTGCGCGACGACATCGCGTGCGTGGCGTGCGGGCGCGGGCCGGGATCGTTCACCGGCGTGCGCATCGCCATGGCTACGGCGAAGGGCGTTGCGTCGGCGCTTGGCGTGGGGCTTGTGGGCTTTTCGACACTGGATGCGGTTGCGTGGAACGTGTGGGCCGCGGGCGTGCGCGGCGCGCTTTTGGTGGCTGCCGACGCGATGCGCAGAGAGGTGTATCCGGTTCGCTACGAAGTGGACGATGCGGGTGCGCACCGCCTGGAAGCCGACCGCGTCATCAAAGCGGTTGAAGTTCCGGAATCGGATCCTGTCGACCACGTGACCGGCGATGCGCTGGTGAAATATGAAGAGATTCTTGCGCCTTTGGGCGCCGTTCTTCCGCAGGAGCTGTGGGAGCCGACGGGCAAGGGGCTGTTGCTTGCCGTTCAGGCACTTTGGCAGGCGGGGGAGGCTGACCCGTTCGACGCCGCGCGCCACAGCCCCGCGTTCGCGCTGCCGGTGTACACGCGTCTTTCGGATGCGGAAGAAAATGAACGCATCCGTTTGGCAAAAAACGATCCCAAAAACTTGCGCACTGGCGTGCAGGACCTCGCACCGCGCCGCGACCAGCGCGCGACTATGCACGATTCCGCCATCTTGAATGCGCGTCCTGATGCAGAGGGCATCACCTACAAGCCGCTTGATGCCGCGCATGTTGCTGACGTGGCTGCGCTCGAAGCGCGCATCATGGGAAGTGACGCCTGGAACGAACGCCTGGTGGCAGATGAGCTTCCGCGCACGGATAGAACCTGGTGGGCAGCATACGTTGGGAAGTCGGATGACCTCCAGCTTGTTGGCTACGCTGGCGGTTGGGTCGTTGACGGCGACGTGCAGATTCTCAAAGTGGGTGTTGATCCGGCGTGGCGTCGCCATGGCATCGCGCGCGAACTTTTGTCGCGTGTTGCCTCAGATGCACGCGATTTGGGCGCGCGCACGTGTTCGCTGGAGGTTCGCGCGGGCAACGAAGGGGCTCAGGCGTTCTACCGCGCGCTCGGTTTCGAGTCGCTCGGGAAACGTCCGCGCTACTATTCTGACGGCGAGGACGCCCTCATCATGCAAGGTCCGCTCCCGCTGGCGCACCACGACGTGGCTGGCATGGAGTTGCAGATCGACAACGCCCTGCATTCTCAGGAAGAGCTGCGGGCGCGGGCGGGTGACGCTGAAGGTGGAGCGACCGTCTGCGCACTAAATTCTTCGTCATATGATCGCAGTAGCGCAGCGCACGAGGCCGAAGGCCGAGCAGCGGAGCGGCGCGTCGCGGAACCTTCAGCGTCACCCGCCCGCGCCATGGCGCGTCCGCTCATTCTGGCGATCGAATCGTCGTGCGACGAGACGGCGGCGGCCATCGTTGATGGCGAAGGCAATCTCATTGCCGATGTCGTTGCGTCCCAGATCGACTTCCATTCTCGTTTTGGCGGCGTGGTGCCCGAGATTGCCAGCCGCAAGCACATCGAAGCTGTCTGTGGCGTGTGCGACGAGTGCTTCGAAGCCGCCGCTGCGGCATTGGGTGCGTCGCAGCTGACCTGGCGCGATATCGACGCCGTGGGCGTCACCTATGCTCCGGGCCTGCTTGGGGCGCTTGTGGTTGGTGTGGCGTTTGCCAAAGGCGCTGCATGGGCTGCCGACAAACCGCTTATCGGCGTGCACCATCTGGAAGGCCACTTGTATGCTAACCGCATCGGCGCGCCCGACCTGGAACCGCCGATGGTCGCCTCCTTGGTGTCTGGCGGCAACACGCTGCTTGTGCATGTCAAAGATTGGGGCAACTACGAAACTCTCGGCGCAACCATCGACGACGCGGTGGGCGAGGCGTTCGACAAGGTGGCAAAGGCGCTGGGCCTGGGGTATCCCGGCGGTCCGGTGATCTCGCGTGCGGCTGCGCAGGGCGATCCCGACGCCATCCCGTTCCCACGCGCGATGCTTCATTCGGGAGACCTGCGGTTCTCGCTATCGGGCCTGAAGACCGCCGTGGTCACCTACATCAACAACGAGCGCGCCGCAGGGCGCGAGCTCAACATTCCCGACATCGCTGCCAGTTTCCAGCAGGCGGTGGTTGACGTGCAGGTTGCCAAGGCGAAAAAGGCGCTGCAGCTTACCGGTGCGCGCACGTTCTGCCTGGGCGGCGGCGTCGCCGCCAATCCGGCGCTGCGCGAGGCGTACGAGCAGCTGTGCGCGAAGATGAACGTCCGCCTGATCATGCCGCCGCTTTCCGCTTGCGGCGACAACGCGGGCATGATCGCGCTCGTGGCGCTCGACCGCTACTGCCAAGGCAAGTTCATGCCGCTCGACGCCGACGCGCAAGCCCACGCCGATTTAGATGAACCATACTGAGTTCCGCCGTTCTGCCGAACGGCGAACCTGCTGACGCTGCGGCTTCCCGCGGCACCGGATATTCGCCCGATCCCGGGGCTCACGTACCGAAGTACGCTTCGCCCCCGCGATCGAACGAATCTCCGGCACCGCGGAAACCCTCGCTGGCGGAGCGCGTAAGACAAGCTCTCTTTAGTTGAGAGGAGTTGTAAAGTGAAAAAGCTCGGCTTGATTGGTGGCATGGGTCCCGAATCCACGATCCCGTACTATCACGACATCGTGCATGGCGTGCATGAGCGCGCCCATCGCTTTCCCCTCATGACCATCGAGAGCGTGGACGTGTTCCATGTGCTGCGCCTGGAAAGCGAAGGCCGTTTGGGCGAGCTTGCAGACTACCTCTCTGCCGCCATAGGGCGCGTCGCTGCTGCGGGGGCCGAGGTGGGAGCGCTGTGCGCGAACACGCCGCATCTCGTGTTCGACGAGCTTCAGGCGCGCTCTCCGATTCCGCTGGTCAGCATTGTGGATGCGTGTCGCGATGAAGCGGCACGGCGCGGATTTTCGAAGCTGGGACTTCTGGGCACGGCACCCACGATGGAAGCCGATTTCTACCACAAGGCGTTTCGCGATGCGGGCATGGAGCTCGTGGTTCCCAGCGAGGATGACCAGCGCTACGTGGCGCAAAAGATCTCTGAGGAGCTCGAGTTCGGCATCCTGCGCGACGACACACGCGTGGGACTTGCTGGCGTGGTGCGCCGCATGCGCGATGCGCAAGGCATCCAGGCCGTGGTGCTGGGGTGCACCGAGCTGCCGCTCATCCTCAACGACGGCGTGACCTGCGTTCCCTGCCTCGACACCATCAGCATCCACGTGGCGTCGCTGGTCGAAGCCGTTTTGGCAGATTAGCTGGTGCTCTCGGCCCGCGCTGCATTCCCGCTCTATCTTCAACGGAACTTCAGGTAGTGCGGATTTCGCATTGCCGCCCGAATCCCGCAAACGTATACTCGTAATGTTGGAGTGATATTCGCTTTGAGGACCTTGGCGGGAGGGACTGCCGTGGCATACGTTTCCTTTGAAAATGTGGTGAGGCAGTACGGCGAAGGCGATGCGGCGGTCTATGCGCTCGACGGTGCCACATTCCAAGCCGAGCAGGGCGAACTTGCCGTCATCCTTGGCGCGTCGGGTGCGGGTAAGACGACGGCGCTCAACATTCTGGGCGGCATGGATTCGCCCACGTCGGGCGAGGTGTTCGTTGCGGGGCGCGACATCGCCAAGCTCACCGGCGACGAACTGGTGGAGTATCGCCGCGCCGATATCGGCTTTGTGTTCCAGTTCTACAACTTGGTGCCCAACCTCACGGCGCTCGAGAACGTGGAGCTGGCAAGCCAGATCTGTCCCGATTCGCTCGACCCCGCCGAAACGCTTCGTCGTGTGGGGCTGGGTCACCGCTTGGACAACTTCCCCGCGCAGCTTTCCGGCGGCGAGCAGCAGCGCGTGTCCATCGCACGCGCGTTGGCGAAAAACCCCAAGCTGCTGCTGTGCGACGAGCCCACCGGCGCGCTCGATTACAACACGGGCAAGCAGATCCTCAAACTTTTGCAGGACACGTGCCGCACCGGTGGCATGACGGTGATCATCGTCACCCACAACGCCGCGCTTGCCGATATGGCCGACCGCGTGATCCGCTTCAAGAGCGGTAAGGTGATCGACCAGACCCAGAACGTCAACCCCACGCCCATCGAGAACATCGAGTGGTAAACCATGCACGCCGCGTTCCGCAAAGATATCCTTCGCACCATCCGGGGGAACCTGAAACGGTTCGTGGCAATTGTTGTGATCACTATCCTGGGAACAGCGATGTTCTCGGGTCTGAAGGCTGGGTGCGACGACCTTCGCGCCGCTGCTGACGTTTTCTACGACAGCCAGAACCTCTTCGATGCGCGCGTGCTGTCCACGCTGGGCATCACGCAGGGCGATGTGGACGCGCTTTCGGAGCTGGAGGGCGTTGAGTTCGCGGAAGGCGGCTATTCCGAGACTGCCTACGTGAAGGTGGCGGGCGAGCGCGCCTCGGTCGACGTGAAGGCGCTTTCCGATAGTGGCTTCAACGAGCCGTACCTGGTCGAGGGCAGGTTGCCCGAAGCGCCCGGCGAGGTGGCGGTGACAGCCGGCTACTTGAAGGATTCCGGAAAGTCGATCGGCGACACACTGCAGCTTGAGGCTGCTGAAGACGAGAACAACGAGGTGTTCGAGCGCTGCGACTACACGGTGGTTGGCACGGTGATCGACCCCATGGAGGTCAACAACGCCGAAGGCAGCATGAGCTTCCGCGCGGCGTCGTCTTCCGATTACGCCTTCTTCGTCACGCCGGACAACGTGACGGCGGACACGTTCACGGTTGCCTACGTGCGGCTTGCTGGTGCCTCCGAGCTGCTCTGCTACAGCGCGGAATATGACGACGTGGTGGCTGAGGCCTCCGACCGCATTGATGCTATTCGCGACGAGCGAGCCCAGGCGCGCACCGACGAGGTGGTGGGTGATGCGCTCGCACAGGTGGAAGATGGCGAACGCGAGGCGCAGGAGAGTTTCGATGAGGCCGAGCAGGCGTTTGCCGACGGCCAGAAAGAAATCGACGACGGCCGCGCCGAGCTTGCCGACGGCCAGGCCGAGCTGGATGCCGGCCGTCAGGATCTCATCGACGGCCAAGCCGAAATCGACGCCAACCGTCAAACCCTCATCGACAGCCAAGCCGAGCTGGATGCCGGTCTCGCGCAGCTCAATGCCAACAGTGAGACGATTGAGAACCTGCGATCCCAGCTTCCCGCAATGGAAGAGGAGTTGAAGCGGGGCCAGGAGACTTACGACGCGGCATTGAAGCAAGTTCAGGATGGTCGCGCGCAGATCGAAGCTGCTTACCAGTCAGCTCGCGATACCGTGAACCAGCGATTCAAGGATAATTGGGACACATATCTCAACGAGATGATGGCGCAGGGGTTCACGGAGGATCAGGCTACGGCGATGCTCGAGCAACTGCATACCCAAGCTCTTGAGGAGGCTGAAGCGGAGGTTGCCCAGCAGACCGCCGACTTCGCCAACTCGCTTGATAAAGCCGAGCAGGAGCTCGCTGGCAACGCTGTCGAGCTCGAAGAAGGCTGGAACGGGTTGGCGACCGCGCAGGAGGCGGTTAAATCCTACGACGAGAACCGTAAGCTTTTGGAAGATTCCCAAGCGCGGATTGATGATGGCTGGGCGCAGCTCTACGCCGGCCAAGACGAGATCGACAGCGGATGGGCCGAGCTTTACGCCGGCCAGGACGAGCTCGACGCCGGCGCGGCCGAACTGGAGGATGGTCAGCGCGAACTCGACGAGCAACGCGCCGACTATGAGCGCGAGAAAGCCGATGCGCTGGCCGAGCTGGCTGATGCGCGCGCCGAAGTCGAGGACATCGATCCGGCCACCTGGTATATTCAAGACCGCTCGTCGCTTTCCGGTTACAGCTCCATCGAAAGCGACGCCGATTCCATCGAAGCGCTCGGCACCGCGTTTCCCATCATCTTCTTGGTGGTTGCCATCCTGGTGAGCCTCACCGCCATCACGCGCCTGGTGGAAGAGCAGCGTGGTCTCATCGGCACGTACAAGTCGCTCGGCTTCGCGAAGCATCAGGTGTATGCGAAGTACCTCATCTATGCGCTTGCCGCCTGCCTTGTGGGCGGCATCATCGGCAACGTGTTCGGTTTCGTTCTGCTGCCGCTGTTCCTGTTCACGGTGTTCGACGTGATGTACGTGCTGCCGGGATACCCCATTCTTTACAACGTTGCTAGTGGACTGTTTGGCATCCTGCTGTTTGTGGTTGCCATTGGCGGGTCGGCGTTCCTGTCGTGCCGCAGCGAGATCCACCAGACGCCCGCCGACCTGCTGCGCCCGAAGGTCCCCAAGTTCGGATCGCGCATCTTCCTTGAGCGCATTCCCGCCATCTGGCGTCGTCTGTCGTTCCTTAACAAGGTGACGGCGCGCAACCTGTTCCGTTACAAGAAGCGCTTCTTCATGACGGTGGCGGGTATCATGGGTTGCACGGCGCTCATCGTGTGCGCGTTCGTAATTAAGGACTCGGTGGCGCTCATGGCGCCCGAGCAGTACGAATCCATCGACCAATACGACATCATGGCGGTGGTGGATGCCGACGACCTCGACTCCGTTGCCGACGGCCTTGCCGCAGATGATCGCGTTGCGGATCTGACGCGCGTGCTGATCGATTCCGGCGAAGTGGGCAACGGCGAGGACTCCGTGGATGCCCAGATCATCGCTGCCCCTGACGGTGCGACGCTCGAGGGCTACGTTGCCATGACGGACGCTTCGGGCACGGCGCTTTCGCTGCCCACCGAGGGGATGCTTGTCACGAACAACGCATCTCAGGTGCTGGGACTTGAACAAGGGGCGGATGCCGTCCTGCAGGACAGTTCCCTCGAGCAACGAAGCGCGCGGGTCGTGGGTGTCTCCCAGTCGTATCTGGGCAACTATGCGTACCTTTCGCAGGCGTCCTACGAGAAGCTGTTCGGGGCGGGCAGCTACGCGCCGAACGCCGTGCTGGTGCAGCTTACCGACGACACCGATGGTCCGGCATTCGCTGACGAGCTCTCGCAAGATTCCACGTACTTTTCGGTGGTGAGCACGCGCGAGATGGAGGACAGCTTTGCAAGCTCGTTCGCGCTCATCAACACGGTTGTGCTGGTCATCTTGGTGATGGCTGCGGCGCTGGCGTTCACGGTACTGTTCACGCTTTCCACCACCAACATCTCCGAGCGCGAGCGCGAGCTGGCCACCATCAAGGTGCTGGGCTTCCGCCGCGGCGAGGTGCACCACTACGTGAACAAGGAAACGCTCATTCTTACGGCTATCGGCATCGCGTTTGGCCTGGTGGCCGGTCCGCCGCTGGGCGGAGTGCTGTTGGGCTCGCTCAACATGCCGGGCATCGCGTTCCCCAACCACATCGAGTGGTACAGCATGGTGATAAGCGCCGTGTTGCCATTCGCGTTCGCCCTGGTGGTGAACCTCATCACCAATCGCACCCTCGACCGCATCGACATGATCGGCGCCCTGAAAAGCGTGGAGTAACGCGCGCTGGCGCCCCCTTTGTTTAGAGGCGGCCATTGTGATGGCAGCGAACTTTCGGCTTCGCCGAAGCCTGTCTATCTGCTGCGCTTCGGGGTACCATACGACGAGAGGCAATCGTTTGGGGGAAGGGGACCGGCATGCTCAAGCCCGAGGATTTGATCGGCACATGGGAGATGGTCGAGTACTACTTGGAAAAAGATGGCAAGCGCGTCTATCCGCTCGGCACCGGCTGCAAGGGCTACCTTATGTACACGCCTGACGGCTATGTGTCTGCGCAATAGATGGCAACGGGTCGTCCCGCCTATGCCAGCGGCGATCTGCATGAGGGCACAGCCGAGGAGATGGCTGCTGCAGCGCATGGGTACATGGCGTATGCCGGTCGCTATAAGATCGTCTCGCTTGACCCGGAAACCGGTGACGTGACGGTGCGCCATTCAATGAACGTCAGCATGAACCCCACATGGCTCGGACAATCTCAGGAGCGCAATGCGCACGTAGAAGATGGCATTCTTACCATTCACGCCCCCGTAAACGGCGCCCACCTGGTATGGCGCAAGGTGACGAACAAGGAATAGCTCTGCGGCGGTTAACGGGCGCCAGCATCTACGGCGCCCTGCGCGTCAAACGCGACTTGGGCGTAGCCCTGTCAATGTGCCGCATCTCAGTTACATCGGCGATGCCTGTGCGTCAAACGTGACTCGGGCGTAGCCCTGTGCCAGTGGGGCCCAGGATCTGCGCACGAAGCTGCGTTCTAGGGGCGCTGATCGGCGAGTGACGGCGTGCACGCGGCGACGCTTGATTGCAACGGCTTGGTCGACAGCTTTTTCGGATTTGATGCCCGTTATTTGCCGAAGTGCGCGGGAATTCCCTCTATTGAGACCATTTTGCAAGCGCGGAAGGTGTTCTACCGAAACCAAGTTGCGCTGCGGCATTTTGAGTTTTTGGATATACGGAACTTTGATCTGGGGAAATGCAAGATGTTGGAGGCGCGCGTGAATTCGGTCTTGTTTTCGGAGGCGTAACAGGTCGCGCACTTCGGCAAGAAACGGGCAAAAGGGCCGAAAAGTCTGCGGGCTTCGGGATGGCGCGGGGCGGTTGCACTTTGTCGCGCTTCGGATCAGGTGCTGCTTGATGGCGAAATCGGCCTACGTGACGATTAGCGCGGGGTAAAGGTTTTGATGTCGGGCAATCCTGATCTGGAAGACGAAACGCAGCTCCGACCGTCAGGGCGGACTCTGGAATCCGTGGAGGTGCCGCCGACTGCTGCTTCCATGACAGGGAAGCGCTAATGTGGGAAAATGGGAGGGATAAACAACAGGCTTTACCCATGTTAGGCAGTGTCTACCCATGTCAGCCAGATTCAACATCCGGGCGGCCGAACCCGCGGCTGTCTCGCGCCTTCAGCGCGACCTGGGCTTGCCGCGCTTCATTGCGGCGACGCTCGTTGCGCGCGGCATAGACGATCCTTCCGATGCGCGCCGCTTCCTAGAGCCGTCTCTCGACCGAGACTGGCGCGATCCGTACTCCATTCCCGGTATGGACGACACCATCGATGCTCTTGAAGCTGCCATCAGGCGCAATGCGCGCATCGTCGTGTTCGGTGACTTCGACGTGGACGGCATTTCCGCCACGGCGGTGCTCACGCGCGGGCTGCGCGCTCTGGGCGCATGCGCTATTCCGTTCATTCCGCGCCGTTCCGACGAAGGCTACGGCATCACTGAAGCCGCTATCGAGCGTGTCATGGAACTTGAACCCGATTTCCTGGTGACGGTTGACTGCGGCATCGCATGCGCTGCCGAGGTGCGTCTTTTGCAGCAGCGTGGCGTGGAAGTGGCGGTTACCGACCACCATGAGCCTGCCGATCTGGTTCCGCAGGGCGTGCCGGTGCTTGACCCGAAAACCGACCCTTCCTGCCCCAGCTGCATCCTTGCAGGTGTAGGCGTTGCACTGAAAGTGGTGCAGGCGCTGGGCGGGCGGTTTGGCTACCCGCACCTGTGGCGCAGCTACACCGATCTTGCGGCACTCGGCACGGTTGCCGACCTCATGCCCATGGTCGACGAGAATCGCGCCCTGGTAGCCGATGGCATTGCGCGCATCAACGACGCCCCGCGCCCGTGCATCGCGGCGCTTCTGGGCACCAGCGGCGCGGCAGATAAGCCGGTCACGTCCACGAACCTGAGTTTCTCGCTGGTTCCGCGCATCAATGCTGCGGGGCGCATGGGCGACGCCACGCCGGCGTTGGATTTGCTGCTCACCGACGACTTCGACGAAGCGGTGCGGTTCGCCGAACGCCTGGAAAGCATCAACGATCAGCGCCGATCGATTGAAGCCGAGTTGTCGGAAATCGCAAAAGCCCAGGCCGCTGAGGAATACCACGGACAGCGCGCGCTGGTGGTGGCGGGCGAGGGCTGGCACGAAGGCGTGAAGGGCATCGTGGCGAGCCGCCTGGTGGGCATCTACGGGGTGCCCTGCCTGCTGTTCACGATAGAGGACGGAGAGGCACGCGGAAGCGGACGCAGCGTGGGCCAGGTGAACCTGTTCAAGGCGGTGGAGAGCTGCTCGGATCTGCTCACCCGTTTCGGCGGCCACGAGGCTGCAGTTGGCGTGACGCTTCCTGCCGAGCGCCTACCCCAGTTCGCCGAGCGTCTTTGCGAATACATGGACGCGCTGCCCGAGGGTGCCTTCCATCCTCTCATTGAGATTGACGCCTGCGTCGACCTTGCCGAGCTCACGCTTGAGAACGTAGAGAAGTTGGAGGATCTCGCTCCCTTCGGCCAAGAGATGCGCGTGCCGTGCTACTTGGCGCGCGACGTGTCTCTTTCCAACTGCCGCGCGGTAGGAGCCGAAAAGAACCATTTCTCCTGCACGCTCACCACAGGCGCTGCGAGCGTTGCCGCCATCATGTTCCACTGCAGCGACATCGAAGCGCTCATACACACCGACAGCGTGGTGAACGCCGCGTTTGAGGTGCAGATCGACGAATGGCGCGGCCGTCGCACGGTGAAGGCAATGCTTAAGTCGCTTTCGCCTGCGCGCACGTGCCCTGCGGTGGCAGCAAGCCTCGACCCCGATAGTCTGTCGTTCGTGGCGGATCTGTACGCCACCAGTGATGACGAGCTGTGCGCTGACGCGCCTCATAGCGCCGAAGAGGTGGACGCCTACGAGGCGGCGCGCGCGGAGAACCGCGCGTTTTGGGAGCGCAAGGCGGCGGAGGATCCGCAAGGGCTTGAAGACGAGATCATCCACGCGCTCATCGGCGACCGTCCGCTGCACGAATCCCAGCGCGAGGTGCTGGAACATTTGCGCAATGGCCGCAGCGTGCTTGCGGTTATGGCTACCGGGCGCGGCAAGTCGCTTACGTTCCAGGTTCACGCAGCCCGTTTGGCGTTAGCGCAGCACAAGGCAAGCGTTTTCGTCTATCCGCTTCGTGCGCTCATCGCCGACCAGGCTTTTCATCTGACTGAGGCACTGGAGGGCTTCGGCATCGCGGTTGCTACCCTTACGGGCGAAAGCACGCCTGAGGAGCGCCGCCAGGTGGTTCAGGCGCTTGCCGACGGCAGCTGCGACATCGTGTTGACCACGCCCGAGTTCCTCGCGTACCACGCCGAGAAACTCGCCCGCTGCGGGCGCATCGGCTTCGCAGTGGTAGACGAAGCGCACCACATCGGCCTGGCGAAGGCGGGGCAGCGCGTGGCGTACGCAAACATCGGTCGCGCTCTGGAGCGCCTGGGTGCGCCTACGGTGCTCGCTCTTACCGCGACGGCGTCCGATGACGTTGCCGACGACATTCTGGCTGCGCTGCCCATCGACAGCTGCGTGTGCGACGATGCCGGTCGTCCGAACCTGCAGGTTGATGACCAGCGCAACCTCAAGAACCGCGACGACTACCTGGCGAATCTGGTGGCGAGCGGCGAAAAGACGGTCATCTTCGTCAATTCACGCGAGCAGTCCGTGATACTTGCGCGCCAGCTGCGCAAGCGTGTTCCCCAGCTGGCACCGCTCATCGGTTTTTACAACGCTGGCCTCTCGCGCGCCGAACGCAAACGGATCGAAGGACTGTTCCGTGCCGGCGCTTTGTCGGTTCTCGTGTCCACATCTGCGTTCGGGGAAGGGATCGACATCCCCGACATCCGCCACGTGGTGCTGTACCACATGCCGTTCAACGCCATCGAGTTCAACCAGATGAGCGGTCGTGCGGGCCGCGACGGCAAACCCGCGTGGATCCATCTGCTGTTCAGTCGCGCCGACACGCGCATCAACGAGGGCATCCTGGCCGACGCCACGCCCGACCACGACAGCTTGGCCCAGGTGTACCGTTGCCTGCGCGCGCTGCAGCGCCAGGCGGGCGAGGGTTTCTTCACCCTGTCGAACATGGAGCTCGCGCGCCAAGCCAGCCAACGCGCCCACGAGGTGCGTCCCGCTTCCGCAGCCTGCGGTATCGCAGTGTTCCGCGAGCTGGGGTTGGTGGAAACGCGCACCGTCTATGCCTCGGGCGAGCCCACGCGCTCCGTTCGCGTGGTCAACGTCCAGAGCAAGGTTGAGCTCACCGATAGCGTGCGGTATCGTGAGGGCCTAGGCGAGCAGGAGATATACCATGCATTCAAGGATTGGGTCATGGGAAGCGATGCGCCGACGCTGCAGGCGCGCGTCGCCCGCCCCATCCTTCCAAGGCGATTCGGCGGAAGGGGACTGTTATGAGCGCCGAAGAAAAGAAGACCGAAGAGCTGATCGGCCAACCTTCCGAGAAGCGCCCGCCCAAGCAGACGGTCCAAGACGACCTGCTGGGACGCCCCCATACGGCGGAGAAATCCTTCGCCGTGGACACGCGCCCATCTGGCGAAACGCGTTTCGTGACCGAGACCCCCGAGGAACGCTTCGCGGAGCTCCAACGCATGACGTCGTCGTATCTTGCCCCCGAGGAGGAGGCGCTGCTGCTGAAGGCGTTCGAGTTCGCGAGCGAAGCGCACAAGGGCGTCTGCCGCAAAAGCGGTGAGCCTTACATCATCCACCCAGTCGAGGTTGCCATCATCCTGGCCGACCTGCGCATGGACGTGGAAACGCTGATTGCCGCCCTGCTCCACGACACCATCGAAGACACCGACGTTACCGACGAGGTTGTCACCGACCTGTTCGGCGCGCACGTCGACCAGCTGGTGGACGGCGTCACGAAGATCACCCGTATCGAGGTGGACAACCTCTCCGACAAGCAGGCTGCTACCATCCGCAAGATGTTCGTTGCCATGAGTCGCGACATCCGCGTGATCGTCATCAAGCTGGCCGACCGCCTGCACAACATGCGCACGCTGGCGGCGCTTGCTGAAGACCGTCGCATCTTCAAGTCGCGCGAAACTCTGGAAATCTACGCGCCCATTGCGCACCGCCTGGGCATCAACTCCATCAAGTGGGAGCTGGAAGACCTTTCCTTCTACTACCTGGAGCCCAACAAGTACAAGCAGGTCGCGCGCATGGTAATGGAAAGCCGTGCGGAGCGCGAGGCGTACCTCAGCCAGGTGATCGACACCCTGCGCGAAGAGATGGACCGCGTGCACATCCAGGCCCAGGTGATGGGCCGTCCGAAGCACCTGTATTCCATCTATCAGAAGATGACGAAGAAGGGCAAGGGCTTCTCGGAGATCTACGACCTTATCGCCGTGCGTTTGATCGTGAAGACGGTCAACGACTGCTACTCTGCGCTGGGTGCCGTGCACACGTTGTGGCACCCGATGCCGGGCAGGTTCAAAGACTACATCGCCATGCCCAAGTTCAACATGTACCAAAGCCTCCACACCACGGTCATCGGCCCGGCGGGCAACCCGCTTGAGGTGCAGATCCGCACCGAGGAAATGCACCGCATGGACGAGTACGGCGTGGCGGCGCACTGGCGCTACAAGGAAGGCGCCGGCAAGAAAAGCGACGCGGCGCTCGACCAGCAGCTCGCGTGGCTGCGCGAGGCGGTCGACTGGCAAGACGAAACGTCGGACTCTCGCGAGTTCCTCAAGGACCTGAAGGTCGACCTCGCTCCCAACGAGGTGTTCGTGTTCACGCCAAAGGGCGAGGCCATGAGCCTGCGCGCAGGGTCAACGCCGGTCGACTTCGCTTACTCCATCCACACCGAGGTGGGCAACCACTGCGTGGGTGCGAAGGTGAACAACATCATCGTGCCGCTTACCTACGAACTGCAGACGGGCGACCGCGTGGAGATTCTCACGCAGAAGAGCGCGAGCCCCTCGCGCGACTGGCTGAACTTCGTGAAAACGCCTAGCGCCCGCAGCAAGATCCGCTCGTACTTCAGCAAGGTCAGCCGCGGCGACGACCTCCAGGAAGGCCGCGACAAGCTGACGCGCGAGATGCGCAAGCACGGCCTGGGCATCTCGAACACGAACTCGATGCGCGCCATGAAGACGGTGGCCGAGCACATGGGCTACAAGGATTCCGACGACATGCTGGTGAACATCGGCACCGGTCGCGAAAGCGCTCAGCATGTGGCGAACCGCCTGCTGAAGATATTGGTGGACAAGGGCAACCAGCAGGAAGAGGGCAGCTTCCTTGTTGCCGGCACCATGTCGACCGGCAAAATGCCGCCGATGCTGACTACCGTGCGCCAGTCCAAGAAGCACGAGACGCATTCCAGCAACGGCGTGGTGGTCAAGGGCGTCGAAGACGTGCTGGTGCGCCTTTCCCGCTGCTGCAACCCTGTGCCGGGCGATGAGATCATCGGTTTTGTTACCCGCGGGCGTGGCGTGTCGGTGCATCGTGCTGATTGCCCGAATGCGGAAGACCTCAAGCGCGACCCCGAGCGTATCATCGACGTCGAATGGGAAAGCGAGCCTGCGCCCAACACGTCGTACCAGGTGGAAGTGCTGGTGGAGGCGCTCGACCGCATGAACCTGCTGCTGGATGTGACCACGGTCATCTCGGGCATGGGCGCCAACGTTCTGTCGTCCAACCTCAACGTGCATCGCGACGGCGTTGCCGAGATGCGCTTTTTGTTCCAGGTGTCCGATACCCACATGATCGACCTGATGCTGGAAGACCTCAAAGCCGTCGAAGGCGTCTTCGATGCTCGCCGCATGCTCCCCGGCGAAGGCAGCGGAAAAAAGCGCAAGTGAGAAAAAGGGACAGTCACTTTTTCTCATTTTAGAAAGGGCCGATGCCTGCTTCGCAGTGTGCGGAGCAGGGCACCGGGAAAGCCTAGTAGAAAGGCCGCGCGATGCTCAAGCGCACGATGTACAAGATCAACGGCACCTGCGTCACGGCGGGGTTCATGGTGATGGGCCCCATCCAGAACAACGTGTACTTCATCACCGACGGGAAGGCGACGTTCGTGGTGGATCCCACCTGCGACCCCGATGCGCTTGTGCAGGCGCTTGGCGGCGTGAAGCTTGATGCCATCGTCATCACGCATCGCCACTACGATCACATCGGCGCTGCTGCGCGACTGCGCGAGCGGACGGGCGCCACGGTGATTGCCTCGGCGGTGGATGCGCCGGTGATCGCAGGGGAAGAGCCTGACCCCGACGGGCATCCCGGATCGGACCCTTGTCCGGTTGACCAGCGCGTTTCCGATGGCGACATCGTGCAGCTAGGCGGAATGGCGTGGCGCGTCATCGAGACGCCCGGCCATACGAAGGGGAGCATCTGCTTGTTCCTCGATCCTCAGTTTGGCAACGACCCTGCCGGCGCGCCTATCCTGCTTTCGGGCGACACTCTGTTCTGCGGTACGATCGGACGCACCGATTTCGCGGGCGGCAGCCTGAACGACATGCGCCATTCCCTGAAGAAGCTGGCAACGCTTCCCGACAACACCATGGTGCTTCCCGGCCACAACGACCTCACCACCATCGCCGCTGAGCGTCAGCGCGTATTCGCTCAGTTTGCGTAGTAGGGTTCCGACGGCCTGCCGGCCGTCGGAACTGTTCGTCCGCTGAGAGGGCCTGAGGTGCCGGATCTTCGCGCGATCCCAAGGGCTTGCGTACCCAAGTACGCGGCGCCCTTGCGATCCCACGAATCTCCGGCACCTCAGGCCCTCTCAGCTGCTTATGCCCAACCCGATGTCCTTTCGTGTTTTCGCTTCTTTACCTTCCCTTTACTTCCGGTCGCGGGGTTTTGCCACGTGAGCGGTTGATTCGGGGGTGCGCTTTACCCTGCTTTTACGATAAACTAGACATCTACCTTTGAAATGCGTCGAGGGGGATGCCGTGGTTATAGAGTGGGGCATGTTCGTCACCGAACTGGCGTCTAATCCTTTGCTTTTGGTTGTCACCCTGCTCAACATCGGCGTCATCATCGTCAATGGCGCAACCGACGCGCCCAACGCCATCGCTACTGTCGTTTCCACCCGCTGCATGAAGCCCACGCCCGCCATCGTGATGGCGGCCCTCTGCAATTTCTTCGGGCTGCTTGCCATCACCATGGTGTCCTCGGCGGTTGCCAACACCATCTTCCACATGGTTGATTTCGGAGGCGACAACCACGCCGCCATCATCGCCCTCATGGCGGCAATGGTCGCCATCATCGTATGGGGTGTTGCCGCGTGGGTGTTCGGCCTGCCAACAAGTCAGAGCCACTCGCTCATCGCTGGCCTTACGGGTGCCGCCATCGCGCTTCAGGGCGGCATCGGCGGCATTAACGGCGGCGAATGGATCAAGGTCATCTACGGCCTGGTGCTCTCCACCTTCCTCGGCTTCGGTTCTGGCTGGCTGCTCACGAAAATCATCGCGCGCGTATGCCGCAACTTCGACCGCTACAAGTCTGACCACGTGTTCCGCTGGGCGCAGATCGTCGCCGGCGCCGGTGTGGCGTTTATGCATGGCGCGCAGGACGGCCAGAAGTTCATGGGCGTGTTCATCCTTGCCATCACGCTGGCAACCGGCATCGGTCAGGCGGATTCGCTCATCTTGCCCGTGTGGCTGATGATCTTCTGCGCGCTCAACATGGGCCTGGGCACGGCGGTCGGCGGCAAAAAGATCATCAAGAGCGTTGGCATGGACATGGTGAAGATGGAGAAATACCAGGGCTTCGCCGCCAGTTTGGGCGCCACGCTGTGCCTGATGCTTGCCACGTTCACCGGCATGCCGGTTTCCACTACGCACACCAAGACCACGGCAATCATGGGCGTGGGTGCTGCGCACCGCAAGAGCTCGGTAAAGTGGAGCGTGGCCATCGACATGGTCAAAACCTGGGTTCTGACGTTTCCGGGCTGCGGTTTGCTCGGGTTCGTGTTCGCGAGGATATTCCTTGCGGTGATGTAGTAAACGGCCGCAGCGCGCTGCAGCCGGCGCGTCTTTGCGGGAATCAGGGAGTCTCGCCGCAAGGCGCGATCCCTCGCTGAGGAAAGGCGGAGGGAATGGGGAAGAAGAGCCGTAAGTTCGATTACTTCGACCAGTTCGAAAAGCAGATGGAGATTGCCATCGAGGAAGCCGACCTGCTGGTTGAGGCGCTCGAGAACTTCACCAAGGCTGACGATCTTGAGCCGTACATGGAGCGCGCGCACCAGATCGAGCACCGGGGCGACCAGGTGAACCACGCCATCTTGGAAAACGTCGCCACCGACTTCATCACACCCATCGAGCGCGAGGACATCATCGAGCTCGCCAAGTGCCTCGACGACATTGTCGACTACATCGAAGACGTCATTCAGGCCATGTACATGTACGACGTGCACATCATCCCCGAGGGCACCAAGGAGTTCGCCGACCTCATCCGCAAGGGCACTGGCGCCCTGGGCAAGGCCATGAGCGACTTCCGCAGCTTCAAGAAGTCCAAGAAGTTCCGCGCGCTTGTGCACGACGTCAGCGATTACGAGGAAGTGGCCGACCGTCTGTTCATGAAGGTCGTGCGCAAGCTCCACACCACCGACCGCGACAACCCCATGCGCGCCCACGTGTGGTCTCGCGTCTTCGAACGCATGGAGAAGTGCAGCGACGCCTGCGAGCATGCCGCTGATACCATGAACACAATTATGTTGAAGAATGTATAGCTTCGCGTGGCGAAGCCGCGCGAAGCTCCTCTCAGGAGCTTATGCTCAACCTATTCGGCAAAATGAGGAAAAGGGGCTGCCCCTCTTCCTCATTTTCGTCTTTACTCCACTGCTACGATCGTGGCGGTGGTGGGTTTGCCGGAGAAGTTCTTTTCGGCGGTTATGGTGCGTGCTGATTCCAGGTTGAAATCGGGGGAATCAAACAGGGCGATGTTGCGTTTCGCCTGATCCAGTGCGCGGTCGTAGAGATCCCAGAAGCCTTCGTCGCTGGTCTCGCCGGTGAAGGGGTCCTTCCAGGTTTCGCGCTCGCGGTTGTCGAAGATGCTCTCTTCCAGCTCTACAGGCATATGGCTCATCGCGCGAACGAAGGAATAAGGGCGCACGAGCTCTTCCGCGCGGCCCAGCATCATGCGCTTCAAGCCGCTCTGGGAATGGAAGACGCGCTGACCCAGGCGCATGGCGCGCACGCTGCTGGGGAACAGATCCAACGGCACGGCGCGGCCGTACACCGCCATGGCAACGTACACGTACAGCTTCGACACTACGCGCAGCATGCGCTCGGACCCCTTGAGGATGTCGCGGGCGGGATTGAATCGTTCCACGGTGTCGCCGCGCTTCACGAACAGCACAAGCTCGTCCAGTTCGGTTTCGATGTGGGCGTGCACCTCGTGGCCATCGCTGCGCGTAAGCCCCGGTTCGCCGGCGTCGCACAGGGCGTACTGCTGGCCGAAGATGAACGGATGCATGATGCTGTCCAGCGTGTAATGGCACAGAAAGCCCAACGCGTAGGCGCGTGCGATGGCTTGCTCGTCGTCGGACAAGAACGGAAGGCCGGTCTTCAGCGCGTCGATCAGCTTGGTGGGCAGCTGGTCGTGCATGACGTTGCCCAGGTCGTGATGGGCGTGCAGCCACGGGCAGGCGACCGAATAGAACAGCGGGTCGGGCCCCTGGTTGCCCAACAGGAACGCTTCTGCTTCGTCGCGCGAGCCACCGATGGAGGCGAATAAATCGCGGTAGACGTCTTGGCCGAACGTATCGTGCGTGATGATGGAGGGCATGGCGACCTCTTTTCCGTCCCTTTTTCCGTATTCGAAAATCATAGCCCAACGCAGGCGGTCGTGCTGCGTGGCTTTCATGGCGTTGCGGTCGCGCTTCTGACGGCGATTTTACCTAAGACGAAGCCGGATGCTATACAATTTCCCGGTGCGCTTTCGACGGCGGCGGCGCGCTGCCCGGGGAAGCCGCAGTGCAAGGTTTCGCTTCAAACTAGGAAGGCTCATTCCTCCCATGGCTTTGTTCGGTCTTACCAAACAAGAGCGCAGCTGGGTGCTCTACGACGTGGGCAATTCCGCCTTCGTCATGCTGTCCACGGCGCTCATTCCCGTGTATTTCGCCAGCATCGCCGAGCCTGGCTCGTCGGTGGTTGTTGCCTGGGGCTATGCGGAAACGGTCGCGTCTCTCGTCTTGGCGCTGCTCATGCCGTTTTTGGGCAGCCTTGCCGACCTGCAGGGCAACAAGAAGAAGTTCCTGGTGGGCTTCATGGGCACCGGCGCGGTTGCGTGTGCGTGCCTGGGCGGGCCGACCGAGGCGCTGCCGTTTTTGATCCTCTATGTGATCTCGTCGATTGCGCTCAACGGGTCAATGGTGTTCTATGACGGCATGTTGGTGGACGCTACCACCGAAGACCGTTACGACAAAGTGAGCTCGCATGGATACGCCTGGGGCTACATCGGTTCGTGCATCCCGTTCGTAGCGTGCTTGGCTGTGGTGCTGGGCGGTGGCGTTATCGGCATCGACATGATGCTGGGCATGAAGATCGCCTTCATCATCACGGCGCTGTGGTGGGTGGCGTTCACCATTCCGCTGATTCGCAACGTGAAGCAGACGCACTACAAGCAGCGTGAGCCTCACCAGCTGCGAAACTCGCTCACTGGTCTGGTGGGCACGCTGAAGGCCATCGTGCGCGACAAGCGCCTGCTGCTGTTCATGGTGGCGTTTTTCTTCTACATCGACGGCGTGCATACCGTCATCAAAATGTCCACAAGCTACGGTACCGACCTCGGCATCGACTCCACTCAGCTGGTGCTGGCGCTGCTGGTCACCCAGTTCGTGGCATTCCCTTCGGCCATCGCTTACGGGCGCCTGGCGGGCAAGTTCGGCACGAAGCGCATGCTGCTCATTGCCATCTTTGCGTATTTCTGCATCGTGCTGTTCGCGGCGTTTTTCCTGCGCAGTGCGGTGGAGTTCTGGGTTCTGGCTATTTGCGTGGGCCTGTTCCAAGGTGGTATCCAGGCGCTTTCCCGCAGCGAGTTCGGCAAGCTCATCCCGAAGGACCAGGCCAACGAGTACTACGGCTTCTTCGACATCTTCGGCAAGTACGCAGCCGTCATGGGCACGTTCTTGGTGAGCGTGTTCACGCAGATAACGGGCAACTCCTCGATCGGCGTGCTGTCCATCGCGGTGCTGTTCCTGGTAGGTTTCGCCCTGCTTGCGAAAATGCCTGAAAAATAACGGCGATCGAGCGCGCCGAGCAAGGCGACGAAGAGAATCTGTGCTCGCCGGCAAGAAGACGCGCCATCCGTCTTTCTTGCGATGCGCAGCACCCGCCGTTTTCGCTCGCCCAGGTGTGCGCAAGTCGCCGCAACGGGTACAATCTTGCATGAGGTGACAACCGGGCTGGCGCGTGCTCACGCGTTTGAGCAGGCCAAAGCATAAGGCGAGGATCAATCGAGATGGGTGGGAAAACCGCGCCGTCCACCACGCGGCGGACGCTTCACTACTATTGGCTGGTTACGCGGCGGCATTTTGGTCTGTTCGCGCTGCTGGTGCTGTCGACGCTGTTCTTCGGTGGGTTTCAAACCTATGGCAACCCCTTTGTGATGGGGCTCATCGTCGATCGGGTGAGCGCTGCGCCCGTCGCTGCCGACCAAGTGTTTTCGGTGTTCGGCCCCTATATCGCTGCGCTCGTGCTGGTCAACGTCTGCGGTCAGACGTGCAGCAAGCTGCAGGATTACTCGCTGTGGAAGCTTGAAATCGCGGTGAGCTACGATCTGGCCACCATGAGCTTCGACGCGTTGTCCAACCAATCGATGACATTCCACTCCAACCGTTTCGGCGGCACGCTCGTGTCGCAGACCTCCAAGTTCATGGCGGCGTACAACCAGCTGGTTGAAGCGCTGGTCCATCCGTTCTTGCCGGTGTTCGGATCGGTGGTGTTCGTGTGCGTGCTCCTTGGCCCGCGCGTTCCCGTGTACGTGGTTATCCTCATGGCGCTGTTCGCGGTGTACGCGGCAGTTTCCTACGTTATGTACAAGCGCATCTTGCATCTGAACGAAAACGCCGCCCGCGCGCAAAACGATCTGTCAGGCGAGCTTTCCGATGCCGTCACGAACATTCTTACCGTCAAGACCTACGGGCGCGAAGATTACGAACGCTCGCTGTTCGACGCAGCGAATCGGGAGGTAGTGCTGCGCGATTCGAAGCGCATGCGCTCCTCTCTTTTGCGCGGCGTGATTACGGCGGGCATCGCGGTGGTGATCATGAGCGTGGTGGCGGTGTTCATCTCGGGTGGCAATGCGTGGTTCGGCATCACCCCGGGCACGTTGGTGATGATGTTCACCTACACCTACACGATGACGCTGCAGTTCAACTTCATCAACTCTGGTTTGCAGCGCTTCAACCGTGCGTTCGGCGATGCAAGCGGCATGACGACCGTGCTTGACGAGCCGCGCCTGGTATCCGACGCGCCCGATGCGCGTCCTCTTGTCGTGCGTGAGGGAGCCATCGATTTCCGCGGCATCGGGTTCGCCTACGAAGACGGTGGAACGCTCACGCGGGTGTTCAACGGGCTCGACCTTCATATTCCCGCCGGCCAGCGCGTCGGCCTTGTGGGGATGAGCGGGGCGGGCAAAACGACGCTGACCAAGCTCCTGCTGCGCCTGTCGGATATCCAGCAGGGCAGTATCCTTGTCGATGGTCAGGACGTGGCCGCCTGCACCCAGCAGTCGCTTCGCCGCTCCATCGCGTACGTGCCGCAGGAGGCGCTGCTGTTCCATCGATCGATTGCGGAAAACATCGCCTACGGGCGCCCTGACGCCACGTTCGACGAGATCCGCGAAGCCGCGCGGCGGGCCAATGCGCTTGAGTTCATCGACCGGCTGCCGCAGGGGTTCGATACGGTGACGGGCGAGCGCGGCGTAAAGCTGTCGGGCGGACAGCGGCAGCGCATAGCCATCGCGCGCGCCATGCTGGCGGATTGCCCGATTCTGGTGCTGGACGAGGCGACGAGTGCGCTCGACTCGGAAAGCGAGCACTTGGTTCAGGATGCACTTGCCGAGCTGATGCGCGGACGCACGACGATTGTGGTGGCGCATCGACTGTCGACGGTGGCAAATCTTGACCGCATCGTGGTGCTGGCTGACGGCAAGGTCGTGGAAGACGGCCCGCATGCACAGCTGATCGAGGCTGGTGGTGAATACGCGCATTTGTGGAGCCGTCAGACGGGCGCGTTTTTGGAGTAGAGCGAAGGGGCAGGCGGCTGCGCGCGTGAGCCGTGTCTGGCGGATCGCCTGCGCTGCGTTCGTGAGCCGTGGCAAGCCGAGGCCCGTGCAGTGGCGCCTCGCTTTCTTTGCCGGTTAAACGAGGACGAACATCGCCGCAAACGCGGCGGTCGCGATCCACATCAGGGGATGAACGTCCCGTCCGCGCCCCTGCACCAGCATGATCACGCAGTACGAGATGAATCCCAAGCCGATGCCGTTGGTGATGGAGTAGGTCATGGGGATGCCCACGATGGTGAAAAACGCCGGCATCGCGTGCTCGATGCGCTTCCAGTCGATTTCAGCGACGTCGGTAAGCATCAGGTAGCCGACTACCACCAGCGCGCCGCAGGTTGCCGCGCTGGACACCATACCGATGAGGGGCGCGAAGAACGCACACAGCGCAAACAGGACACCTACGACGATATTCGACAAACCCGTTCGGGCACCCGCGGCGGCCCCCGAAGCGGATTCCACGAAGCTCGTGATGGAGCTTGCGCCGAGGAAGCCTCCCGCGGCAGCGGCGGCGGAGTCGACCAGAAGGATGGGCTGCACGTCTTCAACATCGCCATTCTTGTTTACGAAATGCGCTTGCTCGCCCACGGCGACCACGCTGCCCATCGTGTCGAAGAAGTCGCTCATAAGCAGCGAGAACACAAACGTGAGCAGGATGGGCTGCATGAACACTCGAACGATCGCAATCGTTCCGGTAGTGGGATCGGTTTGGAACGGCGCGGCGAACGCGCTGAAATCGAGACCAAAGCTCCAATCAGTTGGCAGCAGCGTGACGCCAAGCGGAATTCCTATGATGGTAGCGGTGACAATCGAGATGAGCAGACCGCCTTTGATCTCGAGAACCTGCAAAAGCACCGCAACAAGGATCGAGACAAGCGCCACGATGCAGGTGGGGGAGGATACTTCGCCCAGCGCGAGGATGGTGGATTCATCGGCGACGATAAGACCACCGCCCTTGAGCCCGATGAACGCGATGAACAGACCGATGCCAATGCCGATTGCACGGCGCAGGTCCACTGGAATGGCGTCCATGATGGCCTTGCGCAGGCCGCAGAGCACAAGAGCCAGGATCGCGATGCCCTCGAGGAAAACAACGGCCATGGCGACGCGCCAATCAACGCCGATTTCGCCGAGGCACAGCGTGTAAGCAACGATAGCGTTGACGCCCATGCCCGACGCCAGCGCGATGGGCCGGTTCGCGATAAGCCCCATCGCGATAGTCATGATGGCGGCGCCAAGGCACGTTGAGGTGAGCGCCGCCTCGAACGGGATGCCTGCCGCTTCCATGAGGCCGGGGTTCACCGCGACGATGTACGCCATCGCCAAAAACGTGGTGATGCCACCGACGACTTCGTCGGATACCGAGCTGCCACGTTCGCTGATCTTGAAGAAGCTGTTCATGACGAACCTTTGGGAGCGGGATCGTTTGCATGTATTGTACCAGCTGAGAAGCCGATTCGAACAAGAAGGCGTGCAGAGGGAAGGCAAGTTCAGGCGGGCTTGGCCGTGCATCGCGCGGATGGCTTCCGCTTGACGCGCAGCTGCCTTGCAGAAGCTGGATGCGATGCTATCCTTTGTGGAAAGGGGTGCCCGAAGGAAAGAGGAAACGATGGAGCGCAGACCGGTGTTGAACGTGGTTCAGGTCGCGGAGCTCGAGAGGCGCATTGCTGCGGCGGGAACGTCGCTTGCCGAGCTGATGGAACGCGCGGGAGCAGCTGTTGCCGATGCGGCTTTGAGGCTTGCCCGGGAGTCGATAGCGCAGAGGCTTGCGCCTTACGAAGCGGCAGCTCACGACGCGAGCATGCCCCTGCCTGTGCCAGGACCGCCGTTGTTTTTTGTGCTGTGCGGTTCGGGCAACAATGGAGGCGATGGCTGGGTGGCGGCACGCATTCTGGCGCAACGCGGCTATCGCGTGGTGGTTCTGACCGCCCGTCCTCCGGAAAAGATCAAAGCGAAGCCTGCGCACGATGCTGCCGTGGAGGCGGCGCGTGTGCTGGAGGAAGCGGAAGGCTGCCGCGTCGTCGTGGATCCCGATCTGCTTCTCTTTTTCGTTTACAGCCACGCCGACGTGGTGATCGACGCGATTCTCGGAACGGGGTTTTCGGGCGATACCGTGCGCAAGCCCTACGATTGGTGGATTCATGCGGTGGACAAGGTTTTCTCCGATCACACGCGCATCGTGGCGGCAGACGTTCCAAGCGGGCTGTCCGCGCAAACAGGCACCGCTGCCGACCCCTGCATCAAGGCGGACGTGACGGTGACGATGATCGTGCAAAAGCCGGGCCTGATCGCGCCGGAAGCCGCCCCCTACTGCGGCGAGGTGCAGGTGGCCCCGCTTGCTTCCGTCGACGGCCTGCTGGAAGGGCTCGTCGACGCCTGATCCTTTTCAGGGTCGGTCGCCTGTGCTTCCGCATCCAGTGCGTCGAGCTCCGTGGCTGCTTCGTCTTCGGGCGCTGCTTTTCCGCTCTTCGGCGCGTCGTCGTCGGACGAGCCTTTTTCGTCGTCGTCGTGCGGCAGCACCAGGTTCATCACGAGTGCGACCACGAACGTCAGCGCGATTGAGTTGTCGACGAAGATGTTCTGCACGATCTCGGGGAAGGCGACGAAAATGTTGCCCACCTGCGTGAAGCCGATGCCGATCGCCAGCGACGTTGCTGCGATGGTGATGTTGCGCTGCGTGAAGCCCGCCTTTGCCACCATCTGGAAACCGCTGGTGACGATGGTGCCGAACATCATGATGGTGCAGCCGCCCAGTACCGCGTCGGGCACCGAGCTGAACACGGCACTGACGGCGGGCACGAAACCGGCGATCACCAGGATGCCTGCGCCGCATGCGATGGCCTTGCGGTTGATGACGTGAGTCATGCCGATCAGACCGATGTTCTGGGCAAATGTGGTCAGTGGCGTGCAGCCGAACACGCCGGCGATGGCGCTGGTGAAACCATCGGCGGAAACTGATCCGGCGATCTCGCGCTCGGTTGCGCTGCGCTTGAAGCCGATTTCGGCGATAGCATCGGTGTCGCCGATGTTTTCGGCCGCGCTTACCAGGAACAGCAGCGTCACCGAGATGATGGCGCCCACGTTGAACTCGGGCGTGAAGGGCATGATCTGCGGCAGCGAGGCAATCTGGAGCCCCTGGAACACCGACAGGTCGACCTTGCCCATGAACAGCGCCACGATATAGCCGACGATCAGGCCAAACAGCACCGACAACTGTTTGATGCTGCCCTTGGTGAGACCCTGGAACAGCAAGCAGGCCACCAGCGACAGCGTGCCCAGGAAGAGGTTTTCGGGCGAGGCGAAGTCAGCCGCGCCAGAGCCGCCAGCGAACGTTTCCGCACCCGTTGCCAGAAGCGAGAAGCCAATCGACGTTACGACGACCGCCGATACGATGGGGCCGATGAAGCGTCGCCAGTACTTTGCGAGCAAGCCCAGCACCAGCAATATGAGGCCGCCTGCGATAACCGACCCCATGACGGTGCCGTAGCCGTAGGTGGCGGCAACGCCGGAGAGCACGGTGACGAAGGTGAAGCTGACGCCCATGACGATGGGCAGCTTCGAGCCGATGCGCCAGATGGCGAACAGCTGCACGAACGTGCCGATGCCGGCGACGATCATGGCGTTTTGGATGAGGCTTGCGGTCGTTGCCTCATCGAAACCAGCAGCAGCGCAGATGATGGCGATGGGGGCGAGGTTCGCCACGAACATGGCCAGCACGTGCTGGATGCCATACGGCAGCGCCTTGGCGATGGATACTTTCCCGTGGAAATCGGCAAGCTCGGCTTCGAGCTTGGTCGCCGGCTTTAATTCGGCCTCGGTGTTAGCTGCCATGGTGTCCCCTCTTCACGTTCCGCTTGGCAGGTTGCTTCGTAAAATGCGCGCAAAACGCGCGTCCCCGATTGTACGGGTTTCCAGGCGGAGTGTGAACAGGGGGAATTAGATTTCCAACAGCGTGCGGTAGAGCGCCTCGTCGGATTCTTTGTACACATTGAGCACGACCGTGAGCGTGGGAGCGCCGGCAGCATCACGCTCGGCAAACCAGGCGCGCACGGTTTCCATGGCAAGGGGTGCAGCGGCTTCGGCGGGGAAACCGAACTCGCCGGTGCTGATACAGCACAGCGCAATGGATTTGTCGCCTGCTTCTGCCGCAGCATCCAAACAGCTGCGGTAACTCGATGCCAGCAGCGTGCGCATCTCGTCGTTCACGACGCCGTTAGAGATTGGCCCAACGGTGTGGATGATGTGGCGTGACGGCAGGTTGTATGCAGGCGTGACCTTTGCCTGTCCGGTGGGCTCGGGGTGGCCTTGTTCTTGCATGATGTGTGCGCATTCCAGGCGCAGCTGGATGCCTGCGAAGGTATGAATGGCGTTGTCGATGCAGTAGTGTAACGGCGCCCAGCAGCCCATCATGCCGTCGTTTGCCGCGTTCACGATGGCGTCGGTGGCAAGTGTGGTGATGTCGCCGCGCCACAGGCGCAAGCGCGGGTCGAGCGAGGAAGCGGCGGTGTCGGGCACGGCGGTGACCCCCGCTTCAGCGATAAGCCCCTGCAACAGTTCGTCTTGTGCCGCCAGCAGATCGCGGTCGGCAGGCCACGGCTCGCGCACGTTCGCAAGCGCGCGGAAGGCGAGCCACAGGTCGTCGGTCGCAGCGCTTTCTTCAGCGCCACGCGGCGGCATGAGGTCCATCACCTGCTTTGTCATGAACCCGCCATTGTCCAGGCGCTCCTTCAGCAGACGTTTGACAAGATAGACGAGTAGATCATGCTTGCGGGTTTCATTCATGGCGGTCTCCGTTTCCGGGTCTGGCACTTTTCTTGGATTGTACCGGAGCGGGGATCCGGCTTTCCAATTTGCCGCATGAAAAGACAAGGGCTCCGCAAAAACAATGCGGAGCCCCGTCGTCGTTTTCGGCGGCTGTAACTTTAAGCCAACGCTTCGATTGCCCCGGTGGGGCAGGTGTCGCAGCAGAGCCCGCAACCAATGCACTCATCTGGCTGGATGTGGTAGGGGCTTCCCTCTTCGATGGCATCCGTCGGGCACCACTCAACGCAGGTGCCACATCCGATGCAGCTGTCGGTGATGAAGAAGTACCCGGTCAAAGCTTCCTGAGATTCCGTCATGATAGCCATCCCCTCATTGCAGTGAATCCAGATTTGCCCAGCTCCGCTGTACTTGCAGGCGAAAGAGCCGGGCGCTGTTGAGCTTATTGTATCCGCCTGCCTGAGCGAGTTGAATGACGTTTCCCGCTTACGCTTGCAAGTTGAGATCAACGTACGTTTTGTTTCGGGAGGCGGCGCTCTTATGTGATGGCTGAAACGAGGGCGGAAACGTTCCATTCGCGCGAGAACGCTCCCAACCGTGCATACCGGTGCGATTTCGCCATCTCGGTGCGAATTTCAACTGGTATGCGCGGTTTTCGTAGGTCTTTTCAGTTGCAGGCCGCATCGGACGCTGCGTTTTGCCTGTTCAGAAGCTTGCCGTGCATATCGGCGCTTTTTCGATCGTGCATACCGGGAGCTTTTCGCATGCGCCTGGCGAATTTGTTTCGATATGCACGATTACGTCTGTTTGAGATTGGGTCACTAAACAAAAAGCGCCCGACGACCTTGTGATCGTCGGGCGCTCTGCAGCTAGGTTCCGGTAGCGGCTCTTCGCCTATTCCTTGCCGTCCCAGCAGTACGTGCAGATCTTTTCGCGGTCGATACCGATGGCCTCCAGCATGCCGTCGAGCGACTGATACTCCAGCGAGTCGAAGCCAAGCTGCTCGCAGATGGACTTCAGCAGGCACTTGCCGCGCTCGGTGGTGGCGTCGGAGTACTCGTCAAGGTGCTTCTGGCCCTCGTCGCCTTCAAGCTCCTGCACGACGCGACGACCGATGAGCTCCATGTCGGACTTCGAGCTGGAGAAGCTCAGGTACTTGCAGCTGTACATGATGGGCGGGCAGGCAGAGCGCATGTGCACTTCCTTTGCGCCTGCGCCGTAGAGGAATTCGACCGTCTCTCCCAACTGCGTGCCGCGCACGATGGAGTCGTCCACGAACAGGAGTTTTTTGTCCTTGATGAGCTCCGGGACGGGAATCTGCTTCATCTTCGCCACGCGGTTGCGAACCGCCTGGTTGCTCGGCATGAACGAGCGCGGTCAGGTGGGGGTGTACTTGATGAACGGACGGGCGAACGGCTTGTTCGTTTCCGTGGCGTAGCCAATGCCGTGCGGCAGGC
>CALUHI010000005.1 GCA_944320405.1 uncultured Eggerthellaceae bacterium
GCCGAAGCGCGATGAGTAGGCTAAAGGCTGTCGCCCTCGTGCTTTCCGGCGCGCTCGCGTCAATGCTCTTCTGCGGCTGGCTCATCGTCGGCCATATCGAGAGCGACGCGGGCGCGCTCGCTGAAGCACGCGAAGAGGGCTACGCGGCAGCTGAGGAAGACCGCCTAGCAATCGTTGTCGATAGGCCGATTGCAGAGGGCAACAGCATGCCGCTATGGCTTCAGACAGACCCGCAATGGGACTACATACCCTATGCGGGCGGCACAATCGGCGACCACGGCTGCGGCCTTGCATGCGCGGCTATGGCAATCAAATACATGACGCTTCAGGACATTACGCCGCTCACGCTCGCATCGTTCGTGGGCGACACCTGCCTTACCGATGGCGTGAACGACCCCGGCAAGTTCTGCGCGTGGATTGCCGAGCATTACCCGGAATACGGCATCGAGAGCACGCCGATTTCTTACTCCCTCGCACCCGTCCTTCAAAACGTGTCTGACGGATGGCTTGCCTTTGCTGGCATGAGCGGGACGCTCGGCGATAGGGACTACGGCGGACACGTCGTGCTGATCTGGCGCGCCGACGATGACGGCTATTGGATACGCGACCCGGCGAGCGCTGGGAACTCCGCGCGCGCCTTCACGCTCGAAGAGCTAGAGCAGGTCGATTTTCATTACTTCTACTGCATCAGAGGGGGCTTCTATGGCAAACGTAGTTGAGAGGATGCTTGACATTTCTAACTGGCAGAACGGCATCAACCTTCTGTCGGTCGATTTCGATAGCGTCATTGCCAAGGCAACTCAGGGCACCACGTACACATCGCCCGATTGCGACAGGCAGATTCAACAGGCAAAGCAGCGCGGGGCATTATGGGGTGTATACCACTACATCGCTGGCGGCAACGCTAAGGGCGAAGCGGACTTCTTCATTGATTCCTGCAAGGGATATATCAAGAAGGGTATTCTTGCGGTCGATTGGGAAGAGACGCAGAACAGCGCATGGGGCGACCTATCCTATCTCGAAGTCGTTATTGCGCGCATCATCGAGCGCACGGGCGTTCATCCTCCAATCTATTGCTCAGCTGCATTTGTCACCAATGAGCTTCGCGCGCTTGCGAAGAAGTATGATTGCGCGCTTTGGATTGCGCAGTACGCAAACAATGACGCTACCGGGTGGCAGAAATCGCCTTGGAATGAGGGCGCTTATAGCTGCGCTATCAGGCAGTACACGTCTCACGGCAAGATTGATGGATGGGGCGGCTATCTCGATCTCAACAAGGCGTATATGACGGCTGAAGCGTGGATGAAATACGCCTGCCCTGACGGGTCGGAGCCAGAACCCGCGCCAGAGCTGAAGCCCGCTGACCCGAACCAGAAGACAGCCGTTGACCTCATGATTGAAGTTATCGAGAAGAACATCAACGGTGATGAGCGCAAGACGTACCTTGGAGAGAGATACCGAGAGGTGCAAGACCTCATTAACCATATTGCCTATGCAAGCGCAGCAGACCTTGCAGACGAGACTTGGGCTGGCGCATACGGAAACGGCACGCGCCGCAAGGCGGCGCTTGGCTGGTGCGGTCGATACGATGAGGTAATGGCCGTCGTTAACGGTCAGGCAGAAACCGATATCGTCTACACCGTCAAGTATGGTGACACGCTTTCCGCTATCGCAAGCAAGTACGGAACAACCGTCGATAGGCTTGCTTCGGCAAATGGCATCGCAGACCCGGACAAGATTTATCAGGGTCAGCGAATCATCATCAAATAGCGTTCAAGCGGGGTACCCTGACAAGGGGTGCCACGCTTTCTGCCGTTATACGGTCTTACAGCAAGCCGCCCATCTGGTGTTTTGTAAAAACCAGAAATGGCTATTTCTGGCAGGTTCCAACGACAACAAACCAGTTTTTCGATACCCTTACAATGCAAGTATCGAGTTGGATAGCCGCGCGGGTGGAGGTATTGGTGGAGTTCGCCGTTTTTCTCATAAGCTCCACCACATTCAGAAGGGTCGAACTCGCAGACAGTCATGAGTTCGACCCTTTTCTTTTCCTTTCGGATAATACCGTCCTCACCACTCAAGAGCTTGCACTACCTCCGAGGGCGCAAATACTCCTCGATCAGTCACAATAGCGGTGATCAACCCCGCAGGAGTGACATCGAATGCTGGATTCCAAACATCCACCCCTTCAATGGGTTTAGCAAGAACTTCAGACGGATCGCGCTGCTCGATGGGAATGTCCGAACCATCAGTAAGCGACGCATCAATCGTAGACGCAGGCGCCGCAACGTAGAACGGAATATCATGATGCTTCGAAAGCACCGCCACTCCGTACGTACCGATCTTGTTCGCGGTGTCGCCATTGGCAGCGATGCAATCGGCGCCAACAATGACAGCATCAATCTTGCCTTGCGCCATCAGGCTTGCAGCCATGTTGTCGCAGATCAACGTGGTTGGAATGCCCACCTTCGACAGCTCCCAGGTCGTCAGGCGCGCGCCCTGCCCCACTGGCCTGGTCTCATCAGCGTAAACACGCGCGATCTTACCTTGCTTGGCAGCGGCATAGACAACGCCCAGCGCGGTTCCGTATTGCACAGTTGCCAGGCTTCCTGCATTGCAATGTGTTAGCACGTTGCTATCGTGATCAAGAAGCGTGGCGCCGTACGCGCCGATAGCGCGGTTCGAAGCGATGTCCTCCTCTTCCATGCGGAGGACCTCTTCAAACATGGCGTCCGCTATCTCCCACGACGATTGCAGGGTTTCCGCAGACTGTTCAGCAAAGCGCTTCATTCGATCAACTGCCCACATCAAGTTAACTGCAGTAGGTCGCGCTGAGCGCACTTCATCAGACACCGGACCCATCAGCTCGAAGAAAGCATCCTTGTCATATGCACAGCCGCGACCGGCAGCCGCCTTCGCGCCCTCCCGCGATGCCCAAACCGCAAGAGAAGCGGCGCCGGCAACACCGATCGCAGGCGCTCCGCGAACCGCGAGCGTCTTGATCGCTCTGACGATCTCACGCCAATCCGATGTAGTTTCAAAACGTTCCTCATAAGGGAGAAAGCGCTCATCAAGGTACGTGAACGCAGCTGCGCCGTCCGGACTTCGCACAAGGTCCACCGAACGAGGCAACGCGTCGAGTTCCACTTTGATTCCGGAAGAAGGTCTCTCGGTCATTCCATCTCTCCATGATGCCGAAATGAGAAAAAGTGACTGTCCCTTTTTCTCATTATAGCGAAAGGCCGCCGTTCTTTCGGACGGCGGCCTTTTCAGCTCGTACGGTATTGTAAGGAATGCCCTACTTGTCCATCACGTGATCGGTCTTGTCGATCAGAGCAGCCTGACCAGCAGCCAGACGCGCGACCGGCACACGGTACGGAGAGCAGCTCACGTAGTCCAAACCAATCTTGTCGAAGGTGTGGATGGACTCAGGATCGCCGCCGTGCTCACCGCAGACACCGCAGGTGATGTCGGGGTTGCCCTGATGGCCCAGCTTCACACCCATCTCGACCAGCTTGGCCACGCCCTCGTCGATGGTGGCGAAGGGGTTGCGCGGCAGGATGTGCTGCTCAAGGTACTGCGGGATGAACTCAGCCTCGACGTCGTCGCGGCTGAAGCCGAAGGTGGTCTGAGTGAGGTCGTTGGTGCCGAAGCTGAAGAAGTCAGCCTGGGTGGCGATCTCGTCAGCGGTCACGGCGGCACGCGGCAGCTCGATCATAGTGCCAACGGGGATGTCGAGCTCGACGCCCTCGGCAGCTGCAACTTCCTCGATGACCTGCTCGGCCACACCACGCAGCTTCTCGAGCTCTGCCTTGGTAGAAACCAGCGGGATCATGACCTCAGGCTTCGGGTCGAGACCTTCCTTCTTCAGGTGAGCCGCAGCGGTGGCAATAGCGCGAACCTGCATCTCGGGCAGAATCGGGAACACGATGCCCAGACGGCAGCCGCGCAGACCCAGCATCGGGTTTGCCTCGCTCATGGCGTCGATCTGCTCCATCAGGCGCGTCTTCTCAGCGATGACGGAGCGGTCGCCGCCGGTGGCCTCCAGCTTGGCGATCTCGACATCCAGAGCACGCGGACTCTCCAGGAACTCGTGCAGCGGCGGATCGAGCAAACGCACGATGACGGGCATGCCGTCCATTGCCTTGAACATGCCATAGAAGTCGCCCGACTGAGCGTCAAACAGATCAGCCACGGCCTGCTGGCGGACGCCCTCGTCCTCGTTGAGGATGAAGGTCTGGATGATCTGCTTGCGATCGCCCAGGAACATATGCTCGGTACGGCACAGGCCGATGCCCTCAGCGCCGAAGTTGCGGGACAGCTCGGCGTCCTCGGGGTTGTCAGCGTTAGCGCGAACACCCAGCGTGCGGAACTCGTCGGCCCACTCGAGGATGGTGTCAAGATCGCCGGTAAGCTCGGGCATCACCAGGTCAACGGCGCCCAGCACCACGATGCCCTCGGTGCCGTCGATGGAGATCATGTCGCCTTCCTGGATGACCAGGTCGGTGCCGGTAACGGCTGCCTGCTTCTTCTCGGCGTCGATCTTGAGTGCCTCAACACCGCAGACGCACGGCGCGCCCATGCCGCGGGCGATAACGGCCGCATGGCTGGTCTTGCCGCCATGGCTGGTCAGAATGCCTTCGGCAGCAATCATGCCGGCAAGGTCGTCGGGCGTGGTCTCCCAACGGACGAGCACGCACTTGCGGCCAGCCTCAGCGGCGGCAACCGCGTCGGCGGCAGAGAACACGGCTTCGCCAACAGCTGCGCCGGGGCTTGCGTTCAAGCCGCGCGCGATAACGTCGTATTCAGCGTCTTTGTCGAACTGGGGATGAAGCAGTTGATCGAGCTGCTCGGGATTCACGCGCATGACGGCCTCCTCTTTGGAGATGAGGCCCTCCTTCACCATTTCAATGGCGATATGCAGCGCTGCTGCAGCGGTGCGCTTGCCCACACGGGTCTGCAGCATCCACAGCTTGCCCTGCTCGATAGTGAACTCGATGTCGCACATGTCGCGGAAGTGGTTCTCGAGGATCACGAACACTTCCTCGAGCTCATTGCCCGCTTCCTCAAGCCCTTCAACCGTCTTCAGATCGGCGATGGGGCTCGTATTGCGGATGCCAGCGACAACGTCTTCGCCCTGAGCATTCACCAGGTAGTCGCCGTAGAACTCCTTCTCGCCGTTGGCAGGGTTGCGCGTGAACGCGACACCGGTAGCGGAGGTGTTGCCCTTGTTGCCGAAGACCATGGCCTGCACGTTGACGGCGGTGCCCAGGTCGTCGGAGATCTTGTTCTGCTTGCGGTACAACGTGGCGCGCGGGTTGTTCCAGCTGCCAAACACCGCCTCGATCGCCAGCTTCAGCTGGACCATCGGATCCTGCGGGAACTCGACAACGCCGTCAACGACCAGCGAGGGGTACTTCTCGGCGGAAACATTGTCCGAGAAGATGTCCTTGAACTCGCGAACGAGCTCCTGGAGGTCCTCAGCGGTGAGGTCGGTGTCGGACGCGACGCCGCGGATGTTCTTCATAGCGGTGATGGCGTTCTCGAACAGGTCGCCATCGAGACCCATCACGACGTTGGAGAACATCTGAATGAAGCGGCGGTAGCTGTCCCACGCGAAGCGGGGGTTTTCCGTCTGCTTGATCAGGCCGTTAATGGACTCATCGTTCAGACCCAGGTTGAGCACGGTGTCCATCATGCCAGGCATCGACATGGGAGCGCCAGAGCGAACCGAAACCAACAGCGGATCTTCGGCGTCGCCGATCTTCTTGCCGATGCGGCGCTCGAGGTCCATGCGGTACTCGTGGATGGTGTCCAGAGCACCTTCGGGCCACACGTTGCCGGCGTTGGCGTACTCCATGCAGGTCTGGCACGAGATGGTGAAGCCGGGAGGCACGGGAAGTCCGATATTCGCCATCTCAGCGAGGTTTGCGCCCTTTCCGCCAAGGATCGCCTTCATGTTGGTGTTGCCCTCGGTAACGTTGTTACCCTGGGCATCCTTGCCGAACGCGTAAACGCGCTTCACTTCTTCGGTCACCACATTTTCTCCTTAAAACGCGACTACCTTACCCCCCTACCGGCCCATCCAGAGCCGGTCGGTTACTGCATTACGCCTGATGACGGATGCACGCGCTCATAGTAACGCAAAATCTCCTGAGCGGTTTCTTCAAGTGCTTTATTTTCGGTGTGTACCACGATGCAGCCCAACTTGCGCATAAGGGCACGGGCGCGCTCAAGATCTTGGTAGACGTATTCAGGGTCGGCGTACTTCGATGCAACGCCGGTGGCGTTGCCCAAACGCTTGCGGCGGATGCCCACAAGAACCTCAGGCGTGGTCATCAAACCGAATAGACGCGTGCGATCCACATCGTAGAGCTCATGCGGCGGCTCGGTGGAAGGATCCAGCGGAATATTGGCAACCTTGTAGCCCTGCTGGGAAAGATAGATAGAAACCGGCGTCTTGGACGAACGGGAAACGCCCAAAAGCACGATATCGGCGCGCGTGAGCTCCTGGGGATTGCGCCCGTCGTCGTGAGCAATGGTGAACTCAAGAGCCTCAACGCGCTGGAAGTAATGGCTGTTGATGGCATGCAGGCTGCCAGGCAAACACGCCGGGCAGCGACCGGAGAGGTTCGAGATAGCCTCCACGGCATCGGTCATAAGATCAACGATGGTGAGGTTGTCGTCATCCTGCGCATACTCGATCAGCTGGTTGCGCAGGTTGCGGTCAACCAGCGTGAAGAATACAAGGATGCGTCCATCGCCAGTCTTTTGAAACTGCGCAGCCTCGTGCATGTCGATGTAAGCCTTGATGTCAGCAAAACGCTTGGCCTTCGACATAACCTCGATGCGCGGGTTGTTCTCGCCAAACTGCGCGGCGGCCGCACGTGCGACCGCCTGCGCCGTGACGCCCACCGAGTCGCTGATCACGTGGATGGTGGGGATAGGATTGGTGATGCTCTCCCCCACCTGGATTGACTGGTCCATGGACTCTCCTTTCTGCGAAACAGCGTCCAGATACAAAAAACGGGCCTTGCGGCCCGTTTTCCAAAGGCTATCGAGCCATCTTGCCGAAGTCGGCGACTCCCTGGAAGACGCCGACGAAGCGATTGAGCAGCTTCAAGCGATTCTCACGGAGCTTTTGATCTTCATCCATGACCATGATGCGTTCGAAGAACATGTCGACGGGCTTGCGCAGGCCGGCCAGCTCAGAAAGCGCCTCTTGGTAGTCGTCTGCCTCCAACGCCCGCGCGACGCGACCCTCCGCTTGAACAACGGCGCAGAACAGGGCGTGCTCCACCTCGTTGATAAAGCTCTCGTCAACATCGGTGCCCAGCGAAGCGTCGCGCAGGTTGTTGGCGCGCGCATACGCAGTGGCAAGATCGTTGAAGGTGTCAGGTGCGTTTTTGCGTGCGTCCTCCAATGAACGGACGCGGCGGAGAATCTCGGCAGGTTCGCACACATCAACCGTCAGCACGGCATCGATGGCGTCCGCCTCGCAGCCGGAATCACGCAGCATGACGCGCGTGCGAGTGATGAAGAAGTCGATCACGGCAGCACGCACCGCAGCACGAGCGAAGGAAAGACCCTCGGCCTCGTAGGAATCAAGCGCGCAGTCGACCGCATCGGACAGCGACACGGGAAGCCCCGCCTCGAGAATGGCGATGATGCCCAGCGCAGCACGGCGCAGCGCGAACGGGTCAGAAGAACCCGTGGGGCCCTGATCGACCGCGAACAAACCGCAGATGGTGTCGAGCTTGTCTGCCATGGCTACGGCCTTGCCCACCGAAGACTCCGGCAGTTCATCACCAGCAAAGCGCGGACGGTAATGGTCGGCAATAGCCTGCGCCACCTGGGCGGTCTCGCCCGCAGCGGCGGCATAGTAGCTGCCCATGATGCCCTGGACGCTCGTGAACTCCACGACAGCACCCGTCACGAGGTCGGCCTTGCACAGATGCGCGGCGCGCTCGGCGTCGGCAGCATCCTGAGCAGAGAAGCCGGCTTCCTGCGCGAGATGCGCAGCGAGCTTCTCGACACGAGCGGTCTTGGCGCGCACGGTGCCCAGCTGCTCCTGGAACACGACGGTATCCAGCTTGTCCACATAGCTTTCCAGCGGACGACGCAGATCCTCGTCATAGAAGAACTTGGCGTCGTACAGGCGCGCAGCGACAACGCGCTGGTTGCCGTCGACGATGTTTTCCTCGAAGCGCGGATCGCCATTGGAAGTGATCAGGAACTTGTTGGAAAGCGAACCATCGGCATTGAACAGCGGGAAGTAGCGCTGATGCATGAGCATGGCGTCGACGGTGATTTCCTTGGGCACGGCGAGGAACAGCTCGTCAAACGCGCCCACCATGACCGTGGGGAACTCGGTCAGGTTGACAACCTCTTCCATGGTCTTCGCGGGAAGATCGGCCACCAAGCCCGTCTTAGCCTCGATTTCTGCAACTTGCTTGCGGATGGAAGCCTCGCGCTCAGCCTCGCTGGGAACCACGCTCGCAGCGCGGAGAACCTCGATGAGCTTGTCGGCGGAAGCCACCTCGTGGGGGCCGGGAGCCAGGAAACGATGGCCACGCGTGAGTCGACCAGAAACCAGGCCGGCGAACTCAACGGGAACGACCCCATTATCAAGAAGCGCCAGCAGCCAGCGCACGGGACGGCTGAACTGCTCGTGGCGGCTTCCCCAACGCTGGGTCTTCGGCCACGGCACGGAAGTGATCAGGTTGCCCAGGATGCCCGGAAGCAGCTCGGCAGTCGCCTGCGCAGGAATGCGCTTGACGGCCCACACGTACTCGGTTCCGTTCTCGTCGCGGCGTTCGAGGTCGGCAGGATCCACACCCTTGCCGCGCGCGAAGCCGGTAGCCGCCTTGGTGGGGTTGCCATCAGCGTCGAAGGCGATCTTGGCAGACGGGCCACGGAACTCCTCGACGGATTCCTCAGTTGCCTCGGGCAGACCAGTCGCGATGACAATCAGGCGGCGCGGGGTCGTGAAAACCTCGACGGCATCGAAGGAGATGCGCGCTTCTCGCAACGCATCCTCAAGAAGGCCGCCCAATTTGACGGTCGCGTTGTGCAGGTCGAATGCCGGCAATTCCTCGGTGCCGATCTCGAATGCGAGCGTCTTATTCGCCATCTTCGGCCTCCTTCCCCTCAGCAGAAGCCGGTGCGGCATCGCGCTGGTAGCCGGTGGCGCCTTCCGCGGCGACCGTTTCCAGATAGCTGGCGCAGCAGGCCTTGGCGATCGTGCGAACGCGCAGGATGTATCCCATGCGCTCGGTGGCAGAAATCACGCCGCGCGCATCCAGCAGATTGAAAGCATGGCTGCACTTCAGCACGTAGTCGTATGCCGGAAGGGGCAGGCCCGCCTCCAACGTGCGGTTGCACTCAGCCTCGTAGCGATCGAACTCGCCGAACAGGAAACCAGTGTCGGCAACCTCGAAGTTGTAGGCCGAAAACTCGCGCTCGTTTTCCAAGAACACGTCACCGTAGGTGAACACCGTGCCGTCGGCACCGCGGCTCCACACGATGTCGTAAACGGAGTCGACACCCTGGATGTACATGGTCAAGCGCTCAAGACCGTAGGTGATCTCAGCAGGAACCGGATCGCACTCGAAACCGCCCACCTGCTGGAAGTAGGTGAACTGGGTGACCTCCATGCCGTCGATCCAAACCTCCCAGCCAAGACCCCAGGCGCCCAACGTGGGGCTCTCCCAGTCGTCTTCAACGAAACGGACGTCGTGCTCCTCGACATCAATGCCGATAGCACGCAGGCTGTTCAAGTACAGATCCTGCACGTCGTCGGGAGACGGCTTGAGCAGCACCTGGAACTGGTAGTAATGCTGAAGACGATTAGGGTTCTCGCCGTAGCGGCCGTCGGTGGGACGACGCGAGGGCTGCACATAAGCTGTGCGCCACGTGGACGGACCAAGCGCACGAAGCGTGGTCGCGGTATGGAACGTGCCCGCACCCACCTCGTTGTCGTAGGGCTGAAGCACGACGCATCCGTGATCGGCCCAATAGCGCTGAAGATTCATAATGACGTCTTGGAACGTCGGCGCGGTAGCCGCGCGCCCGGCGGCACCGGCAATGGAAGATTCGGCTGCCATTGTTCTCCTTATCCTACTTTCCCCCGACCGCTTGAGCGGCCGTTGTTTCCTCTCCTCGCGGCACCCGCTGATGCCTGTCGCTTGCGCGACCGTTATTCCAAAAGGCCGAAGTGATCCAACGGCCAGTAGATAAGCACGCCACGACCCGTGACAGAATCCTCGTCAATGGAGCCGAAATAGCGCGAATCCTGCGAATTGATGCGGTTGTCGCCCATCACCCACAGTTCCTCTTCAGGAACGGTGTAGGGATATGTCACATTGGCGATGGAATTCTCCAAACGATACGAAGGAAGCCCGTCTGTGTAAGGCTCGGCCAAAGGCTCGCCATCTACGTAAACGCAACCATCTTCGTCGTTGATGTCCACGGTCTGGCCACCCACCGCGATCACGCGCTTGATGAGAACGCGACCAGGCGAAAGCGGGTCGTTGAACGTGACGATGTCGCCTTGCTCGACATCCCTCATGTAATAGGAAACCTTTTCGGCAAACACCATGTCGCCGGTCTGGATGGTTTCCTCCATCGAACCAGAAGGGATCTCGTACGCTTGGAACACGAACGTCCTCAAACCAAAGCTCAGCGCTATGACGACGACGATCAATCCGACGAACTTGAGAAGTCCGCCAAAAAAGCCGGATCGTTTGTGCGAGGCGTGCTGGCCAGAGTCCATGGACGACGCAATCCTTCCCTTGCCGCGCCAAAGAGCGACAAGCTACATCGAGACGAATGAAACCGTGTGCGAACCGTTTGGTCGAGAGCCATCAGCGGGAGCGGAAATGCCTGTTCGCCACAGCTTCAGCCCAATTGGTCGTATCCGATTATGATACCCCTTTACTCAGGCTGAGCACCGTCCGTCTGTAAAGATTTCAGAAATTCGCGGTCTTCGGAAGCAAGCGGTGCCGCGTCCAGCAAATCCGGACGCAACAAGGCAGTGCGCCGCAGGCTTTCTTGACGGCGCCAACGCGCAATTGAAGCATGGTTTCCCGACAGCAAGATAGGCGGAACCTCCTGACCGCGAAACGATGCAGGACGCGTGTACTGCGGGTATTCCAAAAGACCGTCAGCGAAGCTTTCATCGGCCGCGCCGTCAGGTGCGCCCAGCACGCCGGGAAGCTTGCGGACCACAGCGTCAATGACCACCATGCTGGCAAGCTCGCCACTGGTCAGGACGTAGTCGCCCAGCGAAATCACAGTGTCTGCCAAAGCATAGGCGCGCTCATCAATGCCTTCGTAATGCCCGCAGATGAACAGAAGGCGCTCTTGAGTGGCAAGCTCGCATGCGAGCGCATCGTCGAAGCGGCGACCACCCGGCGCAAGGAATATAACATGGGGCTTTGCCGCAGAGCCGTCCCCTGAAGGCTCAACGGAGGAAACGAGCTCCTCGTACGCCTCAAAGATCGGTTCGCACTTCATCACGAGCCCCGCACCACCACCGTAAGGCTCGTCGTCGGTGGTGCGATGGCGATCGTGCGTCCAATCGCGAAGGTCGTGCGCCTTGAACGAGAGGATTCCCTTTTCCTGCGCGATGCGCATCATGGAAGAGCCCATGACAGAGTCGTACATGGAAGGAAACGTAGACAGCGTCTCTACGAACACAGCTGCTCCTTTCGCAGAAACACGGGAATAAATTTAGCGGAGATCGAAAAGTCCGGCAGGCGCATTTAGCTCGATAAAGCGCGCCTCTTCGTCGATGGCAAGGACGAACTCGTCAACCAGGGGAACGAGGACCGTACCGCCATCATCGTCGGCAATCTCGAGCAGCGCCTGCCCAGGATTGTCGATAACATCCGACACCGTCCCGCTGAAACCGGCCGCCTCATCACGAACGGTCCATCCAATCAAGCCATGCGATCCAGCCGCCAGCGCATCCTCGGGAAGGTCGGCACGGCGCACCAAGCAATGGCAGCCCGCAAGCGCTTCAGAAGCCGAGCGGTCTTCAACGCCCTCAAAGAACACGACGAACTCCCCGCCCTGCTCGTCGATCGCACGGACCTTCGCACGGCGCGGGACATCGAGCACGGGAGGAACAAAAGCAACTTCCATGCCCTCTTCAAGCAAAAAAGGAAGGCTCGCCGTGCTGCGCACGACGAACCCTCCCTGCAAATTCTTAGCCTTCGCCAAGATGGCGATATCAGCCCACTCGCGCATTTAGTCGAGAAGCTCCACATCGACATGCATGCCCGAACGCGCAGCAGCAGCGCGCGCGAGGGTGCGGATGGACTTGATGATGCGCCCCTGACGGCCGATAACCTTGCCGGCATCCTCTTCGTTGACGCGCATCTCCACCATGATGGAGCCGTCCTCGGCCTCCTGAGCTTCGATCTCGAAATCGTCCGGGAACTCGATCAGGGGCAAAACGATGGCCTCAACCAGGCCGACGATGTTCTCCGTCTGCTCGGACATGGCGGTTACGCGTTCTCGCGGGCCTGCTTAAGAAGACGGGCGACGGTGTCGGTGGGCTGGGCACCGTTGGCGATCCACTTGTCGACCTTCTCCATGTCGAAGGACACGAGAGCGGGCTCAACGCAGGGGTTGTAACGGCCAACCTCGTCGATGAAACGACCGTCGCGCGGCGCATGGGCGTCAGCGACAACGACGCGGTAGTACGGACGCTTCTTGGCACCGTGGCGGGCCAGGCGAATCTTCACTGCCATGGAAATGACTCCTTTTTGCTACGAACAACTTTCTATTTTGTGCAGGTTGCGAATCGTGCAACCCGATCCGCGAAAACAGCAATTGCCGATTTTACGGCGAATCCAGTGGTTTGGCAAGCGTGTTTACTGGTTCATCATATCTTGCAATTGCTTCAGATCCGACATCTTCAAACCGCCCAGACCCGGCAGCCCGCGGCGCTTGGATCGCTTGCCCTTCTTGCCCTTCTTGCCCTTCTTGCCCTTCTTGCCGCGGCCGGAAAGCATGTCCTCGGCAGCAGGCATCATCTTCTTCATCATCTTCTTGGTCTCATTGAACTTCTTGATGACCTGATTCACATCGGTCACGGTAACGCCGGCGCCCTTCGCGATGCGGGCGCGCCTGCTGCCGTTGAGAATTTCGGGCTTGGCGCGCTCTTCCTTGGTCATGGAATGGATGATGACCTCCATGCTGTCGAGCGCCTTTTCGTCCACCTGCCCGGACGCCATGGCCTTGTCGCCACCGGGAAGCGCCGAGATCAGCTTAGCGATGCCGCCCATCTTGCGGATCTGACGGTTCATGTCGATGAAGTCGTCCAGCGTGATGGTGCTTTTCGCCACATGTTCGGCAAGCTGCGCGTCGCGCTCTTCCTGCTGCACGCGCACAGCGGACTCGATCAGGCTGATGACGTCACCCATGCCCAAGATGCGCTTGGCCATACGGTCGGGATGGAACTCCTCCAAGGAATCAGGTTTCTCGCCCGAGCTGGTGAACATGATGGGCTTGCCGGTGACCTGCTTGATGGAAAGCGCACCGCCGCCACGGGCGTCGCCATCCATCTTCGACATGATCACGCCGTCGAAGTCCACGCGTTCAGCGAAGGCCCCCGCCACGTTGACGACGTCCTGGCCGGTCATGGCGTCCACAACCATCAGGATCTGGTCGGGGTCAACCGCCTCCTTGATGGCCTGTGCCTCCTGCATCATCTCTTCATCAACGTGCAAGCGACCCGCCGTGTCGACGATCACCACATCGCGCAGATTGTCGATGGCGTCCTGCACGCCCTCCTTGGCGATCTTCACCGGATCCTGCCCATCGCCGCGGTACACGCGCACGCCAATCTCGCCGCCGAGCGTTTCAAGCTGATCGGCTGCAGCGGGACGGTACACGTCGCAGGCAACCAGAAGGGGGCTGTGCTTCTGCTGCTTCAAGCGGTAAGCCAGCTTCGCTGCCGCGGTCGTCTTACCCGAACCCTGAAGGCCTACAAGCATGACGACGTTAGGAATGCGGTTGGGCGCAAGCGCAAGTTTGGCGTCGTCGCGACCCAGAAGCTCGGTGAGCTCGTCCATCACGATCTTCACGACGTTTTGCGCCGGCGTCAGCGAATCCAGCACCTCGGCAGTCAGGCAACGCTCCTTCGTTCGAGCGATGAAGTCCTTCACCACCTTGAAGTTGACGTCGGCCTCCAGAAGCGCCAGACGGATCTCGCGCATGGCGGCGTTGATGTCCTCTTCGGTCAGGCGGCCCTTGCCGCGCAATCCAGAGAAGATGCCCTGCAAGCGGTTGGAGAGGTTTTCAAGCATCAATGGTCTCCTTGTCGTGCGCGCGCCGCACGAATGCATGCGGCGCGGAATCGTCTGGGGTGATTATAGCCGAGCGTCAGCCTTCAATGCCCAGCATGCGGCGCAAGAAGCGGCCGGTGTGACTGGCCTCAACCTTTGCAACCTGCTCAGGCGTGCCCTGTGCAACTACGGTGCCGCCGCCCTCGCCGCCTTCAGGACCCAGGTCTACAATATGGTCGGCGCATTTGATGACGTCCAGGTTGTGTTCGATGACGAGCACCGTGTTGCCCGCGTCCACCAAACGCTGAAGCACGGCAAGCAGCTGGCGCACGTCCTCAAAATGCAAACCCGTGGTGGGCTCATCCAGGATATAGAAAGTTTTGCCCGTCTGGCGGCGCTGCAGCTCGCTTGCAAGCTTCACGCGCTGGGCCTCGCCGCCTGAAAGCGTAGTGGCCGGCTGACCCAGACGGATGTATCCCAAACCCACATCGAACAACGTCTGCAGCTTGCGCTTGATGCCGGGAATGTTCTCGAAGAACGCAAGCGCGTCTTCCACCGTCATGTCCAGCACATCCGAGATGTTCTTGCCGCGATAGGTGACTTGCAGCGTCTCGCGGTTGTAGCGCGCGCCGCCGCACACTTCGCAGGGCACGTACACGTCGGGAAGGAAGTGCATCTCGATTTTGATCTGGCCGTCGCCCTTGCACGCTTCGCAGCGGCCGCCGTTGACGTTGAAGCTGAAACGTCCGGGGCTGTAGCCACGCGCCTTGGCTTCCTGCGTGCTGGCGAACAGGGCGCGGATGTCGTCCCACAACCCGATGTAGGTTGCGGGGTTCGAACGCGGCGTGCGCCCAATGGGGCTCTGGTCGATGTTGATGACCTTGTCGATGTTCTCGAGTCCCGTTATTTTGCGATAGACACCCGTGCGGCGGTGCGCGTGGTTCACGCGGTTCGCCAACGCAGGTGCCAACGTGTCGGTGACCAGCGAGCTTTTACCGGAGCCAGACACGCCGGTGACCACCGTCAGCGTGCCGAAGGGAACCTCCAGCGTCACGTTCTTCAGGTTGTTCTCCTTCGCGCCGGTCAGCTTCAGGCTGCCGCGCTTGGGGTGGCGACGCGAAGCGGGCACCTCGATGGTGCGCCTGCCGCTCAGGTAATCGGCGGTCAAAGACCCTTCCGTAGCGGCAACTTCTTCAGGCGTGCCGATGGCGACCACTTCCCCGCCGTGCTCACCGGCTCCCGGGCCCATGTCGACCACGAAATCGGCGCTGCGGATGGTGTCCTCGTCATGCTCGACAACCACCACGGTGTTGCCTAGGTCGCGCAGGCGCTCGAGCGTGGCGATGAGCCGCTCGTTGTCGCGTTGGTGCAAACCGATGGAGGGCTCGTCCAAAATGTAGAGCACGCCCATGAGGCCCGCACCGATCTGCGTGGCCAGACGGATGCGCTGCGCTTCACCGCCAGAAAGCGTGGCGGTGGCGCGCTCAAGCGTCAGGTAATCCAAACCAACGTCGACCAAGAAGCGAAGGCGCGCCTTGATCTCCTTCACGATGGGCCCGGCGATGACGTTCTGCTGGCCCTCGAACGACAGGCCCTCGAAGAACTCGTAGGATTCGCGCGCGCTCATCTCGCAGACGTCGTGAATGGACTTGCCGCCCACCGTAACCGCCAGGATCTCCGGCTTCAGGCGCTTGCCGTGGCATGTTTGGCACGGCACGATGGCGAAATAGCTTTGCAAACGCTCGCGCTGGGTGTCGCTTTGCGCTTCCTGATAGCGGTGCATGACCGCTTCAAGCGCGCCCTCCCATTCGATGTACCAATAGGTTTCGCGGCCGTCCACGGTCACGTAGTCGACGCGAACTTTTTCCTTACCCAGGCCGTTCATGATGCCATCGCGCACCTTCTTCGGAAGGTCTTCCCATGGCGTGTCGGGCGAAGCGCCCAGATGCTTGCACACCGCGCGCAGCACCTGCGGGTAGTAGTTGCCCGTCTTGAACGGCGCAAGGGCGCCGTCGGCGATGGAAAGCGACGGATCGGGAATCACCAGGCTAGGGTCCACTTCCTCGCGGCTGCCGATGCCCAGGCAGTCAGGGCAGGCTCCGTACGGGGCATTGAACGAGAAGTCGCGCGGCTGCAGCTCGTCCATGGAATGGCCATGCTCGGGGCATGCCAGCGCAAGCGAGAAGATGTGCTCGCCCTCGGCAAGGCCACCGGTTGCGCCAGACGAAGTGTGCCCTCCGTCGCCCAACGGCTTGCCGTCATCGCCGAGCACCTGCACGAGCACGCGCCCATCGGCCAGCTTGGTGGCAAGCTCCACTGCCTCGGCGATGCGGCTGGTTGCGCTTTCTTTCAGTTGCACGCGGTCGACGACCACATCAATGAAGTGCTTGATCTTCTTGTTCAACGTGAGCGGCTCGCCGTCCAGGCGCACCACTTCCCCGTCGATGCGCACACGGGTGAAACCTTCGTGCGCCAAATCGGCGAACAGCTTAGTGAACTCCCCTTTGCGTCCGGTAACCACCGGCGCCATGACAATCGCCTTCGCTCCGGGGGCAAGCGCCAGGATGGAGTCGGTCACCTGGTCGGTCGTCTGCTTCATGATGGGGCGCCCGCATTCAGGGCAGTGCGGCACGCCCACGCGCGCGAACAGAAGGCGCAGGTAATCGTAGATTTCAGTGGTGGTGCCCACCGTGGAGCGCGGGTTGCGACTGGTGGTCTTCTGGTCGATGGAGACCGCCGGGGAAAGGCCGTCGATGCTGTCCAAGTCGGGCTTTTGCATCTGGCCCAGGAACATGCGCGCGTAGCTGGAGAGGCTTTCCACGTAACGGCGCTGGCCTTCGGCGTACATCGTGTCGAACGCCAGGCTGGACTTGCCGCTGCCGGAAAGACCCGTGATGACCACCAGCTTGTCGCGCGGGATGGTGACGTCGATGTTCTTCAGGTTGTGCTCACGCGCGCCTTTGATGACGATGTCGTTCTGGCCCATCGAACCTACCTGCACTTTCTTATCGGCTCTACGCGTTGCCGCGCAAAATCTCATATACAGCGCGCACTCAAAGTTGCGCGACTCTTCATTGTAGCGCTTCCTAACCTCTCATCCAGCTGAGAGCGACTCGCCACGGAGAAAACATATGTTCGTATTCACTCACCATGTGAATCAGCACAGGCTGATTCACATGATTTATGCAAGAGTGCGTAACGATTACGGGTCGTAGGCGAAACGAGCATCGCTAGATCGTGAAAGAGACGCGCGAAAATATATAAAAAAGTGTTTGACGTCGTCGCGCTTTCCGGTATACTACTTGCTTGCTGACGCGCTGAGGGATTAGCGCGAAGGCTATTTCGGGCGGTTAGCTCAGGGGGAGAGCACTACCTTGACACGGTAGGGGTCACAAGTTCAAATCTTGTATCGCCCACCATCTAAGACAGGCCGGGAGCATGAGCTTCCGGCCTTTTCTTTATCGAGTCCGCCGGTCGCGCGGCCGGCTGTGTTTTGAAAGGCGTGCGCGCATCATGATCATGCAGGTCGAGCACATATCCAAGTCGTTCGGAGGACGCACGTTGTTCTCTGACGTCACGTTCCGCTTGGAGGAATACGACCGCTTGGCACTCGTAGGCCCCAACGGCGCCGGAAAGACCACCCTGCTCAACATCATCTCTGGCGAAGAGGACGCCGACAAAGGCCGCATCCTGTTCGCAAAGGGTGCCCGTGTGGGCTACCTGGAACAGGAAGCCATCGAGATGCAGGACCGCCCGGTGTTCGACGAGGTCATGTCGTCGCAGGTAGAGGTGCTTGAGGCCGAACAGCGCCTGCGCAAACTTGAAGCCGAACTGGGCGAAAACCCCACCGAACAGCAGCTTGCTGCCGCCGGACGCGCGCGCGATGCCTTCGAGCACCTGGGCGGTTACACCATCGAGGCGAAAGTCAAAAGCGTACTGTACGGCCTGGGCTTCAAGCCCGACGACCTGCAGCAGTCGACCCTTCATTTTTCTGGCGGCTGGCAGATGCGCATCGCGCTGGCGAAGCTGCTCATTCGCAACCCCGAAGTGCTTCTGCTTGACGAGCCGACCAACCATCTCGACTTGGAAAGCGTCAAATGGCTCGAAGGCTTCCTGCGAGGCTATGCCGGCACGGTGATTGTCGTCAGCCACGACCGCGCCTTCATGGACAACATGGTGGATCGCGTGGCGGAAGTCGACAACTGCCGCGTGAACCTGTACAAAGGCAACTACAGTGCCTACCTGAAGCAGCGCGCCGAACGCATTGAGCTGCTCAAGGCCGAGAAAGCGAAGCAGGACGAAGAAATCGCCCACTTGGAGGCGTTTGTCGAGAAGTTCCGCTACAAGGCAACGAAAGCCAAGCAGGCGCAGGACCGCCTGCGCAAGCTCGAGCGCATCAAAGAAAACCGAATCGTCATCCCCGAAGAGCGCAAAACCGTCCACTTCAACTTCAAGCAACCACCGCGCACCGGCGACATGGTCGTTCGCGCTCAGGGCCTGGTGAAGCGCTACGGTGACAAAGTCGTCTACGACGGACTGGACTTCACGATGTACCGCGGCGACAAGATCGCACTTGTTGGCCCCAACGGTGCGGGAAAGTCCACCTTGCTGAAGATGATCGCTGGCGCCATCGAGCCCGACGCAGGGACCATCGAGTACGGCGTTCACGTGAGCAAAACCTATTATGCGCAGCATCAGCTGGAAGAGCTCTCTCCCGGCAACACCGTGTTCGAAGAGCTCGACCATGTGGCGCCCGGCTGGACCATCAGCCAGGTCCGCACGCTTTTGGGTGCGTTTTTGTTCGAAGGCGACGCGGTCGATAAAAAGGTGAGCGTTCTTTCGGGCGGAGAGAAAAGCCGTCTGGCGCTTGCCAAGATGCTCGTGGCGCCGCGCCCGCTGCTGTGCTTGGACGAGCCCACCAACCACTTGGACATCGCCAGCGCCGACATTCTTGAACAGGCGCTGAACGTATTCGAGGGAACCATCCTGTTCATCACCCACGACCGCCACCTCATTCGCGGCGTCGCCAACCGCATCGTTGAGGTGCGTGACGGTAAGGTGACTATGTACGATGGCGATTACGATTACTACCTGTTCAAGAGCGGGCAGCTGGATGGCACCGCTCCTGATGACGCGTCGCTGGTGGACGAGGTCATGGGCGAGGACGCTCCGCGCAGCAAAGGAAGTGCTGCGACGGATTTATCGCGCGCTCGCAGAGGCGCCAAGCCGGCGTCTGGCAACGCGCGCCGTGCTCCTGGCTCAACCGATGGTGGCGCCGCCGATGCTCGCGCGGCCCAAAACGCTTCCACTCAAAAGACGAAAGCGGCCCAGAAGGAAACCCAGCCCACGGGCACGCAGCTTACCGCCCCCCGCGGAAGCGCGCCCAAGACCAAGGAGCAGAAGCGCCGCGAAGCCGAAGCGCGCAACCGCGCCTATGCCGTGTTGAAAAACCACCGCAAGCGCATTGCGCAGCTCGACGAACAGATGGAGCGCGACAACGCCCGCATGGAAGAGATCCTGAAGCTTCTGGCCGATCCGGACTTCTACCTCAACGAAGACGCCTCAACCGACGTCATCGCTGAGCATGCAACGCTGAAAAAGCGCATCGCCGAGGCCGAAGAAGAATGGTTCGTCCTAACCGAAGAGCTTGAAGCCGAGATGGCCCGCCAAGCCGCCATGCAGTGAGGTTCGCCATGCTGAACATTGTTCTCGTCGAACCTGAGATTCCGCAGAACACGGGCAATATCGCGCGCACGTGCGCGTGCATCGGTGCGCGTCTGCACTTGGTGGAACCGTTGGGATTCCATGCCACCGAGCGCAATTTGAAGCGTGCGGGATGTGATTATTGGAACGAAGTGGACATCTGCCGCTGGCCGTGCTCCGAAGCGTTTTTCGGGGCGCACGGCGAAGACGAGCTTCATCTGTTCACCGGCCATGCGCAGCGCTCGTATGCGGAAGTCGCTTACGGCGCCGACGCTTACCTGGTGTTCGGGCGTGAAAGCCGCGGCATCGATCCCGCCATCCTACAGGCGCATGCCGACCAGTGTGTGCGCATCCCCATGCGCGAGGGGCTTCGCAGCCTGAACCTTTCTAACTCTGTTGCCATTGGCGCCTACGAGGCGCTGCGCCAGCTAACCTTCCCCGGACTCGTGTAGGGAGCGACCACCATGTCTCAACCCGTTACCATCATCGGCGGCGGACTCGCCGGAACCGAAGCGGCCCTTCAACTGGCAGACCGCGGCATTGCCGTGCGTTTGGTTGAGATGCGCCCCGTAACGCCGACGCCCGTCCATAAAACCGACGGGCTTGCCGAGCTTGTGTGCTCAAACTCCCTGAAGAGCATGAAGCCGGACAGCGCGGCAGGCATGCTGAAGGGCGAGCTTGATGTGCTCGGTTCGCGCCTGTACGCCTTCGCCCGCGCATGCGCGGTTCCCGCTGGTGGTGCGCTTGCTGTCGACCGAACTGCGTTTTCCCAGATGGCAAGCGAAGCCGTAGAGAACCATTCTCTTATCGAAGTCCAGCGCCGCGAAGCGCTCTCGCTGGAAGAGGAGGCAAAGAAGGCAGCAGCCGTCATCTTGGCAACCGGTCCCTTGACTTCCGACGCGCTCGCGCAGGATCTTGCTCGCTACACTGGGGAGGAGCACCTAGCGTTCTACGATGCGGCTGCTCCCATTGTGATGGCGGATTCGCTGAACACGGAAAAGCTCTTCCGTCAAAGCCGTTATGAAGACGCAGACGACGGTCAGGGCGACTATTTGAACGCGCCTTTCAACAAAGAGGAATACGACGCTTTCATCGCAGAGCTCATCAACGCCGACCGCGTGATCATGCGCGATTTCGAGACGAAGGAGCTCTTCCAGGCCTGTCAGCCCATCGAAGAAATCGCGCGAAAGGGCCATGATGCACCCCGCTACGGCACGCTTAAGCCGGTCGGTCTCACCGACCCGCGCACGGGGCGCCGTCCGTGGGCCGCTGTGCAGCTTCGTGCCGAAGACGCCCAGGGGCAAAGCTACAACCTGGTGGGTTTCCAGACCAACCTCACCTTCCCCGAGCAGCGCCGCGTGTTCCGCATGATTCCTGGCTTGGAAGAGGCGGAGTTCGCGCGTTATGGCGTAATGCATCGCAACACCTTTTTGGATGCGCCGCGTTTGCTGGATGCGAACCTGCGCTTCGATGCTCCATCGCGCGAACTCGGCACTCCTGTGCATGTTGCTGGACAGCTTGCTGGAACGGAGGGGTATTGCGAGGCTATCCGCGCAGGCGTGCACGCTGCCATTGCCGTTGCTGCCGAGCTTGCCGGCGTCGATGCGCCTGCTCTGCCGGAAGAGACCGCCTACGGGGCGCTCATGGCGTATGCGACCAGCCCGCTGACGACCGATTACCAGCCCTCGCATGTGAACTTCGGCATCATGAAGCCCCTCGAACAGTCCTTGCGCAACAAACGCGAGCGTTACGCCGCCTACGCCGCGCGTGGCGCAATCGCTCTGGCAGGCTACGCGGCGCAGCTGGCAGATGCGGGCCTCGCCTTGCCGTCGGAGCACTAATATATGAGCGATCCGCGCAAACCGGATGAGCTCGCGCAACTTTTCTGCGATTCGCTGAAAAACGAACGCGGGCTCTCGCCCCACACCGTCAGAGCGTACCTGACCGATATCCAAGATTATCTGCGCTGGGCTAAGCGGCGGAACGAAGATCCGTTGCATACCACGCACCGGCAGATGCGTCGATACTTCGGCGAACTTGACCGCGCACAATACTCACGCACCACCATCAACCGGCGCCTCTCGGCGTTGCGGGCGTTTTTTCGCTGGCTCGTCGATCAAGGCATCGTTGCAACCGACCCCGCCAGCGCCCTGCAAGGCCCGCGTCAAGGACGCAAGCTTCCCCGCGTCATCAGCGCTTCCGACATGGCGCGCATCTTAAGCGTTCACGCCGGCACCTCCCTCGACGGACGCATTCAAGAGCGATCCTTCGCCGACATGCGCGACCAGGCGTTGCTCGAACTGCTTTATGCGTGCGGTGCCCGTATTTCCGAAGCGTCGGGACTGCTGACGAGCAACATGGATTTTGAGCGAAAACAGGTGAAGGTGTTTGGCAAAGGCTCGAAGGAGCGAATCATCCCCCTGCACGACATGGCAGTGGCATCGCTTCGGACGTACGCACAGTGCGCGCGCCCGAAGTTGCTGGAGGGGAAGCCCGACATCCCTTATTTCTTCGTTTCGAATCGCGGCGGGAAATACTCGCCCGACTCCATAAGAAAGATGTTCAAGCGCACCTTGGCCGAAGCGGGCGTAGACGGCACGTTCTCGCCGCACGACATGCGCCACACCTTCGCCACCGACCTTTTGAACGGCGGCGCGGACCTCAGGAGCGTGCAGGAGATGCTGGGGCACGCCAGTTTGTCAACCACGCAGGTGTACACCCACGTAAGCGCTGCCCGCCTGAAGGAAGTGCATCATCAGGCGCATCCTCGCGGCTGATGCAAAGCGTCGATCAGCCTTGTAGGCGGAACCGCCACGCGCAGGCGCAGGATCCATCAGCAACATCGGGATAACAGCTTTCGCATGAGCATTCGATGCGAGAGTCGATTGCCTTCGCAAACCCGCTGTATTCGACAAGCCCCACAGGATTGCACGGATGATACGGCATCCCCTTGCGCCCCCGCGCCGACTGCACACGACACGACACCACGCGGAACACAAGATCGTCACCTTCCCAGGAAAGCTCGGTTTCGTTGCACAGCGACGTCAGCTTCAAGGGCAGCGCTTGCGCGAGGCCTTCAAGCCCCGGGTTCTCTTCCAAGCCCAAAAACGCATTCAGGCGGCGCGCCTCGCTTTCGGTGTAGCGCCGCCACGCCTGCTCGTCATGATGCATCGCGGCATCCATGCCGAGCTCGGATTCGATGGACTGGAACCATGTGCCATCGATGGCGAACAGGTTTTTCGAACACAGCTGCGCGTAGGCAATCAACTGCTCGCGCGAAAGGCCTTCCACGCCGTCGCCGGGCGCGAAGGTGCGGACCTCCCCCTGCCCCATCGCCTACTCCTGCGTCGGTACCGGCGGCATCGTGCGAATGACGCCATCAACGACCTTGGCGAAACCGCCCGCAGCGCAAAACGCCGTCTCGAACACTTCTTCGTTGCAGGGGTCGGCGTCGCCCACGCCGCAAGCCACGTTCGACACCAGCGAGATTCCCAAAACACGCATGCCTACATGGCGCGCGGCGATAACCTCTTCGCATACCGACATCGCAACCGTGTCGGCGCCCCACGCGCGAAACGCGCGGATCTCTGCCGCCGTCTCGAAACTGGGTCCGCGAAGCCCCAGGTACACGCCCTCTTGAACGGAAACTCCTTCGGCGTCGGCAACCTCGTGCGCAAGCTTGCGCAGTGCCGGATCGTAGCAGTTCAGCATCGAGAAGAAGCGCGGCGCGATATCGTTGGGCTCAGACCCGATGATGGGATTACGCCCTGTGAAGTTGATGTGGTCGGCCATGATGCACAGATCGCCCACGTTGTACGACTCGTTGATGGCTCCCGCCGCGTTGCTGGTAATTAGCGTGTCAACCCCAAGCTTGTGCATCAGCCAAATGGGAAACGCCACTTCCTGCGAGGTGTTACCTTCGTACCCATGAAGACGCCCCTGCATCACAATGACAGGCTTGCCGCCAAATGTGCCCACCACGAATCGACCGGCATGGCCGGGAACAGTGGAGCGATTCATGCATGGAATGTCCCCATAGGGAATGTAGAGAGGATTTTCCACCTGCTCAGCGACAACGCCCAGCCCGGATCCTAGCGTGATGCCGATCTTCGGCTCTATCCCACCCAATTTCGAACGGACGTAGTCGCATGCTGCGTCCAAGTGCTCAATAAGTTCGTTGCGCAAGTTCATCTCGATTTGTGCCATGGTGCAGACCTTTCGTGCCACCTAGTAGATCATGTCCAATGGCGATTCTAGCGGTTTTCGAGCGCGAATCAAAGACGGCAGACGAGCACCCGGGGACGATCGGCAAGATCGCGAACGATACGGACCGAAGAGAAGCCTGCCGCACGCGCATCCTGCGCAGCATCATCAAGGCAGGTCTCATGCAGCTCGCACGCAAACGCCCCACCCGGCTTGAGCGCCGTACGCGCCCAGTTCAGAAGGCGGCGGAACAGATCAAGCCCGTCAGCACCGCCATCAAGCGCCAGCTCAGGCTCGAAGTCGGCAACCTCGCGCGGCATGGAAGCAAGCACCTCGGTAGGAATGTAGGGCGGATTGGAAACGACAAGGTCGAACCTGCCCAGATATCGCTCGGGAATCGAATCCCCCAGGTCGCCCTCGAGAACCTTCACCTTGTCGGTGAGTTCAAGAGCATCCACGTTTTCACGCGCGAGAGCCACCGCCTGCGGCGATAGATCCGTCGCAATGACGCGCGTGTCGGGCCGTTCTGAAGCAATCGAACACGCAATGCACCCAGATCCCGTGCAAATGTCGGCTACAAGGAAGTAAGGATCAGCCTGCTGCTCATCCTGAGATGCTGACACGATATCAGAAGCGTCATCAGCCTGATCAGCATCAGCGTCCTCTTCCCCACCATCAATGCCCTCAGCAGTAAACGCCTCGCGAATACGCTCCTTCAGCTGGGCGACAGCCGCCGCCTCCTGCTCAAACGATTCCGCGTTCCATGCCGCCTCGCGCTTCGCAGCAGCAGGCAAGCACGAAAGCGCTTCGCTGACAAGCACCTCAGTTTCAGGACGAGGGATCAAAACACCAGGCCGCACCTTCACCGTCAAATAGCGGAACGGCGCCTCCCCCGTAATGTACTGGAGCGGCTCGCCCTTCCCGCGGCGCAAGACGTAATCATGAAGCAAATCAAGCTCAGCACGATCAAGCGGCCGCTTCGGATTCATGTACAGATCAATGCGGCGAAGCGAGCACACCTCGGAAAGCAACCACTCCGCAGAAACCCGCGGATTCTCATCCCCCTTGCGATCCAAATACCCACAAGTCCAATCAAGCGCCCGCTTGACCGTCCAGATATCGTTTTCCATTGTTCCTAGACTGCCCCTAGACTGCCTGCTCCAACTTGCGAGCGCGATCAGCAGCCTGCAGCGCCGTGATTACCTCCCCCAGGCCATCGCCCAAAAGCACGCTGTTGTACGTGGAGTTGAAACCGATGCGATGATCGGTCACGCGGTCCTGCGGCCCGTTGTAGGTGCGGATCTTCTCGGCACGATCACCCGAGCCGATCTGCGCCAGACGCTCGGCACCTTCAGCCGCCTGCTGCTCGGCAAGCATCTTCTCGTACAGGCGCGCACGCAGAACCGCCATAGCCGCAATCTTGTTCTGCAGCTGGCTCTTCTGGTCCTGCGACTGCACCACCAAGCCAGAGGGCAGGTGCGTGATGCGCACAGCCGAGTCGGTGGTGTTAACGCACTGGCCGCCCGGGCCGCCGGCGCGGTACACGTCGATGCGCAGGTCGTTCTCGTTGATCTCAACGTCGATCTCGTCAGCCTCGGGAAGCACGGCGACGGTCGCCGTGGAGGTGTGGATGCGACCCTGGCTTTCGGTCTTGGGCACGCGCTGCACGCGGTGCACGCCCGACTCGAACTTCATGATGGAGTAGACTTTGTCGCCCTTCACCTTGAACTGGATTTCCTTGTAGCCGCCGGCCTCGGAAGGCGATACGTCCATGGTCTCGGTCTTCCAGCCCTGCGACTGGGCGAAACGCTCGTACATCTTGTACAGGTCGCCCGCAAAAATGGCCGCTTCGTCGCCACCGGCAGCGGCGCGGATCTCTACGATAATGTCCTTCTCGTCGGCGGGATCAGCCGGGATCAGCATGAACTTGATGTCCTCTTCCAGCTGAGGCAGGCGCGCCTCAATGCCGGCGATCTCTTCCTGCGCGAATTCCTTCATGTCGGCGTCGGAGAGCATCTCCTTGGCCGCAGCCAGGTCGTCTTCGGCCTGCACGAACTCGCGTGCCTTCTTCACCAAGGGGCCCTGATCAGCGTATTCCTTGGCAAGGCGGTTGTATTCCTTCTGGTTGGCAAGCGTGGCAGGATCGCCCATCTTTGCCTGGAGATCCTCGTAGGCCTTGATGATCTTCTCCAGCTTGTCCCTCATGCTTGTTTCTTGCATATATGCTCGCATCCTCTATCTGATGTTATTGGGATATTGCGTAACTGGAAAGTATACCAAAACCGGGGCAACCCCGGCGCATGCAGGCATGCTCGCGCATACGCGCTCCACGAAAGCCCGTTATGGGAAAGGCTTCGCTATCTAAAGCGAAAGATGCTCAGCCGCCTGTTCAGCGCAAACAGCGCCGTCTGACACCGCAGTCACCACTTGGCGCAGCGATTTCTTGCGCACATCGCCAGCAGCCCACACGCCCGGAATGCTCGTTGCCCCGTTTTCGTCAGTCAGGATGTAACCAGCTTCGTCCACATCGAGCGCACCGTTCAAAAACTCAGTGTTGGGCAACGTGCCTACGGCAACGAACAGGCCCGACACTTCCAGCGTGCGCTCTTCGCCAGTGGTCTTGTCGCGCACTGTTGCTGCAGCAAGCGCACCCATATCGTTGGCGGAAAGCGAAACGACCGTGGAGTTCCACACGAACTCGACATTGGGCAGATCGGCAAGACGCTGATGGTACACGGCCGTCGCGCGCAGCTGGTTCCTGCGATGGATTAGGTAAACCTTTTCGCAGATGCGCGCCAGATACAGCGCATCCGCCGCCGCCGTGTTGCCGCCACCGACAACCGCGACCGTCTTGCCGCGGAAGAAATTACCGTCGCAGGTAGCGCAATACGACACGCCCCGTCCTGCGAGCGCTTCCTCTTCGGGGATGCCCAGCTTGCGCGGGCGCGCACCCGTGGCCACAATGACCGCACGAGCCTTGTGCTCGCCAAACGGCGTGGTGAGCACTTTGGGATCGGAAGCCAAATCGACTGCCGTCACGTCTTCGCTGAAGTTCTTCACGCCGAAACGGTCCGCCTGCTGCTTCATGGAAAACGCAAGCGCGAACCCTTCGGTTCCCTCGGGGAATCCCGGATAGTTCTCCAACTGATCGGTCTGGGCAAGCTGGCCGCCCGGAGCCGTGCGTTCGAAGACCGCCACGTCCATACCGGCACGCGCCGCGTACAACCCAGCGGTAAGGCCCGCCGGACCCGCGCCGATGACGGCGATGTCAAGAACCGGGCTGCCGGTTGGTGCGTCGTTGGCGATGTTGTCCATAAAGCACTCCTCTTACAGGACTGGGCGGTCGATTTCTCCACAAGCGAGTATACGCCAACGGCGCATGATGGAGCCCTGCAACATCCTTAACGGAACATGCGAGCGGACAAGCTCATAATTCCATGCTTGCCAAATGAGGAAACAACCTTAACGCGCCGTTTACAAATTAATCCTGGTGCTATCATTATTCATTACTTTATCGTCGGTCAGATGCGCCTTCTGCGCCGGCAGCATGCATGTTCGAACGGCAGCGAGGCTTCCCATGATGATCATCACCGATTCCGCTTCCGACATCCTCCAATCCGAGGCGGAGACGCTTGACATTCGCCTGGTGCAGTTGGACATCATGCTGGGAGGTGAGCATTTCGATCGCAACTCCCATGAGATGTTTGATCGCTTCTACACCCTGCTCGCCGAACGCGACGACTTCCCCACCACCAGCCAGCCTTCCCCTGACGCTTACCTGGCGCTGTACGGAGAAGCGCGAAAGGCTGGCGAAGAGGTGCTGGTCATCTGCCTTTCCGGCGCGCTTTCCGGTACCGTCGAGTCTGCGCGCATGGCAGCGGGGCTCTCTGGTTGGGAAGATCACATTACCGTTATGGACACGCGCCACGCGATCGCTTCGCAACGCATCATGGTCGAAGAAGCGGCACGTCTGCGTGATGAGGGGAAGACGGCGGAGGAAATCCTGCCGCACCTGGAGTACCTGCGCGACCACATCCGCATCTGCGGCGTTCTCGACAAGCTCGAGTACCTGCGCCGCGGCGGACGCATCCCTTCCGGCCTCGCCAAAGTAGGCGATCTGTTGAGCATCAAGCCTGTCGTTGCCGTCAACGACGGCGCAGTGGCCCCCATCGGCAAGGCGCGCGGGCGCCATGCTGGTGAAAAGCGCCTTCGTCAGGAATTCGAGAACCACCCCTTCGACCCTGCCTGGCAAATCACGTTCGTCTATTCGCTGGGCACGGAGATCGTCGAAGACTTCGCCTCTGACTTTTGCAAGAAGTACGGCATCGACCGTGCCGCCACGCGCGACGTTCAGATCGGCCCCACCATCGGTGCCCATCTAGGCCCAGACTGCGTGGGACTTGCCTTTGTGACCAAAGATCCCGTCGAGTAGCACCACGCCCGCCCGCTGCGCTGCGTGTTCCACCGCGCCGCGCAGCCCAAAACGAAAGGTGACGCCATGCCCTCGATCACCCAACGCAAGGCCGCCATCATCGGATGCGGTTTCGTCGGATCCGCAACCGCTTTCACACTGATGCAAAGCGGGCTGTTCAGCGAGCTCGTGCTTATCGATCGCGACCGCGATAAATCCGAAGGCGAAGCGCTCGACATCGCGCACGGCATGCCCTTCGCAAGCCCCATGGCCATCTATGCGGGCGATTACGCCGATGCCGCCGACGCCGACATCGCCATCATCACCGCCGGCGCCGCCCAAAAGCCCGGCGAGACGCGCCTTGACCTCGTGCACAAAAACGTGAGCATCTTCAAATCGATCATTCCGCAGCTCATGGAGTCCGGTTTCGACGGCATCATGCTGGTGGTCTCCAATCCCGTGGATGTCCTCACCTACGCCGCACTGAAGCTTTCGGGCATGCCGCCCTCGCACGTCATCGGTTCGGGCACGGTGCTCGACAGCGCGCGCTTCAAGTACATCCTCGGCCAGCATCTGGGCGTCGACCCGCGCAACGTTCATGCGCGCATCATCGGCGAGCACGGCGACAGCGAAATCGCCATCTGGTCGACCGCCAACGTGTCGGGCATCCCTGTGAACGATTTCTGCGAACTGCGCGGTCACTTCAACCACGACGAGTCCATGCAGCGCATTGCCAACGACGTGAAGAACTCCGCTTACGAGATCATCCGGAAGAAGAAGGCCACTTACTACGGCATCGCGATGTCGGTGAAGCGCATCTGCGAGGCCATCATGCGTGACGAGAAGCCCATCCTTACCGTGTCGAGCTACCAGGACGGCCCCTACGGCTTGCACGATGTGGTGCTTTCGATGCCTTGCGTGGTTGGTCGCGGAGGCGTGGAATACCAGGTTCCGCATCCCTTGGACGAACACGAGACATGCCGACTGCATGAATCGGCACGCACACTTCGCGAGATCATCGATCAGTTGGAGCTGTAGCCCCCAGATGCAGGTGCGCCGTTACAGCGCGTAGATGCCTGAAGCCATCCAATACGGGATGGAAATAAGCAGGCCGGCAAGGCAGATAGCCAAATAGATGGCGCAGTACGCGGCCATCGGCCCATGGTTGACCATGCGTCCGTCGACGGAATAGAACGCGGCCATGTAGATGGGGTTCTGGTACATCATGAACCAGGGGTTGACCATGGCGTACACCGCGAAGCCGACCACCCACGGGTTGATGCCGAGCGACACGGCCATCGGCGCCATGAACGCCATGAAGATGTTGATGAACGCCATCTCGGACGCGATGACGAAACGCAGCGCCACCGTGGCAAGCGCGATTCCCACCACGAACGTGAACGGTGAAAACGCCAGATGCTGCATCACGGGGCCGACAAGCTCGACCACCCACGTGTCGATGCCGGTGTAAGAGAACACGGTCGCAAGCCCCATCGCGGTGCCGATGAACAGCAGGCTCTCCCAGTTCAGACCCGCGCGGAAGGCCTTCATCGTGCACACACGCAGCCCAAGAAACGCCGCAACTCCTGCAATGCCGACGGCAACCGACGGGATGCCGTGCAAAGGCTCCAGCACCCACAGCGCCACCGTGGCAAGAATGATGACGAGCATCTTCTTTTCGGCGGCCGACATCGGGCCCAGGTCGTTTTCCTCAGTCGGATGCGCCTTTGATGGCGCGCCGTCCGTTTCCGCTGAACCCGTTGCCTTGCGCGAGCGCTTGCGCTCCCCCTTCGGGCCGTACATGAACACGATCACCGCGAAGTTGACTACCGTCGCGAAAATGAACCACGGCAGCGCCGCAATAAACCAGTTGACCATGTTGAAATGCGCTTGCACATCCTCGGGATAGAACGCCAGCAACGCATAGCCGATGACGCACGCGCTGATGAACAGTGGACCCACCGTGCGCACGCCCGTAAGCGCTGCAAGGAACAAGCCGTTCATTTCGCGGCTCTTGGGCTTGTATCCAAGCGATTCGCCGATGCCGAACGACAGCGGCGTGATGACGGCAAGTTTTGCGGACATACTGGGAATCAGCGGTCCAATGACCGTGCCGGACGCGATGATGGCAGCAGCTTGCGCCTTGAACGTAGCGGGGAACTTGCTCAGCACCACATGCGCGATGCGCGTGACCAGCCCGCTTTCCTTCATGCCCACGCCCAGGCCGAACGCCGCGAACAAAAGCCACCACGTCTCACCCGCAAACGATGCGAACACGGTGTCAACCGGAATTCCCGCCACCGCAATGAACAGCACCGCCATGATGAAGGCCGTGACCATCTCGGGGAAGATGCGCAGAACCCACCACACAATGGCCCACACCAGAATGCCCATTGCCTGAGCCGCCTGGGCGGAAAGCCCCGCAGCCGGCAAAGCAAGCGCCGCCACAACGCCAAGCACCACACCGGCTGCGGCACCGGCATATTGAAGCATACGTTTTGCAAAATCAGCGTCTCGCGCCATGACGCAGCGCGCCTCCCCCGTGAATACCCCATAGAAAGGCCCGCCGCAAAACGCGGTGGGCCGAAATCGACGAGAACTATTATCCTCCATTAACCGTAGAGCGCAAAACGCGTTTAGGCTCCATAAAGGAAAGATGACGCTGGCTGGAGTTATGCTCCAGCGCGCATGGCGGCGATCACCTCGGCCATGTCCATGAACGGATCCTTTCCATCCCACAGCTCTACCGCTTTCTTGCACATGGCGATCGTGGGGTTGGGTGCATGCAGTTCGATGCAGTGACCAATCTTGTTCATGGAGTTCATATAGTAGATGGGTGCGCCGGACGACTCCATGTACATGCCAACTTCATAGCCGTCTTTTTCAAGCTGCCTCACGGTGCCTTCCACGTCGTCGACGCAAATGTTGATGTGGTTGAAGCCATAGCCGAAATCATCGAATAAGTGCGCTTCGGCATTGACCTTCTGGACGAACTCCACTTGGATCTGGCCCCACATGCCCAAAGCTATGATGAGCTCGGGGTCTGCCGGCTTGCCATGGACGATCGCCTTTTCGAACTTCAACGGACCCATCTTCAGAAACGGACCGGCACCAAACACCTTTGCGAAATGCTCAGCTGCGGCGTCGACGTCTTCGACCCAATACGACAGCTGGTCTGGGCCGTACTTTGTCAGAGAATGGACGGTGCGCATGATTCCTCCTATCGTCGAAGATGTAAAAGGGTTCTGCTGACGGCATGCGTCAATTCGCAACTCCACGAGATGATCGCCCGCCGTCATGGGAGGGTGAGATTGCTCCCTACGCCTGAGGCGGCTTGGGAGAACCAGGAGCAACCGGGGCGCCGGGGGCCGACGGCGCGGCGGGCGCACCCGGCATGACGGGCGGCATGGCGCCGGCGGCGTCGAGCGATGCCTGGTCGGCGTCGAAGTCGATCTTGCGGTTGTCCAGCGGCGCGCCGCACTGGGCGCACACCGTGGCGACGGGCTTGTTGGTCGCGCCGCACTGGGCGCATTTCTTCATGGATATCTCAGCGGGTCTGAAGCACATTGATCGTCACCTAACTATTCGATTGAACTCATCTCATCATTCGTTCCTGCGAGGCGTCCAAAAGCTCGATCTCGAAATACAGATCCTCTCCGGCGAGCTCATGGTTGTGGTCGAGGTAGACATAGCCGTCCTTGAAGCCGAGCACCTTCACACGCAGGGACTCTTCGGGGGTCTCCACCACGATGTAGTTGCCCACCGGCAGGCTTTCAGCATGGGGAAAGCGCGCGACGGGGACGCGTTCGACAAGGGATTCGTCATAGGGCCCGTACGCCTTATCGACGGGGATGCGCACTTCCACACGTTGCCCCACGTCCATGGCTCGCACGACCTCCTCGAACGCTGCGAGCATGACACCTTCGCCCAAGGTGAAGCAGAGCGGCTCGCCCACCAGATGCGAGTTGCTGAACTCAGCCCCGTTGGCGAGCTTGCCGACAAAATCCACCTTGACCGTCTGCCCGTCTCTGAGCATGGGAGGCTCCCTTCTAGCCATGCGGCGAGACCGCTATCGCGCCGTCTTCCAACTTCCGAAATCCGACGGCTCGCCGGTCATCGCGTTTCTCCAGCCGCCGTCGATCTTTACGAACAGGGGCCGCAACGTGATGTGCCCTCCGTGGCGGGACGTGCCCACATAGGCGACATCCCCTTCGCCGGCGACGTCCATCCACACGTTGCCCCTCACCTCCGTGTAGCGGCGGCCGTCTGCCCCATCGAGAACGAGGGGGAACTCGTCGATCCCGCAGATGGGGACCGGGCGGATGCCCTTCCGCTCGCAATACGACCGGACGCGCTCGGCATTCTCCATCCCCATTCCTCCTCGTCCATCGCGTCGCACCGGGCGCGCCCGCATCGCGAACGCGCCCGGCGGACATCGAAACCGCCTTGCCGCTAACGCCTGGCAAGCTTCACTACGCCAAGGCGATGTCGGGCAGGCCCTGATCCTTCTCGAGTGTCGACACCTCGAGCTGCTTGGACTTGCCGTCCTTCTCGATGATCACCGTATACTCGGCTGCCGGGATCTCCTTGAGCCAGAAGTCGCCCCAGATGTCGGTCTCGGCCTCGAACGTGCCTTCGACGCTTTTCGCCGTGACCTTGGCGCCCTCCACGACCTCCATCGCATCGGGGTCGTACACGGTGGCGGCGATGAAGGTCTTGGGCAGTCCCTTGTAGTACACGCGGGACCCTTCCTCGAGCACTTCGGCGTCGCTCAGGTCGAACTCGCTCTCATCGCCGAACTGCAGAGCGCCAACCGGACAGTTGTCCACGCAGCGCGGAATGCGAATAGGCGAGTCGGGATCATCCAGCAGATGCGCACAGCCCGTGCAGCCCTGGGGGATCTGCAGCTCTTCGTTCCAATACACACCGTCGAACTTCTCAGCAAGATCCTTGCGGCCTTTCGCTTTGGCAGGGTCAATAACGATGAGCCCATCCTCGCGCTCCATCAGCACCTCGGGAGCGTAGTCGCGGATAGCGTCGGTCTGGGCGCCGAGCTTGGGTACGTAGGACACGCGAACGTGCGATCCCGCGCCGCGCTCCTTCTCGTCCACCCGGCACCAGAACTGGCCGATCTCGGGCTGCTCGGCCGCATAAGGCAGCCAGCTGTTGCCGCAATGCTCGTCTTTGCAGCCGATCTGGCAGCTGTGGCAGCCGGTGCATTTCTGCAGATCGACGTAGAAAATCTTCGACATGGTCTCTCTCCCCTTCTACTGCTCGACAACCCAGGAGTTGTAGTTGATGCCGATCGCAGGGTCGTAATCGCGCTCGAACGCGTCCGGGTAATCGGCCTTCCAACCGTCGTACTCTTCCTTGGTGACCTTGGCCGCCTCCACCAGGTAACCGCTGACAGCGAAGCCGCGGCAGTTCTTGGAAACCTGGTTTTCGGGGCTGATCAGATTCGCCGCGCCGCCGCGATCCAGATGCGGTGCAATGGGATCAACGCGCGAGCCCTTGTTGACAACGACAGCGCCGGGGATCACTCGCTCAGAGATGCATGCGCCGAGCAGGATCGTGCCGCGATCGTTGAACAGCTTCACGATATCGCCCGCCTGGATGCCGCGCGCTTCGGCGTCAACAGGATTCAGCCAAATGGGCTCGTAAAGGTAGCCGTCGGGGCCCTTCACCTTGCAGGTCTCGATCTCGCGGAACCACTTGATGTCGTCGCCCTGAACATGCACGCGCCAACGACCGGGGTTGGCAACGATGAGCAGCGGGTAGTCCTTGCAGCGCTCGCCCCACAGCGTCTCATCATGCGACCAACCGTCCTCCTTGGAGCCGCCGATAGTCCAACGGGCCATGGGCGTGCGTTCCTTGTCGTCGGGGAAGTTCTCGGCAAGCGCCTCGCTCCAGAACTCCAGTTTGCCCGTGGGAGTGTCAAGCGGCCAGTTCTCAGGGTCATAGTAGAAGCCGCTCATGCCGGCGGGCAGCTTGTCCTGATCGGGATCCTGATGCGGGAAGTAGAAGCCCTTCTTGTTGAGATCCTCGAACGTGATCTCCTCGCCCAGGCGCGAATTCTGGAACTCGAACTGGCGCCACTCGGCGTAGGTCATGCCCATGTCGATCTGGTCGCGCACGCCGAAGCGCTCGCCCAGCTCGCAGGCAATTTCAAAGTCGGACTTGGCCTCGCCCACGCGGTCGCAGCCCGGAGGGGTGATCGCGGCGGAGCGGATCGAGACGACCATCGAGCCGCCCATCATGTCGTCGTCCTCAATGCAGGTGGTGACCGGAAGCACCAGGTCGGCGAAGAGGGAGTCGTTCTCGAGCCACTGGTGGTTGGTCACGAAGAACTCGACCTCGTCGGTGCGGATGGCGTCCTGGTAGCGGAAGCCGCCGTCCCAGCAGTTCATGTTGCAGGGCTTCTCGGACCACAGCATGTGAATCTTGCTGAACTTGGGCATATGCTGCTTCTTGTAGTCCAAAGCCGCCTGAAGCTCCTCCACGCTCTTTCCTTGGGCGCGGGCCAGCTCAGGCGAAACAGAGCCCAATGCCGCCAGGTACGTCTCGGGCGTGGTGGGATAGGTGTTCTTCTCGAACTGCTCAGAGGTCTCAACATACACGATGGCAGGCGAGCCGTACCATTCCGCCTTGCCGTTCAGCAGCGCCTCGGCGATCATCGTGCGCGGGATCTTCTGCTCGGAGGGATAGAACATGCGGCACTGGTTGGCCATCGAGAACGGTGACGAGGTGGAGCGGGCAATGGTCTCCTTACCGATGAGCGAGGAGTTCATATACGCCTGCTGGACACCGGGTTTGCCCAGGCCCTGAAGGCCGAGCAGGTAAGCGTGGGTGCGGCCGGGTTCGAAGCTGTAGGGGCCCTTGATGGCGCCGGAGCTGAAGTGCACCGATGCCGTGGTGAAGCGGGCTCGGTTGCGCGCGTAGGCCTTGATGGTGTACTCGGGGATGCCGGTGCGTTCGGCGGCCCAGGCGGGCGTCTTGGGGATGCCCTCCTCGTCGGTGCCGAGCACGTACGCCTTCACCTTGTCCAGGCCGACGGTGTGGGTGTCGCAGTACTCCTTGTCATAGAGGCCCTCGGTGAACCACACGTACATGACGGCGAAGTCGAGCGCCGCGTCGGTGTTGGGCAAGATGGGAATCCACTTGTAATCATGGCAGCACGCCGTGTAGTTGCAGAACGGGTCGACCACGACGAACTTCTTGCCGCATTCCTCCCAGAACTTGAGCAGACGCGACCACAGCTGGGAGGCGTAGTTCTGTGTGAGCTCCCAGTCGCCGGCGGCGAACGCGATCATCTCGGAATGCTCGGAGATGTCGCGCAGCACGTGCCAGGGGTTGTAACCGGTCTGCGGAGGCGCGGGCATGCCCAGCCCCTTGTTGCAGCCGCTGCCCCAGAAGTGCTTGGCGCCCCAGTACCAGCCCTCGACGGAGTCGGGCGTGCGCACCTCGCGCGTGTAGCCACCCAACTTGCTCATCAGCGTGGAATGCATGCCGCCGCCAGAATGCAGGTTTTTCGACTCGCGGTGTCCATCCTCGCCGATGGTCAACACCGAGTACGCGCCGTACTTGTCGATGATTCGCCTGATCTCGGATTCCATGATATCGAGCGCTTCATCCCAACTGATGCGCACATACTTGGACTTGCCGCGGTTGGCAGCGTTGATCTTGTCAGGATCGCCGCCCGGCTCCCAGTCCACACGCTTCAGAGGATAGCGCACGCGGTTCTTGGAATACACGCGGTTTTTGTACGCCAAGGCGAAGTAGTTCGGCAGCGCCTTGTAGCTCGGCCTGAACACCTTGTCCCCCACTTTGATCTCCCACATCGAGGGCTCAAGCTCCTCCTCGGTATAGGTGTCCAAGTAGTGGATGGGGCGAATACGAACGATCTTCCCATCTTTCGAGTCGACGTAAGTCAGATCGCCGCCCGTACCTCCGCATGCAATGCTTTGCACGGTCGTCTTCAGCTCGCTCATCAACTCTCCTCTCCTCTCCCGTCTTGAGGTTTACGGGCAACCCTTTCGACGCCCGCCGCCTCTTTGGCGCGACGGTGCACGGGAAGCCCTGACTAGGAAAAGAATACGGAGGAAAGGGGCGCGCGGTAATCCGCCTTCGGCCCCTATCGGCGTGGCCAAGTGGCTACGATCGGGCGGTGAACGGCAGGTATGCGGCGTGAAGCGCTCGCATTCGGGCGGCAAGCGGCAGCGGACGGCCGAGCCGGAGCGTGCGAAGACGGATGCGCTCGGGCGGGCAGACTACATGAGCGCGGCCGGCGGAAGGAGGCGATCAGCGGCGAAAACCTAGCCGAGACCCGCCTTCACCGCGTAGACGGCGAGTTGGACGCGATTGTCCACGCCGAGCTGGAGCATGAGGGAGCTGAGTTGCTTTTTCACGG
>CALUHI010000006.1 GCA_944320405.1 uncultured Eggerthellaceae bacterium
TCCTGCTGGCTCTGCTGCTGGGTTTCTGCAGACTGGGAGCTGCTGTCCGAGCCCAGCGTCACGTCCATGGAAAGCGTCTGGCCGTCGCGGTTGACCTCCACCGAAACCGTGTCGCCCACGTTCTTTGAGCGCACCGCCATGGTCAGGTCGCTTGCCGACGTCACGCTTTCGCCATCGAACTTGGTGATGATGTCGCCAGCCTGGATGCCCGCCTCGGCAGCGCCGGAGCCGTTCATAACGGCGGACACGTAGGCGCCTTCGTCAACCGCAAAGCCGTAGCGCTGCGCCAGCTGCTTGTTCACCGTGGACATCGTTACGCCCAGTTGGGCATGCGAGGGGGTTTCGCCGGCAATGATCTGTTGAGCGATGCCCATGGCGTAGTTCACCGGGATGGCGAACCCGACGCCGGAATAGTTGCCGGAATAGGACGTGATCAGCGTATTGATGCCGATCAGCTTGCCATCGGAATCCACCAGCGCGCCGCCGGAGTTGCCGGGGTTGATTGCCGCGTCGGTCTGGATCATGTTCGTGTAGATAGTGCTTTCGCTTTCGCCGTAGGCGTTGGTGGAGCTGTCCATGATCTGCGAACGGTTAGTTGCCGAAACGATGCCGGTTGCCACCGACTGCTCAAGGCCGAAGGGGCTGCCGATGGACATGACCCACTCGCCGATGGTCAGGTTGTCAGAATCGCCCAGGTCAGCGGCCGTCAGGCCGGAAGCGTCCTTGGCTTTGACCACTGCAAGGTCAGATGACGGGTCGGTGCCCACGATCTCGGCCTCGTACTCTTGGCCATCGATGGTCACGCGCAGCGCGTCGGCGCCTTCCACCACGTGGTTGTTCGTGATGATGTAGCCGTCCTCGCTGATGACCACGCCGCTGCCCAGCGAGGTTTCGGTGAGCTCGCCGGAACCGGAGTCGCCGTAGCCGTACATGCCGAACATGCCCGACATGCTGGACTGCTCGGTGTACACATCGATGGCGACGACGGAGGGCAGGCACTTCGCCGCAACCGCCTCGGCCAGCGTGGCATCTTCGCCGTTCACATCGATGGTCGACGACGACGTGCTGCCCAACGTGGTGGGGCTGCCGCCCGATGCGCCGAGACCCTGCCACAAGGCGAAACCGCCAAGCGCCAGCACGCATGCGACCGCCGCACCCGCGAATCCCATCAGGAAAGTCTTCCCACCGCCGGGCTTTTTGCCATTGCTGGAGTTGTCGGCGGAAGCGCCGCCGTTGCCGGTGCCGTAACCGCTGCCGCCACCTGCTGCCGCGCTGCCCGCGAAAGAGGACGTATCACCAAAGCCGCCAGTCGCGTTGGTGAAGGGGGCCGTGTGGCCTACTTGGTCGGTTCCGGATGCGTATCCGTCAGCTTGGCCGTACGATGCCGAGGCATGTTGCGGCTGAACCGGCTGATAGCCGGCCGGAGCCTGCGGGGCACCCGAAGCGGCACCCATGCCGCTCTGGTTGTTGCCGTACTCGGTCATTGCTATCACTCTCCTTTTGGCAGCGCCCTTTGCGCCGCCCTGGTAACTTACGTCGCTCACCTTAGCACGCGTGAACCTAGAATTTCGCCATGGAACCCATTCGTCACCTGCCCGACACGTAAATACACCCACTGGTGTACATCGCCTGATGAGAAAAAGGGACAGTCACTTTTTCTCATTCCGTGCGCTACGATGAACTGGGAAATCAACAGCGGGAGGTGCACCCATGTCGGTGGAAGATGTGAAGCGGTATTTGACAGCGTTCGGGATGGACGGGCGCGTGCAGGAGTTCGACACGTCCAGCGCCACGGTCGAGCTGGCGGCCCAGGCGGTGGGCACCGAGCCCCGCCGCATCGCCAAGACGCTGTCGTTCCTCGTGGATGGGCGCGCCATCCTTATCGTCGCCGCCGGCGACGCGCGCATCGACAACCCGAAGTTCAAGGCGATCTTCCATACGAAGGCGAAGATGCTCACGCCCGATCAGGCCATCGAGATGGTAGGCCATGCCGTAGGCGGCGTGTGCCCCTTCGCCCTGCCGCCCGACGTGAGCGTTTACCTGGACGAATCGCTGCGCCGGTTCGATACGGTGTTCCCCGCCGCCGGCAGTGCGGCAAGCGCCATCGAACTAACCTGCGAGGAACTGGAGCGCTGCTGTTCTAACTTCAAGGAATGGATCGATGTCTGCAAAGGATGGCAGGAGCCGGCGCAGTAGCGCGGACCGATGCGACGACTGGACGGACTGACGGTTGCCGATTGAGCGACAACGTCGCTGTCCTTGCGTTCGAACCGGAACTCATCACCGGCAAACGCGGAAGCTGCGTGACGACCGATTAGCGCGCCACGGCAGCGCTGATATACGTCAAACGGAAAATCTCGGCTTCCTTTTGTCGGTGATACTCTTCTGCTGCTTCCCCTCATTCCTTCAATAGCTGCGCTGAAGTCCATTCCAACGCTTCTGGATCCCATTTGAGTCCTTCGACCTCCCGCTTTATCGCCGGGTCGACGCATACCTTGACAACCTCTTCGGCATCCGGAACGTTGCGCCACTTCTCTGGAATCCTTGCCTCAGCAGCCGTCTTCCGGTAGGCACTGCCGTAGGACTCATGCCAGGACTTGGGCACCTCAAAAGCATTGAAGTTTTCGAGTCTTCTCACCCCCGCCTCCCTCGCTATCGCCCAGGAAAGGTCAGTGCCCGACATTCCGTATCGGGTCACATGTAGTACGAGGTCGACAAGATCCTTCGCGCGGCTTGACCTTCTGCCGCCAGGGCATGCCTGCATGGTGGCGCATACCTTGTCCGCGACGGTCCTCTCCACAGGGTAGACCAGGTAATCGAACACAGGCAGTCCATTCACGTCAAGCCTATTCGCAGGTGTCACCGCGTCCGCCTTCCCAAGTTTCACTGGGTCGACTACGAGATCGGTGGCAACCTCAGTTTTATGCCTGGTTCCATCGAGGATGACATCGAATCTCGCTCGGCAACCGTCGCGGTACTCCTGAGTTGCGGCGATCCTCTCCACTGAGAGCAAATGGAACACCATTCGATCGCCGAGATCCTTGGAGGCTAGCCGTTTGAGCTCCTCAAGGGCCTCTTCAAGATCGCCACCCCTATAGAGGAAATCGGCGTCTGTCGTATAACGGGCATCAACGGTTCTAGCAAGGATTCCCCTGCCTCCTTTGAGCACGAAACGTTTTCGCTCCTCGCTAAATACCCGCTCTAAGAGTCTTCCGACATAGAACCCCTCTATGGCACGCGTTACGTCCTGTCCCGACTTTTTCGCTGCCGCCTTGACCGCTTGTTCCAATGCAAGCGCACTCCGGTATTCCTTGGACATCAAGACCCCTCGCCTGCAAGCGTGCTATTCCTTTCGGAAGGCGTTTCCCTCATTTCCTCCGCTTCAAAATCGAGCCCCAGATCCCTTAGCGCATCAAAGAGGTACCGCCCTGCTTTTTTCGTCTCCGGCTCAAGTGCATCGCTGTCGCTAATGCCGTTAAGCACGCCCTTCAGCTCCGCACCTGCCCTGCACATCAGCACATCAGCAGCATTTCGAGAAACAAGATCGGCGGCGAAGGCTGCACCACCCTTAGGGAACCCGTACCTTGATGCGATGGGGCCCAAAAGACTTGCCAGTCTTTCGAAATCAAAGGAATGCGCACGGTTTTGAACGACCTCCCGCATGAAGCCATCAACGAGAGACGGATCCTCGTCGAGCCTCAGAAGGTCGAACACAGTTCTTTCGGGGGTCGTTGTCGGCAGCCCGTCAAGCATCACAACATCGCAATCCTCAAGGGAGCACCTCAGGAATCTCATGTCGGCACGCGCCGTCTGCCTCCTGCTGCTCGCAATGAAAGTATAGGGCGACATGTGAAAGTCCCCGGCACCCAGCGCAACCGACGCCGTTCCCGACGCGACGACGGCGTCATACGGTCTTTTCGAAAGACGCTCAGCAGCAGTCTCCTTGGGAAAGACAGAAAGCCACGCCGCTTTGAGATCGGCGTGCACAGGTTCGCTGCCCGCAACAAACCGGTAGACTCCGTAGCACATCGACTCCACGCGTGCAGCGTCCACCATGCGTGAGATTTGGTTGCGCCTGAATCCGAGGATTTGCGCTTGAGCAACGGTAAACATCCCCCACTGCGAAGCGGCGAGATGCTCCAGACCAGATATGTTTGATCGATTTTTCATACTTAGATAGTTTACATTTATGTAAACGGAATCAGTATCATAGTGCTAATCCTCACAAACAATCAGCATTCTTCCATGGAGTTACCCAATCGAAATCAGAGTCGATGTTCTTCCGAGTTTGCCTCCAGGTCATAAGCTGCTTGGGCGCGCAACCAGTAGCCATCGCTCAGGCCGAAGAACCGGCATAACCGCAGATCGGTATCGACAGTGATGCGACGCCTGTCCAGCACGATCTGCCCGATGCGCTGGGCGGGAACGCCCGTCTGTCTCCTTGGCGAGCCGATATTGGGAAAGCCCCATCGGCTCCAAGAACTCCTCTCTGAGCAGCTCCCCAGGAGAAACAGGCTCCATGAGCTCGCTCATGAAAATCACCTCGCTAATAGTGGTCGACGATCTCAGCATATGCCGGTCCTTCAGAAGTCTGGTAATTTTACCATAATAAATAGAACGTTTGTTTGTATTCTATGATCAGATCGCAAGAGACAGAACGGGCAGCTTTGACGAATGTAGGACAAGGTCCTTGATCGGACCCGCTTGCCATGAGGCAATCATACGTTGCTAAAATATGGACAGCTTTGCCGCGCTTATTTTCGGATTCGCCCCCGCAGCGTTTGGTCGCATCATCTGACGTTCTGCTACTGCTCTTCAACCAAGCGCGCTACGCTCTTCACAAAAGCATCTGTCTCGTCGGGGCTCAGCTTGACGGCACGAATTTGACGCGCACGCCCCGTCATCCCGCATACCTCGACCGGCTCGCGCAGAACAACCCAGCATGGCTTGGCACCCATCGTCGCAAGGTCGAGCACATCGTCTTTTTCAAAACCAGGATCAGCGAAGACCACGCGATCGAGTGATGCAAAGGGAACGTCAATGCTCGGAAGAAATCCCCAGGTCGCAGTCAACCTGCCTTCGCCAACGAGAATCGGGCATGCGACAACAGAGCGCGCAAACGAACCAAGCCATGCCAGCCCGTAAATCGATGCTGCCGTGAGCACAACGGCGGCGACAACGGAAAACCGCGAAACAAGAAGATGCACCACGACGATCTCGATTATCCCCAAGACGATCACGACGCCGACAAGCGCGAGAAAGCCGCTCTTCTTGTGGTATGAAAACGCTTCCCTCCCCTTCGGCACAACGGTCACGCGATGCCGCGGAAGAAAAAGGTGGTACCACATGGCAAGCTCGGCCGCCGCTACGCGCGCCGCTGCGCGGCTGGGAACGACCGCTTCGAACGCGTGCGCAAACATTGGTAGCGGTTCGCATTATGAAAGCCCCTCGTCCGTCGTCTTTCGTACACATTCCCCCTATCTGTACCGCATGGTTTCGATCGAGTTGAAAACCCCTGTGAAAGGACTATGCTTGCCATATTGAACAATACGTTCGAGGAGGGATCACTATGTGTTTTAGGCCGGCGGAAGCTGGCGGATTCGCCAGCGATGGACACACCTGCCCCCATTGTGGGAAAACCGTCCAGTTCATGGGTGGCGTAGTGCTCAAACAATGTCCGTTCTGCAAGGGAGATCTGACGAGCATGCTCGCAGCGGAGGACTACACGCCCACCGTGCCGCTCGTTCCCAGCCAGCCGAAAGCACCCGTTCAGCCGAAAGCCCCCACGCGGCCGGCCGTTCCGAACCAACCCGCAACGCCTTCCACTCCCAAGCCACCTTCGGCATAGTTGCTGTCACGTCCATAGGCGATGATGATGCAGTGGAAGTGGGTGTTGAAACGACCGGTGATCTCGCGCAGGCGGGGCAGGATCGGCGCGTAGTTCTTTGAGCAGAACTCCACCCCGTCAACGAGCGCGGGATCGAGCTCGTAGCGCGTGACCTTGTTCGGGAACAGCGCGAGCACGCGCTCAAGGATCCCGACGCCCACCGAGGGAGCGAGCCCGGTGAGCAGGAACGCGAGCGGCTTTCCACGACCCCGCCTAGATCAGGTCGTAGGGCATCTTCCGTTTAAAAAGATAGAACACAAGGCACGCGAGCGGGACCAGGGTCAGGCGGGGCTCGATGCCCGGAAGGCCGACCGCGCACAGGATCACGAACGTCCGCGCCACGTAGAACGCAACCCGTCGCGCCCCCTGGCGCTCGCGCGTCTCGCACGTCATGCGCACGAACGCGCCGCCCGGGGTCTGGCCGCCGCGCCGCCAGGGAACGGCGACCTCGACCGCGAGCACCGCCGCGGTCCCCAGCAGCGCCAAGACGGGCAGCGAGGCGGCGGAGGCGGGAGGGCCGCCCAGGGCGTAGAGCGCAAGCAGCAGCAGCCCGGATCCGGCGATGACGGACGCCGCCGCGGCGAGCGCCATGTCGATGCAGAAGGCCACCGCCCGCCTCACGATGCCGGGACTCGCCGTGACGGCGACGGGCGCGAGCCTGCCGGGGTCGGGCAGGACGCGCAGCGACGCCCTCGCCAGCAGCCAACCGCAGAACGCCCCGAGCGTGTTCGTTGCCAGGTCGGTCGTCTCGAACGTGCGGTACGCGTACGGGTAGACGCCGAACAGGCCGGTGAGCTGGGCGAGCTCGATGCAAAGCGACGCCAGGAAGCCCAGGGCGGCCGACGCGGGCGCGCCGAGCCGCATGCCGCGGCCCGCGATGAAGCCGAACGGGACGAACAGCGCGACGTTGGCGACCAGCTGCGCCACGGCGGGCGTCCCGTCGGCCGCGATGTCGCCCACGAAGTGCAGCGGGTTCCAGATGGGGTCGAGGCCGTAGGTGATGCCGGGGCCGGAGTCGCCCTCTGGCAGCGGGTAGAGCGTGAAGCACACGAGGCCCACCAGGTAGAGCACCGAAAGGTACGCGCCCGACGCGGACAGAAGCCTGATGCGCCCGTCGCGGCGGTAGAGGATCGCCAGGATGGGCAGCGTGAGCGCGAACGACGCGAACGGCCAGGCGATCAGCGCCGCCGCGAAGCTCTCGCTGTAGCTCGAGAGGAACCGTCCCAGAAAGCCCATCGCCGCTCCTTCCCTTCGCCGGGCATCCTTTCCTGGAACGATTGTCCGGCCCCGTCCTTACGGGGTCCTTGCGGCCAGGTTATGAAAGGCTTTCAATGCTACTTTCGGGAGGCAGGATGCAATAGTCTTGTTAACGATGCCCAAACAAACGAACGGCCTCGCCTCGCCGCCGAACCACCCCAAAACCTCAGCGAAAAACTTTCCGCCGGTCAAATGCGCGTAAAGAATGAATCGGCGAAACCGCGAAAGCCTGATGACCCTCCTATACTTGCGCTAACGCGCCTATCGTGAGGAGGAGCCCATGCGGGCGATCGTCGCATACTGTTCGCAGACCGGATCGGCGGAAATGTACGCGCACTGGCTCGCGGAGGATCTAGAATGCCGCGCCGTGCCAATCGCAAACCTCGAGCGAGAAGGCAAAGAGTGCGATACCGCGGTGTTCTGCAGCTGGTTTCACGCCGCCTCGATTAAGGGAGCGAAGGAATTCCAAGCCTACATGGCGGCGCATCCAGAAAAGACCTATGCCGTCGTCGCCGTAGGCGCCACACCCATGCCGTGCGCGGAGTGGCCCGCATCCGAGCACGAAGAGGCGTTTCACCGTTCCTTCCCTGCCGACCGTTACCCCGATCTGCTGTGGTGCTACTGCCAAGGCGGTTTTCATTTCGATCGGCTCGGCGCCTTCGACAAGATGGCGATGCGCGTCTATTTCCGCATGCTTGAAAAAAGCGCGAAAGACGGCTGTGCCCGAAACGCAACGGCGCTCGCGAACATGAAAGCGGGCTTCGACGGGTGCGATCGATCCTACCTTGAACCCGTGCTGCAAGCGCTTCGCAGCCAAGCGGAAGCATAGCGCGCCGCCTCGCCACGGCGCCACCGCGAAAGCCGCTCCGATCAGCACAGGCAGCGGCGTAAAGTTTCTAGGCGTCGCCCCTTCCAACGTTGAGCCGTCGCGAATTCGCAGAATTTCGAGCGCGCCTCTATGCCACAATAGGTTCAGGGTATTGGCGGAACCAGCACGACGGAGAGAAGGGAGCGACATGAGCGAACCGAATCTTGGCATGATCGTCGCCCTTGCGGTTCCCTTCCTAGGAACCGTTCTGGGCTCTTCGTTCGTGTTCTTCCTGAAGCGCGCCATGGGCGAGCTCGTGCAGAAGGCGCTGCTGGGGTTCGCGGCGGGCGTCATGATCGCCGCTTCGGTGTGGAGCCTGCTCATTCCCGCCATCGAGAACGCCGAGGCGCAGGGCATGACGGGTTGGATGCCCGCTTCGATAGGCTTCCTGCTGGGCATCGGGCTGCTGCTGGCCATCGACCATTTCCTTCCCCATCAGCACCTGGACGATCCGCAGCCCGAGGGCATGCCTTCCCGCATGAAGAAGCCCACCATGCTGATTTTCGCGGTGGCGCTGCACAATCTGCCCGAGGGCATGGCGGTGGGCGTCGTGCTCGCCGGCTTCCTTACGGGAGAGGCCTCCATCGCGCTCGCCGGCGTGATCAGCCTTGCTGTGGGCATCGCCATCCAGAACGTCCCCGAGGGCGCCATCATCTCCATGCCGTTGGTGTCGTGCGGGCTCACGCGGAAAAAGGCGTTCCTGTACGGCGTCGCATCGGGCGCGGTGGAGCCGCTGGGCGCCGCCCTGATGGTCGCGTGCATTGGCTTCATGACTCCTGCCCTGCCCTACATTCTGGCATTCGCCGCAGGCGCCATGATGTACGTGGTGGTGGAAGAGCTGATCCCTGAAACCCAAGCGGGAAAGCACACCAACGTAGGCGCCGTGGCGCTGGCGCTCGGCTTCGTGCTCATGATGATCCTGGACGTGGCGCTGGGGTAGGTCAAGTCGAGATAGATTGCGCAAAAAAGATTTGCTAGCTCGGCAAGGAAAGGGAGTCAACCCCCTCTCCTCGTTCCGCAAACTTGGATAACGTCGGCGCGGAATACTGCGGAATACGACAATGCAAGGTCGGGACATGGAGGGTATCTTAGCCACATTATCACTAACTTCGCCATTTTAAATACTATTGGCTATAATACTGGCTACGCCAGAACAAAGGAAAAACAAGTCGCTCCCGATGACGACAAGTGATGGAAAAACCGTCCGCACTCCCCTTGCGAATGCGGAACATGAATGATTCGGAATCCGCGCATTCCAGCAATTAAGACAGATAGCGCAATCTGCTCATCTATCCTAGCCACCCTTACATTATCATCGTCATGTTCAAACATTGTGGCTAAGATAATTACATAAGAGGAGAAGCATGGCTCAGTTCGACTACAACAAGAAGCTCTCCCGACTCATGAGCCCCGAGGTCATGGCGGCGCTGGGAAACGTCCGCGAGCATCGCGGGAGGCAATCCCTCTACATCGCAACCAAACCCGACATCCTGGAAAGTCTCTGCGACGTGGCGAAAATCCAAAGCACAGGCGCATCCAACCGGATAGAGAACATATCGACCTCCAACACGCGCCTGCGCGAGCTGATGGAGCAGAAGGCCGAGCCGAGAAACCGCGACGAACGCGAGATAGCCGGATACCGGTACGTGCTCGACATGATCCATGAAAACCACGACGACATCCCCGTGACCCCGGGCGTCATACTCCAGTTCCACCGGGACCTCTACCGGTACCTTGACGCCTCGTTCGCCGGCAAGTGGAAGGATGCGGACAACGCGATAGCGGAGAGGCTCCCGAACGGCGAGCTCGTCACCCGGTTCACGCCGACGCCGGCCGCCTCGACGCCCGCCGCCATCCAGGAGATCTGCGACGCGTATGCAAGCGAGATCCGAAAGGGAGTCTACGACCCGCTGCTTGTAAGCCTCGTCTTCGTCTTCGACTTCGTGAGCATCCACCCGTTCAACGACGGCAACGGGAGGATGAGCCGGCTCATGACCCTGCTGCTGCTCTACCGAAACGGCTACACCGTCGGAAAGTACGTCTCCATCGAAGCTGAGATTGAGAAGACGAAGGAAACCTACTACGAAGCCCTTGCCGCAAGCTCGATCGGCTGGAGCGAAGGCGAGAGCGATTACACGCCTTTCGTCACCTACATGCTCGGGGTGATCGGGGCCTGCTACGCGACCCTCGACGAAAGGTTCTCCCTGCTTTCGTCAAGCAGATCGAACGAAGACGAAGTGCGGAAATACTTCGACTCCCTTGCAACAAGCGCAAGCAAGCGCGAAATAATGGACGCCAATCCCACTATGAGCCAAAGAACGGTCGAACGCATTCTCCAGAAGCTCCAAGCGGAAGGCTTGATAGAAAAAGTAGGTGCGGCGAGGGCAACGCGATACAGAAAAACCCAATAGAAACGCCGCCTAAATGCGTGCTCATTTCTAACTCGATCCAAAGGCGCCCGTCGGAGTAGTAGCCGGGCAGGATCGCGGCGGGGTACTCGGCGCGCAACTCCAGAATGCGGTCGGGGTCGCACTTGAGCGACAGCAGGTGGCGCCCTGTGTAAGGCAGCTTGGCGTCCGACGATGCCATGAACTCGCAGGCAAACTGCCTGCCGCCCACCCAATAGACCATCCAGCCCCATTTCTCGTGGAAGACCTTGGTCGCTCCAGGATGCGAGAGCAGTCGCCTGTCGATCGTCGCGAAGTCCATCACGCACCCTATACGATGCCCGCCGCGTCCAAATCTCAATCGACAAGCTGACGCAGATAATCAGATCTCTTAAGGCCGAGCTGACTTGCACGACGATCAATTAGCTTGACTTTGCGAATCGGCTCTTTGAACCCAACCTGACGCATTTCCTCACCGAACTTCAACGGCCTGCCAACAACCACCTCGCCACGAGGTTCGCCGTGCAAGGACATCCAGAGCGTCGCTGCGCATCCCCTCGATGCGGCCGCCAGCGCCCTTCGCGCTCCTATCCGTGCGTCGACTTGTATAATCTTACCTTCGGAGACCATAGGAGGGAAGCGGCATGGACGCATTCGCATGGGCGGAAGAGGCAACCGGGAAACTGAAAGCAGAGTTCGGCGAACGCCTGCGATTCGTCGGAATCCAGGGGAGCCGCGCTCGGGGCGAGGCGCGCGAGGGCAGCGACATCGACCTCGTGGTGCTGCTCGACCACGTGGGCGCCGATGATCTCGTGCGCTACCACGCTATCGTGCAGTCAATGCCGCGCAGCGAACTCGCCTGCGGGTTCGTCGGATCCGAGCGCGTGCTCGCCGCATGGCCGCGCCACGAGCTCTTCCAGTTCTATCACGATACACACGCCATCTTCGGCGCGCTCCCCGATGTCAGTCCGTTCACGGAGGCAGATGCCCTGGAGGCGGCTCGGATCGGCGCATCAGGGATCTACCACGCAACCTGCCACGCCTACGTCTTCGACGGCGACACCGCCGACGGTATCCTGGAATCGCTCTTCAAAGGCGCGTTCTTCACGCTGCAGGCGCTGCAGTTCGTCCGAACGGGCGCCCACCCCCGCACGAAGGCCGAGCTCACCGCGCAACTCGAAGGCGACGAGGCGCGCATCCTCGAGGTCGGCCGCAACTGGCAAGCCCACCGCCCGAAAGACGACGTTGAACGCCGAGAGCTCGTTGGCCTGCTCCTTCGCTGGTCGGAAGGCGTCATCACCGAATAGCAGAATGAGAAAAGGGACTGTCCCTTTTCTCATTTCTGATCATTTCTTCACACCAGTCGCAATCCCAACACCGATCGGACGAGGCGTTCATCCCGCCCGTCCACCTCACAGCGCCCACTCCGCGCTTTCGGTCTGCAGGCGCACCATGCGGGCGAACAGGCCGTCGTTCGCCATGAGCTCGGCGGGCGCGCCCTGCTCGGCGACGCGTCCCTCCTCGAGCACGACCACATGATCGGCGCCCATGACGGTGCGCATACGGTGCGCGATGACGATGACCGTCTTGCCGGCGAGAAGCCTCGAGAGCGCCTGCTGCACCTCCGTTTCGTTCTCCACATCCAGCGACGCCGTCGCCTCGTCGAGCACGACGATCGGCGCGTCCTTCAGGAGCGCCCGCGCGATCGAGATGCGCTGGCGCTCGCCGCCGGAGAGGCGCGCCCCGTTCTCGCCGATCTTCGTGGCGTAGCCTTCCGACAGAAGGCTCACGAACCCGTCGCAGTTCGCAGCATGCGCGGCGGCAAGCACGTCCTCGTCGGAGGCGCCCTCGCGGCCGATCCGTATGTTGTCCATGATCGTTTCGTCGAAAAGCACGACGTCTTGGAAGACCTGCGCGAAATCGGCAAGCAGCACCTCGGGGTCCACCGTCGCTACGTCCACGCCGCCCACGGTCACACACCCCGCGTCAGCATCCCAGAAACGACAGGCGAGCTTCGCGCACGTCGACTTACCTGAACCGGACGGCCCTACGAGCGCTGTGACCTCGCCCTCGCGCGCCGTGAACGTCACATTAGCAAGCACCGCCTCGTCGGTGCCTCCGTAGGAGAACGACACATCGCGAAACGCCACATCATGGCCTTGCGGGCGAAAGTCCTTCGATCCCGTCATGGGACACTCGGCCGCAAGCGCGTTCGTGCGGCGGATCGAATGGCGCATCTCCATGAGCTCTGCGCTCGACTGGAGCACGACGTTGATGGGGTCGTACACGCGCGTGACGATGAGGAGGAATACAAAGTACGTGAGGAAATCCACACCGCCCGACACGATGAGCGCCGCCCCCGCAAGGATGGTCGTGGCGATGCCGAGCTTGAGGAACGCCTGCCCGGACGAGATCGTCACGCCCGTGGCGAGCTCGGACGCCACCTGCGCCCGCTCGAACGCGCCGAGCCTTCCGCGCAGTTCCCCGAGAAACGCATCTGCACGGTTCGTCGCGCGGATCTCGCGCGCGCAGTCGAG
>CALUHI010000007.1 GCA_944320405.1 uncultured Eggerthellaceae bacterium
CGGGCGACTTCCTCGTCGTCGGCGTTGATGCCGGTTTTGCCGTCCACCAGAAGCACGATGACATCGGCTTCCTCAGCGGCAGCAAACGCCTGGTCGCGAATGGAGCCCTGGAAGGCGTCGTCGTCGTTCATCTCGATGCCGCCGGTGTCCACCAGGCGGAAATGGCAGCCGTTCCAGTCGGCCTCATGGTAAGAGCGGTCACGCGTGACGCCGCGCATCTCGTGCACGATGGCGTCTGCGGACCCTGCAATGCGGTTCACGAACGTGGACTTGCCCACGTTGGGGCGGCCCACCACCGCGACGAGCGGCAAACTCATGGCATGTTCCTTCTAACGCATTTCCTTACAGGAAGGCGGTGGGAATGAGCTCCGCCGTTTCCTGCAGATATTCAGACGGGATACAGGATACCACGCTCATCGGGCATTTCGCGGCGCTTCGCATATCCTCCAACGTCCAGCCGTCCAACGTGAGCCCCTCGTCGTTGAACATGACCTCGGGCAAAAGGAACAGCATTTGTTTGGAGGAATCGGCGCGTTCGGCCTCTTGACGGATGGCGGCAGCCACGTCTTCGCCGGTAAGGAGCCCCGTCACGTCAACGTTGCCCCCGAAAAACGCGTTCTCTACGAACAGCGGCGAAAAGACGCCCTCAAGGGGGCTTTCCGCAATGAGCGCAGAAAACGATTCCTGCAGAGCGCAGCCAGCGATGTAGCGGGCGCACACGCCCTGTTTGCGAAGAGCCTCCGCACAGATGTCAGCAATGCCATCCGCGCAAGCAGCGCGCCAGTCATCAGCGCACGAACGCAAGATGCCAATGCCGTCCTCGAACATGCTGAAAGCGCCGTAGTCGGATGCCGGCGGAAGGTTTTCCAGTAGCGCCGGCCCGAAGGCATTGCGGTAGAACTCGTCGGCCGCAAACACCCAGGGCGTCCCCCGTTCGGCGCGAGCGCGTTCCTGGTACGGCGCAATAGTGTCGAGAACCGCCTGCGCGGCAGCAGGATCGTTGAAGCTGTGGTCGAACATTTGCTGATGGCGCGTGTAGCCCAGCGGCACAATGCCCACATTGAGGATTCCGGGGCGCTCCCAAGCCCATCGCAGCGTGTCCTGCAAAATAGCGCCGTCGTTGACGCCCGGAACAAGCACAATCTGGGTATGGGCGCAGATGCCCGCCGACAGCAAACGATCAAGCGCATCCAACCCGTGCTGGGCATGCTTTCCCATCAGCTGACGGCGCGCTTCCGGGTTGGCGGCATGAAGCGACACGCGCAAAGGAGATATGCGCTGCTCCAAGATGCGCTGCTCGTCTTCGGCACGCAGGTTGGTAAGCGTTACGAACGTGCCGGAAAGGAAGCTCAGACGGTAATCGTCGTCACGCAGCGTGAGCGAAGGACGCATGCCCTTGGGCAGCTGGCGCATGAAGCAGAACGTGCAAGCGTTTCGGCACTGGCGGATGCCGTCGAACACCGCGCCCTCGAACGCGAACCCCCACGATTCGCCCTCGTCACGTTCAAGCTCCACCGTACCGGAGTCTCCATCCAGATCGATGTAGCCCACCTCGATGACGTCGTCGGCAGAAAGCCAGCGCCAGTCGATGAGGTCGCGCAGAGGCTGCCCATCAACCGACGTGATGCGGCAACCCGGCTCGAACCCTGCGTCGTCAGCAGGGCTGCCCGGCTCGACCTGCGCGATAAGCGCGCCTTCGCCTGCGGGAAGCGTTGCGTCTTTCGTAGGGTAGATTGCCATGGATGCGCGAACCGCCTGTGCTTTCGAGGGCGGTGCCCGCACTCGGCCCAAAAGCCGCGCGGACGTCGCCCGATGTATCGTGACAGCGCGCAAAAGCGCGCAGGCAAGATGATAGCAAGACAGAGGCCCGGCGCGCCGGAAGCGACCGAACGAACACACCGGCAGAACCTTCGGAGGTATTCCATAGGGCGTCGTACTATCCCAACGGACCCCACGTCCCATCGGGGTAGCGCGCTGCCGTGCCTGCTGCTTCCGCCTCGGCCAGACGAACCGCCAGCCACGTGCGTGGATCTTCATTTCCGCAATTGTGTGCGGCGATGCCCAAAAGCGACTCCATCGACAGCGGCTCCACTGCCAGCGCCGCTGCAATCGGGCACGTCGGTGCCTTCGCCCGCGCGGCGGCGCCCTTGCCCTTCCCCGCCGGCGCTTCCTGCTGTTTGAGACAGCCGAACAGCGAAAACAACGCATCGGAGAACGAATCGTCGTCCACGACGGGCGTGGCGCCCTGATACAGAAGCCGGTTCGCGCCCCGTGAAGAAGCAGCGGTGATGGCACCCGGCACCACCAGCACGTCACGGGAAGCCGTAAGAGCGTAATCTGCCGTGGAGAACGTGCCCGACGGCAGCCCCGCTTCCACTATGAGCGTTGTCCGCGCGAGCGCCGCGATCAAGCGGTTGCGGTTGCGAAACATCCAAGGCAGCGGCGCGGTGCCCCAAGGATGCTCGGAGACGAGCGCGCCTCCCCCGTCCACGATGCGCTGGAACAAGCCCGCATGTTCTGAAGGGTAGGCCACATCGGGTCCGCCTCCCAGAAACGCCACCGTGCGCCCACCAGCTGCAAGCGCCGCCTCGTGCGCAGCGCCATCGCAACCACGCGCGCCACCTGAAATGACAACGACGCCGCGCTCGGCTGCCATACGGGCGAACCTGCGTGCACACCCTGCGCCATAAGGTGTCGCCTTCCGGGCACCCACAATGGCGAGCCCTTCTTCCAGCGCCGCAGGGTCGCCGATGACATACAGACGCTCGGGTGGCTTGTCTGCCCGAAGCAGCGCCTCGGGATACCCCGCGTCGCCTCGTGCGATCTCCCAGCGAGGGCCTCCCGTCGGAGCTTTCATGATGGATCTGCCTCCCTCACGCGGAATGCCAGCGCCTCGCATAAATGGGCTCTGCCCACATGGGACGCTTCTTCCATATCGGCCGCCGTGCGCGCAACCGCCAGCGTCCGCATAATGGCGCGGCCGCTCATGCGCATGCGTTGTGCTGCCTGTTCGTAGAACTGCGCATCCGCCTCGGAAAGCCCGCATTCCTGCACGATCGACGCGGCGCTTCCGCCTTCGCTGTCCTGCCGCGCATGGCGCCACGATGCGTATTCGCGGGCGCGCATGACCGCCTCGCGCAGCTTCTCTGACGAGGTCCCGCTTCCGGTAGCGAGAACCTCACCTGGAGCGATGCGACGCACATCGATATGCAGGTCGATGCGGTCCATCAACGGCCCTCCGATACGACCACGGTAAGCGCGCATTTGCGCAAGCCCGCATGTGCAAGTCCGTTCGTCATCGCCGTAGTAACCACAAGGACACGGGTTCGACGCGGCAACCAACATGAAGCGTGCGGGAAACGCCACGTTTCCATCCGCGCGGGTGATGACCACCCTCCCTGATTCCAATGGCTGCCGCAGCGCCTGGAGCGTTGACGGTTTGAACTCGGCCAGCTCGTCCAAGAACAGCACACCGTTGTGCGCAAGCGATATCTCACCAGGTCGCGGGGGCGATCCCCCTCCTACAAGCCCCGCTGCAGATGCCGTATGATGCGGGCTGCGGAACGGGCGGATTCCTGCGAACGCAGGAGCAGGGTCCTCGCCAGCGACCGAATGGATGAGCGCCGTCTGAAGCGCTTCATCGGGCGTCAGCGGCGGCAAGATGGAGGGCAGGCGCGACGCGAGCATCGTCTTGCCCGAACCCGGCGGTCCCATCATCAGAACGCCATGCCCGCCTGCAGCAGCTATCTGAAGCGCCCGTTTGGCCATCTCGTGCCCCGCGATGTCGGCGAAATCGGCAGCAGCGTGCGCAGCCTCGGCCAGAACGAAACGCCCTTCCTCGAAATCGCCCCGTCGAAACGACGACAACGACGGTGCGGCGAGCTGCCGCGTTCCCTCCACCTTCACAATGCCGCCGTCAGGAGCCCCGCATACGACGTCCATTCCCCTATCGCGCGCGCAGATCGCGTACGCCAAAGCGCCTGCTACCGGCCGCACAGCACCCTCAAGGGAAAGCTCTCCGACCAGCAAGCGGCCCCGAGCATGACGTGCGTCAATCTGCTTCGTGGCGATGAGCAGCCCCACTGCGATGGGCAGGTCGAACCCCGATCCCGTCTTCTTGAGGGAACCGGGCGCCAGATTCACCACCACACGCTCGTTGGGCATCGAGAACCCGCTCGCACGAATGGCCGCGCGCACGCGCTCGCGCGATTCCTGGATGGCGGCATCGGGCATTCCCACGATGAAAAATCCGGGCATGCCGTTGCCCACCACCACTTCCACTTCTACGGGCACAGCCTCCACCCCGCGCAGGGTGGCAGCATGCACCACGCATTGCCCCGCCATGGCACTCACCCTGCAGCGAACGCATTGATGTGATGGCGCAGCATGGCACGGTTTTCTGCCACCACCACAAGCGACACCACATCGAAGCGCACTGGCACGTCAACCACGTCGTATTGCGCGAGGAAAAGCGCCGCGATCTTTTCGTATTTGCTGCGTTTGCGCCTGTCCACCGCTTCAGAAGGGAACCCTTTGTCGATGCTCGTGCGCGTTTTGACTTCCACGAACACCACCCAGTCGCCATCGCGCGCGATGATGTCGGCTTCGCCCGCAGCGCAGGTCCAATTGCGTTCCAAGATCTCGTAGCCGTGGCGGTACAAAAACCGCGCGGCGGCGTCTTCGCCGCGTCGGCCAAGCTCGGCGTTGAGCTCCCCGCGCTTTTTCTCTTCGCAGGGCGCGGAAGGCTCAGGCTCCTCCACGCCAAGCGGAGGTGTTGCAGAAAGGGATTGGGATTGGGATTGGGATTCGGTTTGGGCTGATGAGGAGTCGGGTAACTCCCGAGCAGCAGCGACGTCGTCCATCATGGCGACCACTCCTTTCGTGAGGGTGGCCGCATCGTAGCAACGTGCTCCAACGCGCAGAACGTCGCGGCGTCGTCGCATTTGCACCTGCTTCGTACGCAAGGTCAACGCGAAACTGGCCCGTTTCCAACGCAGATCCAGCGCGCATTGCTTACAAATGCCGCACGCAAAGGAAAATCTTTAGAAAAGGGACTGCTGGGCAAACGAGGTGCAGAAGCTCGCGCGATGCACGGGGGTCAAGCCACGCTGTTTGATGGCTTCGACATGATCGGCGCTCGCGTAGCCCTTGTTCGACGCGAACCCGTATCCGGGGTACTGCGCGTCCAAACGCTCCATCAGCGCATCTCGCTCAACCTTCGCCACGATGGAAGCTGCAGCGATGGAAGCGCAGCGGGCGTCTCCCTTCACCAGATTGCATTCGCGCTCGTCAAGATGCAAGGGATTGCCATCCAGAAGGATAAGCCCCGGGCGAACGCCCGCCTCCTCGATCTTGCGCACTGCCGCCGAAAACGCGCGCCGCAGACAAGCTGACATCCCCAGCGTGTCGATATCATGGGGGCTTGCGTACTCCACTGCCCAGGCCAGCGCCACCCGCTTCACTTCTGCGGCAATGCGCTCGCGTTCGGCAGGGGCCACCTGCTTGGAGTCGTTGAGACCCGCAATGCGCGGCTCGCGCGGCAGCACCACCGCGCCCACAGCAAGCGGCCCCGCCACCGGTCCGCGCCCCACTTCGTCAAGACCCACGCACAAGGATGCCCCACGCTCTTCCATCAAGCGTTCTTCCAGCGCATAAAGCCCGTCGAGTCGCTCGCGCTCGGCGCGTTCAGCGGCAAGACGGCGGCGCGCAACCTCCACCGCGCTGCGCACGCCCTTGCGCGCATCTGCCACGAGCGAGCGCTCCAGTACGGCGAATTCCTGCTCGTCAGCCTCTTGCAGCCTGCGCTTGATCTCTGCGACGGTCGTACCCACGACTTGCACCCCTCTGCTCAAAACACGAAAACCCCTCGCCTGCCACGGCAGACGAGGGGTGCTTCACGCTGCATCGGCACCTGATGCGGTGCCCGCATAGAAGGAAAGGCCTAGCGGAAGGACTTTTCCTTGATCTTGGCGGCCTTGCCCACCTTGTCGCGCAGGTAGTACAGCTTGGCGCGACGGACATCGCCCTGGCGCACGACCTCGAGCTTGTCGATCTTGGGAGAGTGCACGGGGAACGTGCGCTCCACGCCCACGGAGAAGCTCACCTTGCGAACGGTGAAGGTCTCACGGGCACCCTCCCCGTGACGGCGGATGACGTCGCCCTGGAAGACCTGGATGCGCTCGCGGTTGCCCTCGGTGATGCGGTAGTGCACCTTCACGTTGTCGCCCACGTGAAACTCGGGGATGTCGCTCTTGATCTGCTGCTGCTCGATGGCGCGAATGATATCCATTGTCCTGTTCCTTCTATCCTTACATCAACGCATTCGTTGTACGGTTAAAGACGCGATTGGATAGTTTATCGCCTTTGTTCCTATTGCGCAAGAAGATTCACGCGAGATATTCGGCAAATCCGGCGAAATCGGGCTGCCCTCCATGCAATGCCCAGAATTCACGCCTTCATGCGCAATCTGCACCCGCCGAAACGGCCGCAACACGCCTAGATGAGCGTGAGAAGCGCGTACGCGGTAACGCCCGTGACGGCACTCCACAGAAGCGATTTCGACTTCCACGCCACCAGCACCACGGCAAGCGAGGCCACAAGCGGAGCCGCGGCAGGCCACAAACCCGCATCGAACATCCCCGGCGTTAGAAGGTCGTTTGCCACCAGCGCGGCGAACGCGGCAGGCGGAATGTAGCCCAAGGCGCGCTCGACGCCCTCAGGCAGGCTGCGGCCCTTCAGCGCGAACAGCGGAGCCACGCGGCAGATGAGCATGGTGATCGCGCAGCTGACGAACACGATAAGGAAGTCGCCCCAGCTCATGCGCAGTCGCCCCCTTTCGCCCTCAGCGCGCGGTTGGCGAGCATTGCCGCAACCACGCCAGCGATCGCGCCCGCCAAGATGGCCGGTCCAGTCAGGCCCGCAAGCTTGCACAAAAACACGCCCACCATGGCCACCACGGCGGCAACGACGTTTTCGATGGAGATCTTCTGAGTGACCAGAAGGCAGATGAAGATGGAGGTCATGGCGAACGACGCGATGGAAAGCGGAATACCCACGGCGCTTCCCACCAACACGCCCACAACGTTGGAAATGGTCCAGGAGCTGTTGGAGAAGATGTTCACCCACAGCGCGCGATCCACACTCCACCCGCCTTCTTCGAAACGGGCGGTGTTCACGCCGTAGCTCTCGTCGGTCACCGAAGCGGCGAACAAAAACGACAGGCGCTTGCTGACAGCCGCGCAACGCGGCGCAAACGAAGCGGCGTAAAGCATCTGACGCGTGTTCACCAGCGACACGCTGGCAATGATGGAGGCGATAGGCGCGCCGGCAAGCCACATGTTGGGAATCATGAACTGGCCCGCACCCGAGTAGAACAGCACGGACATGATGAGCACCTGCAAGGGCCCAAGCCCAATGGAATCGCACAGGATGCCGCACGGGATGCCAATAGCAACATAGCCCAGCATGATGGGCACCGCGGCATGGAAGGCTTCTTTTATGTGGCTTCTCGTAGGCATAGCCTGACGATTATAGCCGTTCTCCCCCGCGTTCAGAGCAAAGATTCCCCGCGCCTACAACACCTGCGGAAGACGGTGGAAAGCCGCCATTATTCAAACGTGACAAAGGGACCGCCCCCTGTCACCCTCTGCCACCTAATAGTGGATTGCGGAGGGGACGAACAGAGCCTTGAAGCGGCTTTTTGCGTAGCGGTCAGTCATGCCGGCAATGTAGTCGCACACCGCCGTCAGCGGATCATCTTCCGACATAGCGCGGTATTCGTCGGGGATCTCGTCCAAATGCGCCACGTAGTAGTCGAACAGCACTTCAATGAGGCGCGCTGCCTTCGCCGTTTCGGCCAGCACCACCGGCGCGGTGTAGACGGTCTTGAACAGAAACGTGCGCAGCTCCATCATGGCGTCCCACACCGTCTGGCTCATGCGGATGTCGTCGCAGGCGGCAGAGGTTTGCACCATGTCGACCACGAGCGTCTCGATGCGAGCGGAATGGTCGGACCCCAGCACCCGATGCGTCGTGTCGGGCAAATCAGATTCGGAAAGGATGCCCGCACGGATGGCGTCGTCGATGTCGTGGTTCACATACGCGATGCGGTCGGCCGTGGCCACCACGCGTCCCTCGAGCGTCTCGGCACGCACGGGGCCGGTGTGGCGCAGAATGCCGTCGCGCACCTCGGGCGTCAGGTTCAGCCCGCGCCCACCGTTTTCGATGCGCTCGACAACGCGCAGGCTTTGCTCGTTGTGGCGATACAGAAGCGCGCCGCGCGGATCGTCGGCATCAGCTTCGCGTGGAAGCCTGCCATGGCGCGCCAGGCAGTGCGAGAGCGCTTCTTCGCCCGCGTGGCCGAAGGGAGTGTGGCCCAGGTCGTGGCCCAGCGAAATGGCTTCGGTGAGGTCCTCGTTGAGCCCCAGGGCGCGCGCGATGGTTCGCGCGATCTGCGCGACTTCCAGCGTATGGGTCAAACGCGTGCGGTAGTGGTCGCCTTCCGCAGCCAAAAACACCTGCGTTTTGTGCGACAGGCGGCGGAACGATTTCGAGTGGAGGATCTTGTCGCGGTCGCGCTGGTAGTCGTTGCGCAAGACATCGGGCGCCGTGGAGCGGTCGCGCCCCTCGCCTTCCGATGCGAACGCTGCGTCGCTGGACAGCAGCGCACGTTCCCGCTGCTCTTGATCTTCGCGGTAGATGATGCGCATGGAAGCCTCCCTTTCGCCGACGACGGCATAGCCCCAGTGTAGCAGACGCGCTTTGTTCATAGTGCATCGCGCCGCACCTCATACGCATCCCCGCACCACGCCTCCTACGCATCCTCGCGCCGTGCCGCCCACGTACCCCCGCACCATATCGCCTACGCATCCTCGCGCCGTGCCGCCTATGCATTCTCTCACCATGCCGCTCCTCATCGAAGGTGCGCCTCTGCGTAACCGGATCAACCGGGTTCGTTGCCGTTTTTTCACCGAAGTACGCTGGCTTTCGCCAGCACCACCACGAGAGGAAAGGTGAAGCAGGCGCGTTTTCCCTGGTCGTCAGCGTCTTTGAAACCCGAACCCACCTGCAACCCGCATATCTCGCATCACATGCAGCGGCGTATGCGAGTCCGTCTAGCGTACTTCGGTGATTTTTCGGCATCAACGCCCTTGAACCCAGACCCATCCAGCCCATCACAAAGATCAGCACCCAGAAACAACCAGACGGGTCGAATCCCGTACGTGTCTATATGCGAATGAAACCCATTGGCTTTAAGTAACATCTCTTAAACATGGCTTAACTTTTGGCGCACATTCTCAGTGTCCTTGAGATACCATGATTGCAATTAGCAACGAGCCAGTACAGGTGCATCTAGTCGGGCGCAGCCGCTCCGACAAGTTGTCCATTGCGAGACCGACCCCTGCTCTCCTCTACCATGCCTGTAAGATCCTCGAAAACCCAAGGGGATGTCGAGGTGCGCAATGGATTCCAGCCCAAAACCTGGCAACACCCGTCCTCTCCCTTCTCTGCCGCGCGTCGTTTTTGGCTTCGACACCGCTTTACAGATCCATCGATCCATCAACAAAGTCAATTTGGGGCGCGCTAGTTCGCATGTGCCATCTACTCGTCCCCCTAAACGCGAATTACGTGAATTGTTGCAGCAGCTCTGCACCGCAAACGGACAACCTCTCTTCGACCTTCCCGTCCATCTGTTAATGGGCAGCGCTCATTTCCACGCCAACGAAGTGTCAGTTCCCCATCTGTGTCGCACGCCGCTACCGCGCAAATCGATTCGAAAACTCTCGAACGACGCCCATGTTGCCTCGGCGAACCTTGCACTCTGCCAGATCGCATCGACCACCAGCGATCTGGTGCCGCTTCTTCTTTTGCTTTGGGAAGCATGCGGAACATATTGCACTCAGCGTACGGGGTTGCTCCGATCGCAAGGCACCATCTACAATTCCACACCGCTCACATCCGTACGCGCCCTTAAAGCCTTCTGCGCACGGTGCCCTTCTCTGCGCGGTTCGCGCAAGTTATCACGCACCTTACGCTACGTCGCAGACAACTCTGCTTCGCCACGCGAAACCTCGCTGGCGCTTTTGCTGGGGCTGCCCGAACGGCTTGGTGGCTACAACTTAGGCATCCCCCACATGAATAAGAAAGTAATCGCGACGGAGCAGGCTTTTGCCGTTTCGGGGAAGCGTTTCTTTCGATGTGATTTATGCTGGCCGGGGCAGAAGATCGACCTCGAGTACCAGAGTCGACATAGCCATGAAGGCGAGGCGAAACGCATCGAAGACTCTCGCCGTACGAACGCTCTCGCATCAATGGGTTGGAATGTGATCGAGATGACGAACGACGAGGCGTCCAGCATTTCAACGCTCAACATCATTGCAAATTCTTTGAGAAAGGCACTTGGAAAAAGAACGCGAGCGCAGGGATACGAATTGGGAGACAAACGATTAGAGCTCTGCAAGAAACTTGGACTGATTAGCTGGTGGTAGGTTTCCGTCTCGAACAAGGAAACAGAGCAATCGCTTCTTTCTGGAACCGGGCCAGCAAGATCGATACCAGTTCAGACTCCAAGTAAAACGCGTCTTTTGGGAACCAGGTCGGCTGCGTTCGCTGCCATTATTTCACTGAAGTACGCTGGCTTCCGCCGGCGCTGTTGGGTGAACAATAGCGAAACGGAAGCGTTTTCCCTGGCCATTGGCTCCTTTGGGATCCTAACCCGCCGAAAAACACGCATCTTGCGTCAAGAGCAGCGCCGCGCGCGGATAGGTTCAGCGTACTTCGGTGATTTTCCGGCATCGAGCCGCTTGGACTCGGGCCATCCAGGGTGCGAAAGAGGTTAATCGGCCAAAACATAACGGGATGAACGTCGATATTATCACCTTGCAGAGCGTGATAGATAAGGACCGAAGCGCACGCAGGGCTTTAGCAATTGCAAGTGTGACAGAAGAGCACAAACACACGGAGAATTAACAGCAAGGCGGCTTACGCGCGCCTTGAGCGAAAGCAACCCCTTGGCAACGGATGACCTGCGACCCCGTTGAACGCTGCCGAAAGGGCTACCATAGACCAAGTCCAACGTTTGCATGCGCAATCGCGACGGCGCGGCGCACTCGCCCACGCCCCATCCCCATGAAACAGCGGAACCCAGAAGGAGGGCGCACTATGGCTTATCTCGAGAACCATCAGCTGTACTACAAGAAATCATGCCCGTTTTGCCAGAAGGTGCTGCGTTTCATGGACGAGCACAAGATCACGATGGACACCCGCGACACCCTCCAGCCCGGCTATCAGAACGATCTCGTGCGCATTGGCGGCAAAAAGCAAGTCCCCTGCCTGGTGATCAACGGCAAGGCCCTCTACGAATCCGACGACATCATCGCGTATCTGAAGGAGAATTTCGTAGAGGCGTAAAGCTGAGAAACGAAAACCTCGCAATAAAACGAGCGCCCTGCGAATTGTCTGGAGGGCGCTCGTTTTCGTTGCGGGTCGATTCAGCCAGCGAAGCGCTGGCTGTACGCTAGAACTTGGCGAAGCGCTCGTGGCGCTTGGCGATGAGCTCCTCGGAGGTCGCATTCTCAAGCTCGTCGAGCGCCTGGCGCACGTAAGACGCCACGTTGGCAGCCGCTTGCTCGGGGTTCTCGTGAGCAGGGCCGTCGCCTTCGCTGAGCACATCGTCGATGATGCCCATGCGGGCCACGTCCTCGGCACCCATGCGCATGACGGCCGCCGCCTCACCAGCGCGCGTGCGGTCCTTCCACAGGATGGAGGCGAAACCCTCAGGCGAAAGCACCGAGTACACCGCGTGCTCCTGCATGGCCACCTTGTCGGCCAGCGCCATCGCCAGCGCGCCGCCAGATCCACCTTCGCCCAAAAGCACGCTCACCACGGGAACGCGCAAACCGGCAAGCTCGAACAGGTTGTCGGCGATGGCGTTGCCCTGGCCGCGTTCCTCGGCCTCGGTGCCGCAGAACGCGCCCTGGGTGTCCACCAAGCACACGACCGGACGATTGAACTTCTGCGCCTGGCGCATCAGGCGGATGGTCTTGCGGTAGCCCTCCGGCTGCGGGCAGCCGAAGTTGCGGCGGATGCGCTCCTTCAGGTCGGTGCCCTTCTCCTGCGCAAGGATGGTCACCGGACGGCCGGCTATCCAACCGATGCCGCCCACGATGGCGCCGTCATCGCCAAATGCACGGTCGCCGTGCAGCTCGATGAAGCCGTCCACCATGTGATTGATGTACGTGAGCGACGTGGGACGATGCGTGTTGCGTGCCAGCTGCACGTGGTTCCACGCCTCCTGCGCTGCATCGGCGGTAGGAACGTGGGACTGCTCGGCAGGGCTGGCCTCGCCCAGAAGCGATCCGTCCTCGGCGTTGAAGCCGCCGGCAGCCACCGCGCGCTCAATGCGCTTGTCGGCCGACGAACCCCCGAACAACGGGAACGCGAAGCGGGGCTTTTCCGCGGGCTCGGCAGGAAGCTCCACCAGGAACAGGCCGTAGGTGATGGAGTTGTAAGTGCCGGTGCCTTCTTCCAGGTTCGCGCGCACCGAGTCGTAGTCCACGATAAGCGCACGGTCGCCCGGCTTGGGGTCGGCAGGCAAGCAGGCGGACGCGTGCAGCGCCAACAAATGCGCCAAACGCGCGCGAAGCTCCTCACGCGGCACAACGGCATCGATCAAGCCGTGCTGCAGCGCGAACTCTGCGGTCTGGAAGCCTTCGGGAAGCTCTTGCTTGATGGTGTCGCGGATGACGCGCTGGCCGGCGAAGCCGATGAGCGCCTTGGGCTCCGACAGAATGATGTCGCCCTGCATGGCAAACGATGCAGTCACACCACCCGTGGTGGGATCGGTGTGCACCACGATGTAGAGCAGCCCCGCCGCGCTGTGGCGTTCAACCGCGCACGACACCTTCGCCATCTGCATGAGGGACATCAGGCCCTCCTGCATGCGGGCACCGCCCGACGCGGTAAAGATAACTACCGGCAGGCGCTCCTCGGTGGCACGGTCGAACAGACGCGAAACGCGCTCACCCACCACGGTGCCCATGGAGCCCATCAAGAACGTGGAGTCCATCACGCCGAGCGCCAGCTTCAGGCCCGCGATGGAGCCCGAACCCGTGCGAACCGCTTCCTCCAGGCACGTCTTTTCGCGCAGCGACTCGATCTTCTCGAGATAGCCCGGGAATTCCAGCGGATCGCGCTCCACCAGGCCCATGTCCCATTCTTCAAAGGTACCCGCATCCAGCAAGTCGGCGATGCGCTCGTCGGAAGTCATGCGGAAGTAGCCGCCGCACTGGGGGCACACGTAATGGCCGGCCGCCAGGCCCGCGCCATCGAACGTCAGGCCGCAATGGCGGCAGACGCGCCAGTCCTCTTCGTCGGGAACCGTACGCTCGGTGGTGCACAGCACCCACCCGAACCCGATGGGATCATCCGACATCGGCTTGAACACGCGCACGCCGCGCTTCTCGGCGCGGGCGAGGAAGATGTCCACGTCGGCCAAGGGAAGCGCCTCCCCCGCCAAAAGGATGGTGGTCGCGCCGCATTCGCGCGCAGCCTCAAGCACCGCGTATCCGTTGCAGAACAGGTCGTCGGAATAGCGCTCGCCCAGATTGACTGTACCATCGGCGTCGCGCAGGTTCAGGTCGAAGCGCTTCTCCTTGGTGAGCGGCGCCCAGACCGAAAAGCCCGACTCCTTCGCATCGACGATGAGGTCGCGCGCCAGCTTGCCACGCGCCATCACCAGCACGCGGGGACGCAGGTCGGCCGCCTCCTCGGTGTCGTCGGGAACCGCCTTGGCAGCAACCTGCTTCTCGAGGTACTCCGACACGTTGGACGCATCCACCGCGTTGGGCGCGGCGGCCTTGCCGAACGCCTCCTGCGCCAAACGCGACAGGCGGTACGCCACGCCGGAAGGCTCCATGGCCTCCTGAGCGGGCTCTGCCGCAACGGGCGCCGACTCTTCCTCGGAGACGAAGTGGCCCTCGGCCGAGAAGGTGATGTAGTCTTGCTTCTTGGGTTTCATACGAGGCTTCCTTTACTCCCCTCGCCCTTTGCCGGGCGCTAGGCGTTCTGCGTGTCCTTGGCGCTTGCCAAAACGTATTTTTGCGTGGCGGATGCGCACAGCTGGCCATCGACGCTAGCCTCGACCTCGGCCACGCACAGGCGCGAAGACGCCTTCACGATGGTCGCCTTGAGATCGAGCGTCTCGCCCGGGGCCACCTGGCGACGGAACTTCGCTTTGTCGATGCCCGTCAGAAAGCCAAGCGCGCCCTCGGCGCCGCGGTCCACCAGCAGGCAGAACGATGCGGCCTGCGCGAGCGCCTCCATGATGATAACGCCCGGCAGCACCGGATGCTCGGGGAAATGGCCCTTGAACAGCGAAAGCTCGGGGTCGACGTCAAGCTGGGCATGGATGGAAACGCCCGGCTCGCACGCAACAACGCGCGTGACCCACACGAACGGATCGCGATGCGGCAGAACCGCCTCCACCGCATCTTTCCCACAAGGATAGGTGAAATCCATGATCTACTCCTCGAACGGCGAAATTGCCAGACATGCATTGTGTCCGCCAAAGCCCAGGCTGTTGGACAGGGCGACCTTCTGCCTGTAGCCGGAGATCGGCTCGGTTGCCACCGCGACGGCGCAATCCGGGTCGGGTTCGGCGAAGCCGCAAGTGGGAGGCACGCAATCGTTGGCAACGGAAAGCGCCGTGATGATGGCCTCCAGCGCGCCGGCAGCACCCAGCGTGTGGCCGATGGAGCCCTTGACCGAGGTCACGGGAACCTTCGAGCCAGCCTCTTCGCCGCACAGGGCGATGAGCGCGTGAGATTCAGTGGAGTCATTGGCCGGGGTGCCAGTGCCATGGGCGTTCAGATGACCCAGGTCAGCAGGCGTGAACCCGCCTTCTGCCAGCGCCTGCTCCATGGCGCGGCGGATGCCTTCGCCATCGGGAGACGGCGCCGTCATGTGGTAGGCGTCGCCCGTCACGCCGTAGCCAGTGATCTCGGCCACGATGTTGGCACCGCGCGCCAACGCGTGCTCAAGCGACTCGAGCACAACCGCGCCCGCGCCCTCACCGGCAACGAAGCCCGCACGACGCGCGTCAAACGGCAGCGAGGCGCACTGCGGATCCTCGGCCTTGGTGAGCGCACTCAGGTTGGTGAAGCCCGCGATGCAAATGGGAGAAATGCTCTCCTCGGTGCCACCTGCCAGCGCCACGTCGGTGTAGCCGTGGCGGATGTCACGCAGCGCGGTGCCGATGCTGTTGGCACCTGTGGCACACGCCGTCACGATGTCGAGGCACTCGCCCTTCATCCCGTAGCGGATGGCCAGCGTACCTGCAGCGATGTTGCCGATCATCGTGGGAACGAACAGCGGGTTCACGCGCTTGGGGCCTTTCTCCAAAAGCGTGGTGAAACCGCTTTGCAGCTCATCGATGCCGCCGATGCCCGAGCCGAACAGGATGGACACGCGGGTGGGGTCTTCATCCTCCATGTTCAGGCCCGCCATCTCGATTGCCTCGTCAGACGCAGCGATGGCGTACTGCACGAAGCGCTCGAAGCGACGCGCTTCCTTCTTGGTCATGCCGTGCTCAACAGGGTCGAACCCGCGCACCTCGGCAGCATTGTGCACATCGTAGTCGGTCGTGTCGAAGCGCTCGATAGGGCCGATGCAGCACTTCTTGCCGTACACGGCGTCCCACAGCGCCGGAATGCCGACACCCGCCGGCGAAACCGCGCCCATGCCCGTGATGACCACGCGGTGCGTGCCATCGGGGCGGCGCGTCTGGATGCTGCTGGGATCCGCAGGCGCGGTGCCCGTCAGATTGAATGCGGTTTGCTCGCTCATAGCGACATACCTCCGTCGATGCAGATGACCTGTCCAGTAATGTAGCCGGAACCTTCGCTTGCCAGGAAGCGGACCAGCGCCGCCACCTCTTCCGCCGTGCCGAAGCGCTTTGCGGCGATGCGCTCGCCGATGGCCGCGCGCTGCTTTTCAGAAAGCGCATCGGTCATGTCGGTTTCGATGAATCCGGGCGCAACGGCGTTGCAGGTGATGTTGCGGCCTGCCAGCTCACGCGCGATGGACTTCGTCAGGCCGATCACGCCCGCCTTCGAGGCCGCGTAGTTCGCCTGACCAGCATTGCCGGACACGCCCACCACGCTGCTCATGTTGACGATGCGGCCGTAACGCTGCTTCATCATGCGCTGAGCGGCAGCGCGGCAGCAATTGAACGTGCCCTTCAGGTTCACGCCGATGACCGCGTCGAAGTCCTCGTCCTTCATGCGGGCAAGCAGCCCGTCACGAGTGATGCCGGCGTTGTTCACCAGCACGTCGATGCGGCCGAACTCCTCAAACGCCGCCTCGATCAGGTCTTTCGCCTGATCCGGATCGGCCACGTTCGCCACGCGAGCGATGGCTTTCACGCCATGGGCGGCAGAAAGCTCCTCGGCCAGGGCGGTGACAGCCTCAAGGCCCGATTCACTGGAGCAGTTGACGCACACGTCGTAGCCGGCACCCGCCAGTTTCTCGGCGATGGCGCGGCCGATGCCGCGGCTCGAGCCGGTAACGACTGCCGCGCGACGCGGCTTTTGGGTTTCGGTGCTAGCAGCCATCGGCTACTCCCTTCCCGCTGCGCCGTAGGTTTCGACGCAGGCGTTGAAGCTGGATTCGTTTTGGACGCATTCGCGCGGAAGCTCCTTGTCGATGCGCTTGACAAGGTTTGCCAGCACGCCGCCGAAGCCCACCTCGACAAATGCGCCAGCGCCGGCATCCGCCAGGTTGCGCACGCACTGCACGAAACGCACCGGATGCGTCATCTGAAGCGCCAGGTGCTCGCGGGCAGCTGCCGCGCTCAGCGGTGCGGCGTCCACGTTGCAGATAAGCGGAATGCGCGGCTCGGAGAACGACACGCCTTCCATATAAGCGGCCAGGCCCTCGGCGGCCTCGGCCATCAGCGGGCTGTGGAACGCGCCGGAGGTCTTCAAGCGCGATGCGCGCTTGCCCATGGCGGCCCACTCTTCCTCGGCGCGCGCGATGGCCTCGAGCTCGCCAGAGATGACCACCTGGCCAGGGCTGTTGTAGTTCGCCGGAACAAGCACCTGACCCTGGGCGCAGCGCTCGCAGAGCTCCTCGACCTCTTCGTCGGTGCCCTTGAGCAGCGCGCTCATGGCGCCGGGGTGTGCATCGGCGGCCTCGGCCATAAGATCGGTGCGGCGGCGAACCAGGGCAAACGTCTCTTCGTCAGAAAGCATGCCTGCAACAGCAAGCGCACCGATCTGCCCCAGCGAAAAGCCCAGCACAGCAGCCGGGTTCACACCGCGCGCTTCAAGCGCATGCGCAATGCCCACCGAAAGCGCGCACAGCGCCGGCTGCGCGAAGCGCGTGTCGTTGATGCGCTCGGCATCATCGGAGCACACGAGGTCGGCCACGTCGAAGCCAAACGCCTTGGAAGCGCACTCAAACGCCGCAGCGACCTCGGGAACGCCCAGAAGGTCGGCGCCCATGCCTGGCTTCTGCGACCCCTGGCCCGACAGCATGAACACGATGCCGCCGGAAGGAAGCGAAAGGGAGGTGCCCATCGTGGAATCGGCCATGGCGGCGCTCCCCTATTCCGCCGCGCCAGCGAGCATGCGCCCGCCGCGCGCGTTCAGCGCCGCGACCTCTTCGAGGTTCAGGCCGCACAGGGCCTCGGCCTCGGAGATGATCTCGTCGATGACGTCTTTGGCCGTTTTGCGCTCGCGCACGAGTGCGGCGATCTGGCCAGCCATCATGGAGCCGTTGTCCACGTCGCCCTCGACCGCACGGCGCAGGCTGCCCAGATACATCTGCTCGAGCTCATCGCCGTTCTTGGCCATGTCGGCCTCGAGCGAGCGAACCTTGCGCGAGAACTTGTTCTTCAGGCAGCGTGCCGGATGACCGCTGCCGCGACCGGTGACGATGGTGTCGGAGTCCTTGGCGGCCAGGACGCGCTCCTTGTACGCATCGGCCACGGTGCACTCCTCGACCGTCAGGAAACGGGTGCCCATCTGCACACCCTCGGCGCCCAGCATGAACGTAGCGGCGAACCCGCGGCCGTCAGCCACACCGCCCGCGCCGATCACGGGAATGGAGACCGCTTCACGCACCGACGGCAAAAGCGCCATGGTGGTGAGCTCGCCCACATGACCGCCCGACTCGGTGCCCTCGGCAACGATGGCGTCGGCGCCCAGGCGCTCCATGCGCACGGCAAGCGCCGTGGAAGCGACAACCGGAATCACCTTGATGCCGGCTTCCTTCCACATCTCCATGTAGTTGGCGGGGCTGCCAGCGCCCGTGGTGACCACGTCCACCTTCAGCTCGCACAGAAGCTTTGCCAGCTCACCTGCGTTGGGGTCCATCAGCATCACGTTCGCGCCGATGGGCTTCTTCGTGATTTCGCGCGCCTGACGCACCTGGTTCTCCACCCAGTCGAGCGGGGCGCCACCGCAGGCAATGATGCCCAGACCGCCCGCTTCGCTGACCGCGCCGGCCAGGCTTGCGTTGGCGATGCGCGCCATTGCGCCCTGGATGATGGGCACCTCGATGCCCAGGAGCTCCGTGACCCTCGTCTTCATGCTGGTGAATCCTTTCGCCGTCGTTCGCGCCCGCTGCTCACGCGCGCGTCAAATGTGTGTGATTCGGGAGCAAATGCCCGAAATGCTGAAAAGGGGGCCGCATGCGCGGCCCCCCGATTCGAATCGATTCGATCTACTTGAGGGAGTCGATGTGGGCGACCAGCTGGCCGATGGTCTCGATGCCCTCGGGCTCGCCGAACTCGACGTCGCACTTCTCCTCGAGGTCGCAGATCAGCTCCATCATGTCGAGGGAGTCGATGCCGAGGGCCTCCATGGTGGCCTCCTCGGTGATCTGATCGGCGTCGATGTCGAGGTTCTCGGACAGGACTTCCTTGACGGTATCGATCGTAGCCATGTTCGTTCCTTTCCGACCATCAAAATACTTTGATAGTCTAAGTAATTACCATGGGGCACATTTTACCGGCTATGGGAACCCCTTTCAACACTTCCAGCCCGCCCTCCACGATATCTGCGGCGTGGAACCCTAGGCGCGTTCGTCGAAAAAAGTTTTTACCTTCACTAGGGCTTCGGTGAGGACGCGTTCTTCCTCTTCGGAGAGGCCTTCGAGGGCTTCTTCGATCATCTGCTTGTGGAACAGGCCGTGGGCGCGGTAGACCAGACGGCCTTTTTTCGTGAGCGCAACCATTACCTTGCGGCGGTCGTTCTCGTCGCGGGTGCGGCGGACGAACCCCTTGTCCACCAGCTTGCGAATCGCAGCATTGAGCGTGGCCATGGTCACGCACAGGCGCGCAGCCACCACGTTCATCGGGTTCTGCTCGTACATGCCGATAGCCACGATGGTGTGCACCTCGGTAATGGTGAGGCCTTCGGTCAGGCGGTTGTCCAGCGAGCGCTCCTCGATGCGCAGGATGGAGTTGAACGTCCCGGAAAGCAGATCGTCTATGTCGGCGCGGGAGCTCATGCGCTCCTCCCTTCCCCTGCAAGCCTGAATTCCAATTGGCGACGTCGCGCATCTGCCGAAGTCAGAGTCACGGCAATGCGCTGCCCCAACCGCCAGATGCGTCCACTGTCTTGTCCCACCAGGCGGTGCAGGTCCGCATCGTGGGAGAAGTATTCAGCACCCAGCTTGCGCACGGGCAGAATGCCTTCGGCGGTATTGTCCAGCCGCACGTACAGCCCGTATGGCGCCACGCCGGAAACCACAGCCGAGAACGACTCCCCCACCCTGGTTTCCAAAAGCTCGATCAGCTTGAGCTCCTGCGATTCGCGGGCAGCAGCGTCGGCTTCGCGCTCGCGTTTCGAGCAATGCCGGCCAAGCCAACGCAGCGCCGAAACCTCCTGATCGTGCAGCTCGGAGCGACCGAACATCATCGCTTTCAGCATATGATGAACCACAAGGTCGGGATAACGCCTGATGGGCGACGTGAAGTGAACATAGGCGTCGCTTGCCAAGCCGTAGTGGCCGTCGCAATCAGGACGGTAGTCGGCGCGCTTCATTGCGCGCAAGAGCAGCTGTCCCACAAGCTCGCCCTCGCTGCGGCCATGGCTGGCTTCAAGCACCGCCTGCAAGGCAAACGGGCTTCCCATCGCAAACCGCGTTGCGTCAATGCGCTCAAACCACGAGAACTCTTGCAACACGGGAACCAACCCAGCAAGACCATCGGCGTCCGGACGCTCGTGCACGCGGAACAGCGCCGGGGTTTCGCGCTCTATCAGGCAATGCGCAACTGCTTCGTTGGCAAGCACCATGGCCTCTTCGACAAGCGACGTCGCATCGGTTTTCCGGCGCAGGTCCACCCCGACGGGAACGCCGTCGGCATCAAGGCGTACCTTCGCCTCGGTGGAAGGGAAATCGATCCCGCCTTTCGCCTGGCGCAGCCTGGTGCACATCTTCGCAATGCGGGAGAGCTGCTGCAAGCGCGGCAGAGCCTCTTCAGGCACAGCCGCTCCGCCACCAGACTCGAGTGCGTCCTGCACCTGGTCGTACGCAAGGCGGGCTCGCGAGCGGATGACGGCAGGATAGATACGGTAGCGCGCAATGCGTCCCGCGTTGTCCAAATACAGATCCGCCGTCATCGTCAGACGATCCTCTTCTGGACGAAGGGAGCACAGATCGTTCGACAAACGCTCGGGAAGCATGGGAATCACACGATCGACCAGATAGACGCTGGTGGCGCGGTCGCGCGCATCCAGGTCGATGGAGCTTCCCCACGGTACGTAGGCGGACACGTCGGCGATATGCACGCCCAAACGCCACGCAGGCCTTTCGGCACCCTCCCATCCGGCGCCCTCGAGAAACACCCCGGCTTTGGAAGAGCCATCAATCTCGCACGCGTCCCCCCGTTCATCAGCGCGCTCAAGGGAAAGCGCATCGTCGAAATCGCGCGCATCTGCAGGGTCAACGGTAAGCGTGAACCTTCCGCGCAGGTCGGCATACCCTTGCGCTAGGGCGCCCTGAACGTCCAGCCTTAGCGTATCAGCCTCTTCCAAGCACGATTCCGAGAAGCGGGTGGGCAGCTTGTGTGCGGCAATGATGGTCTCGATGCCCAGTCGCGGCTCGTCAGCTACTCCCAGCACCTCTTCAATCACGCCAGTGGCTGCCGTCTTTCGCGACGGATACGTGGAAATGCGCACACGCACCAGCGCACCGTCAGGAATGTCGGGGTGGGCTGAGCGCTGCGTGAAAATGTCGTAGGGAATGCGCGGGTCTTCGGGAATCACCACGCCGAACGGATCGGCCACTTCGTAACGGCCGATGACGGCTTCGTGCGCCCGCTCGATCACGCGCACAACGCGAGCTGAAGGGCGGCCGCCCGTGCGCGCAGAGCCGCGATCCGACGAACGGTACTGCTTGGAAGCCGAAGCAGGCAAAGGCGAAACTTCGACGACATCGCCGTCAAACGCGCCTCCCAATTTCGATTCGGGAACGTAGAACTCGCCTTCTGCCGTGCGCACGAACCCATAGCCCTGCGGGTGCATGGCAAGGGTTCCACGCGGCAGGCTGCGGGCGGCGCGGCGCGTATGGGAACGCGACCTCGCCATGCCGCTACCCTGCTATGGAGGACTGGGCGGTTTCCACCGCCAGAGAAAGCTGGTTGTCGGCGGCGCCGCTTTGGCGCTCCACCAAGAAGTCGGGCGTCACACCCAAGCCGTCAATGCCGCGGCCCTGCGGGCTCAGGTAATAGGCGGCCGTGTAACGCAGCGCCCCGCCGAAGCTGAGCTCGCGGATGACCTGCACCGAGCCTTTGCCCAGCGTGGTTTGCCCCACCAGCGTGGCGCGCTGGTTGTCCTGCAGCGCAGCCGCAAGCACCTCGGCGGCAGCAGCGGTGTTTTCGTTCACCAGCACGACCAGGGGCTTGTCGGTGACGACCTCGCCGCTTGCCTGACGGTTGGTAATACCGTCGGCGGTTTGAATCTGCACGATGATGCCGTTGCGGACAAACAGATTGGCAACCTCAACCGCCTGCGACAGGTAACCGCCGGGAACATCACGCAGGTCCAAAACGTACGCCCGGGCGCCTTGCGACTCCAGATTCTCGACAGCAGAGCGAATGAGATCGGCGGCGTTGCCGTTGATCTGGTGCAACGTGATCATGCCCACGCCCCCATCGCCAAGAACCGTCTCGACGTTGGTCTGCGAGGTTTCAGTGATGGTGAGAGCGGTGGAGAATTCGGTTCCGCCTTCGGCGCCCTGCGTTTCCGGACGGCGCCAGGTGATCATGACCTCGGAGCCCTCCTGTTTGTCAAGCGCAGCGACAACATCGGTCTGCGACCACTGGCGGCCACGCTCGCCGTCGATGGCGACCACGAAGTCACCCTGCTGCACGCCGGCGATCTGCGCAGGCGAGCCGTCAAACACGTCCACTACGTAAGCGTTGCCGTTGGATTCGCCGAAAAGCACCCCAATGCCCTCGTATCCGTCGCCGTCGTCCTGCTCGAGCTGGGCGTACTGAGACGCATCGTAATAGCGCAGGTACGGGTCTTGGGTTGCCTCGGCCCACGAGGAAAGCACGCCCGCCGTCGTCTGGTCCAGATCGTAAGAATCGAGGCTCTCGTCCGCAAGCAGCTTCTCAACTTCCTCCACGCGCTCGGAAAGCGAGTTGAACACGTTCACCTGTTCTTCAGCGCCAGGAGCCGCTTCGTCACCCACCAGCGCGGTAAAGCCCAGCGCAGAGAGCACGGTCTGTTCGCCGCGCACGAAAAAGCCCAGCGCAAACGCTGCAACCACCACGATGATGGAGCAAAACACCCTGATAAGACGCAGGTTGCGTTCCCGCGCCTTACGCGCGGAAGCCGCAACCTGCTTGCTGTTGCTATGTAGAGCCATGGCCGGAGGCTAACGCCCGCCTACACCTTGAGGTAGCGGCGCATCGCAAGCGCCGAACCGATCAGGCCGATAAGCAGGCCCGCCACGATAAGGATGATGTACACGTACAGGAACGCGCCCAGGCTCAGGTCGAACGGAAGGAACGCCAGCGCGCCCTGGACCTGCGGAAGCGCGAAGTTGCGCAGCAGTTCGAGGCTACCCACCGCCAGAAGCGAGCCGATGATGGCGTGCAGCGCGCCTTCCATCAGGAAGGGCCCGCGGATAAAGCCGTTGCTCGCACCCACCAGGCGCATGATGGCGATCTCCTTGCGGCGCGCCAGAATGGCCAGGCGGATGGTGTTGTTGATGAACACCATGGCGATGAAGATGAGCAAAACGATAAGCGCCACGCCGATGTAGCGGACGTAGTTGGTCAGCGAGAACAAGCGCTCAACCGACTTTTCGCCGTAGCGGACGTCCTCGGAAGGATTGCCCTCGGTGTCGCAGATCTTCTGGTAGTCGGAATTCGCCACCAACTCGTTGGCAACCTGCTCGACCAGCTGCGGGTCGGAAAGCTCAACATCGATGGAAGCAGGCAGCGGGTTGGAGCCGTCGAGCGCATCCACGATGTCAGAGCTGGTGGACTGGAAGTTCTCCAGCGCCTGCTCCTTGGTGGTGAACCCAACCGTCGCAACGCCTTCCTGCGAAGAAAGCCAGTTCATCACCGAATCGATGTCTTCCTGCGACGCCTCGTCGGCGACGTAGGCGGTGATGGAAACTTCGCTTTCTACCGAGGAGATGATGTTTTCGACCATGCGGCCGCCCACCAAGAAGATGCCGATGATAAGCAGCGACAGGAAGATGGTGATGATGGAGCCCAGCGCCGTGGACAGATGTCGCGCGAAGCCCGTGAGCGATTCGCGCAGGAAATAAAACAGACTAGACATCGAAACCGTACACCCCCCTGTCCTGGTCGCGCGTCAGCTGACCGCGGTCAAGCGCGATAACGCGACGACGCATGTTGTCGACCATCTCGCGGTCGTGCGTTGCCACCAGCACCGTGGTGCCCGTGCGGTTGATGCGCTCGAGCAGATCCATGATGCCGCGGGAGGTTTGTGGGTCCAGGTTGCCCGTGGGCTCGTCGCACACCAGCAAGGGCGGGCGGTTCACGATGGCGCGCGCAATGGACACGCGCTGCTGCTCGCCGCCGGAGAGCTGGTCGGGCATCTTGTTCAGCTTGTCCTGCAGGCCCACCAGACGCAGCACCTCGGGAACCTGGGTCTTGATGACGTGGCGGCTCTTGCCGATAACCTCAAGCGCGAACGCCACGTTCTCGAACACCGTCTTGTTAGGCAGGAGCTTGAAGTCCTGGAAGACGCAGCCGATGTTGCGGCGCAGGTAGGGAACGCGCCAGTTGCGCATGGCGCTGAGGTCCTCGCCTGCCACGTAGATGTGGCCCTGCGTGGGCTTGATCTCACGGATGAGCATGCGAATGAAGGTGGACTTGCCCGAGCCGGAATGACCCACCAGGAAGATGAACTCTCCAGCATAGATCTGCAGCGAGATATCCGCCAGGGCGGGACGGTTGGGCTGGGCGGGGTACACCTTCGTCACATGGTCAAACGTGATGACCGGAGTGCCCGTCTGCTGGGGAATGTTGTCGACTTCCAGCACGGGAAGCGACTGCGACAGCTGCGCGCTCATCTGAGCCTGGCGCGAATGCGCACCATGCGCGGCACGGCGCGGACGCGGCGCCTGCGGAGCGGCGGTCGCCTGATCGGTTTCGTTAGTCACAGAATGCTCCGTTCAAATTGCGATGTACTGAGACAACTAACACAGTCTAGCAGATGGATTTGCGGCCCTGCACCTTTTTCACAGCTTCGACAATCGCCTTCGCATCCAGGTTGAAGTAGTCCAGAAGCTCCTCGAACTCGCCGGACTTGCCGAAACGGTCCTGGACGCCGATGAACTCGATGGGCGCGGGGCAGCGGCGCGCAAGCGCCTCGGCCACGGCAGAGCCCAGGCCTCCCAGCACGCTGTGCTCCTCGGCGACAACGACGCAGCCCGTCTTGCTCGCGGATGCAGCGATGGTTTCTTCGTCGAGCGGCTTCACCGAGAACGCATCGATAACCTCGGCCTCAATGCCTTCGGCTGCCAGAAGCTCGGCGGCGATCATCGCCTGCTCGACCTCTACGCCGCAGGCCACGATGGTGACGTCGGAACCCTCGCGCAGCGTGTAGGCGCGGCCGATCTCAAGCTCAACGCCGTCGGCATACACCGCAGGCACAGAGGCGCGGCCCATGCGCACGTACACCGGACCCTCGATCTGGGCGGCCGTGCGGATGGCGGCACGGGCAGCCGCGTAGTCAGCAGGAACCAGAACGCGCATGCCGGGCAAACCGCGCATCAGCGAGATGTCCTCGAGCATCTGATGGCTGCCGCCGTCAGGGCCCACCGACACGCCAGCGTGGCTGGGGGCCACCTTCACGTTCAGCTTGCTGTAAGCAACCGTGTTGCGGATCTGGTCGTAGGCGCGCCCCGTGCCGAACACGGCAAACGAGCCCGTGAAGGCGATGTGACCCGTGATGGCCAGGCCAGCCGCCACATCAATCATATTCTGTTCGGCAATGCCGCAGTTGAACAGCCTATCGGCATAGGCCGGATCGGCGTCGGCGAACTTCTTGGTGGTGGTGGAACCGGAAAGGTCGGCGTCAACGGCAACGACAGGCAGACCCTCGCCCGCCAGCTCGGCGAGCGTCACGCCGTATGCGGCGCGCGTGGCGCGCTTGACCTGCTTCTCCTCTGCGCTTGCCAGCTTAACCACGGCAGGCCTCCTCTCCTTCGACGTATCCCAGATCAGACAGCGCCTGGGAAAGCTGCTCGGCGTTGGGAGCCTTGCCGTGCCAGCCTGCTTGGTCTTCCATGAACGAAACGCCCTTGCCCTTCACCGTGCGCGCAATAACGGCATGCGGCTTGCCAGAGCGGTCGGCCTTCGCCTGGGAAAGCGTCTCGATGAGCGCAGGGATATCGTGGCCGTCCACCTCGCATGCATCCCAACCGAACGCCGCGAACTTCGCGGCGATGTCGCCCGGATCGCACACGTCCTCGGTGGAACCGTCGATTTGCAGCCCGTTGCGGTCGACGATGGCAACCAGGTTGTCGAGCTTGCGGTGCGCAGCGAACATGGCCGCCTCCCACACCTGGCCCTCCTGGCACTCGCCATCGCCCAGCAGGGCGAACACAGCCTGCGGCTTGCCGTCGAGCTTCAGCCCCGCGGCGGCACCGGCGGCAATGGAAAGGCCCTGGCCGAGGGATCCGGTGGACACCTCCACGCCGGGAACCTGGTTGGAATCGGGATGGCCCTGAAGCCTGCTGCCCAGCTTGCGCAGCGTAAGCAGCTCGTCTTCGGGAAGATAGCCCGCCAGCGCCAGCGCAGCGTACAGCGCGGGAGCGGCATGGCCCTTCGCCAAGATGAAGCGGTCGCGATCATCCCACGCGGGATCGTCCGGACGATGATCCATCACGCCGCCGAAATACAGCGCCGTGAGGATGTCGGCGCACGAAAGCGAGCCGCCGGGGTGCCCGCTGCCCGCCTCGGCGATCATGCGCACGATATCGATGCGCATGCGCCGTGCCTGCTCGGCAAGATGCTGTGCCTCCATAGGCCTGCCACCCTTTCTCGATAAGCTGAATGCGCCCACATTCGCGGCGCTGATTTCACACCGAACTATTCTACACGCGACCTGCCCGAATAGACATCAAAATGAGAAAAGGGGACGGAGGATTTTTCTCATTTTCGCGAAAATGAGAAAAATCCTCCGTCCCCTTTTCTCATTCCCTACTGGGCAGCACGCCAGCGGTGGTAGCCTAGGACGAATTCTTCGATGTCGCCGCCGAGGACGGCGTCGACGTTGCCGGTCTCGATGCCGCTGCGAAGGTCCTTCACCATCTGGTAGGGATACAGCACGTAGTTGCGGATCTGGCTGCCGAAGGTGTTTTCCATGCGCTCGCCGCGAAGCTGGGCAAGCTCCTCCTCGCGCTTCTGACGTTCGATCTCGTAGAGCTTGGCGCGCAGCACCTTGAAGGCAGCTTCCTTGTTCTGCAGCTGGCTCTTCTCGTTTTGGCAGGTGACCACGATGCCCGTGGGAATGTGGGTCAGGCGCACGGCCGAGTCGGTGGTGTTCACGCACTGGCCGCCGGGGCCACTCGAGCGGTACACGTCCACACGCACGTCGGCAAGGTTCAGGTCGACCTCGATGTCGTCGGGGAGCACCGGCAGCACCTCTACGCCAGCGAACGTGGTATGGCGGCGCTTCTTGTCGTCGGTGGGGCTGATGCGCACCAGGCGATGCACGCCCGATTCGCTGGTCAGCATGCCGTAGGCGTTGCGGCCCTCGATCTGGATGGTCGCCTTGTCCAAGCCGACGGCGTCGGATCCGGGCACGACGTCCAGATCGCGTACCTTCCACCCTTTGCCTTCGGCGTAGCGCGTGTACATGCGGTAGAGCATCTCGGTCCAGTCCTGGGCCTCGAGCCCACCCTGACCAGGGTTGACGGTAAGAATCGCGTCACCGGAATCGAAACGCCCAGAGAACCAGGAAGACACTTCCAAGGCGTCAAGCTGCTGCTCAAGGCGCACTAGCCCCGCAGAGGCCTCCTCGGCAAACGCATCGTCTTCCCCTGCCAGCTCGTAGGCAGTGCGCACGTCGTCGAGCAACGCACGGGCATCTTCATATTCTTGGATGGTGGCGCGCACGTTGCTAGCCTGCTTGGAGACCGCCTGCGCATGCGCCGTGTCATCCCAAAACCCCGGCTGTGCGATCTCTTCGTCAAGAGATGCCAGCTCGGCTTCTTTGTCGTCTATGTGCAGGTACGCCCGCGCATCGTCCACGCGCCGCGCTGCCTCCTGCAGTTCCTTAATGTCTTTATCAGCCATTTTCTAACTTACCTGTCGAATATAAGCAGCTGAGGGTTTCCGTGGTGCCGGAGATTCGTGGGATCGTGGGTGCGAAGCGTACTTCGGTACGCGAGCGCCCGGGATCGCGCGAAGATCCGGTGCCACGGGAAGCCTCAGCGGGCGAGTAGTTCCGACGGCCGGCAGGCCGTCGGAACCCCCTATTTTCCGTGACACTTCTTGTATTTCAAGCCCGACCCGCAAGGGCAGGGGTCGTTCCGGCCCACGTTGGCGAAGGGATCGTCTTTGTCCTTCACGTAGGTCTGCGGCTTTTGCACTTCGCGCGGAGCCTGCTTGGGCATTCCTCCCTGCGCGCGCGCAGCGGGAGCACGATGCTCGTCGTCACCGGCGCCGGGAGCGTCAAGCACCGCCTCGGGCGAAGAATAGCTCACCTTGCCGGCCAGCGGGTCGCGCTGCTCAGGCATCTGGGGCGTTTCCTTCTTAACCGCCACCTGCAGGCGCAAAAGCGTTTGCAGGTAGGAGGTGTACATGTTCTCGGTAAGGCTCTGGAAGGCGCGGTAGGCTTCGTTTTTGTACTCGACCAGCGGGTCGCGCTGACCGAACGAACGCAGGTAGATGCCGGTTTTCAGGTAGTCCATCTCGGAGAGGTGGGCCATCCAGCGCGTGTCCATGATGCGCAGCATCACCTGGCGTTCGAGCACCTTCATGGCAGGCCCCAGCTGGGCAGCCTTCTCATCGTAGGCCGACTGCAAAAAGCCTTCCAGGCTCTCTTCCAAAATCACCGGGTCGTCGTCATGGTCGACCTCTTCGGCCTTGAAGTCAGGACGGCCCGTCATCTCGGCGGCCCAGGTGTCCACCGCCCCCATGTCCCAGTCGTCGCTTGCCTGCTTGGCGGGGCAATTCTCCTCCACAACGCGATGAACAGCGTCCTCGATGATGGCAGAGGTGCGCTCGTCAAGGTCCTTGCCATCCAAGATGGCGTTGCGCTCGGCGTAGATGGCGGCGCGCTGCAGGTTCATCACGTCGTCGTACTCAAGCACGTTCTTGCGCGCGGCGAAGTGCATCGTTTCCACCTGGCGCTGCGCGCCCTCGATGGCCTTCGACACCATGCCGGCTTGGATGGGCATGTCGTCGGGGACGTTCATCTTGGCCATCATGCGGTCGATGGAGTCCATGCGATCGCCACCGAACAGGCGCATCAGGTCGTCTTCCAAAGAAAGGTAGAACTGGGTGACGCCGGGATCGCCCTGACGGCCGGAACGGCCGCGCAGCTGGTTGTCGATGCGTCGGCTTTCGTGGCGCTCGGTGCCGATGACCGCCAGACCGCCCGCTGCACGCACACGCTCGCGCTCGTCGTCGCACAGCTTTTCTGCCTCTTGCAGGGCCGCATCGCGCTGTTCGGCGGTAGGCGCAGGCATCACCTTTTCGGCAAGCTTTTTCGCCTCTTCGTCGCCTGCGGCCACGGCCTCCGCCAGCTTGGCGTCGTCTTCGGGCGTGCGATCGGGGTCGAGCCCCTTGCCGCGCAGGAAGTCTTCAGCCAACACTTCGGGATTGCCGCCCAGCAAGATGTCGGTGCCACGACCCGCCATGTTGGTGGCGATGGTCACCGCGCCCACGCGACCCGCCTGAGCGATGATGTGCGCCTCGCGCTCGTGGTTTTTCGCGTTCAGCGTTTCATGCTTGATGCCCCGCTTGTCCAGCAAGCGGGAAAGGTGCTCGGAGGTCTCGACCGACACCGTGCCGATCAGACAGGGTTGCCCCGCCGCATGGCGAGCAGCAACCTCTTCGGCAACTGCGTCGAACTTGGCGGCAACCGTGCGGTACACCAGGTCGTTTTCATCCTTGCGGATGACCGGCTTGTTGGGCGGGATGGCCACAACCGGCAGGTTGTAGATCTGGCGGAACTCGGCGTCCTCGGTCATGGCGGTGCCCGTCATGCCAGAAAGCTTGTCATACAGGCGGAAGTAGTTCTGCAGCGTGATGGTGGCCAACGTCTGGTTCTCCTCGCGCACCAGCACGTGCTCTTTCGCCTCGATGGCCTGGTGGAGGCCCTCGGAGTAGCGGCGGCCCTCCATGATGCGGCCGGTGAACTCGTCGACGATCTTGACCTCGCCGTTCACCACCACGTAGTCGACGTCGCGGTGGAACAAGAACTGCGCTTTCAGCGCCTGCTGCAAGTGATTGGGCAGCTGGCCGGAGGGGTCGTCGTAGATGTCATCGATGCCCAGCATGGATTCGATCTTCTCGAGGCCGCTTTCGGTAGCGTTGATGGTGCGCTTGGCTTCATCCATGTCGAAGTCAACGCCTTCAACCAGCCCGGGCATCACGCGGGCGAACTTGTTGTAGGTATCGGCAGCCTGCATGCCAGCACCAGAGATGATCAGCGGCGTGCGGGCCTCGTCGATGAGGATGGAGTCGACCTCGTCGACCACAGCGAAATGGTGGCCGCGCTGCACGCGCTGCTCGGCGCGGGTGACCATGTTGTCGCGCAGGTAGTCGAAGCCGAACTCCGAGTTCGTGCCGTAGGTGACGTCGGCCTGATAGGCCGGCTTTTTGCGATCCGGACGCATGCCGTTTTGGATGAGGCCCACGTTCATGCCCAAGAATCGGTAGATGGCACCCATCCACTCGCTGTCGCGGCGTGCCAGGTAGTCGTTGACGGTGACGATGTGCACGTTCTTGCCGGGCAAGGCGTTCAGATAGCCTGCCAGCGTGGACACGAGCGTTTTGCCTTCACCGGTTTTCATCTCGGCGATCTGGCCGTCGTTCAAAGCCATGCCGCCGATGAGCTGCACGTCGAAGTGGCGCATGCCACGCGTGCGGACCGACGCCTCGCGAACCGCGGCGAACGCCTCGGGCAGCAGGTCGTCGAGCGCCTCGCCCGCCTCAAGACGCTCGCGGAATCGCGGCGTGAGGGCGCGAAGCTCGTCGTCGGAAAGCGCTTGCATCGAAGGCTCAAGCGCGTTGATGGCGTCAACCGCCGCCTGGTAGCGCTTCATCTGCTTGCCTTCGCCGAACGTGAGCAGTTTGGAGAGGAATCCAGCCATGGAAAGCTTCCCTTCGTAAACGATAGGCGCAATGCGCCCGGCGCGCCTGGAAGCAGGCGCGAGATTTGACTCGCATTACTCTAGCACAAGGTAAATCCACGCACCGGAACTACACGGAACTACACAGATCAGACGGCATTTCGTAACGTTAGATGAGCCCTTCTTCGGTTTCGATGATGCCCCGATACACCGCCATCGTCTCAAGCGACGGATCGATGCCCAGCCCGTCGGCAAGATAGCGCCGGCAGGTGAAGTAGGTGTCAAGCGCCGCCGCCCGCTGCCCTGCCGCAACCTGCGCGCGCATCAACACGGTATAGGCGTCTTCGCGCGACTCGTCGCGCCGCAGCGCCGCGCGGGCGAACCAGAGGCTTTCCTGCACATGCCCTGCTTCCCCCAGCCGCTTCGCCGCCGTCACCAGCGAATCAACCAACCGCATACGGCATTCCGCGCGCATGCGCTCAATGGCAGCCGTGCCTTGCTCGCCCGGCATCAAGTCGTCGGAGAAGCGCTCGTCCACTTGGGCGGCAAGGCGCGCCCAGCCGTCGGTGCCCAGATCGGCGAACATCAACGCGCGGCACACTTCGTCGAATTCGGCGACATCGCTGCGAAACAGGGTCGCATTGAGCCGGCACACGTTTTGCTGGCGGATCAGATACGGGCACGACCCGTCAGGCAGCGTGAGCGCTGCGCGAAGCAGCGACCATATGGTGTAGAAATTCTTGCGCGCCGATTCCGGATCGGAATCGGGCCACATCATGGCTAACAGGCGGTCGCGCGAAAGCTCCCTGCCGCGGTTCATCACCAGAAGCGCCAGCAGCGTTTTGACCTTTTGCCGCCTCAGCTTTTCGGGATCCACAGGCGTGTCACCCAGGCAAACCTCCACGCCACCGAACAGCTTCACCGTCAAAAGCGGCTCGCGCGGCGCGGCGCGGACTGCGTCCAACCGGTAGCGCCCGTCCAAAAACGAATCGGGATGCGTGAGCGCGTACTCGCGGCGTTTGCGCTCAGACGCCCTCCGCCGACTTTCGAATTCACGGCGCTGTGAGAACAGGCGGTCCTCCGCTTCGCGTGCGGCGCGCGCTGCATCTGCGCTGTCCAGAGGGTCGTCGCCTTCCGGCAACGCTCCCGTCCCAAGCAGACGTCCCCATGCCGCGCAGGCGAACGCCGTGAAAGCATCGGGTGCGCCGTCGCCCGACGCCCTCAGCTGCGCCGCAACGTGCGTCGCCGCCTCCAGCAGCAGTTCGGAGAGCCCATCTTCAAGCGCAAACGCCCGGGCATCTTGCGCCGCGTCGTCTCCAAGTGCGCCCGGTTCCGCTTGCTGCACGCAAACGTCTTCGAACAGCCACATCGTCGCAATCGACAGAGCATCGCGATGCGCCCCGCTCGCAGCCCAATGCCTCCATATCGCGAGCGCTTCGCAAGGCGGCATTTCCGCCAAATCGTGCATTGCTGCCAACGGACGCGTCCAACGGGCAGCTTGCACATCGCCGTCCCCTCCCCCGGACAACGGAGCCGCGCACCAACCGGCAAGCAGCGCGGCAGCCGAAGAGGACTCCTTCGCGGTGCCGTGCCGCGCAAGCACGAGCAGCCCCATCACCTGGGCAAGCTCGTCGTTCAATCCCGCTGCGCGCCGCGCATGGCGGCATGCCTGCACCGCATCACCCAACATGGCAGCACGCCACGCGTCGTCTGCCTCAAGCGAGGCGTCTACGCTGCGCGTGCCCTTTCCCTTCTTGAAAGAGAGGTCGTAGGCGGGAAGAATGCAACCTTGCTGCGCCAGGGGAAACCGCCTGAGCGCAAGCCAAGCGGCAATGTCGCGGTTCGAACATGCCGCACCCACGGTTTCGCAGGCGCGCTTGGCAAGGCCGCGCGCCAGCAGGGCATCGGAAACAGCGCACGCCAAAGCCGACGCACTCGAGAAATGCGAACGCGCCGCCGCGGCTTCAAGCTTGCGCGAGAACGCCGCCATGATGTCTGCCGGCTCAAACCATGGTGCAGAAAACATCCCGCTGCGATGATCAATGCCTAAAAACGGATAGCTTTCCGCCAAAAGGGAAATCGCATCCGCTCCATCGATGCCAAAGGCCTCCAGCTCTTCCAAAGAGCCCTCCCCCAGCGCCAGCATCACAAGCATCGGCAGCACGAGGTCGGCAGGAAGGTCTTCCCGCGCGATTCCGTCGAGGAACTCCCGTGCACTCAGGCTCGAGCCCTGCCGCAGTCCCGCAACGCGCGACCCGTCGTTGCATGCGCCGCCCAGGTGCGCATCACCCTCGCAGGACAAAAGCAAGTCGGAAGAATCCAGCTTCAGCCGATCGCGCTGCAGAAGTCCGTAGGCGTCGCTTGAGGGCGTACAGCACACCAACACCTCGCACCCGCCCGAAAGCAGCGCGTCGATCTCGCCCGAGAGCGCGCCCGCCCGTTCGGGAGAAAGCGCGGGGACGTCGTCCATCACCACCAACGATGCCTCTTCATCAACCCGGCGCACACCTGAGGCGATAACGCCCAAATCAAGGTCGCGAAGGAAACAGGGGCTTTTCGCGTTGATCCAGAGCACGTGCTGGAACGAAAACACAGTTTCGGCGTATCCGAACGCAAGGCTGCTCTTCCCAAACCCGTCGGGTGCCACCACGAAACGAGCCACCTGACGGTCATGCAGAAGGCGCGCGACAAGATCGGATCGGGGGAAGCATCGAAGAGATGCAAGATGGCGGGGCCTGCGTCCCTCGCAGGCGGCGGTTTCCATAAACGTGGGCATTGCGCGTCCTTTCATGAGGGCGCGCAGCTTTACCAGACGTTCCCAGTGTAACTTTAAGTGTTCCTTAATTCAAGACGAAAGTGCCTGTTGGAGTAGAATGATTTCCAATGCAGCGCTCAGCGCCCGCGTGCCCAGGGAACGCTGACGCGCGGGAAACCAGAATCTTGCAGCTGCAACAAAGCCAACAGCAGGAGGAACCATGCTCGAAAACGCAACACTTGCCGACCTCCCCGCATTCCGCTGCGCCCACGCGCAAAACACGCAGGCCGGCACCGGCTGCACCGTGATCGTTGCGCCCGAGGGCGCCGTGTGCGGCGTTGACGTGCGCGGCGGCGGCCCCGCTACGCGCGAGACCGACCTGCTGAAGCCCGAGAACATGGTGCAGCTGGTGCACGCCGTGGTGCTTTCCGGCGGCAGCGCGTTCGGGCTGGAAGCGTCATGCGGCGTGATGGAAGCGCTCGCCGCGCGCGGAATCGGGTTCAAACTGGGTGACGCGCACGTGCCCATCGTCACGGGCGCCTGCCTGTTCGACCTGCTGGTGGGCGAAAACGCGCACCCCGACCTTGCCATGGGCAAAGCAGCTGCGCAAGCGGCTTTGTCGGATTCGTACGAGGGATTTCTCGCGGAAGGCAACGTGGGTGCCGGCACGGGCGCAAGCGTGGGAAAGATGCTGGGTGGAGAAGGCGCCATGAAGACCGGCTTCGGCATGGCGGGTTTGCGTTGGGGCGACCTTGCGTGCGTCGCCCTGGTAGCAGTGAACGCGCTGGGGCACGTGGTGAGCGCCGACGGACGCCAGATCGCCGGAACCCGCGACGGCAAAGGCGGCATCGCCGACCCCATCGAAACGTTCGAGCGCGCAATGGCAGCACAGACGACTGAAGCGGCAGGCGGCCCCACGGCGAACACCACCATCGGCTGCGTGCTCACCAACGCCCGCATCACGAAAGCGCAAGCCACCAAGACGGCTTCATGCGTCCACGACGCCTACGCCCGCGCCATCCACCCCGTCCACACCCTCAACGACGGCGACACCGTGTTCACTTTCGCATCCGGCGAAGTCGAAGCCACCCCCGACGCCGTTTCAGTCCTGGCAACAGAAGCCATGCAACGAGCCATAGAACGCGCCGCCACCCAAGCAGATTCCGCCTACAGCCTCCCCTCCGCCAAAGACTGCGGAACCTGCTAGATCAGAGTTCTTACCCCAGCATCTTCTGAATACGATCCGAATACTGCACGTCAGTCAACCCAGCCTCAGCAGCCAGATCGATAGTCGGCGCATCGTTCCACAGCTCTTCCAAGCGGTAGTACTCGCGCGCCTCAGGCATGAACACATGCACCACCACGTCGCCGTAGTCCAGCAGCGACCACGAACCGTCGCGGCTGTCCTCGGTGTGGCTGGGCTTGATGTGCATCTGCTCGCGCAGCGCTTCTTCGATCTCGTCGATGATGGCTTCCACCTGGCGGGAGTTCGCGGCGGTCACGATGACGAAGTAGTCCGTGATGCTCACCAGTTCGCGCACGTCCTGCACCAGGATGTCGGTGGCCTTCTTCTCGTCGGCAGCGCGGGCGGCGCACAGCGCGCACTGGCGGGCGAGCGCCTGCTTGTCCTCGGAGGTCTGCTTCGGGGCGGTCTGATCGGTTTCGGTCATGCTCTTCCTTCCTAATTGGAGCCCTTTTTGCGGGCGATGTAATGATTCCATACTTCAAGCGTGTGCGGGTGCACGAAACGCCTGCGCTCCACAAGATTCATCAGAACGTGGGCGGAAACGTCGATGAACAGGTCTTCCAAGCCTTCCTTTTCGGGCAGCTTGCGCAGCTCGTCCACGCCGGGAAAATCGCGGTTGGGCTCGATGACGTCGGCGACGTAGACGATCATGTCCAAGTCGCTCATATCCGTCGCGCCCGCCGTGTGGCGCTCGATGGCGCTTAGCACGTCGGCCGGCAGCTGGGGAAAACGCTTCGCTAGAGCCGCAGCAGCGGTGGGGCCGTGCAGAAGCTGGGGCATGTGCTCAAACAGAAACGGATCCACCTCAAGCCCAAGCTCGGCGACGCGCGCGCGGATGCCCTCGTCGTCGTAGCCTTTGTCCCAATCGTGCAGCAAGCCCGCCAACCGCGCCTTGCGCACATCAGCGCCGTAAAGCTTCGCGAGCCGCACGGATTCCTCCGCCACGCCCAGCGAATGGCGGTAACGGCTCTTCTTCGGCAAGCGCGCCTTCAGCTCTTTGCGGCGCGCTTCGAAGAACTCTTCGGACAGCACGTCGGCTTCGTTATCTGCAGCACCCACAGCGGGGCCCTCCTTCCGCATCACGGGAAACGTCTTCGGCATCCTCTTTCCCGCCTTCCGCATACCCGTACAGGCCCTTCTCGCGGATGTAGTCGCACACGCCATCGGTCGTCAGATAGCGGATAGATTGGCCATGCTCTAGGCGCTCGCGCAGATCGCTCGACGACACCGAAAGCGCCGTGGCCTGAAGGTAGCGCACGTCGAAAGCACCCGCTTCGTCCACTTGGGCGCGTGTGGCACCGTCCAGCTGGAAGCCCGGGCGTGTGACGGCCGCAAGCTTGCACAGCTGCGCTATGGCGTCGCTCTCGCGCCACAGGGAGATGCTTGCCACCGCATCGGCGCCGATGATGAACCAGAACTCCACGTTGTCAGGGTAATGGGCGCGCATCTCACGCAGGGTGTCCACGGTGTAGGTGTCTCCCCCGCGGCGAATCTCGATGTCGCTCACGTCGAAAAACGGGTTGTCGGCCACAGCCAGCCGGCACATGGCAAGGCGGTCGGCCGCCGGCGCGATGCGGCGGGCGCGCTTGAACACCGGCACGCCTGCGGGAATGAACAGCACCGCATCGAGCCCCAGCGCTTCGCGCACCTGCTCGGCAACGGAGAGGTGCCCGATATGAATGGGGTCGAACGTGCCGCCCATGATGCCCAAGCGCGCCGGACGCCCGTCGGCCCCCAGATCGTCAAAGCGCGCGCAGATGGCGCACGGGCGTGCAACGGCGGCTTCCGTCAACGGATGCGGCATGCTACGCACGCACCTGCCCTTCACCGCGCAGGACGTACTTGTACGAGGTCAGCGCCTTGAGGGCGAACGGACCGCGCGCGTGCAGCTTTTGGGTAGAGATGCCGATCTCGGCGCCCATGCCGAACTGGCCGCCGTCGGTGAACGCAGTGGAGGCGTTCGCATAAACCGCCGCCGCATCCACGCGCGCCAGAAAACGCTCGATGGCCGCCTCGTCCCGCGCAACGATGGCCTCGGAATGGTGCGTGCCGTAGCGGTTGATGTGCGCGATGGCGTCGTCGACGCCCGACACGCACTTGACGGCGATCTCGGGCGCAAGGTATTCGGTTTCCCAATCGGATTCATCGGCGTGGTCGAAGGCGACGTCGGCGCCGGACTCCGCAAGTTTTTCCGCGATGCCGTAGGCGATGCCGTCGCAGTGCAGCGCCACGCCGCGCTGCGCCAGCTCGGCAAGCGCGCCCGGAAGGAAATCGTCAGCGATGACGCGGTCGACCAGCAGCGTTTCGGCCGCATTGCACACGCCGTAGCGGCGGCACTTCGCGTTCAGAACGATGGAGACCGCCTTCGCGAGTTCAGCCGATTCGTGCACGTACACGTGGCAGTTGCCGGTGCCGGTCTCGATGACGGGCACCTTCGAGCACTCCACGCAATGGCGGATGAGACCCGCCCCGCCACGAGGGATGAGCACGTCAACCGTCCCATGCAGCTGCATGAGCTCGTCGGTTGCGGCGCGGTCGGTGCTGGCGATGGAGCCGATGCATCCCTTCGGCATGCCGGCTTCCACGGCCGCATCGTGAAGGACGCGCGAAATAGCCGCATTGGAAGCTGCCGCCATGCTGCCGCCACGCAGAACGCAGGCGTTGCCCGCTTTTAGGCAGATGCCCGCAGCATCGGCGGTAACGTTCGGGCGCGCCTCGTACACCACGGCGACCACGCCCAACGGCACGCTCATACGCTTGAGCTGCATGCCGTTGTAGAGCTCGCGTTCCTCTTGCACTTCGCCCAGCGGATCGGGAAGCGCCACAAGGTCCTCAAGGGCACTTGCCATGGACTCCACGCGCGCATCGTCGAGCATCAGGCGGTCAAGCAGGCTTTCCTTGGTGCCCGCCTCGCGCGCGGCATCCATGTCTTGCACGTTCGCCGCAACAATTTCCGCCGTATGCGCACGCAAGGCCGCCGCCATCGCGAGGAGCGCGCGGTTGCGCTCATCCAAGCTCTTCTGCCCCAGTTCTGCGCTCGCATGCTTTGCCGCCTGCGCGATCTCCAAGACCTCAGCCCTGATCTGCTCGTTCGCCATGGCTGGCTCCTTCCCTATTCGAACACGACCAATTCGTCACGATGCACCAAGGGGCGCTCTGCCAGATGTGCAAGCAGGCGGTTGCCCGCGAGCGTCTTTTGGTCCAGGCCCTCGGCAAGCTCGACTTCATCGGATTCCGCGGAAACGCGGCCGCGCGCGAACACATGGCCAGACGCATCTTTGATGTCCACGATGTCGCCCGCGCCGAAGCGCCCTTCCACGCCCTTGACCCCCACGGCAAGAAGCGACGAACCGCGCTCCACCAGCGCATGGCGCGCACCAGCATCCACCGACAGCGCGCCGCGCGCGGCATCGCCCAGGGCTATCCACAGCTTTTTGGGCGTGATCTCGTGCGGACGCGCTGACGCGGAAAACAGCGTGCCCACGCTCTTCCCCGCCGCCGCGTCTTCGATGACGCCCTCGCGCCTGCCCTGACAGATGACCATGGGAATGCCCGCCACCATCAGAACGCGCGCCGCCTTCACCTTGGTGATCATGCCACCCGATCCGGCAGCGGTGCCCGCCTCGCCGCACATCGCCATAACAGCCGCGTCGATGGCATCGATCCGCTCGATGAGCTTCGCGTCGGGCACACGGCGCGGGTTGGCGTCGTAGAGTCCCTCGATGTCGGAGAGGATGACCACCAGCTCGGCATCCACCAAGCACGCGACGAGCGCGGCCAGGGTGTCGTTGTCGCCGAAGCGGATCTGCTCGACCGACACGGTGTCGTTCTCGTTGACGATGGGCACCACGCCGAAGTCGAGCAGTTTGTCGAACGTATCGCGCGCATGCAGGTACGCCGTGCGATCGGCGGTATCGCGGCGCGTGAGCAGCACAAGCGAGGTCACAATGCCGTGCGGCGCGAACGCCTGGGCGTACGCCGACGAAAGGGCGCTTTGCCCCACCGAAGCCGCCGCCTGCAAGCTGGGCATGTCGTCAGGGCGCTCGTCCATTCCCAGAGCCTCAAGCCCGCACGCGATGGCAGCCGACGTGACGATGATGGGCGACCAGCCCGCAGCGCGCACGCGCGCCACCTGTGCTGCCACCTGCTGCAGGTACGCGCGATCGATGCGGTAGTCAGGCGTGGTCAGCGTGGAAGAGCCGATCTTCACCACCAGGGGGCGCCGCAGGCTGCGAGATGCCTTGCAGGCGGCGTCGGCTGCGCCCGCGCTCACAGGTCCAGCTCCGTGTACGGATCATCCGAAGCGGCGCCCGATTCGAACTCGAACGCACGCTGCAGAATGCGCACTTCGTCTCCGTCACGCGCACCGGCGTCTGCCAGCGCTTTGTCGACCCCCAGCCGCTTGAAGCGGTGCTGGAAGAACACGACGGCTTCTTCGTTGTCCCAGTCGGTCTGCACCACCATGCGCTCCACCTGCGGGCCTTCCACGCGGAAGATGCCATCGGAGAGCTTGCGCACCGTGAACTTCTTGTCGGCGCGCTCGCGCTTGAGCTCCCACACGTGGTCGTACTGCACGTCCATGGCGGCAGCCTCCTCGCGCGCCTGCTCGCGCAGCTCGCGCACCTTGGTGCCGATGGCGGCCTTCAGGCCATCGACGCCCTCACCCGTGAGCGCGCTGATCAGGTACAGCTTGGGATCAATGCGGCTCTTGGCGTACTCGTCGCCACCCGCGGCGGCAATGGAGTCGGCCTTTACACGCTCGGCCAAGCGCTTCGCCGCTTCCTCGGTGCCGGGCGCGTCGATCTTGTTGCCCACCACAATGCGCGGGCGCGCCTCCAGCTCGTCGGCGTACAGTGCGAGCTCGCGATTGATGATTTCGTAGTCTTCCATCGGGTCGCGCCCCTCAAGGCCGCCCGTCAAATCCACGATGTGCACGATGAGCGCCGTGCGCTCGATGTGGCGCAAGAACTCGTGCCCCAAGCCGCGTCCCTCGTGCGCACCTTCGATGAGGCCGGGGATGTCGGCCACGACGAAGCTGTAGTCGCCCGTGCGCGCCACGCCCAAGTTGGGAACGAGCGTGGTGAACGGATAGTCAGCGATCTTCGGACGCGCAGCGCTGATCTTGGCGATGAGCGACGACTTGCCCGCCGACGGCACACCCACCAGCGCGGCATCGGCCATCAGCTTCATTTCAAGCTCGATCCAGCCTTCCTCGGCCGGCTCACCCAACTCGGCGAACGCCGGCGCGCGGCGCGTGGAGGTAACGAAATGGATGTTGCCGCGGCCGCCTGCGCCGCCACGCGCCACAGTGATGGTCTCGCCGTCGTGCGTGAGGTCGGCGATCATCTCGCCGGTTTCCTTGCGCTCGTCGTCATAGTGGCGCACGGTGGTGCCCACCGGCACGCGAAGCACGAGGTCTTCGCCGGTGGCGCCGTGCATGCGGCTGCCCTTGCCGTGCGTGCCGCGCTGCGCCTTGAAGTGGTGCTTGAAGCGGTAGTCGATCAGCGAAGACAGGCTGGCATCGGCGCGCAGCACGACGTTTCCGCCGTGGCCGCCGTCGCCGCCGTCCGGGCCGCCCTTGGGCACGTGGGCCTCGCGGCGAAACGACATGCAGCCAGCGCCGCCGTCGCCGCCCTTCACGAATATGCGAACTTTGTCGATGAACATGGCATATCTTTCGTCGTGCGATCAGGGAATGCATGCGGCCAGCCCAGCTCGGGTACGCCGCCTGCTCCCATACTAAACAGCTTGATAATATATGAAAATGCCCTCTGGGTTGCAGAGGGCATTATCTTCTGGGAATGGATTCCAGGTGCCGCTCATGCGGCATGCGGCGTTACGCCTGCGGGCGCACATGCACGCGACGCTTGACGCCGCGGGTGAACTCCAGGGTGCCGTCGCACAGAGCGAACAGCGTGTCGTCCTTGCCACGGCCGACGTTCTCGCCGGGGTGGAACTTCGTGCCGCGCTGGCGCACGATCACGTTGCCGGTACGGACGGTCTGGCCGGCGAACATCTTCACGCCAAGGCGCTGAGCGCGGGAATCGCGGCCGTTACGGCTGGAACCGAGACCTTTCTTATGAGCCATGAGACTACCTCCCTTGCTTGTCGGCCTTAGCCGATGGACTCGACCTGGATGCGGGTCAGATACTGACGATGGCCGCGCATCTTCTTGTAGTTCTTGCGCTTCTTGAACTTGAACACGAGCTGCTTCTCGCCGCGGAACTGCTCGATGACCTTGGCGGTAACCTTGGTCTGGGCAGCCTTGGCCGGATCGGCCTCCACCTTGTCGCCATCAACGATGCAGATGGCAGTCAGCTCCACTTCGGAACCAACCTCGGCGTCGAGCTTCTCGACGTTCAGCTTGTCGCCGGGGGCAACCTTGTACTGCTTGCCGCCGGTCTTCACGATTGCGTACATTGAATGCTCCTTGTAAACTCGCAAGGCGATAACTTTCGACGCCGCCGTCGCAAGCCCTTTCGGGTCGGATGCACAGCCAGCGTGTATCATCGCACTCTACCTACGCCACGCCCCCTTCGGGCGCAACCTCATGCATGATAGCAGAATCGAAGAAAAGTTCAATCCCCGAAATGTGGAGATTCGCCATCCCCTTCTTCTCTTCTTTCGGAGAGCAGCAGCTAGCTGTCCGGCCCGGGAGGGCGGGAGGGGACTCCGTGCTCAAACAGTCCTGAGCTCGCACAAAAGCGCCACTGGCGCTTTTGGCTCGTGCGGAACTGCGCGCGGAGCCCCCTCCCGCCCTCCCGGGCCTGCGTTATCTAAGCTAGTGCGCTTCTGCCCAGTTCGCGCCTGACTGGACGTCCACTACCAGCGGTACGCGCAGGCTCGCTACGTTTTCCATTACGTCGCGAACGAGGACGGTCAGCTTCTCGACCTCGTCTTCCGGAACGCTGAAGTCAAGTTCGTCGTGCACCTGCAGCAGGAGGCGTGCCTTCATGCCTTCGGCCATCAAGCGATCCTGCACCTGGCGCATCGCCAGTTTGATGATGTCGGCGGCGCTGCCCTGCATGGGGTGGTTCATGGCGGTGCGCTCGCCGAAGCCGCGTTGGCTGGCGTTGGACGACTTCAGTTCGGGAATGTGGCGCTTGCGGCCGAACATCGTTTCCGCATAGCCGTGTTCCTTCGCCTGCGCCACTGTGCTGTCCAGGTAGGAGCGGACGCCGGGGTATGCCTCGAAGTAGCGGTCGATCATGTCTTTGGCCTCGCCGAAGGGGATGCCCAGGCTTTGCGAGAGGCCGTAGGCCTGCTGGCCGTACACGATGCCGAAGTTCACTGCCTTCGCCCGGCTGCGCAGCTCGGGCGTCACCTGGTCGACTGGCAGCCCGAACACGCGCGCGGCCGTGGAGGCGTGGAAGTCGGCACCAGAGCAGAAGGCGTCCACCAGGTGCTCGTCGCCCGACAGGTGCGCCAGCAGGCGCAGCTCGATTTGCGAGTAGTCGGCAGAAAGGAACAGCTCGCCTTCTGCCAGCGGAATGAAGCAAGTGCGGATCTGCCGCCCGAACTCGGTGCGCACGGGGATGTTCTGCAGGTTCGGGTCGGAAGACGAAAGGCGCCCCGTGGTGGTGACGGTCTCGTTGAACGTGGTGTGCACGCGGCCGTCGCCGGCGCGCAGGCGCGGCAGCGTGTCGATGTAGGTGGACTTGATCTTCGCGAGCTCGCGGTAGCGCAGCACCAGGCCCGGCACCTCGTGTTCGGACGAGAGCTCCTTCAGCACGCTGGCGTCGGTGGAGTAGCCGCGCTGGTTCTTCTTGCGGGGTTTGAGCCCCAGCACCTCGAACAGAATGTGCGCCAGCTGCTTTGGGGAGTCAACGTTGAACTCCTCGCCCGCCAGCTCGTATATCTGCGCGCGCAGGCCGTCCAGCTCGCGCTGCGTGGTGTCGCCCAGCTCTTTCAGGCGCGCGGTGTCCACGGCGGCGCCGGTACGTTCCATGATGGCAAGCACGGCCACCAGCGGCATGTCGATGCCACGGAACGCGTCGAGCGACCCATCGCGCTCGAGCGCATCCCGCAAAGGCTCGGCCAAACGACGCGCCGCGGCAGCACGCGAGGCCGCCTGCACTTCCTCGTCCTTCGCCTCGGGCAGCACGCCGCCAACGTATGAGTCCATCAGCGCGTCGTAGGAATACGACGCCACCGACGAGTTCAGCGCGTAGCCGGCGAGCCCCAGGTCGAACGCATCCATTTCCATGAGGTCGGCATCGCCCACCAGCGCGGGCAACGATGAGTCGGCCGGGTAGATGCGGTGCAGCTGGTCTTTCACGTCAAGCGCGGCGAAGGGGCACGAGCGCACGATGCTGGCGAACGCTTCCAAGCCCTCGTCGTCTGTCAGCAGCGCCGTGCCAGCCGACGTGTTCACGGCGAAACGGACGCCGGAGCTGAACAGCGATTCCTGCTCGGGTGCAACAAAGGCCACGCCCACGCGCTCCCCTGCCGCGCACGCGTCGTCGATAAGCTTGCACGCGTCGGCACCGGTGACCACCGGTTCCCACTCCAGCGGGGCCACGTGCTTGACAGGCTCGGCGCCCACCAGCTGCAGCACCTTGCGCAGATGCGCGTTGAAGCGCACCGCGTGGAAGGCGTCAGTGACCGTCTGCACGTCGAACGCCGGGAAGCTGGCATCTTCCAAGTTAAGCGGGAAGTCCAGGTCGCGCACGATGGTGGCAACGCGGCGACTGATGTAGGCGGCGTCTTTGTTCTCCTGCAGGTTCTGCAGCTGCTTGCCCTTCAGCTTGTCCAGGTTCTCGTAGATGCCGTCGATGCTGCCGTACGCCTGCAGCAGCTTCGCGGCGCCCTTGTCGCCGATGCCCGGCACGCCGGGGATGTTGTCGGAGCTGTCGCCCTTGAGCCCCAGGAAATCCGGGAACTGCGCAGGCGTCACGCCATAGCGCTCCTCCACCTCGGCCGGGCCGTAGATGGCAACGTCGGTGATGCCTTTTTTGGTGGTGACGATGCGCGTGAGGTCGCTTGCCAGCTGGTAGGCGTCTTTGTCGCCGGTCACCAGCAGCGTCTCGTAGCCCAGCTCTTCGTCGCGCGCGGCGATGGTGCCCAGGATGTCGTCGCCTTCCCAGCCCTTCACGCGCACCACCGGCACGTTCATGGACTCAAGCAGGCCCTCGATCACGGGGAACTGTGCCTTGAGGTCAGGATCCATGGGCGGGCGCTGCGCTTTGTACTGGTCGAGCGCCTCCATGCGAAAGGCCGGGCGGCCAGCATCGAACGCGCAGATGACGGCGTCGGGCTGGGCGACCTCGACGAACTTCAGGAACATGGAGATGAACCCGAACACCGCATTGGTGGGCGTGCCATCAGGGGCGTTCATGGTGGGCGGCACCGCATGGAACGCGCGGTGCATGAGCGAATTGCCGTCGATGACGGCCACTTTCTTCGGCATGAAGGGCCTCGCTAACTAACGCTGCTAAACAGGTTTCGCAAGGCCCATTCTACCAATGCCGCGCGAGCGCGTCGGCTAGTTCCACAAATAGCCGACGCCACGCACAGTTTCCAGATGCTGCGAGAGCTCGGGCCCCAGCTTGGCGCGGATACGGCGAACGTGGACGTCAACGGTACGGGAGCCGCCGTAATAGTCGAAGCCCCACACATGGCGCAGCAGCGCGTCGCGCGAATAGGTGCGGCCGGGGTGCGTGGCCAGAAACGCCAGCAGCGCGTATTCCAGGTAGGTGAGGTCCAGCGGCTCGCCGGCCACTTCCACCTGATAGGTGGCCAGGTTGATGGTCATGGCGTCCACCGTCACGCACTGGGCGGCGGTTTCCTCGCTGCCGGGCCACAACAGCTGGCGCACGCGCATGGTGCACTCGGCGGCCGAGGCGTTGCGCATGACGAAGTCGGAGCGCACGCGCGCCGGCGGCGTGAACGTGGCAAGCTGCTCTTCGGAAAGGATCACCAGCATCGTTCCGTTGCCGTCGGCCACCAGCATGTCTTCAGCGGCGGACACGCCGGCAGCAACGTCGCCGCGCACCTCGTAGATGACCAGGTCGTAGCCGGGATGCTTCACCAGAAGGTTCTTGAACTGCAGCGACGAGCCTGCCGCAACCTCCACGTCAAGCGCCGAGAGCACCTGCTGGAACTTGTGGGCGTTGTCCAAGCTGTCGGCCACGAATATGACGGATTTCTTCATCGCGGGCACCTCCCCGCTCTTCCGAGGGCACCCATTAGAGCACCGCCAGATAATGGTCGAGTTCCCACTGGGATACGCAGCTTTGGTACTCGCGCCATTCCGCGCGCTTGGCCTGTACCAGGTAGTCGTGGATGTGCTCACCGAGCGTCTTGCGCATCAGCTGGGATTCCGCAAATAGCCCCACGGCCTCGCCGAGCGTCTGCGGCAACGCGCCTGCTTGCTGCTGTGCGTCGTCGGCAGCGGGCGGAAGCTCCAGGCCCTCCTCGATGCCCGCCAGACCGGCCGCCAGCATCACAGCGAACGCCAGGTAGGGGTTCGCCGCCGGGTCGGGGCTGCGCAGCTCGATGCGGCAGGTACGCTCCTGATTGGGACGGTAGCCGGGGATGCGCACCAGGCTGGTGCGGTCGGTGCGCGCCCACGACAGGCGCACGGGAGCCTTTTCGTCGCCCATCAGGCGCTTGTAGGAGTTCACCGTTTGGTTGGTTACCAGGCAGAACTCCGGCGCGTACTTCAGCAGGCCGGCAATGTAGCTTTTCGCCAGGGCGGACAAACACAGCCCGTCGGGGTCCTTCGGGTCGAAGAACGCGTTGCGGCCGTCCAGGTCGAACAGGCTTTGGTGCACGTGCATGGCGCTGCCTGATTCGTTCGTCATGGGCTTGGGCATGAACGAGGCGTGCACGCCGTGCTTGATGGCGATCTCCTTCACCACCATCTTGTAGGTCATCACCGCGTCGGCCATGGAAAGCGCCTCGTCGTAGCGCAGGTCGATCTCGTGCTGCGAGGGGCCCAGCTCATGGTGCGAATACTCCACGGGAATGCCCATCTTCTCGAGCGTGAGCACGGTGTCGCGGCGAAGGTCGCTTGCGTAATCGAGCGTGGTCAGGTCGAAGTAGCCGCCGGTGTCGAGCACCTGGGTGCCCGCCGGGTCCTTGAAGTAGTAGTACTCAAGCTCCGGCCCCACGTTGAAGATGTAGCCCATGTCGGCCGCGCGCTCAAGCGTGCGCGCGAGCACGTGGCGCGGGTCGCCTTCGAAGGGCGTGCCGTCGGGGCGGCGGATGTCGCAGAACATGCGCGCCACCGCGTTCGATTCAGGGCGCCAGGGCAAAACCTGGAACGTGGAGGCGTCCGGGAACGCCAGCATGTCGGATTCCTTTTCCAGGGCGAAGCCCTCGATGCAGCTGCCGTCGAAGCCCATACCCTCGGCGAAGGCGTTGTCAAGCTCGCTGGGAATGACGGCGAAGGACTTCATGTTGCCCATCACGTCGGTGAACCAGAAGCGTACGAAATGCACGTCGCGGCTCTTGATGGTCTTCAGCACGAAATCCTGCTGCGGGTTGGGGGTCATGGCCTTGTCCTTTCCTTGAACATCGCCCTGTACGGCCGTGGCAGCCTCGGCAACAACCGGGGCCGCCCGCCTATAACTTCGTCAGTATAGCGTGGAAAGTTTGCGAGCGCGTTAAAACGAAAACGGGCCCGGTTTCCCGAGCCCGTTAGCACCTAGGTTGAGCGGCTGCCTACTGCAGGCCGTCCAGCGAAGTGGTCTTGCCGGGGTACAGTCCCAGCGGCTCGAAGTGGATGCCGCCGGCGTTCACCAGGTCGGTGCCGTTCTGGGCGTTGTAGTCGTCCAGGTAGGAGATGTGCTGGAAGTAGTTCGCGTCCAGCTCGCCGTCGGTAACGGCAACGTTGGGCTGGATGTAGTCGTTGAACTCGGTGACCTCAAGCGTCCAACCCTTGGCGGCCAGCAGGTCTTTGACCTGCGCGAGGATCTCGGCATGCGGGGCCGGGGAAGCACCCACCGTGATGGTGGTGTCGTCGCCAGTGGCCTGCGGGATGGCGTCGTCGGAGATGACATCGGCGACCATCACGACGCTGCCGTTGTAGGTGGCGTCGATGTAGTCCTTGACGGTCTGGGTAGACAGCGCGGCCACGAGCGCCTGGATCTTCGGCGTGTCCTCGTCGCCCTCACGGCAGGCAACCACGTTCTGGTAGATCTCGGCGGCCTCGGAATCGGTGGCCTCAACAGCCAGCGTGGAAGCGGTGTCAAGCCCAGCGCCGATGGCGTAGTTGCCGTTGATGACGGCCATGTCCAGATCGGGCAGCGAGGTGGGCAGCGAAGCGGCCTCCATCTCGACGATCTCCACGTTGTGCGGGTTCTCGGCGATGTCGTTCTTGGTGGCCTGCAGGCCAGCGCCCTCTTCCAGCGTCAGGATGCCCTCATCCTGCAGCAGCAGCAGCGCGCGGGCTTCGTTGGTGGGGTCGGACGGCACGCCGATCTTGACGCTCTGCGCGTTTCCGCCGCAGCCGACCAGCGCCACCAGTGCAGCGCCCGTCAAAGCGACAGCCGCCACCGCCTTGGCAAGCTTGGTGTTTTTCATAACTATCCCTTCCCTATTCGTAAAAACGGATGTTTACGCTTATACCATCAAAGCAAACCGAGGTTTCCGGCATGTTACCGATACGGCGAAGAATGGCCCGGAAGCGGCAAATGAGAAAAGGGGACAGTCACTTCTTCTCATTTCGCTGGAGGAAGCCTCAGCCGCCGAAACTCTAACGATTACGACGATCGATACGACGTGCCATGATGTCGCCCGCGCTCTGGAACACCTGAACCAGCACGATGCACAGGATGACGGCGGCGATCATGACGTCGTCTTGGTAGCGCTGGTAGCCGTAGCGGATGGCGATGTCGCCCAGGCCGCCGGCGCCGACGGTGCCCGCCATGGCGGAGTAGCCGAACAGCGTGATGAACGTGATGGACACGCCGCGGATGAGCGAGGGCAGGCTCTCGCGCAAAAACACCTTCACGACGATCTGCCACACGCTGGCGCCGAAGCTCTGCGCGGCTTCGACCAGGCCACCGTCAACCTCGGCCAAGCTCTGCTCGACCATGCGGCCCACGAAAGGCGCCGCCGCAACGATCAAAGGCACGATAGCACCGGGAACGCCCAGCGAGGTGCCCACAACCCAGCGGGTGAACGGGATGAGCGCCACCAGCAAGATGATGAACGGAATGGAACGGCCGATGTTGACGACCCAGCCCAGCACGGCGTTGAGCGCCTTGTGCGGGCGCAGGCCGCCCGGCGCGGTGACCACCAGCAGCACGCCCAGCGGGATGCCGATGATGTAGGCACCCAGCGTGGCGGCAACCGTCATGACGATGGTGTCCCACGTGCCCTGAGCCAGAAGCAGGCCGTATTCGTCGAAGAAGGAAGCCAGGAACTCCATGGTTACTCAGCCTCCTCTTCGATGCTGGAAAGCGAATCGTTCTTAATGAGCTCGCGCGTGACGGGGCTTTGCGGGTTGGAGAACACCTCGGACGTGGTCCCCTCCTCCACGATGCGGCCCGCGTCGATGACGGCAATGCGGTTGCAGATCTTTTTGGCAACGGCCAGCGAGTGCGTGATGACCACCATGGTCACGCCGAGTGAGGCGTTGATCTCCTTCAACAGCTTCAGGATGGAGACCGTCGTTCGCGTGTCGAGCGCGCTGGTGGCCTCGTCGCACAGCATGATCTTGGGGTTGTTGGCCAGGGCGCGAGCGATGGCCACGCGCTGCTGCTGACCGCCGGAAAGCTGACTGGGGTAACGGTCGGCTTTATCAGAAAGCTCCACGACCTCAAGCAGCTCGCGCGCGCGGGCGGCGGCGTTGCCTTTGGCCTCGTGGCGAAGCTCCAGCGGGAACGTGACGTTGCGCAGCACGGTGCGCTGCTGGAACAAGCTGAAGTTCTGGAAGATCATGCCGATGGAAGCGCGCAGCTCCAGCAGCTGCTTGCCGGAAAAGTCAGTAACGTCGCGGCCGTCGATGAGGATCTTGCCCGACGTCGGGCGCTCAAGCAGGTTGATGCAGCGCACGAGCGTGGACTTGCCGGCGCCCGAAGCGCCGATGATGCCGAAGATGTCGCCGTCGTTGATGGTGAGGTTGACGTCGTCGAGCGCATGGTGCGCGGTTTCCGACGACGCGTTATACGTTTTGCACAGGTGTTGAATCTCTATCATGGTGCATCCCAAATGTTTCTCGTACCGTCACAGAACATGCGGAGGAGCCGCGAGGATGCGGCATCCGCGCCGAAACTATGCCCGGGCCCCGGCTTTCATTCCGGAAGACCCAGGCTTGGGCATGCCCATGCTATGTCCGAGCCAAAATTCCATACCGGGTTATGGTACGGCAACATGCGAGATGTGTCGAGGGGACAATCTCCCATGCATGCTATGCAGACTAGTCAGATGCTTGCAAACGGAAACCAGAAAACCCCTATCCGTATCAGCTAAAATGAAATGAAGCAACTGACCCGGGAGGCTGCCATGAGTTACATATTGAAGCTTTTCGACGAGCCACTGGCAGAATTCGAAATGGTCAGCAGCGGACGTGAGCTTACCGTTGAAGTAACGCGCATCCACGACGGCGCCTCCTCAAAACTCCCCCTGGATTGGTCGGATGGCGCGCGAAAGGGCAACCTTGAAGCTGCCGCCACGGATCTTGCAAGCTGGCTGAAGCATCGCTCTATTCCTTCGAACAGAGCTTATGTGGGCAACTTCCTTGCTAAGCTTGGAATGTCCGAACGAGATGTGGAAAGAATCATTTCCCTATGCAAAGGGCTTTCGCTAAACGACTGCTATTGGGTTGCAAAAGATGATGATAGGACGCCCTTCGACAAAGTGAACCTGTACCAGAATCGCTTCAGCAGAGTGATTGCGCAGCTGGCGTTCACCGGATCGGGATCGAGAGGAACTCGAGAATTCTACTCGACCCCCGAGCTCACAACGGATGGCACATTAGCAAAGTGCTGGCGGCGAGACAAAGGTGCCGTTTATCTGTATAAAGAAGGCTCCCTTGGTGCGCGGAATGCCGGAAACGAGCCCTATGCGGAGTTCTACGCCGCACAAATCGCAGACGCGATGGGCATCGCACACGTCCCTTACGCCCCGACGCAATGGAACGGGCACTTCTGCTCGCGCTGCCCTCTGTTTACAAACCTTGATCATGGGTTTATAAGCGCCAGTCGCCTGGTACGTACTGGCGGCATAGATGCCGTGGAGGGTTACTACCGAAACATGGGGGCGAGTTATCGCGACGCGTTTGCTGATATGCTGGCGTTCGATGCACTAACCTGCAATATCGACCGACATTTTGGCAACTTCGGATTTATGGTGGACAATCGGGAAAACCGCATCTGCTCCCCCGCCCCACTGTTCGACCACGGACTGTCACTGTTGCCCTTTGCGATGGAGGACGACTACGCGACTCCCGAGGATTTGGATGAATACGCCCGCACTCAGCTGCCAAAAACCTATGACGATTTCTTCGAACGGGCACGTGAATCCATGGGGAAAGCTCAGAAAGATAAGGTTCGGCGCATCCTGGAGTTCTCGTTCAAGAAGCACTCGCGCTACAACTGGCCAGATGAGCGGCTGAAGACGTTAGAGATGTTTGTTCGGGAGCGGGCCAGGAGGCTGCTATAGAAGCGATGTCCTGTTTCTACAGCAGACAGTATTAGGCAAATTAGAAGACTATCGTGTACGAAACCTACATTAAACAGGCGTTACCTTCTCGACGTTATCGAGAACTGCTTGGAACGGCGCAAAGCGTATTTTCCTCGAACAATGCTTTCATCATTGAATCCATTTTGATGCTTGATTCCGTCAACCATTACAGCTGGCATCATCTGATTGATCAAACCTCGGGTAGACTAATTGACCCCATCAGAAACACCATTTCCGCTGAAGCCGGCAATGAGATCGAAGGGCTCTTTTCCGAAACAGCTCGGATGAGAAACAGAATCGACCACGGATACCAAATCACCGATGAAGATGGAGAGCAGCGCCTGGCATCAAAAGACAGAGAAACCCCGGATCAATTCGTACTAACGGAAGATTGGCTCATGCCGTTCATAAAAAAGAACGAATTGCTGAGTGATATGCTTCACGATCCCAGAAGAAGCGCTGAACGGCAGCGCACGAGACACTGCATACCGATTTAGTTCGGAATAAGCCACCAGACACGTCTAGTATTGCCGAAACTGCAGTCGTCCCACCGTGTCCCACGTCCCCGTCCGAAACCATACCGTTATTCGAAAAACCATGCGCACTGTATCTAGCGGCAACCGGCGCTATGCAAAGATGAGCCGGCGTTCCGCACATGCGATACCGAAGAACGGCAACCAAGATCCACCCGCGCGGGCAACGCAGGCATACACGCGTCAGCATGGAATGGAGCACGCACAAACAATCCTTGGAGCGCTACTCTAGCAAAATGGAAGAGTCGATTAGCGCGAACCGCGCGCAATTCTTCTGTTCAAAAAGTACAGTTCGGCTCCGACAAACGCGTCGTGCACCGTCTTGCGATTGATCTCCTCTTTCCTCTTCTTGCAGTAGTTGACTATCGCAGCTGAACCTCTTTTTTTGCCGATTGAGGCTAAGGTTTGGTCGAGCTCCTCAATGACGTCTCTACGACCCTGAACGAGATACGCCTTCCTGCAATTCAGATTCAAGATGACATTGAGGTCATCGTTCGCGGAGCCATCGGCGACCACGCGACCGTCCTTGTAATACCGTACGCCTTTCAGCGTCTCAGGCCGCCGAGGGTCAAGACACGCAAGCTCACTATCGCCTTTGGCTTTATCGCAAGTGAAGCACTCCCGAACCGACGCTTTCTCATTACCATTGCAAACAGCAAGCATATTTTTGTACTCGACGGATTTCGCTGGGTCGTTCCTGCTTTGAGCGTGATAGTGCTCGATATGCGCAGAATTTTCGTCAATCGTCCTCATGCAATAGGCACAGAGGTACCCTTGCTCGCGCAAGAGACTCTTCTTGATCGCTTTTTTTGTACGCCCGTCAAGATGGTCATAGCTCACTTCCGCGTCGGGCGTACCACGAAGCGATGCGAGAGCCTCGACCAGTTCTCGTGGAGGGCTTCCTTTTTTAATGGGAATCACCGCTACCACTCCATTCTTTCGAGCGAGAGGGCGTTCCGCGCCGCAATGACCTTCGAATCGTCAGGGCCAACCAGCTGCTCCAACTGCGCCAGCAGCCCTTCAGCTCCGTCCAAATCACCCTCGTCGAGCAGTTCGGCAAAACGGGAGTCCAAACAACGCACATCATCGGGACGATCCTCTGCCCCCATAACCCTCATGAGCACGCGAGAAATATCGCCGCCGTATGTCTCGTCAGACATTTTCGTTGCTGACTCCCCGCCCGTCAAAATGCGCAATTTGCGTGACGGCACCGACGAAACCACTAGAGGGGCATGCGTCGTGGTAATAAACTGAAGATTGGGGAACAGTACCATAAGATCCTTTAGCACCCGCTGCTGCCAAATCGGATGCAGATGCAGATCGACTTCGTCGATCAAAACCACGCCAGAAGCGTTCAGAACCTCGTCTTGCAACGCAGGGTTCAGCACCGCCATACGATACGCGATGTCCGCAACCATGTTCATAGCGGTTCGATAGCCGTCGCTCATATGGCGAATCCCCTGCTTGTGCGGTTGTCCGGTTTCATCGAAATACGCCACATCGAGGTCGTCGGTATCGAAGTTAAAAAGAACTTCGGGGGCATTGCACTCCCGCACCAAGCTGAAATAATGAGCGAGGGCTCTTTTTACAGCAGCGAAAGATCGACTTGGGTTTTGAAGATCGGCGGCGCGCATACGCTGAACCTCCTGAATCTCCATCTTCTTGAACCACTTGAGAAGCTTCGTCTCGTCAAGACCCGAATCAAGACAGCTGTCATAACCAGAAAGCCTCGAGTAGATAGGGATATCGCCCATGTTCCTGCTCCCGCGCTTCCACAGCCTGCCCGTTCCGTAGTACGCGAGCAACGGAAGCTCAAGCGACTGGTCGCCCGACGCAACACGCGAGTTGACCCGGGAGGAGAGCTGAACAAGTTGCTTTGCCTGCTTACGTGTCGTTTTGCCCGTCGAGGAGTCCATTGAGCGTTCCCAAACAACATCCTCGCCGAGCAAACTTCCCGAGGCACTTATCGCAATAGGAAACTGCTGCTGGACATCGATGACCCCATCGACATAATGACAGACAGCGTGCGCATCGCTTCTGGAAATCGAAAGACCGTCCACTCCGTCAAGCTGTATGAAAAACGAGCCGAGCGCCACTGCCGCAGCTTCCAAAATCGAAGTTTTGCCGGAACTGTTCTCACCTACAAGAACCGTAAGATCGTCTTCGAAGTCGATCTGATAGTTTTCGAACCCGCGATAATTCTTCAGATGCAAAGAATGCAGTTTCATATCGAGCTCCCCCGAATCGCGTGTCTTTGGCGGCGAGACGAAGCACATAATCTCCACGCCGAATGCCTATTAGGACAGGCCTCATTATCGCACGAAAAGACGATAAGAATAGGCGTTTGATGCAGGAACGATGCAATCGTGAGCCGCTTGCCCGGAGGCCTCGACCATCGAAGCTCACCTTGAAAAACGTTGATGCAAAATAAATAGGTTGATGTAACGCCATACCGCAGCCAGCCCATGAGGCACTCACGGAAAACGGTGGAGCAGCTTGGTGTCGGCCCGAAAACTGCAAGCGCTAACAGAGTAAAACTTAACCACAACGATCGCTACTGCGATATTTTCCATGATGGTCATCCGGAAACGGAGCACGGTTTCCCCGTTTTCCCTTACCATAGGGAAAACAACTCCTATCGTTAAGGATACACATGACCACAATCGCAGCTGTTGTAGTTACGTACAATCGAAAAGATTTGCTTTTGGAGTGCCTCAATTGCTTGCAATCGCAAGACTATTCCAGCGCACCGCTCGCCGCCGACACGAGGCTTGACATTCTCGTAATTGACAACGCAAGCACTGACGGAACGGCTGAGGCCCTCTTGCCGCTCATCAACAACAAGACAATTCTCTATTTCAATACTGGATCCAACCTGGGCGGTGCCGGCGGCTTCAATTACGGAATGCGGAAAGCGGTCGAGCTCGGTTACGATTACGTGTGGGTGATGGACGACGACTGCATGCCGCACGAAGACACTTTGCGAGAATTCCTCAATGCAGATGCCAAGCTCGACGGAAAGTACGGCTATCTGAGCAGCGTGTGCCGATGGGTCGACGGCAGCATCTGCACCATGAACACCCAGCGCCATCCGCTCACCAAAAACATCACCGATTTCTCCCCTGAACTGCAACCGTGCACGCTAGCCTCGTTCGTTTCGCTGTTCGTTCCCGCCCGAGTCATCAGCGAACTGGGACTACCCATCAAAGACTTTTTCATTTGGTCAGACGACTGGGAATTCACGCGACGCATTTCCCGCACATACCCCTGCTACCTTGCTGGGAGAAGCGTGGTCACCCATAAATCAAAATCGAACGGCGTTGGCAACATCGCGCTTGATTCGGAAGAGAAGATCGGCCGTTACAAACTGGCGTACCGCAACGATGTCGTTTTCTACCGCCGCGAAGGAATCGAAGGTTACGGGTACATTTTCGTACGCGGGCTCTACCATGCCTTCCTGGTGCTCACCAAAGCGAAAAGCAAAAAGGGAGAACGCCTGAAAACGATCGTTCAAGGCAACCTGGAAGGACTGAGATTCCGCCCCGAAATCGAATACGTAAAATAAGAGCCTCCAGCTGCCAATGGAGGCTCTTAGAAGAGATGTTCCGTTATTCTGCCGGCTTCAAATCGATGCCGAGGTACTGGTTCCAGAAATCCCATGACGTCAACCACGGCTTCGCCGCTTTGTAGGCGGCACGCATCTCGGCTCCTCGCTCAGCGTGCTCTTTTTTGAGGCGAGCAAAGCGACCCACAAGCTCCTCGTAACGGTTGCGATCCATATGGCGAACAGCCGCATTCTTTCCGTCAAGATCAAACGCGACGAGCGTCTTGGTTGCCATGGTACGCGGAGGCACGTCCCTGACCCCCTGCTAGAACAATGCCCTTCATGATGGCTTCTTCTCGTCAAAGACCTCGTTAACTAATCCGCAGAGTCCATATCGCCAGCCTCCGCAGATACGTGCAGCCTGTCATTCTGATGGCGTTCGAATTTCTCAATTGCCAGTTGCTGGGTGAGTTCCTTGATCTTCGTATCAGCTTGAGAAATGCGCATACTCAAATTGAAGCTTTGGATGAGCAGCACGAAAATAAAGAACAGGAAAACGAAGTTCACCGGCGCATATGTGCCAACCAGGTTAGACAAGGCATAGAAGATTTGCGGGAAAAGACTGAAGATAAAGATAAGCGCAGCAAAGCAAATCCAGAAAATTGAATCTTCCAATTTCACCTTGGAGCTGCGTATTTTCCTGGAAATAAAAATCAGCGTTAAAAGAGAAACCGCAACAAGAGCCACGCGCAATTCGATGGTCATTGCTAACAACCCCCTATGCGTTTCCTGATAAGCTGGATGAACAAAATCGATATGGTCATGCGAAGCATGTACATCGCAGACGTCCATGGGTTCAAGTAGCTTTCGCCCGCAGCTCGCTCTGCCATTTTCACGGGCACTTCCACGACCTTCGCATTCGCACGCTTGATCAAGTACGAAACGGTATCTGGCTCAGGGCCGAAGTTCAACCCCAACGCAAGCTGCCTGATCATGCGCTTGTTAAATGCCCGCATACCTGATGTTGGGTCGGTAAGCCTCTTTCCCGTCGTCAGCTTGATGGCAAAAGAGATCATGTTGCTTCCAAGCATTCGCATAGTCTTCGGCTTCTTCTCGTTGATGAAGCGCGATCCTATCGCAATATCATTTTCTTTTATTGTTTCAACCAAAGAATCTATGTATTCAGGCAAGTGCTGACCGTCCGCATCGAATTGAATGGCACAATCGTAATCATGCCGATACGCGTATTTCATCCCAGTCTGGAACGCGCCCGCCAATCCGAGATTCGTGGAGAGGTCGACAAACGGATAGTTGTTTTTGCGACAGACAGCGACAGTTCCGTCTTTCGACCCGTCGTTCACAATGAGAAAGTCGACATGCGGACATATAGCCTCAAGGCTTTCTATCGTAGCCCCAAGAGACTCCTCTTCATTGTACGCCGGAATTATTATTAAAGTCTTCAAAGCAACCTTCGTAACAACCACGCCACACCCACTTACCCTAGCAAGTATACTAGACGCGTAGGGTTTTTCCAGCCAACAATGAAGCCGCCCTTTCCCGAGACCGGATCACGCCTCGCATCCGCAACAAGAAGGGTTTGACAGTAACCGGAGCTACCCGCTAGGCAAACAGAGGCTGCAGCCCTTTGTCAACAAGCCTCCGAATTACTGACACTACCACACAATGAACAATTTCGCTTCGGTCCAGAAGACGACGGCAGCAAAGAGTAAGGAGTTGTATCCGTGCGCTAAAACTATTTTGAAGCGCCCACGAAACTGCTACTCGCCCCCACCAGCAACGGCACCGCCCGACAAGGCAGCCAAGCCAATTGCAAAGATACCACAACAAACCTTGTAGCGATGTGTCAGCATCCTGGTAATTATGTCAATAATCCCAGATCATAAAGGACTTATGAGCATTAAATTATGATATTTTTATTGAAGTATAATGACTTGCGGCAAACAGCAAGCGCGAATGTAAAAGGCTACTCTACGATAGGTATCGTTTTCACCAAAACGCCTCACAGGTTGCGCCTGTAAAGTATCTCAGGGATCGGAGAAGTCATGCCTAGCATCACAAATGCGCTCATCAACTCCGTGCGGTATGTCGCTTATAGCTGCGCGCTTGCCCTTTGCAAACGTCCCCACATCACCATCCTCCCCGACGAAGAAACAACGCGGCTTATTCGAGAGGAGGGCTACTCTCTCACCCGTTTCGGAGACGGGGAATTCCAGTGGATGGCAGGCAGAAGCAAGGTAAGCGGCTTCCAACAGTCGTCCGAACAGCTGTCCATCGCTTTGCGAGAGGCTTATCGGACAAAGCTTGATAAACTGCTCGTCGGCGTTCCTCGCGCACTCGTCAACGACAAGGGATACACTCTACAAGCGAAAGCATTTTGGCGCGGATTCGTCAGCAGAAATCAAGATCTGCTTCGGGCACTATTCGATGGCACCCGAACAGAATACGCAAACGCAAGCATTACCAGACCATATATAGATTATTCTTCAAAAGAAGACGCCACGCACCGCTTTGAACTCGTGAAATCCATCTGGGCCTCCCGCGATCTCCTCATTATAGAAGGAAGCTCTACGGGTTTTGGAGTTGGCAATGACCTTCTAGATAACGCAGCTAGTATCAAACGACTGGAATGCCCCCCCGTCAATGCATTTGCCTGTTATCACGAGATTCTTGCCACGGCACTAAAACACGCGCATTCCACGACTCTTGTTCTTCTCTGCTTAGGCCCTGCCGCAAGCGTGCTTGCTTATGACCTGGCGAAAGAAGGTCTTCAGGCCGTGGACATTGGGCATCTTGACCTAGAATATGAGTGGTTTTTGCGTGGATATAATACAAAGGATCCCGTTCCAGGCAAACACGTCAACGAAAACAAAGACAGCCACATTGAACGCACGACAGTACCTGAGCATGAGATAATCGCCATTATAGGTTGATAACCAACGATATTACCACCTTCAAAGGAATTCAATTGAGGAAGCCCCAGAAACAAGTCCGCCAATCCGCACTTTCCTCCTTCGTCTGGAGCTTTTTGGAAAAAGCAGGCAATCAGGTCGTTTCCCTTGTTGTGCAGATTGTCTTGGCACGTATTCTTGCTCCCAGCGATTTCGGCACCATGGCGGTAATGGTTGTGTTTTCCAACTTGGGCACTACATTCATGCTTTCCGGATTAAACACAGCCATTATCCAAAAAAAGAATCTTGAGCAGTCCGACCCCTCGTCGGCGTTTTGGCTGTCATTCATCATCTCCCTTATTTTCTGTGTTTTGATATGGCTTGTTGCCCCAGCAATCGCCTCGTTCTATCAAACTGCGGCGCTTGTCGACCCCCTGCGCGCGCTCTCGTTGACGGTTGTAATTGGATCTCTGTCTTCAATGCAAACTGCACTGATTACCCGCGCTCTCAACTTTAAACTTATTTTTGTAGCGTCAAGCATTTCTCTGATTCTTTCGGCTGCAACTGGTATAGCGATTGCTTTAGCAGGCGGTGGGATCTGGAGCTTGGTGTGCCAGCAGCTTTGCATGAGCATCGTCAACTGCATAGCACTCACCGCTCAAACGAAATGGCTTCCCGGCTTCGTCTTTTCACCGACGAATGCAAAAAAACTATACGCTTTCGGATGGAAACTCATGGTGTCAGGCCTTTTAGAATCAATCTACCAATCGCTTTCTGACCTCATTGTCGGCAAACTGTTCAACACATCTCAGCTTGGTTTTTTTAGCCAAGGCAGGAAGTATCCCCAAGCTATTGGCTGGGCTCTTGATGCCGCCATGCAACCCGTCATTCTTTCCTCGGTTTCCAAACTCCAGGAAGATTTAAAGGGAGCACGTCAATTCGTTGCTGCTTCACTTCGATCCGCATGCTTCATCGTGATGCCTTCAATGTTCTTTTTGGCGGCATGTTCGCACACGCTTGTTCCCCTTTTGCTCGGTGAGCAGTGGCGTCCCATCATCCCTATTTTTCAACTATTTGCCGTAACTTATGCTTTCATTTCTATCCAAAGCGTCAATCTGCAGACAATGAACGCTCTCGGGAGAAGCGATCTGTACCTGAAAATTGAAGTCATTAAGCGAAGCATTGGCGTTGCGGTTCTGCTCTTTACTTCATTTGTTCTCCAAAACGTCATAGCCATAGCTGCAGGTTACTTGGCGGTCGAGCTGATATCCACCTTCATCAATGCACGCCCCAACAGAAAGCTGATCAATTATTCGTATACTGAGCAGCTCAAAGACATTTTTCCCATATTTACAATTGCAGCAATATGCGCTGTGGGGGTTTTTCTCATCGGAATGCTCCCTCTGCCTGCTGCCGCTACGCTCGTTTTTCAAGCCATTACTATGATTGTTTTGTATCTTGGTGTTTGCAAGGTTTTCAATATCAGAGAAATTACACTTGTCGGACGCCTGATTCAACCCCTCTTGAGAGGCAATCAACAAAACACGGCAAACGATAAAAGCTTTTCCGGAAAGAAATGAATGGACGACTTGAACGACATGTTTTATTCCATTTTGGTACCCGTGTACAACTCATCAGCCCACCTTGCTGATTGCGTTCAGTCGGTGCTGGCCCAAACCGATAAAAGGTTTGAGCTAATATTAGTGGACGATGGATCAACGGATGGCTCATCGGGAATCTGTGATCAATTCCGCCAGAAAGACCCCAGAGTCCGTGTCATTCATAAATCTAACCAAGGATCGCTTCTTGCACGTCGTGACGCTTTAGATCACGCAAAAGGATCCTACATCGCCTTTCTCGACTCTGATGACATCCTGCTGCCGACATTCCTTGAAGAATCTACGCGCATTATCGAGTCCAACAATCCCGACATAGTCGCATTCGATTTTTTCTCGGATGAAGACGAAGATTCCCGCTTCCTCTACAAACCTCCCACCGGAATGTATGCAGGCCATGACTACCAAACCATCAGAGAATTAACCTGCACGGGGCTTTTTCACAATCTGTGGGGACGCGTCTTCAAGCGCTCGGTCATTGATTACGATGCCGATTACCGCCCTTTTACGGGAATGACCTATACCGAAGACTGGTTTTTGGTCCTTGCGTTCGTAAACAACGCATCATCGTTTTTCTATTCCCCCCACAAACTGTATCACTATCGGGACAACGAAGGCTCTACGCAACATGCATACAAGCCTGCATATGTACAGTATCTATTCTTTACCTTAGATCGCCTCAATCGTTTGGCAACCCAGTGGGGTGGAGCCTGCCCTGCGAACGCAAAACGTACCTTCCTCACCCATTGCGCGGCGCTTATTTCCCGGATCCAAGACTCTTGCAAAACCCCGGAAGAAGCGTTCGCTGAGCAGCAACGACTTGCCACATATATCTTTCCCGAACGCTCGCAGTTCGTTCATCCTTCAAACATGCTAGAGCGATACTACGCCTTTCCCTTAAAGTGTCTTGAAAGAAATCATACACGACCGCTTTCCCTGTGGCTTAAGCTGCATTCCTTGCTGAAAAGATTAATTTAAAGCACTCAGTGGCCGTCCTCAGCAGGCTTTTCTAAAACAGAAAGATAATGCTGGATCTGCTGCTGAGCCACACGATCCCATGTATAATTTGCTCGAACAAACTCCCTTGCGCGGGATCCCTGCTCCTTCGCCCTTTCAGGATGAGATGCAACTGATCTAAGCGCATCTGCCACACTCTCCGATGTCGACTCGACCCCATACCCCAAGTCATTTTGCTCAACAACGTCCTTCATTGAGGTACCTTGCGTCACTATGACGGGAAGGCCATACGACATCGCCTCCAACACCGACGTGGGCAAAGCTTCCGTTCGCGACAGCTGGAGGTATGCCAGAGACTCTGAATATAGGCGGTTCTTCTCTTCCCCGCGAACCATTCCGGGGAAGGAAATCAGGTCGTCTACCTTGAGTGAGCGTGCTGTTCTCCGCAATTTTTCAAGCGATCCGCCCTCACTAGGGCCAGCCACCATCACATTACATCCCGAGGCACGCAATATCGCCGCCGCCGCCGCAACGCCCCTCAGAAGTAAATCAAGCCCCTTTACGCGAATATCCAAACGACCCAAAAACAGGAACTGTTTCTTTTTCTCACACGCGACCGGACACGCGTCATCAACGCCATTCCCCAGTATGAAATGCTGCTGATTTTGCACTGTAGTGCGAATCAATTCCCCTTCAGACAAGTAATGAAGGCACGCCGCGTGCCGAACAAACACGTTAAAATAAACTGCATTGAGAATTGATTTTGCCATTTTTCTCTCACATTGAGCTTCTTTGGTAAGCGATCCGTGGGGAACTATAATGTATGGGATACCTTGTTTTTCAAGCTGCTTTGAAAGCCCAATGAACTGTAAGCGATATATTTCGTGGAATACAACAAGATTGGGAGCGCTAAATGGGTGCGGAAGATCATCCAGACGCGATCCAATAAAAACAGGAAATCCCCCGTCGGTTGTATCGAAAGGATTCCTAGTGCACAGATTTAATAATGCGCAATGATAAACACCTGAGGCAGCTTGGTGAGCAAGATAGCAAGGAACGACAGCCGAAACGCCTGATGCCGCATTTTTTGTCACATGGGCAATGTGCAAAACAACAGGCGCACCTACCATAATCTTCACCTCGTCATTTTTACTGAGATGTTGCACTATCCGCCAAAAAAGCCGACGCCATTGCTTTTCAATGGTTTACTTCGCTATCATAGCAAATTGATTTCGCGTATGCCTGCGCCGACATGCAAAGACATATGCTGCCACAACATTTCGTACCAAGGTGGAAAAAATGCCCCTAATATCTGTGCTAATGTCAGTTTACAAAGAGCCAGCACCCATCCTCATCCAAGCAATTGACTCGGTTCTTGATCAGACGTTTCAAGACATCGAGTTCATCATTGTTCTAGATAATCCCGAAGGGGAGCAACAAAAGAGCGTGTTGGAAAGCAAGCAACATGAAGACGGCAGGATCAGATTGATCATCAATGAGGAAAACTTGGGACTTGCGGCTTCGCTTAACAAGGCGGCAAATGCTGCTCAAGGATTATACTTTTGCCGCATGGACGCTGATGATATTTCTCTTCCCCGCCGATTGAGCGAGCAGCTCGAATATCTTAGAGAGCAAGATATGGATCTTGTAGGTGGGTTTATGAACGTAATCAACGACAATGGCGACTTTCTGTACCGGGTAGACTCTATGCCCACCACCAGCGCTCAAATTGCCCATGCCTTGGCCCACAATAACTGCATTCCTCATCCCACCTGGTTTGGAAAACGAGATGTGCTGCTCCAAAAATACCGCGATATTCCATTCTCCGAAGATTATGATTTCTTACTGCGTGCCCAGCTGGCAGGGAAGAAACTTGGCAACTGTCCTCATGTACTCGTTAATTACCGCATGTCAAGCGAAAGCGTCTCTAGAACGCATCTGTACAGACAATTTCTTTACCAGAAGTTACTCGCCCGCAGCTATGTTAAAGGCATGGCGGTGGATATCGCTTCAGCAAAATCGTGGACAGAGCAAGAATGGAGTCTCAAGAAGGCCAATCGTTATAGCAAGGCAAACGCCCTGTTTAACCGAGGATATCAACTTTTATCGAACGGAAAGACAATCAACGGTCTAATCACCCTAGCGCAAATTCCCTTCACAAGCCTCCCATACTGCACGAAGATATTCAGGATGCTGCGCGCCAAAAATGCATGAGAATAGGAAGCTGCAGCAACGAAGGAACCTTATACGATTTTGTTAACTGAGCGTGTGGATAGTACAGTGAGGAAAGCAGAGTATCAGTAACCCCCACCGTTGATGTCTAGATGCTTGCAAGAACGCGCATCCCCTAGTCACTAGAGGAAGCGGCTCCGGATCGGAGCCGCTTCACGAAAGACAAGAATCTGCCAGCGCCCTCGCAAATTCGGAAGCTAATCTTTTAATTTCAGGTCAGTTCCCAGGTAACTGTTCCAGAAATCCCAAGAAGTAAGCCAAGGCTTTGCCTCTTTGTAGGCACGGCGAATTTCCCTGCCCTGTTCCCTGTGCTTGCGCATGAGCATCTTGAGCCGCTTGCGGACCTCAATCCAGCGCTCCTTATCGTAATGCCGAACGGCACCATTTTCAGCTTCGCGGTCCAATGCTACAAGGGTCTTGGCACCCATTGTATAAATACCACAGCAGGTGAGACCGCTATAGAATATCGGCTTCGGAGAGCTCTTCAGCATGCCTTCAGGCAAAAAGTGCCTATCGTAAGGCAACATCCTCCAAAACCGCACTGAATTGTGACGGACAAAACCCCATACTCTCCGAAATGGATGCGGGCGATGATCTCGCTTGTCTAAATCTGGGGATTCAGGCTCTATTCTTGGGCGGCCTATCATCTGAGGGCGTACGTTCAATTCGCTAACGTCAATTTCAAGTTGATCGATCGGAACCAGCTTGGTGTTTTTCAAGCCATTCTTCTTCATCAACATTTCGCCGTCAGCCTTGGCAAGATATTCAGGCCCCTTTAGGTAATCCTCAAACCCGTCCAAGAACAAATCGGCGGTATTGTAGTCCATTACACGAAGCTGCAAACGGATATTCCTACGCATACGTGCGAGAAACATGCTTTCAGAGGCGCAATCATCCATTGCGATCATTACAAGAAAATTGCGTACATATTGATAGCAATCCACAGATGCACGAAAACGTCCCTCAAACGCTTCATGCCAAACACAGATGCCATTCATCGTCATAAATTTAGGGGTCGAGCGCATCCCGTATTCGACGTCGTCGCATCGAACGAACAGAGGAAGAGGAAGCCCGTTTTTCTTAATCGCTGATACGGGAATGCAGCTAAACCACCAGGCACCATAAGCGTGGGGGACTTCGACGTCGATCGCTTCGTTCTCCGCAACATCCTCAACATTATTGATAAAAAGATTCTCTTTTATTTTGCGATACGCGCCAGATTTGATCACATAAGAGACGTCCTCAAACTGCATATTTGGCTTTTCTATTGACAGCATCGCGCCGTTGATGAAGGCATCTCTGTATTCAGCTTTTGCCAATGACAGCAGATTGTACGTTCTGCTCAAACTTTCTGTCGATATTTTTACGTCATCATCCATGAGCAAGACATGGGTAAATTCCTGGTTAGATGCGATTGCCTCCATCATTCCACGAGCGAATCCGCCTGATCCGCCTACATTTTTATTTGGAATGACAGTGACTCCTGAATCGGACAGAACCGATGCGTCGAGCGTTCTACCGTTGTCTACAACAAACATATGAAAATTGCCCGCAATGGGATCATCGGAGGACAGGATTTCGTTTTTCACAAGTTCGATATTAGGCTGTATGTACGCCTCTTTCTTGAAGGTCGTAGTAGACAAAGCCAGTTTAATGGGACGAATTAGATCGGAATCCACTTCAGCAAAGTAATACGCCTCATGTATATAAGCGACCCCTTCCGTTCTCAGAAAAAACCCGATTACTTCATCTGGACCCTGAGGAAGCTCAAGGGTGACACAATGCGTGCTTTCGTTTCTTTTGATCACGCTGTCGCATGCATCAATCGAGGAGAGCGACACTTCTGTCCCGATGCGCGCCGGCGTGCACATATTTCTTCTTGCAGCACTAAACTGAAGAAGGCAGTCATCTCCTGAAAGAACAAGGCACAAGAAGATTCTTGACACATGAGTGTACTTTCGCCATTTTCCAACCGAGCAACTGTTGAAGTATGTCAAGAAATCCACCGTGCCGGAAAAGCGAAGAGCTTCATTGTCCTCACAATATTCAGCCGTGCCACACGATCTAAACAAAACGTCCTGATGTTTGTCCAAAAACGCAGACGGCCTTAACACAAGATTTGACAATTTATGAGTAACTATCACATTTCACCTACCTGAAGGTCAAGCGCAAATTAATTAATATAGTATTTTATATAATCTCATATCGCCTTCTGACAAAACCATCTCAAAACCAGGAGTATCGTCTTTTACCGACAGAATGCCGCTCCATTGGTCTCTTCTCTTCTCTTCGTTTTCGTGATCGAAGAAAGCAAACGACTCATTATCGATATCTTGATAGCAATCTAGCAAGAGCAAATACTGAATATTGTTATGCTCCAGGTATTCCTGCACCTCAGTATCGTACGAAACCCTGTCGATATGCTCGCGCAACTCCGGACTTCCCTCATAAGAGAAATCGAAATAGGTTCTAAACACAACGCTCAGATCATCGATGCCATATGCCATCGAACTTCCGTCATAGGGGAAATTAACTATCAAAGCCCCTTCGGGAACCACCTCAGCACATCGTTGAACGAATTCTCGCTCTTCCGGCTCATATGCATAGAATGTCACTCCGTTATTGAGATTCTCCATGGCGTCCTTATATGTGGTAAACGGAGAACTGTATGAACAGATCCCGTAAACAGAGAAGCTCGGATAAAAGTTCAGGATTAAAATCAGTGAAGCAAGCCCTAAAGAAACAGCGCGCTCTTTCCAGAGAATTAAAGAGCCCCTACGCTTTATGGCCTTCAAGCTTGCAGCAACAATCCAATCGGCGCCCAAGCAGGCGAGTGGAACACTTGATACGATCAAGCACGCTGCAACCCGATTTGCATCTGTATACCAAAAGCCCGTCAAAAACGCTTTCAGAATACCAGCGTCGTTTGTAGCGGTAACAAAATAGAACATGCAGAAAATAAGGTAAGCACACCCGATCCATCTGTACTCTTTGCTCCTGAATGAAACCGCAAGTCCCAACAGCACAAACAAGGCCAAAACAACCTGAGCGCCCTCGTATCCGAACGAATGGAAAAGAACGTTGATAACAGCTTGAGCGGGATACGTGAAGGAGTCCCATGCGTAGGTGACGGTGCCCTGAAGCATGGGCAAGTTGAAAGCAACAGCCCATACGATAATCGTCAATAGAACAAAGCCCACAGCGACACAAGATGCCTTTAACTTGCTTCGATCGCGAAAATGGCCATACAGCGCAGAAACGCAAAGGGGGCACAGGAAAACGATGAGCATGAAGATAGTATTTGGATGCAAGAAGAGCAGAACCGCAAGACCAGCAATAACGCAGATCAGCCTAAACGCCAAAACTTTAACAGACCCACCCCGCTTGATAATTCCGATAAACAGGCCAGCAACTATCGGAGCTACGGCAAACGAAGATGCGTTGGGGAACAGAGGGCCAGCCCAGTAGAACACCCACGGAAAAATCATAAATGAAAGAACGAACGCTACCCCCAGAAAAACTGGTCGTCGACAAGAGAAGATATTGCCCAGCATGAAAAACATACTCAGCGGGAACACAACTGAGCAAAATGCCGCAACGACAACATTCGCAGCTATGGGAATGGAAACATGCATCGACGATACCAAAAGGGCGGCAATCACATGCCACATAGAAGGATAAAACGAAAAAGACCCCTCGAAATCCCCCGCGGTCGCATCAGGGTAATAATTGACTGAGATCGGAGAAAAACATCCCGAGGAAGCCATGCTTTGAATCAAAGTGAGATGATTGGGGTTGTCAAATGTTTGCTGGAACGACTCTGGGCCATCCAGAGGAGCAACGAACATATTGACCGTGATCGCCACGCCGACCACAAGGTAAGCAACAAGGACTGACCAAGTAGTGTTACCTTGAACTCTTAATTCGGCGACACTTTTTTTTAGGATGAATCTCACCAATAGACCTAAAAGAGAGGCGCATAAAGCGACGAGTGGAAGAGCGTGCCACGGGCACGAAACGCCCATCTTTTGAAATAAAATGCCTGTTATTCCAAAAACGAAGAGGGTAAAGATGGGTGCGACGACAACGGCTTTAATTCCTGAGCAGCCGCAAAACCGAAAGAACAAGATGCCTGGAACATACAGAAGCAGCAGGCAAACTAAATAAACGGCAAGAAACAGACTCCACATAACCAAACCACCTAGCAAAACGTCTCATCAAGTTACCCTAAGAGCGCCTAAGCTTCAAAGCCAATCTCACAAGCGGGTTTGCCTTTAGATCGTCAAGCTCCTTCCGAGTATTCTCCTTGTCACCACGTTCAGCGAGCACCGCGCCCTGCAAGTCAGAGATGTCCTGAATCCACTTTGCAGCGTTATCAACCTGCTGGCTCAACGGCTTAATTAAATACAAACGCTCCCACAGACTCCCCTTCTCTTCACAAGACCGATATTCCTCGGGAAGCATATCAACATTTATCAAAGAATTGACGTAAACCAGCGCTTTAAATACTGTGATGTCCCTAATCGCCCAGTAAAACACGCCTCCGTACTCCTCTTCCAACCTTCTTAAGGCAAGCGCATGCAGCCTTGAAAGATCGTGCGCAGCAGAGGCCTTCAAGATATCAGCCAAGCCCGCCAGAAGCGCGAGCTGCCTTTCCCGAGACCACTCAATCAACTGGTGGCCCAATCGATATCGATATACCACGTCCGGAATTGCATAAAAACCCTTTGCGTCAATAAGAGAATTGACAAGAAAAGGAGGATCCTGAAAACGAACATAAGGAGGGAAATAATGATTGCCTTTTCTCAGAAACTCCGCTTTAAACATAAACCGCATGAACCCATAATCGAACTGATAATCCTGGTACCGCACGAAACCCTCTTCAGAGAAGGTATAGCCACTGAGCAGCCCAGAAAAGTCAGTAATGACCTCATCTTTGCCCTCATCATAAATGCTAAAACTCCCGGCACTAATCAAGGCGTTGTTTTCAACCGCCGCAGAATACAGCTTTCGTAAAATATCATCTGCAGGGTAATAATCATCCGGATCTAAAAATATAAGAAAATCGCCCAAAGCCTGTGCTATTCCCAGGTTGCGCGCTGCGGATACACCTTGGTTGGCCTGCGAGACGACCTTAACCCTGTCGTCCCTGCGCTCAAAACTTTCTAAAATGTCCAAAGAGGAGTCAGTCGAGCCGTCATCGATACAAAATACCTCAATTTCTCCCAAATCCTGAGAGAGAACCCCGGCCAAGCATTCTTCAACATAACGCTCTTGGTTATACACAGGGATCACAACGGAAACTTTTGGTTGCATCATGCTTTCCCATCAAAATCAAAGCTATCGATTAGTTTTCGAAAAATAGATCACGGGAATACACTTTTTCGATTACATCGTTTAGTTCTGAACCAATCCTATTCGCTGCGATAACATCGCATTTTTTGAGTTCTCCTATATCATGCGTAACGGGAAAGCCGCAAAACTCCGTACCCTGGAAAGTGGGCTCGTATATCAAAATCGTAGCGCCTTTTTCCTTTAAGCGGCGTATTACCCCCTGAACAGAGCTCGAGCGAAAATTGTCCGACCCTGTCTTCATGGTCAAACGATAAATCCCGATAACTTTTTGTTCACCAGACGAACTAGCAAGAGAAAAGATTTTGTCTGCTATATAATCTTTTCTTGTTCTGTTTGCCTCAACGATTGCGCTTATGAGACACTGGGGCACATCAGAGTAGTTCGCCAACAGCTGTTTCGTATCTTTCGGAAGGCAGTAACCGCCGTATCCAAACGAGGGGTTGTTGTAATGCCTCCCTATTCGGGGATCAAGTCCCACCCCTTCGATAATCGTCTTCGTATCCATTCCTTTTAGTTCAGCGTAAGTATCTAGCTCATTAAAGAACGCGACTCTTAGAGCAAGATATGTATTAGCGAACAACTTGATAGCCTCAGCCTCAGAAGAGGGACACAGTATCGCCTCAACGTTCTTGCCTCTACTGCAATCAATCAGCAGCGAAGCAAAGCGCCTAGCCGCATCGTAGGAAGAATCTCGAGCTAGAGGCGCGCCGACTATCACTCTCGAAGGATACAGGTTGTCGTACAAGGCGTGGCCTTCTCTTAGAAACTCAGGCGAGAACAACAACTTATCGTCATTGATTCTACTTGCAAGCTCCCTTGTATACCCAACGGGAACCGTAGATTTAATTACTATCCATGCTTCAGAGTTAACCTTCCGTATTTCTCTTATCGCTTTTTCGACACTTGACGTATCAAAATGATTCTTATGAGGATCGTAATCGGTCGGAGTCGCAACGACCACGAACTGAGCACCGGAATACGCCTGAGAGATATCAGTCGTTGCCTGAAGATTAAGGTACCCCTCCATGAAAGCGAGCTCTATCTCCTTGTCTGCAATGGGAGATTTTCTCTCATTGATCATATCGACTTTCTGTTTGACGACGTCTCTGATAGAAACCTCATGGAACCGAGCAAACAAAACTGCGATGGATAAGCCCACATAACCAGCGCCGGCAACACTTATTTTCATATCTCCCCACCCATCAATTCTCTATCGACTCTTCAAGCAGCGCCTTGTCGAGAGCGCAATAGCACAGTTCACTTCCCAAAAAAACCAGCTGCTCCGTCCTGGAGGCCATTTTTTCCAAGTAGTTTAAAGCACTGGCAACACTATCCAAATCCGAAGGATCATCGACGAGAATTAAAGCATCCCTGTTACCAGCAAATGGCCCCGCCACATACGAATCGAGAGACCCCGATCCCCTGCAAACGACAAATTCAAAAGATGCAGAGCGCTGGTTCGCCCTCTTAGACAGAATCCAGTCGTTTACTTTGCCATTAATCAACTCTTTTGGAAAAGCATCGAGATTCAACGAGCGCAAATGAGAACTATTTCCATGCGTGTCAAAACAGCACCTGTCCGCAACAGCATCTGTAGAGAAAATTATCTCAGAGAACAGAGTATTCCAACTTACCGCATTGAAAGCCGAACCGTCGTCAACTGCAAATAGAGGAATTTTCTCAGAATACAAATACGGAGATAGAGAAATCGCCGCAACAGACTCATCCGCCCCCACAACAGCCGCGGTTTTAGACCACACCCCTCCGAGCTCTATGCCCAAATCGTAAACTAAACAAGAATAGCTACTCAATGAGCTGGAGAATTCCAATACACGACAGTCAACACCATCGCCCAATAGTTCTTTTATCTCATTCGTCAGGGAAGATGTAGCTTCTGAATCTCCCTTTTCAACGCAAAGAACTAACTTTGACGGTGCCGCGCTTTTCAAGATTTGCGAAGTGACATCAAACAAACGATCGGTTCTAGCAAGCAATATCGGGGCATCAAAAAGCCCTGCTAGACCGCTAGCAATAATTGCATGCATGTTCGGATCGCCAGCATGCAGAACAATCAGGTCTGTATTTTGAAATTTAGCGGCTTCCGTCATCTTTGCCAGAGTGCCATGACAACCTTCGCCGGCAATGGTAATGGACCTGCTTTTGGCGTCTAAGATCCCGGGGCCGAGCCTTTGCAATATTGCTTTCTCAGCTTGTGGCGACCCTTTATGACCCCCTAAGAGTCGATAAACGTTACAGACGGTATTCGCAGAGCCCACTATTCGAACATGCCCTTTTTCGATCCATATTGCTTTATTGCACAGACGCCGAATTAGTTGATTATCATGAGAAACTATCAAAACAGTAACTTGATGATCGTTTATCAACGAGGCAATTCGCCTTTCGCATTTCTGCTGAAACATAAAATCGCCAACTGATAGCACTTCGTCCACGATAAGGATGTCGGGGACAATAACCGTGGCGATCGCAAACGCGATTCTCGCAACCATGCCTGAAGAGTAATTCTTTAACGGCATATCAAGAAATTGCTCAATCTCAGCAAACTCTATTATTTCATCGAAATGCTCGTTAATGAATGCTCTTGAGTAACCTAGCAGGGCACCGTTCAAATAAATGTTTTCTCTTGCAGTTAGTTCCATGTCAAAGCCAGCACCCAGCTCGATCAATGGAGCGATTTTCCCCTTAACTGTGCAGGCACCTTTTGAGGGATCCAAAACTCCAGCTATTATTTTCAAGAGTGTCGATTTGCCTGAGCCGTTCGTACCGAGAATGCCGTAGACATCGCCCTTTTTCACCTGAAACGAGACGTTATCAAGTGCTTTAAACTCTTTGAAACGGAGCTCCCTGCGAGCAACCGCAATGGCATACTCCTTCAAATTATTTAGCGTCTCGCTTGCCATATTGAACGACATCGATACATGATCGACATCAATCACGGTTTCTTTGCCCGCATCCTCCAAGAGGGCTTCTTGCCCACCAATGTAGGAAGTGTTCGCAGATCTCATCATGCCTGCCCTTACACGTATAAGATGAATTTCTTCTCAAGCTTTCGAAACACCACTAACCCTAAGGCCAAGGCGACAAACGCCATCGCCAGGCAGATAAAATTCTCTTGCAAGCTTGGCGTCTGTCCCCATAGAGCGATCTCCCTCATGTACGTCACGTAATGATACATGGGATTGAAGTTCATTGCCGACATCATCCAATCGGGAAGGATGCTAACGGGATAGAACAGCGGGGTCGCATACGTCCATGCCGTTATTACCACACCCCACAAGTGCCCTATATCACGAAAGAAAACAACCAAAGCAGACAATAGCAATCCTACTCCTGTGCTAAACAGCAAAACGTACAGCAGCAACAAAGGTAAAAAAAGGATATTGACAGTAGGAAATACATTGAAATACAGCATGACGGCAGCAACGGCTATAAGAGAAAGACAGTAGTTGACCAACTGAAATAGTACTTTTTCACAAGGAAATATAATCTTTTTAATCTTAATCTTCTTTATCAGAGAAGACGCTTCAACAATGGAGTTCATGGCAGTCGTAGTTGAATCCGCCATCAAAGCGAATAAGGTATTGCCCAAAATAAGATAAAGAGGAAAATTTTCGATATCAAAGCGGAACATGAAGCTGAATACCGCAGAAAGCACGCACATCATCAGAAGTGGGTTCAACACCGACCACAGAACACCAAGGACGCTACGGCGATACTTCAGCTTGAAGTCTCTGGATATTAGCGAGGAAAGAATAAACCAATTCCTTTTGATATCCCAATTCGCAAAAGTCGACAACAGTATTTCTCCTTATTAAACGGCAACTCTCTAAGCCGATTCACAGTTTTTAGCATAACGGAATAATGATACACCACAGAGAAAATCGAAGCGCAAGCGTAGGCCGATCATCCGCGAAACCTCAGAACAGCATGTTGGAAAACAATAATGCATCTTTGCCAAAAAACATGAAGGAACCATTCGCCGGCACCGTAAGTCCGCAAAGACCAGCAGATCATCAATTTGCAACACTCACCCATATGCATTAGGGCATATCATTCAGACTGATGAGCAAGCGGACGAGACGGATAATCCCCCTGCCACGCATTCAACATCGCCCAGGCTCACTGCGAGAGCCCTCGGCATTACACTAGTATTCCTCCACAGAACAAGATTCTTCTTCCCCTAGAAAAGACGAATATAGTCAGTGTAGGCTCAGCCTACACTGACCCTACAGGCATACCTTGAGGTTCCCGCATTCAGCCAACGCCTTTCCATTTCTAAGACCTGGATAAGCCGGAACATTAACGCGACGAGTCCGGACATACAGGATCGCAACTACCAAATGTAGACGGTAGTTCCTCCTTGAACATTGTTATAAATCCAGAGAGCCTTCGAATACGCCAATCTAATGCATCCGTGAGACAGACTCTGCCCTAGCTCGCTTTCAGAAACAAGGATCGAATGGAAGAAGTAACCACCGTGAATTTGGGTGCAATAAATCGCCCTACGATCAGTGCTCAACGGGCTCCTCTTGAAACCCGTCGTTCGATACAAGCCCGTAATCGTAGGAGAGTTAGGCGCCCCAATCGTGCAGGAGAAACGATCCTTCAACGCCCAATTATATTGATGTCCGCTGTAAATTGAAACTGTGCGATCCGCCAGACTCACTGCTATTAAATAGCCTGTGCCGCTAGAGAGATTCTTAATCCGATCATAATATGGGTCAGTAACTATGTAGAATGCCCCGCTGTTTTTTGTCAATATTGTCCCGTCGGGGCATTTGACATCTATATAGAATGAATAATTTCCAGATGTTGAAACAGTAAACGACTTACTGGTTGAAGCAGAAAAATCACCAAAAGTACCCCAATCTGCCCAGTTATCTCGCTCCCAAACATACTTGTATTCAAAGCCCGCTGGGTTTGAGCAACCCATATTAGGCGAGAATGAAACATTTGTTCCTACAACGGAAACATTAACTCCAAGGTAATCCCATGCTTTGTAAGATGCCCTGATAGTAACAATCTCGCCGTATTCATCTTCTATGTCGACAATTATGTTGTAGTCTCCAGCCCGCTCGGAAGACCAGGTACAATCTGAGACTCCAGAAAAGTCCTGGATGACGCCCCAGTCCTCCCAGCCGTCACGTTCCCAGACGAACTTGTACCGAAGGAGCTCGTTCTCCCCCGTCGTATTAACAGCGATTGTTACTGGCTCACCAGCCTTTTGCAAAGTCGACGATAACATAGGATTCTGCCCTTCAAGGTGCCATCTTCGATCGACCTCGTAGGCGCACGTCCAGGTGGAGACGGCGCCCGTCGAGTCGGCGACGTCCACGTAGACCGTGTAGGAGCCCGACACCTCGGGGGCCCAGGTGCACTCGGAGTCGGCGGAGGGCCCTTGGATGA
>CALUHI010000008.1 GCA_944320405.1 uncultured Eggerthellaceae bacterium
CGACCATGGAGGCGGGGATCACCCGGTCCCATTCCGAACCCGGCAGTTAAGCCCGCCGTCGCCGATAGTACTGCGGTGTAGTCCGTGGGAGGGTAGGGAGTCGCGCCCATGGGGGATGCTTCTCCGCTTTCTGGAGCAGGCAGGGCCCTTCGGGGCCCTTTTTGTTTGCCTGGCATAAATGCCGCCAACAGGGTGTTCGTGGCAAGCGTGTAAATTCGCTGCAACGGCTCCAATTCGCCTCCTTAAAGCACGATATAATGTGCTTTACGCCAGTAAAGTGCGCTTTATCAGCGAATGGAGGATGATTCCGTGAGCGAAAAATCCCAAGAAATACTCGAAGCGGCTCAGGCTGCTTGCAAGAAGCCTGAGCTTCTTGAAGCTGCCGTCGAGGCGCTTTCCGGATCTTCACGCCGCGCAAGGCAGAATGCCGCAGCGGTTCTCAGCGAGGTCGCAAAAGAGAACGTCGACCTCATCGTCCCGTATGAAAATGACATCATCGATGCGCTGAACAGGCCCGAAGCTCGTACCCGCTGGGAGTGCCTGGATGCTTTGACGGTGCTTGTCGACAAGGATTCCCGCGCGTGCGACAAGGCAATCTCGGATGCCGAAGCCTCGCTTTTCGACGAGGAAAGCGGTCCGGTGCGCCTTGCTGCGCTTCGATTCCTCTGCAAGATCGGCGCAACTACCGAGAATCGCTCCGAGAAGACCTGGCCCCTCATCGACGAAGCCATTCAATGCTATCACGGTGACTTGGAATTCGGCGATATGCTCGTTGCGGTTGTTGAGTACTCGCAGGGCAAGCTTTCCGATTCGGTGAAAGCAGCGCTTGCCGAGCGCATGGCGTTTGATGCGGCGAACAGCAAAGGTTCGCTGCAGCGCAGGGCTCAGCAGATTTTGGACAACGTCGGCGCTTCCCCTGTAAGCGCATAACCCCTGGTAAGGAGTCATTTATGCCCAAGCATACTGTTACCCTGATTCCCGGAGACGGCATCGGGGTTGAGACCTCTGCGGCCATGCAGCGCGTGGTGGCGGCAAGCGGCGCCGACATCGAGTGGGAGGTCGCCGAAGCTGGCGCCAAGATGATCGATGAGTGCGGCACGCCGCTTCCCGAATCCACCATTGAGGCGGTCAAGCGCAACAAGGTGGCCATCAAAGGCCCCATCACCACGCCGGTGGGAACGGGTTTCCGCAGCGTGAACGTTGCGCTGCGCAAGACGCTCGATTTGTACGTGTGCCTTCGTCCTGTGCTTTCGATTCCGGGCGCCGGTGGGCGCTATGAGGATCTCGATCTGGTGATTGTGCGCGAGAATTCCGAGGACCTGTATGCGGGCATCGAGTTTGAGCAGGGCTCCGAAGCTGCGGGCCGTTTGATCGATTTTTGTGAGGCGGAAGGTGCGGGCACCATTCGTCCGGATTCCGGCATCTCGATCAAACCGATCTCCATCACGGCAACGCAGAACATTGTGCGCTATGCCTTCGAATATGCGCTCGCGCAAGGCCGTAAAAAGGTTACGGCAGCTCATAAGGCGAACATCATGAAGTACTCTGATGGCCTGTTTTTGCGCGTGGCGCGTGAGGTGGCCAAGGAGTACGAGGGGCGCGTTGCGTTCGATGAGCGCATCATTGACGCGTTCTGCATGAACCTGGTGATGGACCCCTCGCAGTTCGACGTGGTGGTGTTCCCCAATCTGTATGGCGATATCGCGAGCGACCTGGCTGCCGGCATGGCAGGCGGGCTGGGCATCGCGCCGGGCGCGAACATCGGCAAGGAATACGCCGTGTTCGAGGCCGTCCACGGGTCGGCGCCCGACATCGCGGGGCAGGACAAGGCAAACCCGACGGCCGAGATCCTTTCGGCGGCCATGATGCTGGACCATCTGGGTGAGCAGGCAGCAGCTTCCCGTATCCGCGACGCGGTACGCGCGGTCTACGCAGCGGGCGAGCATCTGACGGGCGACATTCGTCGTGCCACGGGGGTCGATGCGCCTGCGGCAAGCTGCACTGAGTTCACCGACGCGCTTGTGCGTGCGCTCGCGTAGCGCAGGTGCGAAGCGATACGATAGAAGACAACCGAGCGCCCCGGGGAGGGGCGCTTCGTTTCGGACGAGAAGAAAGGTAAGCCGATGGGCTCGAACCACGATCGCAGGCAGGGCAGGTTCGCCGACACGCTAGAGGCAGGCGGCAAGCGCTACACGTATTTCCCGGTGTCGCGCATTCCCGGCGCCAGCAAACTGCCGTACTCCTTGACGGTGTTGCTTGAGAACGTCCTGCGCAACGCATCGTCCGATGACGAAGCCGAACGCCTGGCGAAGCGAATCGTCGAGGCGGGCTGCGCTGGTGAAGTGGGAAGCGAGGTGGAGTTTTCTCCCGCCCGCGTATTGTTCCAGGACTTCACTGGCGTGCCGGTGTTCGTGGATTTCGCGGTCATGCGCGAGGCGTGCGCCCAGCTGGGGGGCGATCCGAAGAAGATCAACCCGCAGGTGCCGTGCGATTTGGTGATCGACCACTCGGTCATTGCCGACGAAGCGGGTTGCGCCGGCGCGCTTGAGAAGAACATGGAATTGGAATTCCAGCGCAACGCCGAGCGCTACGAGTTCCTTCGTTGGGCGCAGGGTTCCTTCGAGAACGTGCGCATCGTGCCGCCGGGGTCGGGCATCTGCCATCAGCTGAACATCGAGAAGTTCGCGCACGTGGTGATGACCTCGGATGATGCAGCGGGCGAACGCGACGGTCAGCCGGTAGCGTACTTCGACACCCTGGTGGGAACCGACAGCCATACGCCCACGGCAAACGGCATTGGCGTGCTGGGCTGGGGCGTAGGCGGCATCGAGGCTGAGGCTGCGGCGCTCGGCCAGCCTATCACCACGCTGGTTCCGCGCGTGGTGGGCGTCCGTCTGACGGGCGAACGTCCGGCGGGCGTGACCGCCATGGATGTGGCGCTGTCGTTTGCGCAGATGCTGCGCGCGAAGGGGGTTGTCGGGTGCTTCGTGGAGTGCTTCGGCCCCGGTGTGGCGTCGCTAAGCGCTACGATGCGCGCCTGCATTTCCAACATGACGCCGGAATACGGCTGCACGTGCACGCTGTTCCCGGTTGACGAGCGCACGGTTGAGTATCTGGGGCTGACAGGGCGTTCTGCCGAACGCCGTGCACTGGTGGAAACGTATGCGAAGGCTCAGGGTTTGTGGTACGACTCCGAGGCTGAGCCGCGAACCTATGCCGAGGTGCTCGAGTTCGATCTGAGCGCGGTGGAGCCTTCCATTGCAGGACCGTCGCGCCCGCATGACCGCATTCCGCTTTCTCAGGCTCAGGAGCGCTTCCGCGCCGTGTGTCAGGAGCGCGGGCTTGACATGGGCGCGCGCGAGACGGTTGATCTGCCGCAGGGTTCCTTCGAGGTGGGGCATGGCTCGCTCGCCATTGCGGCAGTGACCAGCTGCACCACGGCAACCGACCCCATGATGATGCTGATGGCGGGTGTGGTGGCGCGCAACGCCGCCAAGGCGGGCTTGCGACCCAAGCCCTGGGTGAAGTGCGTCCTTGCGCCGGGCAGCAAGGCAACCGAGCTTCTGCTGGAGCGTGCGGGCCTGACCGATAGCCTGCGCGAACTGGGCTTTTACACGTGTGGGTTCGGCTGCATGAGCTGCATCGGGAACTCGGGCCCCATCCTGCCTGCGATGCACGATGTTTCCGATAAGCTGGAGCTTGCCAGCGTGCTTTCGGGCAACCGCAACTTCGAGGGCCGCATTTCGCCCGACGTTTCGCAGAACTACTTGGCAACGCCGGCACTCGTGGTGGCCTATGCGCTTGCCGGCACCATGGACATCGATCTGAACAACGACGTGCTGGGGACGGATGCCGACGGCAAGCCGGTGCGCTTGGCTGATCTGTGGCCCGATGAGGCTGAAATCGCCGAGTTGATGGCCGCCTGCGTGAACGACGACCTGTTCGAGCAGGGTGCGCGTGGGATGTTTGACGGCACGGCTGCGTGGCAGGCGCTTGGCAGCCGCGCGAGCGACACGTTCCCTTGGGATGACGCGTCCACTTACGTGCGCCGTGCACCGTATTTCGACGGCATGCAGCGCGAGCCCGAACCGCCCGCCGCAGTGGAGGACGCGCGCGTGCTGGCGCTGCTGGGCGACTTCATCACCACCGACCACATTTCGCCGGCGGGCAGCATTGCGGCGGACTCTCCTGCAGCGCGTTACCTGGAGGAACGCGGCGTTGCTCCGGCAGACTTCAACACCTACGGCGCGCGCCGTGGCAACCACGAGGTGATGATGTGCGGCACCTTCGCCAACGTGAAGCTGCAGAATCTGTTGGCAGAAGGCCGCAAGGGCGGCTGGACGCGCAATTTCGCCACAGGCGAGATTGCTCCGCTGTTCGACGCGTCTCGCGCGTATGCGCAGGCGGGCGACGCCATGATGGTGCTGGCGGGCAAGATGTACGGCAGCGGTTCATCGCGCGACTGGGCGGCCAAGGGCCCGATGCTTTTGGGCGTGCGCGCGGTGATCGCCGAGAGCTTTGAGCGCATTCATCGTTCGAACCTCATTGGCATGGGCATTCTGCCTCTGCAGTTCCAAGAAGGCGAAAACGCTCAGACGCTGGGGCTCGATGGATCCGAACGCATCACGGTGGATGCGATCGACTTCTCGGAAGGTCTGCCGAACCCGCAGGTTGTGCGCGTGCATGCACGCAAGGGCGACGGGTCTGAGGTCGCCTTTGACGCCACGGTTCGTATCGACACGCCGACCGAGGGTGCGTATTACGCCAACGGCGGCATTCTCCAGTTCGTGTTGAGGCATTTGGCGAACTAGCGCAGCAGGTCGTTCAAAGTAAAGACATGTCAACGGAAGCGCCTGTCGGAGCGTGGCGGCAGGCGTTTTCGTGTATAGTGATGCGCGTTGGTCTGCGCACCTTCCCTTTGGAGGGCGCGGGACGTTTTCCCGAGTTTTATCAGGAGTAAGAAGTGAAACAAACATCTGGTTTGGATGCGTTGCTCGAGGCGTTGAAGCAGTCGGGCATGAACGTCGACGACTCGTTTGGCGGCTCGTCGTCGAACGAAGGTTCGCGGCAGTCCGCGTCTGGCGGGTCGGACGCTGGCAGCTCTAGCGGGCGTCGCAGCGGCTCGCGCGGCGGATTCGGCGGGTTCGGGGGCTTCCCGGGCTTCGGTGGGTTCGGCGGCGGTGGCGGCCAGGATGGCTCTGGCCCCGAGATCCACAACCCCTTTGAAGGCGCCAACATGCCCAAGCTGGGCAAGAAGGCCATCATCATTTCGGTGATTCTGCTGATCATCGTGCTGTTGGCGGCGTACTGGTGGTTCCATCCGCCCATCAACATCCACAGCGTGGATACGTGGCTGTTCGTGGCCATCTTCATCCTGCTGCCTCTGTTCCTCGTCTTCTCTACCAAGTCGAAGAACTACAAAACGGGCACGGCAAAGGTGGACGCCAACCAGGGCAAAGCGAAGACGTTCAAGGCCCTTTCCGCCATTCCCGTGGTCATCGCGCTGGTGGGCGTGATTGGTGGTGTGGCGTCTCTGTCGCTGTTCCCGGGCAATGCCGCGAAGTACGCGACGGTGCTGGAGACCACCACCGAAGATTTCGCGAGCGACATTCCTGAGGTCGACTACTCGCAGATCCCCGTGATCGACCGCGATTCCGCCATTTTGCTGGGCGATCGCGAGATGGGCTCCATCCCCGAGTACGTCAGCCAGTTCGAGATCTCCACGCTGTACAGCCAGATCAACTACAAAGACGCGCCGGTGCGCGTGAGCCCGCTGGTGTATGCCGACTTGTTCAAGTGGTTCACCAACCGCGAGCAGGGCATTCCGGCGTACTCGCTGGTCAACATGACTACGCAGGACGCCGAGATCGTGCGCTTGGACGACAGCCCCATCTACTATTCCGAGTCCGAGCCGCTGGCGCGCAACATCGACCGTTACGTGCAGCTGAAGTACCCCTTCTACATGTTTGACGAGAAGTCGTTCGAGATCGACGATGACGGACATCCGTGGTGGATCTGCCCGGTGCAGACGCGCACCATCGGCCTGTTTGGCGGCACCGACATCAGCCGCGTGGTGATGGTGGACGCCACCACAGGCGAGTGCCAGGATTTGGCCATCGACGAGGTTCCGCAGTGGGTTGACCACGCGTATCCCACCGACCTGCTGATCGAGCAGTACAACTGGTCGGGCGCTTACAAGGACGGCTGGCTGAACTCGTGGCTGGGTCAGCGCAACGTGGTGCAGACCACGCCTGGCACCGACGGCATGCCCGGCTACAACTACATCGCCAAGGACGACGATGTGTGGGTGTACACCGGCGTGACGTCTGCAACTGCCGACAGCTCCATCGTGGGCTTCGTGCTGATCAACCAGCGCACGGCTGAGTCGCACTTCTACTCGGTGTCGGGCGCCACGGAGGCGTCGGCGATGGAGTCGGCCGAGGGCCAGGTACAGAATCTGCGCTACCAGGCGACGTTCCCGCTGCTGATCAACGTGGGCGGGCAGCCTACCTACTTCATGGCGCTCAAGGACAACGCCGGCCTGGTGAAGCAGTTCGCCATGCTTGACATCCAGCGCTACCAGAACGTGGCGGTTGGCAACACGGTTGCCGGATGCCAGGAGGCCTACGAGGCACTGCTTGCCACCAACGGCGTGCAGCTTCAGGGCTCGGCGGCCGATTCCGTGGGCATCGAGACGGTGACGGGCAAGATAGTGCGCATCACCGATGCTGTGATGGATGGCAACACGCACTTCTACGTGCAGATCGAGGGCAGCGAGGAAGTGTTCGACTTCGCGCTTCCCGACATGCTGGGAATCGTTGCCTACAATGTGGGTGACGAGATCACGTTCACCTACGTGAAGGGCGATCCCGTCTCTAGCGTGCAGTCGCTTGACGGCGTGGAGGCAACGCCGCAGGACGATCAGGCGCAGGGCGCTGCTGCGGCAGGGGCAACTGACGGCGCTGCCGGCGACGCTGCCGCAGGCGATGCTGCAGCGGGCATGGAGGGCCAGCAGGCCGCATAAGCGCTAAAGCTGCGTAGGGTGTACAACCAACGCTTCAAGGGCGGGGAGGTTTCCCCGCCCTTTTTGCGTTCAAGCCCTTCTTTCCGTAAGGGTTGGGTGCCCGTCTTCCATTCTTCTGAGTGATTTGTGCGTCTTACGTGGCGAACTGGGTGTGTTTGCTTGACAGGGCGGTGAAATCTGCCAAAATGAAACGGCTGTCTTTACGGGCAGCGCAAGGTTATACACGTTCCGCTGCCAGAGACAGCAGGCACCGCAAGGTTTAATTGCGCGAAAGCGCGGCCCGCCGAGGTGGTTGTCAGTTTCGCGCTTGGCGACCCCCGCTGTCTGCGACGGCGGGGGTCGTTCCTTTTTCCGGGCACGATCCCACCCGCTAGGGGCGGAACTCGAGTTCGGGAAAAGGAGGTGCAAATATGCCCAACGCTCAGAACAAGGAGATGCTCGCCAGCATCAAGGAGGATCTGACCGACGTGAGCGCTGTGTGGGTTGTGGATTACCGCGGTCTGACCGTGAAGGAGATCCAGGAGCTGCGCAACAGCATTCGCGAGTCGGACGCCAGCATGAAGGTGTACAAGAACACGCTCATGCACATCGCGCTGGAAGAGCTCGACATGGCAAGCATGGATGAGATCCTGGAGGGTCCGTCGGCGTTCGTGTTCGCTGGCGCCGATCCGGTGGCTTCCGCCAAGGCTCTGAAGGAGTTCGCCAAGAACAACGACAAGCTGGAGGTCAAGGGCGGTCTCATGGACGGTGCGTTCGTGAACGCCGAGCAGGTTCAGGCTGTCGCCGATCTGCCCAGCCGCGAGCAGCTGTTCGGCCAGCTGGCTGGCCTCATCAACGGCTTCGCCCGTCGTATCGCTGTCTCCCTCAACGACATGCCGAGCAGCATCGCTCGCGCTGTCAACCAGGTTGCGGAGCAGAAGCCTGCTGCGTAACCACCCCTCGCGCGCACAAGCGTGCGGCTTAGGCGCACAAAGGTGCGCCGCCTAGAAAAGAAGTGAATCCGCAAAGGACGCGGATCGAAGAAAGGAATTACTACAATGGCCAAGCTGACCACTGAAGAAATCATTGAGGCTCTGAAGGAAATGACCCTGCTGGAGGCCAAGGACCTCGTGGACGCTATCTGCGAGACCTTCGGCGTTTCCGCTGACGCTCCCGCCGCTGTGGCTGTGGCTGCTCCCGCTGAGGGTGGCGCTGCTGCCGAGGAGAAGTCCGAGTTCGACGTCGTGCTCGAGGGCTTCGGCGACAACAAGATCGCTGTCATCAAGGTTGTCCGTGAGATCACCGGCCTGGGCCTGAAGGAGGCCAAGGAGGCTGTCGAGGGCGCTCCCGCCACCCTGCAGGAGGGCGTTGCCAAGGACAAGGCCGAGGAGATCAAGGCCAAGCTGGAAGAGGCTGGCGCTGCTGTCACCCTCAAGTAAATTCGCTTCGTTCGCACAGGCCGCCTAAGGCCGCGACGATACGTCTTTACGGAAGGCCCCGCCCGGTGCGCGAAATCGCGCCGGCGGGGCCTTCCCGCGTTTTAGACGCGCCCGTCCTTCTTGCGTTCTGGGATGCCGTCGCGTTCGAGGCTTTCTTGCGTTCCGGGGGAAAGGTGCGCCTAGCCTTCCATCGCGCCGGTTTGTTGTCACCGTGCATGAAATAAGGGGTTTTGGATGCCCCGTCACAAAACAGCCCCTCCGCGCACGAAATCCGGGGTTCTGGACTCCTGATACGTCCAAACCCTCCGATTTCGTGCAGCCCTCTTCACGTCCAGCGTATCGCGTTTGATAAAACCCCAGTTCAGATGAGTGCGCTCAAGATCTTGCCATTTCGTGCTCGTCCATAACTCCCGATTTCAAGCAAAACAGACCTGATTTCTCACTCTAGACCCCTGGAATCGTCCACAACTCCCGAAAGTGCGCACGTCTGCGGTGGGGAAGGGCATCTCGTTGCGCCGCAGGATGTGGGTGGTGGGCGGATTTCGGCACAGATTGAGCAGCTCGCGTGCTGCGGTGATAATTTCTTTCCGGCAGACAGGCTTCTCGGGAGGGCGGGCGCGCGATGAACCGAAGTCGTTGGGCAGAAAGCCCGATCGCCAAAACGTCAATGCGGAGATATGTCCGAGGAAAATCGCCATGGCCGTGTTATACACGCGCGCCCCAACGCGCAGAACGTAGCAGCGTCGCCAACAGCACACGCAGTTTGCACGCGCCCCGCGTCTGGATTGAAAGACGAACAAATGCAGATCTAACGCAGGTTCAATGCGGGTTCGACGCGAAGGGCGCGTCAACTGTCGGGAACCGCAACAGAAGCGAACGGCGTGGGCTTTGTATGGGACGAAGCTCTGCAAAGGCGTGCAGTTCAGCACGGGGATTATGTGGAGCGTGAGCGCGGCAAACGGGCCAGCATGATGCGGGTTTTGCGTGGTGCGAAGACGCGGTAAAGGCGCAAAGCCCAGCGTGAAGCTTCGCGCGGTATGGGAACGTGACAAAGGTGCTCAGCACGGTGCGGGGCTTCGCGTGAAGCGGGAGTGTGGCAAGGGCGCGCAGCATGGCGTGGGGTCTTGTGCGGCATAATCGCAGGCTTGCGCGCTTTCGGGGGTTGTGGACGAATACGGGGGTCCAGGGAAGGGAATCAGGGCGGTTTTGTTTGAAATCGGGAGTTATGGACGAGCGTGAAAAGCCCGGTTAGAAAAGCAAAGTCGATGACCTGGGGTTTTCTGAACTCGATTCGCCCAGTGCGAAAGGGGTTGCACGAAATCGGGAGGTTTGGACGTATCAGGAATCCAAAACCCCGGATTTCGTGCGCGAAAGGGTTGTTTTTGCGACGGGGCGTTCAATCGGGCAGATCTGTTGTGTGCCTGGGTGCCGGGCGCGCAGCGGAGAGGCGCGGCGCAGCAGCGGCGGAAGAGTGGGTGCGGCGGCGACGGAAGGGGATAACGCAGCGACGGAAAGGGGGGCGGGGCTGCCGGGCGTGCGGCAAGCATGGTGACGGGTCGGAAACGAAACGAGCCGGAGTGCGCGAGGGCGCGTATAGTTTGACCTGCGAAATCGTCGATGGAAAGGGGGAATCATGCAGACGAGCTGCTTCAGCGCGGCATGGCGGGACGTGCGCGAGTCGCATGGTTGGTTCCGCAAGGTGCTTCTGCTTGCGCTGCTGATGTTTATCCCCGTGTTTGGTTGGATCGTCGCCATGGGATACCTGCTGGGGTGGGCGCGCGACATTGCGTGGGGCGTGCGTGCTCCGCTTCCAGCAAGCATCTTCGGCAATGAAGATGGCAACCTTTACTCGCGCGGCTTCTTCGCGTGGGTCATTCAGCTGGTGTTTATGCTTCTGCTGTGGGTGGCGTTCACGGTGCTGAGCGGAATCTCGGGCGTAGGCGCGGCAGGACTCGTCACGCTGGGCCACGTTGACGGAGCCCTTTCGCTCACGTCCGTTCTTGCGTCGTTTGCTTTTGCGATGATCGTGCTTGTGATGGGCGTGGTCTTGGTGGGGCTGGTGGCGCTTTTCATTTGGATCGGCTGGCTGCGCATGGCCATCTACGGCCGCCTCTCCGCAGGTTTCCAGCTCGGGCGTATCTGGACCATGCTGCGCCGCGACACGGGCGGGATCCTGCGCATCTTCGGAATGTTTTTGGTGGTGAACATCGTCACCGTCGTCATCATGCTCTTCATGGCGCTGCTTATGGGGATGTTCCTGACGCTGGGCGTGGTTGCCACCATCGAGTATCTGCAAACCTCCGGCCAGCCAAGCACCATGATGTGGGTAATGCTGCTGATCATGCTGGTGATGGCGGTCGCATGGTACGTGGTCACGGCAGTAACCGTGTTCAGCACGATGCTGGCAGTGCGCGCCACGGGCTACTGGGTGCAGCAGTTCGATGTACCGCACTGGCGCGGCCAAGACGACCCCATGCCGTTTGAGACGGCAGTGCACAACCAGCCCGTGCAGCCCCAGCAATCCTGGCCGCCGCCGGATCCTGCGTCGCAGGTGGGGAAGCAAGTGGAGAATACAGAAACGCCTGAAGCTGTCGATGCTGGAGAATCGCCTGAGCCAATCGACCCTGCAAAATCCGAGTCCTAAACATCCTCTAAAACGCAGAAACGCCGCCTTATCAGGCGGCGTTTCTCTTTGCGTTCGCTGAGAGCTGAGCGGTTGAGCCGTTACTCCACGCCCACAATGACGTCGGTGGACTTCACGATGGCGACGGCGGGGGAGCCAACCTCCAGGCCCAGATCGTCGATGGATGCGTTGGTGATGGAGCCGGTGATGACGTTGCCGTCGGCAAGCTCCAGCGCAACGTGACCGTTCACCGCGCCCTTGCGGATGGTGCTGACGGTGCCCACCAGCTGGTTGCGGGCGGAGATGCCGGCGATGCGCTCGGAGCCGGCGGCGAACATCACATTGGAAGCTTTGATGATGGCAATGGCTTCTTTTCCTTCGGCAATGCCGAGGTCTTTGATGGATTCCATAGTGATGTCGGCGGAGACGGAGCTTTCGCCAAGCTCGATCACAACGATGCCATTGACTGCACCGTTTTTGACGGCGGAGATGACGCCCTTCAACTGATTTCGTGCAGAAATTCGCATATGCCGTGCCTTTCTCATCGATAGGTTGACCGCTTCAGGTTCCTCTATGCGGATAGTATTATAATCAAGAATAAACTTAAATACGAATAAAAAGATTTTGTCAGAATATAGAACCGCCTTGGGCATAGTGGATATCGATGGGGGTGTTGAACGACGGCGCATCCGAGGTCACCCAAGGCAGACGGCTGTTTCTGCGCCGCAAGCGGCGGCTTTGCGATACACTAGTGGGCAACGTTTTCGAAGCACGGATTCGCCGCGCAGGGGGTACGCTGCGGCGGTGCGTGCAGGGGACGAAGCAATGCTCGTTTGGCCTGCGCAGCGTTTCGCGCCGCGCGGACGAACGCAGGCCATGCAACAGGAAAGTTGGTGGTTGATATGGCAGCTCCTGCTACCGAACACGTGCGTAACATTGTGCTGGTGGGCCAAGACGGCGCCGGCAAGACCTCGCTCGCCGAGGCGATGCTGCACGTCTCGGGCCGCACCCCCCGCATGGGAACGACCCACGACGGGAAATCCTACCTTGACTACGATCAGGAGGAGATCCGGCGCCGCTTCACCATCGGCACCTCTATCGCCCCCATTCCCTACAAGGACTTCAAGATCAACCTGTTGGACACGTCCGGCCATCCCGATTTCATCGGCGACACGCTGGCGTCCATGAACGCAGCCGAAATGGCGCTGTTCGTGGTTGACGCCGTCGCTGGCCCGCAGGTGATGACCACCAAGCTGTGGCGTGAGGCCGAGGGCATGCGCCTGTCGCGCGCGGTGTTCATCAACCACATCGACCGCGAGAACGCCGACTTCGACACCGCCATGGCGCTGCTGCACGCGCGCTTCGGCTCGCGTCTGGGTCCGGTGACCATCCCCATGGGTGTGGACAAGGACTTCAAGGGCGTCATCGACGTGCTGCGCATGAAGGCGCGCTACTTCGATCAGGGCGATGCCAACGCCGAGCGCGTGGAGGACATCCCCGCCGAGTACGCCGACGTGGCGCAGGCTGCGCGCGACAAGCTGTGCGACCTGGTGGCCGAGGCCGACGACGAGCTGATGATGAAGTACCTGGAGGGCGACGAGCAGCTGACCCAGGAAGAGCTGGAGAGCCTGCTTGACAAGGCCATCACCCAGGAGCTGTTCATCCCCGTGTTCGTGGGCTCCACCATCATCGAACAGGGCATCAAGGCGGTCATGGACGACATCACCACCTATTTCCCCAGCCCGCGCGACCATGGCAAGTTCGTCGCTGGCGGCCAGGCCGTCAACATCGATATCGCTGGCCGTCCCGCCGCGTTCGTGTTCAAGACGCTGTCCGACCCGTTCGTGGGCCGCTTGAGCTTCCTGAAGGTGTTCTCCGGCACGCTTGAGCCCGGCATGGAGCTTGTGAACGCGCGCACCGGCAAGAAGGAGCGCCTGGGCCATCTGTACGTGATGATGGGCAAGGAAACCGTGGACGTGAAGAGCGCCAAGGCTGGCGACATCATCGTGGTGCCGAAGCTCTCCGAAACCCGCACGGGCGACACGCTGTCGCAGACCGGCGAGATCGCTGTCGATCCGCTGCCCATGCCCGCGCCGCAGTACCCGGTTGCCATCGAGGCTGTCAACAAGAACGAAGAGGACAAGCTGGGCACGTTCCTGGCTCGCGCCTGCGAGAACGATCCCACCATGCGCATCGAGCGCAACGAGGAAACGCACCAGACCGTGCTCATGGCCATGGGCGACGCTCAGGTGGAGACCGTGCTTGCGCGCTGCAAGGAGCAGGCCGGCGTCGAGACGCGCCAGGTTCCGGTGCGCATCCCGTACCGCGAGACCATCCGCAAGACCGCCGAGGCCCAGGGCCGTCACAAGAAGCAGACCGGCGGTGCCGGCCAGTTCGGCGATTGCTGGCTGCGCCTTGAACCCAACCCGGGCGCTGGCTACGAGTTCGTTGACGCCATCAAGGGCGGCGCCATTCCGGGCGGCCTGATTCCTGCGGTTGACAAGGGCGTTCAGGACGCCATGACCGAGGGCTTCCTGGCCGGCTACCCGATGGTGGACATCAAGTGCACCGTGTTCGATGGCAGCTACCACAGCGTTGACTCCAACGAAATGGCGTTCAAGACGGCTGCCCGCATTGGTTTCCGTGCCGCATGCGAGAAGGCCGATCCGGTGCTGCTGGAGCCCATGGCTTCGCTGGACATTGCCGTGACCGAGGAATATGCCGGCCCTGTGATGGGTGATGTGTCCACCCGCCGCGGCCGCATCATCGGCACCGACTCCAACGACCAGGGCGAGACCATCATCATGGTGCGCGTGCCCTACGCCGAGGTCATCAACTACACCAAGGACCTCCGCGCCCTCACGCGCGGCAGCGGTTCCTACACGCTGAAGCTGGAAGGCTACGAGCCCGCTCCGTTCGATGTGACGAAGAAGCTCGTGGAAGCGTACCAGGCTTCCAAGAACTAACTGGCTGACCAGGTAGTTCGGCTGTAAAAGACGAAGGCCCGTCGTTTCGGCGACTGGCCTTCGCTTGTTTTGGGGCTTTCGCCTGGAGAACGGCGGCTTTCGGGCTAAAAGCCTATACGGGTTTCCACACGCGGACGCGGCAGCAGTGGATGTGCTCGCCGCCGAGGGGGGTGTGGTCGATGTTGGCGTAGGTGACCACAGCGCCGACCGATCCGGTGGTGGCAAGGTAGTCGCCGTAGTCGTCGGAACCGTTTTCCATTCCCAGGGTGAACCATTCGCGGGTTGCCAAGTCGACGCCGCATACCGAGGTGGTCGATTTCACCATCAGGTAGCCCCCGCACCACGCGGGCGCAGCGGACGGTGTGCGGGCGAAGCGGAACCAAGGTGCAGCGCTGTAGTCGGCGCCGCGGGCATCTTGTGCAGGGCAGTAGGTGCCCAGGTTGGCGATGCCGCCGCCGTAGTTGTAGATGGCATCGAACGAGAACATGAAACCCGTGTCGCCAAACCCCGCCTCAAGTGGCGACATGCGGGTGGGCAGCACCAGCGTGTCGGTGGCGTTGCAGCTAGACGCGTCGATGCGCGTGAGCTGGTAGTGCGTGCTTGAGGTATCGGTGCGCGGAGTGATTACCACGGCATCCGCGCAGGCATACGGCGCCGTTGCCAGGCGCCCTTTCGATGTCCATACGGTTTGGACGTCGGAGCTGCCGAACGTTGTCGACTTCACCAGAGAGCTCTCCGACGAGGAATCGGTGCCCACTTTGGGCATCACCTGCCAGAACGCGCGACTTCCCGCTGCGGCGATGGAAGGAGTTTCCCAGTCGCCGCCGCCTTCGTCCGCAAGTGCGGGCGATCCGAGCGCTCCGTCAGAAGAAAGCGGTGCGGTGTACACGCGCCAAGTGCCTTCCAGGATGTCTTCCTCGATCCACACCAGGCCCGAATCGGTGGCACGGGCATCGTAGATCTGGAAACCTTCTTCCTGGCCTTGGGCGGTGCTCAGGACAGTGGAGAGATTGCCGGAGCCCAGCCACAGCAGGCCAACCGTGCACAGTGGATTGGCAGTTTCGCTGGGGACGATGCAGCAGGCCAGCCGATCGCTCGACGAGAAAACGAGCGTTCCGTACGGCAACTCGAAGTTGCCTGCCAGCCGCATGTGCTCTTCAGCCGGGGACGAATCGCCGAGGTCGTTGGATGAGGAAACAGCGCTTTCGGGAACCTCCAGAACGTCGATGTCATCGCTGTCGTTCTGGTGGGCGGTAACGTACACGCCGCCGCCGATGGCTGCCAAGGCGCCAACGCCCACGGCGCCAGCAATCAGGTGGCGGCGCGTGATGACGGGGCCGCCCGATGGCATTCTGGACGCAGTGCCGCGACTCGTGCCGCGTGAGCGTCGGTCGGTCCGCGCATGCGCGGCGTTCGAGCGCGTGCGAACGCGCCCAGAGCGCGAGCGCGCGTCAGCGCCCGAGCCGAGCCCGGCGACGTTGCCGATCTGCGCGCCGGCAGCGCCCGAACGGGGCAGGGAACGCCCGCTGTGACGTGCGGTGCGACGGGCGGTGGAAGCCGCGCGACGGGTGCGCGAGCCTTGTGTGGATCTGCGAGTTGCCATGGGGTTTATTGTGTCATTTCATTTACAGGTGGGCGTCTGATCGGGGGAATTGCTACAATAAACGCAAAACGTGCGCAGAAGGCCCGGTCGGGCGCGCAAAAGGGGAAAGGCCCCTGCGCAACCCGGCTGCGGCGGACCGACGACGACATCGAGGTGAGGTCATGAGCAGCAACGAGACGCGACGCATCCTTCTGGTTGAAGACGAGAAGGCAATCCGCGACGCCGTGACGGCATATCTGGAACGCGAGAACTATTGGGTGACCGCCGTGGGCGACGGCCAGGAAGCGCTGGAGGAGTTTTCCAAGCACCACTTCGACCTGGTCATTCTGGATCTCATGCTTCCCCGCGTGCCGGGCGAGCGCGTCTGCCGCGCCATCCGCGACAACTCCGATGTGCCCATCATCATGCTTACCGCCAAGGGCGAAGTCGAAGACCGCATCATCGGTCTGGAACTGGGCGCCGACGACTACCTGGTGAAGCCCTTCAGCCCGCGCGAGCTGGTGGCCCGCGTCCGCGCGCTGCTGCGCCGCGTGCATGCCGACACCGAACCTCAGCGCGAGGTGCTCGAGTTCGGCGAGCTGACCATCGACGTTTCTGGCCACAAGGTGATGGTTTCCGGCAAGGAGATCGACCTGACCGCCAGCGAGTTCAAGCTGCTGACCACCCTTTCCCGCTACCCGGGCCGTGTGTACTCGCGCATGGAGCTGGTGGAAAAGGTGCTCGGCTACGACTTCGAAGGCTACGAGCGCACCATCGACAGCCACGTGAAAAACCTGCGCGCCAAGATCGGCGACAATCCCCGCAACCCCAAGTGGCTGCATACCGTCCACGGCGTGGGCTACCGCTTCGAGGATCCCACCAAGTCCGGTCAGTAAGCGCGAGCCCCGCGCGCCGCGTTGCGGAGGTGCACCATCATGATGTCAGTTAAACCCGATGCCGCCGACCGTGCGGCATCGGCCGTTTCAGAGAAGAAGCAAAACGGCAAGAACGGCGCCGAGCCGAAACCGGAAGACCGCGGCGTGCCGCAGAAGCGCTCCGGCTGGAGCAGCCTGTCTTACACCACGCGCGTCACGCTGTCGTTCGCGCTGATCGCAGCCATGACCGCGCTGGTTGCCATCGGCGTGGTGTCGTTTGTGTGGGAGCAGCATTTCCAAACCTACACGCGCGACAACATGGAGTCAGTCGCTACCATCACCGCCAACCAGATCGCCGAAAACTACACCGAATCAGGCGAGTTCGACGGCGAAACCGTCATGCCAGCACGCACGATGCTGGCAATGACGCCGGGCATCGGCATCCGCGTGGTGAACAACACGGTTCCCTACGACGAGGAAAGCACGGTTTCCATTCCCTTCGACTCCACCCGGCTGACCTCGGCCCAGGCGGGTGTGGGCGGTGCCTCGCTTGCGCCGAAGAACCCTTCGCCCGACCAGATGGCCACCGCCAAAATCGAGGTTGACGGCCAGGCGGTCGGCTCGGTGAACGTGTGGGTGCTGGGGTCCGATACGCTGCTGCGCTCGGCCGACGAGCAGTTCCGCAACAACTCGTACCAGGCAATGATCATCGCCGCCATCGTTGCCATCGCGCTGGCATCGTGCTGCGGCTTTTTGTTCGCGCGCAGCTTGGTGCATCCCATCAACCGCATCACCAAGACGGCGAAGGAGATCAAGGAAGGCAACCTTTCTGCCCGTACCGAGCTCACCGGCGTCGACGAGATCGCCGAGCTCGGCCAAACCTTCGACGAGATGGCCGAATCCATCGAGAAGGACCGCGAGCTCGAACGCCGCCTGACCACCGACGTCGCGCACGAGCTGCGCACGCCGCTCATGGCCATCCAGTCCACCGTTGAGGCCATGGTCGACGGCGTGTTCGAAGCCGACCAAGAGCGCCTGGAAACCGTGAACTCCGAGGTCCAGCGCTTGGGTCGTCTGGTAAGCGCCTTGCTTTCGCTGTCGCGTTTGGAGAACCGCTCCACCCCCATGAAAGAGGAAGTGGTGGACGTAGGCGACCTCATCTCGCAGATCGTGGCCACCCACGAGGCGTTCGTTTCCGATTCCGGGCTCTCACTTGCCTACGAGATGGAGAAGAACGTGCTGGTGAAGGGCGACGCCGACATGATCCGCCAGGCCACGGCGAACCTGATTTCCAACGCGGTGCGTTACACGCCCGAAGGCGGGCACATCACCGTGAAGGTGTCGCGTGGCGACATCATGGCGGCCATTTCGGTGCGCGACACGGGTATTGGGCTCACGCCCGAGGAATGCAAGATGGTGTTCTCGCGCTTCTGGCGCGCCGATGCGGGCCGCGCGCGGGCAAGCGGCGGCTTGGGCATCGGTTTGGCCGTGGTGAAGGAGATTGTCGACAGGCACCATGGCTGGGTGCAGGTGGAAGGCAAGAAGGACGAAGGCGCCTGCTTCACCATCCATTTGCCGTTGTACGACCCCGAGGCCGAGGCGCGCCAGAACATGAAGGCGGGCCGCACGGGCCGTCAGAAGCCGGTGAAACCGAAAGAGAACAAAAATAAGAAATCGCGCGAGCATTAAGCCGTCTTGCATGGTAATGCGCGATAATGGGAACGTTGCGCCCGCAATCGCAGACGCAACAACCTGACGAAGCAAAAGACGCGGCCACTGCGTGGGAAGTGGCAACATGTTCGATAAGGAAGTGCAAAAGCATGGCCGGAATCGATATCAAGCCCGATGCGCAGGGCAAGGTGCGCGACCTGTACGACCTGGGCGACAAGCTGCTGCTGGTGGCGTCGGACCGCATCTCGGCGTTCGACTACATCCTGGAAGACGAAATCCCCCACAAGGGCGAGGTGCTCACGCGCCTGTCGTGCTTCTGGTTCGAGCTTCTGGACGGCGTGGTGGAAAACCACCTGATCTCCGCCGACGTCGCCGACCTGCCCGAGCAGTTCAGGCCCTACGCCGACTACCTGCGCGGTCGCTTCATGCTGGTGAAGAAGGCCGAGATGTTCCCTGTTGAGTGCATCGTGCGCGGCTACCTTGCCGGCAGCGGCTTGAAGGAATACCGCAAGCAGGGCACGGTGTGCGGCATCCAGCTGCCCGAGGGATTGGACAACTCCTCCAAGCTGCCCGAGCCCATCTTTACCCCGTCCACCAAGGCCGAGATCGGCGACCATGACGAGAACATCAGCTTCGAGCGCTGCGCCGAGATCATCGGCGCGGAGGACGCCGCCGCACTGCGCGACCTTTCGCTGAAGGTGTACACCACCGCTCGCGACCATGCGGCCGAGCGCGGCGTGATCATCGCCGACACGAAGTTCGAATTCGGCATGCTTGACGGCAAGATCATTCTGGCCGACGAAGTGCTGACTCCCGACAGCTCGCGCTTCTGGCCGGGCGACGTCTACGAGCCGGGCAAAGACCAGCCCAGCTTCGACAAGCAGTTCGTGCGCGACTGGCTCACCGCCAACTGGGACAAGACCGGCAACCCGCCGCGCCTTCCCCAGGAGATCATCGAGAAGACCAGCCAGAAGTACGTCCAGGCATACGAGCTGATCACCGGCCGCAAGTTCTAGAGCCCCAAGAAAGCTTCAAGTTAGAAAGACAACCATGTCCCAACGCAACCCCATGAACGAGCGCTACACGTCTGACGAGCATCACGGCAAGACGCGTAGAAGCGCTGCATCCGCCAAGCCGAAAAGCGCGGCGGCGTCTTCGGTGTACATCAAGCCGAAGACCAAGACCAAGCAGGAGAAGAAGGCCGCCCGCCGCGCCGAGCGCCAGAAGCAGGCAGAGCTTGACCGCAAGTACGCCAACCCTCCCACCGAGGAGTACGCGCGTCTGCGCAAGATCTGGTGGGTGCTGCTCATCGGCGCCGTTGTCTGCTTGGCGTTGTCGTTCTTCCTGCGCGATTCGCTGGGCGAGTTCGGCTTCATGGTGATTTTGGTTCTGTCGTATGTGTTCATCATTGCGGCGCTGTGGCTTGAATTCTCCAAGATGAAGAAGGTGCGCCGCGCGTACCAGGAGCAAATGGAGAGCAAGAAGTCCAAGGCCCAGCGCAAGCAGGAGCGCTTGGAGAAGGCCGAGGCGAAAGCCGCGAAGGCCGAAGCCGAGAAGAAGTACGAGGAAGCCAAGGCAGCCGAGGCCGAGAAGAAGTCCAAGGGCGTGCTTGGAGGCCTGCTCGGCGGCAAGAAGAAGGCGACCGAGGCGACGGCTACGGAGGACGCTGCTTCCGACGCTGACGCGAAGGATGCTTCCAAGAAGTAGGTTTCCGCCTGCAACATATGAAACCCAAGGCGGGTGCCGTGCGACAGATCGTGCGGCACCCGCCTTTTTTCTTCAGATCGGGCGGGGCGCGCCGCAGAGGGGCGCGGGTGTCGTATCATGGTTCCAACTGGAAATTTGCAGTCAGAAGGGTGGAGCGAATGGTTTCCCGCGTCTATGTTGAGAAGAAGCCCGGTTTCGACGTCGAAGCGAAGGGGTTGGCGGCCGAGCTGCGCGGCATCCTGGGAATCGATGCGCTCACGGGCGTGCGCCTTTTGAACCGCTACGACGTGGAGGGCATCTCCACCGAGCTGTTCGAGCAGTGCGTGCCCACGGTGTTCAGCGAGCCCCAATCCGACAACGTCATGCGCGAGCTTCCCGACGCCGAGGGCGCTGTGGTGTTCGCGGTGGAGTACTTGCCCGGCCAGTTCGACCAGCGCGCCGACAGCGCCAGCGAGTGCATCCAACTGATCAGCCAGGGCGAACGCCCCGAGGTGCGTTCCGCGAAGGTGTACTACCTGCAGGGCAGCCTGTCCGACCAGGACATCGACGCCATCAAGCACTACGTGATCAACCCTGTTGAGGCGCGCGAAGCGTCTATGGACGAGCGCGACACGCTGGCTTTGGAAGTGGCGCAGCCCGACCCGGTTGAGGTGCTCGAGGGCTTCCGCGAGCTTGACGAAGAGGGCTTGGCGGCGTTCATCGCCGAGCGCGGGTTGGCGATGGACCTTGCCGACATCGTGTTTTTCCAGAAGTACTTCCGCGACGAAGAGCAGCGCGACCCCACCATCACCGAGGTCAAGGTGGTGGACACCTATTGGTCCGACCACTGCCGCCACACCACGTTCGGCACCGTGCTTGACGAGGTGACGTTTGACGACGCGGTGGTGCAGGAGGCGTTCAACAAGTACCTTGAGATGCGCCACGAGCTGGGTCGCGACGAGAAGCCCATCTGCCTGATGGACATGGGCACCATCGGCGCGAAGTATCTGAAGTCCAAGGGCATCCTGACCAACCTGGACGAATCCGAGGAGATCAACGCCTGCACCGTGAAGGTGAAGGTGGACGTTGACGGCGTCGACGAGGACTGGCTGTTCCTGTTCAAGAACGAGACGCACAACCACCCGACCGAGATTGAGCCGTTCGGCGGCGCGGCCACCTGCGTGGGCGGCGCCATCCGCGACCCGCTCTCCGGCCGCAGCTACGTGTACCAGGCCATGCGCGTGACCGGCGCCGCCGACCCGACGGTGCCGGTCGAGCAGACGCTTGCAGGCAAGCTGCCCCAGCGCAAGATTGTGACCGAGGCGGCGGCGGGCTATTCCAGCTATGGCAACCAGATTGGCCTGGCGACCGGCCAGGTGAACGAACTGTACCATCCCGGCTATGTGGCCAAGCGCATGGAGATCGGCGCCGTGGTGGGCGCCACCCCTGCCGACCACGTGAGGCGCGAGACGCCCGCCCCCGGCGACGTCGTGGTGCTGCTCGGCGGCCGCACGGGCCGCGACGGCATCGGCGGCGCCACGGGCAGCTCCAAGGCGCACAACGTTGAGTCCATCGAGAAGGACGGCGCGGAGGTGCAGAAGGGCAACCCGCCCATGGAGCGCAAGATCCAGCGCCTGTTCCGCCGCGGCGACGCCTGCCG
>CALUHI010000009.1 GCA_944320405.1 uncultured Eggerthellaceae bacterium
CGAAGTAGATGACGAGCCCAGCAAGCGCGAACGCGAACGCCGCGATGCCGTAGCCTGTCGCATTCGGCGCCGCCGACCAGTCGGGCGCCACCGCGATGAGATCTCGCAGCACGAACCACACGCACACTAGCATCGCGATAGCGCACAGCGCGTTCACGCCCGACAGCACGCAGCCGAGGATCGTGAGCTTTTTATACCCGCCCGCGAAATCGAGCAGCCGCATAATGGGATTGCGCTGCCGATTCTTCGACGCGCGCCGATCTCGCCTTCCTTCCATTCCGCATCTCTCCGTTTCTCGACGAATGTTATATTTGGATAACAATGTAGCGATTCATCGAAAAAATCATCCTGCAACGATACGTGTGAACGATTACGCAGAAAAAAGAAACCGCCGCCCCGAAAAAGATTTGGAACAGAGATCAGGCGCTTTGTTCAAAAATGAACGCAGGGGACAGGCTTGCCACGCGATCGCACGGCAAGCCTGCCCCCTGTTCAAAATGGAACAAAGCGCCTGACCCCTGTTCCACTGTTTGCTTATGCAGCGATGCGCGCGAAGTGCTTGTTGAAGATCTTCGACCCGAGAAGGCCGCCGACGATCGGGCCGACGACGCACAGCACACCCGCCACGACGATGAGGGGGCTCTGCATGAACCCGACGAGCGTCTCGCCGTACTCGCGGCTCATGCCCGACTGAACCACCATGTCGACATAGGAACCGCCCGCGAGAAACACCATCGACTCCTGGCCGATCCAGAAGGCGAGCGTCCACACGGCGAACGCCGCGATGACCGCCGCCTTCGACCGCTTACCCGCCGCCATGATGATCTCCGCCAGCACGCCGCCCACAACGATACCCACAGGCCCCGTCCACAGCATGCCGAGCAACAGGCCCACGACCGCCACGATAACCGACATGACGATCGTCGCGCCCGGCTTCGGCACGCGCGCGGCGAGGTACATCCACACGATGCCGCCCGGAATCGCGCCGATGGCGTGCGTGAACCAGAACGTGTTCGCGTTCATGCCGAGAATCATCGCGAACGCGAAGAACACGATGAAAAGCAAAAGCCCGAAGATCGCAATGAAGATGAAGTCCTTGCCCTGGAGCTTCGCGCTCCCCTGAGCAGATGCTGCCGTTCCCATGTGAAACGTCTCCTTTCATGAGGCAGTTGATACCGAAAAGTCCAAAGCGATGCGCTTTCCGCCGCGCGATCAGTCGAACCCAAATAGCGTCCGCGCGCGGGGCGCGGTCGACGGCGTAAGGTCGAAACGTTCCGCGATGCGGCCGTTTTCGAAATGGGCTACCTCGTCGCACGTGGCGCACGCGAACTCGAAGTCGTGCGTGATGATGACGATGCAGTGCCCCGCCGCCTTGAGCCGGTCGATCTCAGCGGCGATGCGCTCCATGTTCGCAAGATCGAGCCCGCTCGTCGGCTCGTCGAGCACGAGTACGCACGATCCCTGCAACGACCCGGCGGCGATGGCGAGGCGCTGTCGTTGGCCGCCCGAAAGGGAGAGCGGATGCCGGCCACGCAGCTCTTCGAGGCCGAAGTTCGCAAGCGCGGCATCGATGAGGGCGGTCTCCGACTCCCGAGCGGCGTCGAGTCCTTCGCCTCCTGCCGCCGGCGCCTTGCGCGCTCGACGCGCATCGAGCGCGAGGCGCAGCTCGCCTTCGACCGTGTCGCTGAACAGCTGGTAGCCGCTCTCCTGCATGCCGAGAAACACGCGACCCGCGCGCTTGCGCGGCCCGAGCGCCTCGCCCTCGATGCGGATCTCGCCCGCCGCCTCCGCATGAAGGCCCGCGAGGCAGCGTGCGAACGTCGTTTTTCCCGCTCCGTTTCGCCCGACAAGCGCCACCGCTCGCCCCGCGGCAGCATCGAAATCGCAGTCGTTCACGACGAAAGGGCCGCTTCTGCCGTAGCGAACCTTGAGCCCGCGCACGATGAGCGCCGACGCGCCCTCAGCACGGCCTTGCGGTTTCTCGCGCGCCGCACCCGCCGCGCGCGGCTCCACCTGCTCGATATCCCACGCGCGCAGCCCGATCCGCCTGCGCGTCTCTGCGGGCATCTGCGCGAACTCCTCGGCAGACATCTCCGTCGCGACCGCTCCGTCGCGCATGAGCACGATGCGATCCGCCACTCCCCGCAGCCACCACAGACGATGCTCGGCGATAAGGATCGTCTTCCCCGCCGCCTTGAGCCGTGCGACCACGTCGCGCAGGCGCAGCATCGCGCGCACGTCGAGCGCGGCGGTGGGTTCGTCGAGCACGAACGCGGACGGCTCCATCGCGTGAACCGACGCGACGGCGACAAGCTGCTTTTCCCCGCCCGAAAGCGCTCGGATGTCGCGCTCGAGCAGGTGGTCGATGCCTAGCGCGCGTGTCGTCGCCGCAATGCGACGGGCTATCTCATCAGGAGGAACGCCCATGTTCTCGCAGCCGAAGGCGATCTCTGAGGTGGTGTCGAGGTTGAAGAACTGGCTGCGCGGGTTCTGGAACACGCTGCCCACCGCGCACGACAGATCGTCCATTTCCCAATCGGCGACCGCGCGACCGAACACGCGCACCTCGCCTTCCGCCTCGCCCGCGTACACAGCGGGAATAAGCCCGTTCGCCATGCGCGCAAGCGTCGTCTTGCCGCAGCCGGACGGACCCGTCACGACAACGCATTCGCCCTCGCGCTGCGCGAACGACACGCCGCGCACCGATGCGGCGGCCGCCGTGGACGCATAGGAGAACCCCGCCTCCCGCCACTCGATCGCGATGCCGGTCGCGCTCATGAGATCACTCCGAATTTCGAGAGGAGCAGCACCGTTGCCGTTGCCGCGAATAGCGCTAGGAAAACGATGTCGGCCGTCCGCAGGCGCAAGTCGTAATACGACGTGCGCGGGCGAGCCGAATCCATGCCGCGCACGACTGCGGCGTTCGACAGCTCGTCGGCGACGATCGACAGCCGGCTCATGACGGGCACGAGCAGGTTCTCCATGACGCGCACCGGCTGCGTGACGATCGATTTCGGCGTGATTGCCATGCCTCGCACACGCAGCGCCTCGATGACCGCGCGGAACTCGCCCGCCATCGTCGGGAAGAAGCGGAGCGCGACGCACACTGCGATGATCCCATGGCGCGGCAAGCGCATGCGTTGGAGCGCGCAGGCGAGCTCCCCCACGCGCGTCGTCGCGATCATCGTAGAGGCGAACATGCCGACGCAGAACACGCAGCGAACCATCACGATCATCGTCGCGAACGACGCGGCGGCGGCGTTCGGAACCAGGAGGAACGCATAGCCCGCAGCCATGACACCGGCGTAAGCGGCGCACCACTTCACCGCCGATGCGGCACGTCCGCACCATATCGCCACCGCAGCGCACAGCGCCACCATCGCGATCTGCCCGACGACGAGCCGCGGCGCGAACGCCGTGGCGTTGATGAGGACGAGGATGGCGATCGACACGCGCGGATCGAGCCGCCGTGACGGCAGCGCGCCCCTGGCGTCCGCTACCGTCACGCGTGTGGAGCAAGCCTTGCCGAGCGTTCGCCCTTCTGACGCCGCGGCGCGCAACGAGCTGCGGCAACCGTCCGGTTCTGCCAGCATGCCCTCCCCTTGTGCTCCGATAACCTGTCCATTAAAATTAGCCATGGGTAACATATTAGCGATCACGGGGGAACTTCGGCTTCTCAAGCGTTTTTCCAACGATCCAGCCGAAACCCACTCGATCGCGCCGAAAGAACGACCGGGCGGCGCTCGATGCGAAAGGAACCAGGAATGGGCAGCAAGACGGCATCTGACAACCGAGATCAAGCCGGATCGGAAATCCCAGCTGACTCCAATCAGAGAATCGACGCGATTTTCCTTCCCCAAATGGCCGATATGCACGGCGTAGAAGTCGAAGGCGGCGGCGATCGCGGATGCGGACGCGTATGGACGATCGACCCCGCGTACGGATACGGGTCGTACTGGTATCTCGCGATCGACGATGCTGCAGCGATCGCCGTGTTCGACCTCTTGTTCAACGAAACCGTATCATTCGGCGCCGTCGTGCCGAACTTCTTCTGCTTCGGTAGCTACGGGCGCAACATGATCCCCTACTTCACGCCGCTTCTCGGGATCGAGGACGGATGGGAGACGGGCACGCTGCTCGGCTATGCGTGGCGCGCGGGCATGTGCTGTGAGGTCGTGCCGCCCGGAGAGCGCCTCACCGTCGCAAGCATCTCCCTTCTTCCCGAAGGCGCCACCGGAATGGCAAGCGCTGTCGGCACCGATCCGGTTGCGCTCACCACGGCGATCGCGCGCCTCGACGGCACCCACCGCATACCTGCGCTTTCCCGCCTGTTCGACGAGATCAAAGCAGCGCGGCTCTCGCACACCGTTGCCGAAGCGTATTACCGCTGCAAGGCGGCGGAAGCCTGCGCGCTCGTCGTTGACTGGCACGAGAGGAACGCGCAGGGCGCCGCGCCGCGAATGCGCGCTGTCGACCGGACGTCGCTCAACCTCGCCTGCGCATTTGCGCGCGAGCACCTGGACGAGCCCATCGAGCTTGGCGACCTATGCCATGCCGCATGTACGAGCCCGAGCAAACTTGCGAGCCTGTTTCGCGACGCGGAAGGCACGACCCCCATGGGCTGGGTGCGCGATCGACGCATGGAGCGAGCCTGCGAGCTGCTAACCAGCACTGACGAGTCGATCGCCGCCGTGGCGGCACGCGTTGGGTTCTTGCGGCAAGGCAGCTTTTCGGAAGCGTTCAAGGAGCGCTTCGGCATGACCCCGCACCGCTACCGCACGCTCAACCGAAGCGCATAAGGCAGCGCACGTGTCCAACGAAAGACACGCGAGCAAACGGTTTCATTCCTTTTTCCCGAACGCTTCCCAGAGCAACGTCACGATGCCGCAGAGCAGCGCGCCTACCGGCCAGGCGACCCAGAACCACATGGCTGAAGTGCCCTCGGGCTCGAACGCGCTGGGGTCGGGCGCGGTGAGCGCGGGGGCGAACAGGAGCGCGAGGCCGACGATGGTCGCGACGATCATGATGGCGCCACACACCGCGCCGAGCTTCTTGCCGGCAAAGTCTATTGTGGGATAACCACGCCGTCCGATCCACCAACTGCAGGCTTCATTTTGCGCGGGTTTCGGGCGCCCTGCGGTTGCAAAGGCCTGATCAGGAGGCTGGCTCTAACCCGTATGGAAATACGAAACCGCCGAGCCAGCGAGAAAAGGAACTCCATCTCTCTCGTTCTTTTACCACCCGTCATTGAAACAAGGGCACACGGCCAAGAAGGAAGTCTTTGACCGGAAACGCGTCCGACCCGATGACGAGCGCATACGTTCCCGAACATAACCTATCAAATATCGATAATCGCGATTTTGATAGCCTATCTTATCATTTTCGCTAGTTCACCTATATCGCCTGCTTCGCTGCCTGTGCGCTCGTCATCCGCAACGCCATCAAGCGTCGCCTCGCGTTGGAAGCTGAATTGCTGGACTAGCGTGGCGGTTGTTCGTCATAGGCTTCCCCGAATCACTCCCTCTTGGCGCATCCTTCGCCGATGCAATAAGCCGCATAGAGGGGAAGCTCCCTGACCTCTTCGCCTTGCACCCTCTCGGAACGTCCGAAATCACGGTTCGAGAGCACTATCGCATAGGGGGAACCGGCCTTACCCATGAACGTGGCGAGGGTTTTCGCACGGACATTGCGCGTCGACTTGACTTCGACGGGAATCACCCTCATATGGTCGTCCTGCAAAAGAAAATCCAATTCGCCCGAACCTCCCCACGAGGAAGGCGGAGTCCAGTAGTACGTTTGCAGATCGGCGGCCGTAAGCGCCTGCATCACCGAGTTTTCCGCAAGCGCCCCCCGAAAATCGGAGGACGCGGGCAAACCGGAAGCCGCTTCCGCCTCGAGCCAGAGGCGCGGATTCACCGCGAGCTTATAGAACATCAGCCCCGTATCGGCCAAGTACACCTTGAAGAAGCTCCCCTCCTCGTCATCATAGGGGACAAGCGGCGCCTCGATGCATTGGGTCAGATTGTTGATGGAAACCATGCCGGCACCTTCGAGCCAATCGAGGGGCTCCATGAGCTTCGCCCTTCTCCCGCCGCGCTCGACCTCCGCATACTTGAATTTCTTCGTCGATGATCGCAGCAATTGCGAAGATATGCTGCGCCACACCTTGCGTGCGGCAAGTGCGCTGATCCCGTTTTCCGGATCCGTCATGTCGGCGGTGTAGATCGCATCCACCTCCCGCTGCTGGATGCGGGCTTCATCGATGTCCCCCGTCCGAACATATTCAGCCACCGCCGCCGGAAAGCCCCCGATAACCTGGTAGAGGCGATAATGCTCCAGTGCCTTCTCATGCGCAGGATACGGCTCCAACGTTCGCGCGTGATCCCGAATCGCCTCTGCCATCGGCTCTTCGCCAAGCGCCCAAAGGAACTCCTCGAAGGTCAGGGGATGCATCGTCTCCTGCTGCACGCCGCTCGGAAACGGAAGATCGCGCTTGCACGTTGCAACGCCAAGCTGACTTCCCGTTGCTATCACGCGCCACCCCGAGCCCGAAAAGAATCGGAGCGAATTAAGCGCACGCTCGCACAGCTGGACTTCGTCGAAAAAGACAAAGGCGCTGCTTTTATCCAACCGAACCCGCTTATACTCCGCAACGCGTTTCATTATGACATCCACATCGTCGGTGGGGCCGTTGAAAAGCGGGGCGATGAGTTCGAGATCGGTCTGGAAATCGAGTTTCACGAAGTTATTGCCCGCGATGCGTTTGCCAACTTCTTCGACCACGTAGGTTTTCCCAACACGGCGAGCTCCGCGGATCAGCAAAGGACGATTCGCGGGAGCAGTCGCCCACGCCTCGATGAGGTTCTCGATCTTTCTCCTCATTTCTCCCTCCAGGGCATTCGCATGTGGAATTAGATTTCGTGTATTTATAATACACGATTTTTTATTATTTTATGTGTTTGCAATACATGTGAACTGATCGGAAGACATTACCGCCAGAAAAATGAGAAAAGGGGTCAGACCCCTTTTCTCATTCCAGGGTAACGTGCTGCGCCGCCGTTGTCCCGTTGACGTTGTCCGCTGTCCTGTTTCAGCCCGAAAGCGTTCGGCGGCCTAGATTGCCATGAGGTCTACCCGCCCGCTTCTGCATTTCGGGCAGCCCACGACCGGCTTGCAGTCAAGAGGCACCAGCAGCACGTAGAAACAGTATCCGCAATCCCCGCAGGTCGCTCGCATCCTTTGCGAGGGGTAGATCATCACCCCGCCCGTTGCGTCGGCCAGCTCCTCGTCGGAAAGGGCCATATCCTCATCGGAAAGGATCCTGTAATCGACAGGCTCTTCGTTTGTGATCTTATTGTCGGTCATGATGCCCTCCTTTAGTTATGGAGACGGGGGCGCTTGCTTGCGCCTCGACTTGATTATATGGAACGGAAGCCCGAGCATTGCGAGGCATGGGAACCAATAGGCGCTTTGAGGAGTGAATGCGAGCTTGCGACCTGCACACCGTAAAAAACTGAGGGTGTGATAAAGAGACGGTCGCTATCCCGCATTGCGCCGATGCGAAAAAGAGACCGTCCCCCTTATCGCGTCGTCTATTCGGACGGTCGCGCCGAGCGCACCGCATGCTACCATGGTTGCACGTCCCCGTCGAAAGGACCCGCTATGGCCTCATCCTCCAAGCTGCGCACGCTCGTCGGCATCGTCGCCGCTCTCTTTCTGGCTATCGCGCTGACGGGCTGCTCATCCGCAGGAAACGACACAGCGTCAACCGAGCAAGACGCCGCTTCGCAAACCGAAACGGCTTCGCAAGCCCAAACCGCCGAGCAAAGCTCCGCCAACGGATCTGACGAATCCACCGACACCGAAGGAACCGACATGCAGCCCTCCTCCGAATTCATGCAGATCGCGATCGACGAAGCCTACCAGGGCATCCAGGCGGGCGACGGCGGGCCGTTCGGATCGGTCATCGTGAAGGACGGCGAGATCGTCGGCCGAGGACACAACCGCGTGCTGGCGAACAACGACCCCACCTGCCACGGCGAGATGGAGGCGATCCGCGACGCGTGCCGCAACCTGGGCACGCACGATCTGACGGGCTGTGAGCTCTACACCACCGCCGAGCCGTGCCCGATGTGTTTGGGTGCGGTCCTCTGGTCCAACATGGATGCCGTCTACTACGGCTGCACGCGCGAGGACAGCGCCGAGATCGGCTTCCGCGACGACGCGTTCTACCGCCAGCTCAACGGCGAGGAAGAGACGGTGAGCCTGCAGGAGTTCGACCGCGACAACTGCCGCCAGCTTTTCGACGACTACGCCGCCGGCGACGCCCAGCGCTACTGACGGACAACGGCCAACGCGCTGGCCAGATATCGAAACGCTACCGATCGTCCTCTCCCGAATGCATCAGCTGCACGAGCGCGAGGCAGGCGACGCCGACGCCGAGCAGGCCGAGCGCGTTGCGGGGCTCGACCTCGTCCATGATCGTGAGCGCCACGACCCCAACGCCCATCGCGAGGGCGACCGCCTTGAGCACCAACTCGACCAAAGCCGCCGCCTTCTTGCGCGTGGCGCCATCTTCGGCCGCAGCCTCCTGCGCCGCCGTTTTGGCCTGAAGCAGCTCATCGACGGAAGTGCCCAGCTCCTCGGCAAGCTTGGGGAGCGATGCCACATCGGGAATCGACAGATCCCGCTCCCATTTGGAAACCGCCTTGTCGGTGACGCCCATCTTCCGCGCAAGATCAAGCTGCGTCATGCCCTTCTCCGCGCGGAGCGCGCGAACCATCTCGCCGAAGCTAAGCTGTGCCTGCTGTGCCATGATCGTCCTTTCATCGTGGTGGAACGGCTCGCATCAATCGTTCCACGCACGGCATTCGCGCTCAACCGACCGTCGGTCGAATTGCCTCTACCGCCAGTTTATCTGAAGTTGAGCGCCACTGATCAGGACGTTTGCCTATCGAGTATGAAAAAGCGGATGTGCTTTTCCGCATTTACGCGCAGGCATGGATCGCGTCGCGGAGGAACTGGGTTGCGCCCGGCGCCACCGCGTCGTAGTAGGTGCGGAAGCGCTCGTCGGCGAGGTAGCCATCGGCCAAGCCCTTGTGCGCTTCGGGAGTATAGAGCCCATCGGGCCAATACATGCGCAGCCAGTGGCCGTGCATCGCAACCAGCTTGCGCGCCTCGGGGCCTTCCACATCGCCCGCTTCCATTGCGCGGCGCAGTTGTCCGTTGATGGCAAGCGCCAGCTCGTCGGCCTGCATATGAGCAGCCTCGCCCATGGCGACGTACTTCTCGTTGGCCGCATCGACGACCTCGTCGCCATACGCCGCGCGCATCTCCGCGCCGTAGCGCTGCTCGTTCTCGCCCACCTCGCGCCAGCGCTTCAGGTGCGGCAGCAGCGTTGCCATGAGCGACACCGCCTCATCAAGCGACACGCCCAGCGCCTTCGCCTCCATGGGGGCCGTCGCCTCGATGAACTCGTCCATCGTCATGCCCTTCGCGGTGAAATCGCCGTGGTCGTAGCAGTACTTGCAGAAATCCGCGCTCTTTGAGCCGTCGGCCTCGGTGCCATGCATCTCCTCATCGGGGATGGGCATGCTGCAGCACTGGCAGTAGTAGCTCATCGGCATGTCGAAAAATCGCTCGAGCGGCACGCCGAAGGTGACACAGATGAGCTTCACCATGTCGATGCCGGGCGTGGTCTCACCCGTCTCCCAGCGACTGACCGCCTGCCGCGTCACGTAAAGCCTGCGCGCCATCTCCTCTTGCGTGATGCCCGCCTCTTTGCGGATGGCAGAAATAACGTCTTTCATGGACATGGTGTTTCCTCCTGCGATTTCGTATTGTTTGAATCCAAAGAGGCGGTCCATTTACCCCGCCTCCTCGGGCTGCGTCATGGGCACATTGTCTCTGAGCAGGCGGGCGCTCCGCAAGAAACAGCCTGTTGCGTTGATAAGGTATGCTATTCGGCAGACCAAGCACCGAAAGAAAGGGTACATCATGCGCGAGATTGCCCCCGAAGAGCGAACCTCCGAGCTTGTCGAGCAGTTGCTTGATGTGTGGGAGGGGTCGGTGCGGACAACCCATCTTTTTTTGCCCGACGCCGAAGTTCTTAGCATTCGCGAATGCGTGCCCGAAGCAATCACCGGAGTTCCCCTGCTGATCATCGAGGAAAACGCAAACGGCGCGCCGGTAGCGTTCATGGGAATTGACGGAGACAAGCTCGAGATGCTGTTCGTCGCCCAGGAAGAGCGCGGAAACGGAATTGGCAAGAAGCTGCTGCAACACGGCATGGACGCACATGGCGTGACGAAACTCGACGTGAACGAGCAGAACCCCCAAGGCCGCGGCTTCTACGAGCACATGGGTTTCGCCGTGCACAGCCGGTCGGAAATCGACGACCAGGGCAATCCCTACCCCATCCTGCACATGGAGCTTGCTGACGCAGCTCTGGCATAATGAGAAAAAGTGACTGTCCCTTTTTCTCATTAGGAGGTTTTTGTGCGCACGCCGCGATCGCGTTTGCCGAAAGATTTTTCGCTGGAAGACCGCCTTGCTGGGTGCGCGCGGGCGGTTGAGCGCGACCCCGAAGCATGGCGCGGCAAGTGGCATGCATGGGCACCTGCGACGGGCGACACCGGCGCGTCAAGCACTTTTCCCGAGCGCCGCACCTCCTACGAGCGCATCATCCTTGATCTGGGCTGCGGCAAAGGCGAGTACACCGTTGCTTGTGCAAAGCTGCAACCGGACACGCTCTACATCGGGCTGGACGTGGAGGGCGTCTGCGTGATGCGCGGCGCCGAACTCGCGTTGGCGGAAGGCGTCTCCAATGCCGTGTTCGTCTGGGCAGACGACCCCGACTTGACCACGCTGTTCGCGCCCGGCGAGGTCGACGGCATCCTCATGAACTTCCCCACGCCGTTTCCCAAGAAGAAGAAAGCGCACCTGCGCCTAACGCACCTCGATCGGCTGATGGCTTACCGAAACATCCTTGCGCCCGGTGCGTCCGTGCGGCTGCGCACCGACAGCCTGCCCTTCCGCGATTTCTCGCTTATGCAGATCGAGCTTGCAGGATACGACCTTCTCTGGAACACCGACGACGTGCGCGCGTTGTTCCCCAACGAACCGCTGAGCGCCTACGAGGCGAAACTCACCTCCCAAGGTGCGGTGGTGTGCGGATTCGAGGCCGTGCCGGGCCCCGCACCCGAGCGCGTGGAGCAAACGGCCCCGCTCAGCCTGGTGAGCTACCTACCCGAGAACATCGAAGACATGGAATACATCCCTCACGGCATGCAGGGATGCGTCGCCAACATGCGGGGGCGCCGCGCAAACCGCCGCGCCAAAGGCTTGTCCGACTGGACGCCGCCAGTCGTCTAGACCAAAAAGTCCTCTTCGACAAGAAGCGAGGGCTCCCGCGCGGCAAGGATGGCTGCCGCCTCATCCTCGGTCAGCTCGCCCTCTTCCACGAAGCTTTCCACCCGCGCAACGTAAACATCCCAGGGCGTCCTTCCCTTCCCGTCAACAGCAGACGGATCCGCCCCACTTGCCAGCAGCAAGTCGATGACCTCGTCGGTTTCCTCCAGGAGCTGAAGGGCATCCCGCTCGTCGTCGTCAACGTAGATGTACGCCCGCGCCACGCCTTGACACGCCAGGTGCAGAGGCGTTTCCCCCTCCAGTACGTCCAACCGGCTGACCGCGTCTTCCCCAACAGTGATGTTTGGATCGGCGCCTTCATCCAGCAAAACGCGAATCATGTCGGAAGTGCTGTAATCGAACCCGAGCGCCAAAAGCAACGGCGGCGTAGCGTCGGTCAGCTCGCCTTCGGAATCGTATCCGGGAAGCGAATCATCCACGTCAAGCGGAACTTGCTGCCGCTCCGCCTGGTCGAAGATGACTTGCACGCACTCATCGTCGCCGTATTCCACTGCAAGCCGCAAAAGCGATTCCCACGACCCTTTCCCTTCCGAAGGCAAAGGTGCCGTAAGGGTTTGCAGGCAATCCTGCAGCTCGGCAGGCTCGTGGCCGACAACCGCATCCCTGCAATCGTCGTAGCGGACGTTGAGCTGGTCATCGACGATGGGAAAAACGAAGGTTGCCCCAAACCACACGAGAATGGGAATGCTCACCACGTACAGGACGATCGGAACAGCAATGAGACCGCCGAGCTTGCGCCCCTCGGCGCGGCGCTTCTTGGTACCTGCGGCAAACACGATGCTGATGATCGTCGCGCCGATGAAGGCAACCGCCGCGAAGATAGCCGCCAGAATGATAACCGCGCCTATTGCCCCCATGAGGGGCAAAGCGAGCATGATCGTTCCGCCCATGGATGCCTCCTATCCAGGCCAGGCACGTTGCTGAGCCGTGCCGCGCAAGCCGGACCTCGGGTCCATGATACCAAACCGCTTCGCTCGCCATTCGGCAAGGCACTCGTCAGGCTTTTCGCACTTTTTGCCCGTTTTCGCGCGAAGTGCGCGACTTCAGAGCGTTTCCGACGCCCAAACGGCACCGCTCCGAACGCTATTCAGTGGAAAACCCCAGGTCGGAAGAATTCACGCTTCCCTGTTTGGCTCGAAATCGCGTTCGTTTTCGCGCACTTCGCGCAAAAACGGGCAAGGCACCGGGGAAAAGGTGCTGAACAAAGCGGCTGTCCGGCGGACCGGCAGCCCGGCGGCCCACATGCCTGTCTGTCTGCCCGGTTTCCCACCTGCCTGTCTGCCGCCTGACTGCCAGGCTGCTTGCCTGCCACCCGGCTGCTCGGCTGCTTACCTATCTGCCTACCTGCTCGGCTGACTGCCCGCCTGACCGCCCACCTGGTTGCCCGGCTCCACCTGCCTGGCTGCCTGCGATTCGCGCAGCAACGCACGTAACTGCAACCGCTAGCGGACGCAGTTCGCCGGGCGGCGAGAGTTGCGGCGGCTGTCGCAATGCGGACTTTATGATTAGCGCATCAAAGAGGGAATGTGAGGAGGGGATTTCATGGCCGAAGCAAAGTCTGTCAGCCGCGGCGCCGCCTGGCACGTGCAGGCGCTGTACGTGCGCGTGCTCTTGCGCTTGCTGCCGCTGCTCATCAGCATTTTCCGGCACGTGTCGCCGAAGATTCGCGCAGAGATCGACTATCTGCAGCCGGGCTACACCTTCCAGTTAAGCGTTCAGGGCACCAATCTTGCCGGCACGTGCCGCCGCACCGAATCCGGCTCGTTCAAGCGCGTGCCTCCTGCCCGCATCGCGCGGGACGTGGAGCCGGGCAGCGGTCAGGATTCGTCGGACCCGCAAGCGGCCACCGTGGACTACGTCATCGATTTCCGTTCGCTTCCCTTCGCATTTCGCTGCTTCTCGGGCGGCGAAACACTGAAGGAAGCACTCGCCGAGCGCGCGTTTTCCACCCGCGGGCCCAACGACACGGGCGTCGCGCTCACGTACATGTTCACCGCGCTGCTGAAGATGTTCTTCGGCTGGCGCGCCGCTTACCGCAACGCTCCCAAGGCGCAACGCCGCACCGCGTAGCGCACCGCCAGAAAGAAGGTTCCCATGACCGCAACGGGTTTCGAATTCCACTGTCCCACCAAGATCATCTGCGGACGCGACGCGCTGGACAAGCTGCCCGTAGAGCTGCAGTCCCAAGGCATGGCGCATCCGCTGGTGATGACCGACGCCGGCCTGGTGAAGCTGGGCGTTGCCGCCAAGCTCACCAACGTGTTGGATGCCACCGGCGTCGCCTACGACGTGTTCGACCAAGTGCCGCCCGACTCGTCGATGGACGTGGTCAACGAAGTGGCGCACCTCTACCAACAGCGCGGCTGCGACGGATTCGTCGCCCTTGGCGGCGGCTCGGTCATCGACACGGCGAAGGGCGCGGCCGCTTCGCTTTCCTGCGAGGGCGTCGATTTCTCCACGCTGCAGGGTGCCGAGATACTCACGCGCGACATGCCGCCGTTCATCGCCGTGCCCACCACTGCCGGCACGGGCAGCGAAGTGACGCTGGTGGCCGTGGTTGCCGACACGCACAAGCACGCGAAGCTCTCGTTCACGTCCTACAAGCTGGTGCCGCATGCCGCCATCCTGGACCCGGCGCTCACCGCGACGCTGCCGCCGAAGCTCACCGCCACCACCGGCATGGACGCGTTGACGCATGCCGTGGAGGCCTACACCTCCATCCAGAAGAATCCCGTGTCCGACGCGTTCGCCGTCAAGGCCATCGAGCTTATCGCCGCCAACTTGCCCCGCGCCTGCGAGCAGGGCGACGATGTAGAGGCACGCACGAACCTGGCGCTGGCGTCGCTCATGGCGGGCGCTGCGTTCAGCAACGCGATGGTGGGCATCGTGCACGCCATCGGGCATTCGCTGGGCGGCCTGTGCCACGTACCGCACGGCCAGGCAATGATGATGCTTCTGCCCCACTGCGTGCGCTGGAACATCAGCCACGGCGTGCACACCGGCCTTTACGGCGAATTGCTTGGGTACCTGGATCCTGCCCGCAACGCGCAGCTGGCGAACGCCTCGTCCGCTGAACGCGACCAGGCAGTGTGCGAAGCGCTGTTCGCACTGAACAAAGGCTTCCACGAAAAGCACGGCGTGCCGCTGACCTTGCTCGAGCTGGGCATCGAGCACGACCAGCTGGAAGCCGTGGCTAAGCAGGCGCGCTACGACGGCGCCGCGCTCTACAACGCCACCGAAGTGACGATCAAAGACGCAATGGAGATTCTGGAGGCGGCTTACTAGCCTGTCCGCTCGGAAGGGCGGGGAGGGGCACGTGCTCAAACAAGTCCTCGCCCTTTGAATATCGCGTTCTGCGAACGCGATGAAGGGGCTGCGGAAACTGCGCGCGAACCCCTCCCCGCCCTTCCGAGCTACATCACCTGGGTCGATTCGAATCCCTTGAAAGGACACCTATCATGAGCGATTCCCCCATCTACAACGGCGTGGCAGACGTCGAGGCGGCTGCGCAGAAGATGCGCGACTTCTTCCTGACGGGCACGACGATGCATGTGCCCCACCGCCGCCAGGCGCTCGAGAAACTGCGCAATTGGCTGCGTGCCAACGAGCAGCGCGTGCTGGATGCTCTGCAACAAGACCTGGGCAAGGCGCCGTTCGAGGGCTATGCCACCGAGCTGGGCATCGTCTACGACGAGATCACGATGATGCTCAAGCATCTGAACAAGTGGTCGCGCCCGAAACGCGTGGCATCGCCGCTCGTGCATTTCCACTCCACGTCGAAGGTCTACCCCAGCCCGCTGGGCGTGGTGCTGGTGCTTTCGCCGTGGAACTACCCGCTGCAACTGGCGCTCGTTCCCATGGTCGACGCTATCGCTGCCGGCAACTGCGTGGCGCTCAAGCCCTCGCGCACGTCGAAAGCCACAAGCGCCCTGCTCATCGACATGATCGCCGAGGTGTTCCCGCCTGAATACGTGTGCGGCTTCCCTGGCTCCGGCGAGATGAACGACTGGCTGCTTGAAGTGCGTTGGGACCAGATCTTCTTCACCGGCAGCCCCAACGTTGGCCACACCATCATGCAGGCCGCAGCCAAGTTCCTCACGCCCGTCGTGTTGGAACTGGGAGGCAAGAGCCCCTGCATCGTGGACGCGACCGCCAACATCAAGCGCGCCGCGCAGCGCATCGCCTGGGGCAAGGGCATCAACTGCGGCCAGACCTGCGTGGCGCCCGACTACTTCCTGGTGCATGAAGACGTGGTCGACGAGTTCATTCCCCAGCTGGAAGCATGCTTCCACCAGTACTACGGCGACGACATCCTGAAATGCGACGAATGGCCGCACATGATCAGCCGCCGCCACTTCGACCGCGTGATGGGGCTCGTCGAAAACCGCAACCCCAACGCGCGCGTGGCATTCGGCGGACACGGCGACCCCGAGACGCTGCGCATTGAGCCCACTTGCCTCACAGGCGTGACGCTTGATGACCCCGTCATGGGTGAGGAGATTTTCGGGCCGGTCATCCCCGTCATTACGTACCGCTCGCTTGACCAGGCGTTCGAGATTGTGCGCCACTTCGAAAAACCGCTTGCCTGCTACATCTTCAGCGAAGACAAGCAAATCCAGCACCGCGTGCTCACCACCCTGCCCTTCGGCGGCGCCACCGTCAACGACGTGGTCATCCATCTGGCAAACAACCACATGGGCTTCGGCGGCGTGGGCAACTCCGGCATGGGCTCCTACCACGGCAAGGTGGGCTTCGACTGCTTCACGCACTACAAGTCGACGCTACGGAAAGGCACCTGGTTCGAACTGCCCGTACGCAACCCACCTTTCGACGATATGAAGATGAAGATCGTCAAAATGATGATGCGATAGAAGGTTTCGTCGGCCTTCCGGCCGACGAAACGAGCTGGCGCTGCACGGCTCTCAGGCGAGTGCAGCTGACGCTCAAGCTCCCTTTGGCTGGACTTCGGTCCGCCAAGGGGAGCTTGAGCGTCAGCTGCACTCGCCTGAGAGACGCTCGCTCACTTGTTCTCTACCCGTAGATAAAGGCTAGCGGCGCTTCCGCTATTTGTTGCCGCGTTTGAAGCCGGTGAGCATGCCGGTACGTTTGGGCGGGTCAGGCAGGTGGATCATGCGGGGCTCGAAATCAAACAGTTCGTCAGAAGAAACCTCGCCGACCACCTTCAGGCATTTCTTCATGCACACGTCCGAACACACGCGGCAATTCACGCAATCGAAAGCCTGGAACTCGAGGTAGCTCCCCACGCCGTCGGCGGGGCGCTCGTCGCTTTTCTTCAGCGCGCCGGTCGGGCAGAACACCGCGCACATACCGCAGGCATTGCACTTCTCCAAATCGATCTGGACCGTGCCGAACTGGCGCGAGTCGATGACGTCCTTAGCCGGAGCTCCCAGTTCGTCAAGCGAGTCCATCAGGCGCTCGCGGCGCTGCGCTACCAGCCACGGCATGGCACCCGACGCGGTAACGCCCAGGCGGTCGCGCAACGACGGCATGCGCTGCTCGAACTCCTTGGAGATCATCACTTCAGCGGTCTTCACGCTGGCCTGGCGCGCCTTGCGCGTGGAGCGCGAGAAAAAGCCGCGACGTTCCTGACCGTACAGGCTGGCTTTGTCTTCGATCAGGACCTCTTGGGGAAATTCGCTCACTCGACGAACCGTTGCGGTGCCGCCCATCGCCTCGATGAGCTCAAGCGCTTCGTCGACGGTCTGGTCCACGCCATCGCTCGTGTCGCGATACTTGCAGGTGCGGCACGTGCCGTCCACCAGCAGAATGCGCTTCGCGCCCGCAGCCGCCAATTCCACCAGCATCACTTCGTCCACGCGCGCCATGCACGGAACGGTAACGTATTTTGAGGGGTCGGCCAGATCCTTCGCCGCCATACGGGCACAAGCTATGACCACGGTGCCGTCCAGAGCGCTGGCGGAACGCGCCGCACCGGACGCAAGCTCGGCATCGGTGGGGTCCAGCGGAACAAGCGCTTCCACCGGGCACACGACGGTGCACGCCCCGCACGACACGCACGCGGCGTTGTCCAAGGTCACGTTGTTGCCGCGCACGGTGATGGCGTCGGCCGGGCATGCGTGCACACAGCGGCGGCACGAGGAGTTCCTGTTGCGCACGACCACGCAGCGGTCTTCCACCACGCGCACCGCCGTGCTTTGCAGCGCCTGAGCCACATCCACGATGTCTTTCAAGTTCGGCATGGTCTTCGCGCTTGCGCGCACCCTCCCCTCTTGATTGGAAACGAACTCTGCCCGCGCGCCAGCCAGCTGAAGCACAGACGACCTTGACGGTAAACCGGCAGGCTAGTTCTCCAGGAACGACTCTTCCAACGCGTGCAGTTCCTCAGGCGTGTTGGCGTTGATGAAGCAGCCGCCCATGGGCTCGGCCTCGAGCACCTTCGACTGCGGGAACTCCTGTACGTTCACGTCACCGAAGAACGCCTGGGCACGCTTTTCGCCTCGGTTGAGCGCCTCGCGCACCGCAGGCAAGCACGCCATGCGGCGATACATTGCATGGAACGGCTCGTAGCCGTGCTTGTTCACCGGAACCACCACGTCGGCACCGCTTTCCTTCATCGCCAGCGCCTCGGCAACCACCAGCGACGATGACGCGAACACCATGTCGCACGCCACCACGGCAACGTACGGGTTGCGTGCCGCCTGCAGTGCGGTGTACAGGCCGGGCAGTGCGCCGCGGAAGTCGAACTCGTCGCACACCAGCTGAATGTTGTACTGCGGGAACGCGGAATGCAAAAACGCCAGGTTCTCGGGTTCGTTAGTGGTGATGACCAGATCGTCGGCAACGGGTGCCAGACGCTCCACCAAACGGCAGATGAGCGGACGCCCGGCAAAGGGAACGGTAGCCTTGCTGCGTCCCATGCGGCGGCTTTCGCCACCAGCCTGGATGACCACGGTCACGCGCGGGCGAACGTAGTGCTCTTCCAGGAAATCAACCAATCCCGTCGTGTCGTCCAAGTCGAATGCGGGGATGCCGTACGCGCCGGCAGCCTCAACTGCTTGGGGAATATCCGAAAGGATGGCAACGGTATTTGCCGTGGGAAGCTTTCCGGCGATGTCCGGGGCAGCATCGGCAGCAGCCTGGGCGTCTGCCTCGGCAGCGGCTTGCTCCATGCGCTCGCGCGCTTCGTCTTCATTTGCCGGAGGGTTTTCGTCCTTGCCGAACTGGACGAAGTCCGTATCCAGCTTCCATCCGCGGCGTGCGCCTTCGGCGAACACCTCGGCCACACGCTCGTCGGCGGCGTTGCCCGACCGCATGATCTCGATGGTGGGCAGCCCGCTTTTGCGGTAGCCCTCAACGATCACAATGTCGTGCCCCTTCATGTCGTGCACGATGTCCGAGCACTCCATCTCGCCTTCGATGGTCTTGATGCGGGCCATCTGCCCCGGGCACGCGATGACGGTCTCGCTCGCACCCGCCTCGCGATGACGATACGAGTCTTTCCCAGGGTAATCGATATCGAAACCGGCGTGGCTGTGATGCTTCACGCTGCCCACATCCCACCCGCGCGAAACGAGCTCGCGGATGGCCTTCACGATGACGGTGGTCTTGCCGGAATTATGACGTCCGACGAACGCAACCGCCGGGCTTGGAACATTGAGCATGGAAACCTCCCCTAGTTGTCCGTAACGAGCAAGTATATAGCATTGGCACGCTGGTTGTTCGGCAACCGATGCGTCAAAGCAACCGAGAGAGCCCTTGCATCGGCAAGGCCAAAGCTTCGACATCGCTTCCGCTTTCCTCTGCTGATTGCACCTGAAAAAAGTCGCTTGTTTTCACAGGAGGGAATGCTATACTTTCCCAGGACATATTCGAGAAGCTTCATTGCTTCGATATCACAGAAGAGGGACGCCGTTTTTGGAGGGGACGGCGCCCCTCTTCTGCATTTGTGGGAGAGTGGGAATGGGGACCGGCTGGATGCCTTGCATCCCAAAATGAACGATCCCCCGCACTCGCAGGGGATCGTCGCATCGTCTTACAGCGGTTGGCGCGCTTCAAGGGCGCGGCCGAGTGTCACTTCGTCGGCGAACTCCAAGTCGCCGCCGACGGGAAGGCCGCTTGCCAGTCGCGTCACCGTGATGCCCAAAGGCTTGATCAGCCGCGCCAGATAAGCGGCAGTCGTTTCGCCTTCGATGTTGGGGTTGGTGGCCAAAACGACCTCGTGAACGTCCTCCGATCCCAAACGTTTCAGCAGCTCAGCGATGTGAAGGTCATCCGGACCGATGCCCTCCATGGGCGACAGCGCCCCGCCCAGCACATGGTAGACGCCTTGAAACACGCCCGTGCGCTCGATGGGCGGGATGTCGCGCGGTTCGCTCACCACGCACAGCACTGAAGCATCCCGCTTCCCCGAAGCACAGATGTCGCACAGCTCGCCTTCCGCGTAGTTGAAGCACCGCGTGCAGAAATGCACGGTGTCCTTCACTTCGACGATGGCCTCAGCCAGGCGCAATGCAGTGGCTTTATCGGTGTTGAGCAGCCAATACGCAATGCGCTGGGCAGATTTCGGGCCTACGCCGGGCAGACGCTCCAGCTCGTCGAGAAGCTTTTGTATGGAAGGCGCGGACTGCATGCCAAAACTACATCAAACCCGGGATGCTCATGCCGCCCGTCACCGAGCTCATGCGCTGGTTGCTCATCTCCTGGATGCCGCGCAGGGCCTCGTTCACGGCGGCGCACACCATGTCCTGCAGCATCTCCACGTCCTCCGGATCAACAGCCGCGGGGTCGATCTCCACGCTCTCGATGGTCTGGTCGCCCAGCGCGACTGCCTTCACCATGCCGCCGCCAGACGTGCCGGTGTACGTCATTTCCTTGATCTCGTCCTGCGCCTTCGCAAGCTCTGCCTGCATCTTCTGAGCCTGCTTGAGCATGGCGTTCATGTTGCCGCCGCCCATTCCGCCGGGGAATCCACCTCGTCTGGACATGTTGTTTCTCCTTCGTCGTGGCGCTGGTGCGCCGTGCTTGCATTGGGCGCGGGGCGCCCGGGAACTTCAACCATGCGCTTTCGCGCGCTGGCTATTCTCTCACTTCTTCGAACGATACGCCATCGCCGAACCCTGCAGCAAGAATCGCCTGCAAGTCATCCGGAGCAGCAGCCTGCGACTTGCCGCCCATGGCGGCATCGCCCGGCTCGGGCGGCAGGGAATCGGTTGCAGGCTGCGCGTGTTGGGGCTGGGCCTGCTGCGGCTCGGGCTGCCGTTGTTCGGGCTGTGGCTGAGGCTGCGGCTGCGGTTGCTGCTGTGCCTGAGCCTGTTGCGCTTGAGGGCGCGCCGGACGACTTTCGCCATACGGCACGGGGTCGTCCCACGGCGGAACGTCGTAAGAAAGCGCGGTTTCATCATCGTAGGGAACCACGTCGTCATAGGGAACGACATCATCGTAAGCAGGCTCTGGGGCAGCCTGGGAAGCAGGACGCGCCTCGGGCTGAACAGCAGCGCGAGCCTCGGTCTGAGCGACCGGAGCGGCATCGTGGGAAGCGAACGTCTGCGCTTCCTGATGCACGGGTTGCTGGACGACGGGCTGCTGCGCAGCGGGCTGCGAATCGGCCTGCGTCGTAAAGCGAGCTTCCGAACGCGCCTCGACCTGCGCTACCGGCTGCACGCGCTCCACCGCCGGCTGCTGTTGCATCTGCGCCGCAGGCTCGGCCACCGCCGCACCAGCAGCAACGCGCTTTCCGCCCTGCACGTACGAGAACGAAAGTCGCTCCCCGCACGAACGAGCCAGCGCCTCTTCCACGGCAATCTGCACGTCAGGTTTCTGCGCGGCCTTGAACGCGAAGGTGTTCTCCGCAGGGAACTCGACTACCAGCGCACCCGCAGCGGCGTCGAACACCGCCTTCGTGTTAAGGAACAGCACGCCATAGGCTGCCTTTTCCTTTTTCAACGCCGTGAGCGCCGCCTGCCACACGCGCTGCAGCGACGCAGGGTTCGACAGGCTCTGGGCCAGTTGTGCGGAAACGGCACCGCCCGCGGCGACCGTCCCCTGGGACTGCACCGACGACGTAGCGGCGGGCTGCATCTGGGCAGACGCAGCTTGAGCAGCTACGGCATTCGACGCGCCGAACGCACTCGGCTCGGGCTCGCGGCGCGGCTCGCGAACCTCCGTCCGCGGCGCCTCCTGTGCCAAGGCAACACGTTCGGGCTGCGGTTGGGCGGCAACCTGGGCCGCCTGCTGCACCACAGGCTGGGGCTGCGGCTGCGTCTGCATCTGAGGCTGCGGCTGCGTCTGCATCTGAGGCTGCACCTGCACCGCCGCTGGCTGAGTCTGCGCCTGCATCGGCGCAGACGACACATGCGCCACGGCGGAATAGCCAGATTCCAGCGCCTCGATGCGCTCGGCAAGCGACTCCAACGTCAGGTCGGAGTCGGGGCGCACCATGCGCGTCAGGGCGATCTCGAACGAAAGGCGCGGGTTGGTCGAGGTCTTCAGCTCTTGGCCCAGCTCACCCAGAATGCCCAGCAGGCGCGCAAGCCTGTCGGGGGCGAACAAGGGCAGCTCGGATTCCATCTCGCGGCGCTCGCTCGAACCTACCTCAAGCGCAACATCGGCACCTGCAAGGGTCATCACGTACAGATTGCGCACATGAGATGCCAGCTCGCGCGTGAACTGGGCCAGGTCGGCGCCGGTTTCCACGAAGTCGGCAGTCCAACGAAAGCATGCCGCCACATCGCGTCGGCCGATGGCAGTGACGATTTCGCCCAGATCGCTCGCGTCCATCGTGCCCAACAGACGCTCGGCGTTCTCCAGCGTGACAGCGCCGCCCGAAAACGCGATTACCTGTTCCAGCGACGTCAACGCGTTGCGCATTCCGCCGTCGGAGCGATGCGCAATCAGGTCGAGCGCCTCGCCTTCAAACTCCACCCCTTCAGCAACGCACACCGCGCCCAAACGTGAGACGAGCGCCTCGTTGGAAATGCGGCGGAAGTCGAAGCGCTGGCAGCGGGAATGGATGGTTTCAGGCACCTGCTGAGGGTCGGTGGTGCACAGGATGAACACCACATGGTCGGGCGGCTCCTCCAACGTTTTCAACAGCGCGTTGAACGCCGCCGTCGAAAGCATGTGAACCTCGTCGATGATGTAAATCTTGTAGCGACCTCGCGTGGGAGCGAACTGCACGCGGCCGATAATCTCCTCGCGCACGTTCTCCACGCCGGTGCGGCTGGCAGCGTCCAGCTCGTTGACGTCGGGATGCGCACCGTCGGCGATCAGTTGACAATCTTCGCACGTGCCGTCCGGGTCGGGCGTGGGACCCTTTTCGCACAGCAGCGCCTTAGCCAGAAGACGCGCCGTGGTGGTCTTGCCAGTGCCGCGCGGGCCGCAGAACAGATACGCGTGGCTCACCTTGTCCTGCGCGATGGCGTTTTTCAGCGTGCGCTCAATGTGCTCCTGGCCGACCACGTCTTCGAAGATCTGCGGTCGGTATTTCCTGTACAGCGACTCCGCCATGCGCGTTACCTTTCCCTCAACGATCCCCGCCGCAATCACGCCAAAACGACGGGAGGCGCCCTCATTAGAGGACGCCTCCCATGGTACCCCAGTTGGTCCACGGCGCGGGCGGAACCCCGCCCTCTCCGCGAATTCGCTATCGCGCCGCTATGCCGCGCGCAAGCGACAGGCCTTACTCCGCTTCGCGCGCGTCGGCGTTTTTCTTCTTGCGCGAGCTCATGGCCGCCTTGATGGCACCGATGACGGCAGGCGCCACCGACACCGCAACGATGCCCAGCACGATAACCTCGAAGTGCTCCTGCACAAACGGCACGCCGCCGAAGAAGTAACCCACCAGCACGAACAGACTGACCCAAGCGATGCCGCCGAGGCAGTTGAACAGCGTGAACTTGGCGAAGTTCATGTGGCCCGTACCCGCGATGAACGGAGCGAACGTGCGGAAGAACGGCATGAAGCGCGTGATGACGATGGTCAGACCGCCGTACTTCGCGAAGAAGTGGTCAAGCTTGGCCATGCGTTCGGGCGTGAGCGCCTTCACCTTGCCCGAGTCGATGATGCGGCTGCCGAACAGGCGCGCGATCCAGTAGTTCGACGTGTTGCCCAAGATGGCTGCCGTGTAGAACACGACCAGTGTGGCAATAACGTTGAGGCCGCCGCCGTCAGCCGAGAACACGCCAGCCGCGAACAGCAGCGAGTCGCCCGGCAAAAACGGGAAGAACACCAGACCGGTCTCCACGAACACGATCAGCCACAGCGGCGTGTACACCATGACCGGGCCCAGCGTGATGATCCACCCGGCGATTGCGCCGCGCGGGTCGGACAGCAAATTAACGAAGAAATCGATGATCTCCATGAAAGCCTTTCGCCTAGATGCGCGTGTCGCCGGTCAAACGGCCGGCGACACGGTAAGTGCCTCGAATGGGCAAGGGCGCTCGTCAGCGGTCCCTTATGGCTGCTTCCTCCCGGACCTGACCAGGTTCGGAACTTGGCGCCGCCCAAGCCCATTCGAGGCACTCGAAAACTGCAAAGGACAG
>CALUHI010000010.1 GCA_944320405.1 uncultured Eggerthellaceae bacterium
GGCAGTTATCGTCGTGGCAGTCCGCGCAATCCAACGGCTCTTTCCTGATGTTGAACTCAACGATTCGGTACTTCAGAGAAAATCGGATGAGCAGCAGCAGGGCATGAGCAAGCGAGTTGGTAAATTGTCCGCACCAGAACGGGCAAAGCCCGCTCATCGCGCCGCGAACCTCGTACTTGCCGCCCATGCTACTTGCCAACCTTCATGAACGCGCGCATAACGCAGATGAGCGAGAAAACGACGAACACCGCAAGGGCGATAAGCCCGAACCCAGCGCCGAAGAACACGCCAACCGCGATGCTCACAACGAGCGCCAGAACGGCAAAAAGGACGATTGCGGCGCATCCGTAAGCGCCCTGCTCGATCTCTCTATCTTCTTTCAGCATGTGAAACCTCCTAAAACGTGAGCGCAATAAGCGCGAGAAACACTAGAAACAGCGCTATTGCCAAAAGCGCTTGATAAGCCCAGTAGCAGACGCACCAGAACGCGGCTACGGTCGCGGCGGTGGCAATGGCGCAAAGTACGATCTGGTAGCGCTTCACTTCTTGCCTTCCGTCTCGGCAATCAGGTAGTCGATGCACTGCTTGCACTTCTGCAAGTCCTGAACGCCGTTCTTGCGCCGCCAGCGCCAAAGGTATTTGAATGCGCAGCCCCACCAGTAGGCCGATTGGGCGGGCAAGGCGTACTGGTCGCCGCTCATCATCGAGCGCATAGCGTCCATGCACTCAATCTGGCCGTCGCCCGCGTAGTGGTCGGGATGCTCCACGGCATTACCGCGCGAAAGCTCGCCAAGGCTCTTCGCGTGCTTCGTCTCAATCATCGGTACGTAACTCCAATCATCCATTCGCAAACCCACCTGTAGAACGCCCGAAGAAATGGCTGAACGTTCGTGTCATCAGCCCAGCCCGCAATTCCAATGAATCCGTCTTCGTTAAACGAGATAGCTTCACGGCCTGAGAAGTAGAAGCCGCTAACGCGAAGAAATGCGCTTTTGATTCCTCTGCCGCCATCTGCAAGGTTGATTTGCGGCTGGTGCTTCTTGCGGTAGCACGGGTGCATTTCCATGTGCTTGCCGTTGCGCTCGTGTTGCGCGTACTCGATTGCAAGGAAACCTTCGAGCGCTCGAACGTCGTTCGTCGTGATCTGCTTATAGGAAAGCTTGCTTGTGAACAACTCGCGTGCGCCGTCGCGTGTCGTTGGCGCAATCATTCCACAACCTCCGCGCCGCAAGAAGGGCAATAGGCCGCGTTGTCCATGATGTAGCACCCACAACACGAGCATTGGAAGTAACCGAAGTCGTGTTCATAGGTGCCGTTATCCATGACCTTATGCACCGTCACGTATGAGCCTGAATAGTCGGGAATCCTTTTGCATTCGTTGCGCTTGCTGTAAGAGCTGCCGTTGAAAATAATGCGGTCAGGCTCTTCAGTTCCCGATACGGTTTTGATTGCGACAACAGACGCATTGCGACGAAGGATACCAAATAGCTGTTTCAGCTTTTCCGGGTTGTCAGGAGTAAAAGAGAAGCTATAAGTCTTCTCGGTATCCATAGCAAATCACCCCATTTCGTGCCATTGTTGAAAACTCTGTTGAAAACCTGTTGAAAGCTGTTTTGCTGGCGCTCGAATGAGCCGCACAAAACAAGACAGAAAAGAGAAGAAGCAAGAGAAAGAACCTTGCTTGTAAGGCTGACTAACAAGCAAGTACGGCGGGTTTTGGTTTTGGTTCGAGGAACCAAAACCCGCCTCATCTTGTTTTGTTTTGTTTTGTTTTATGGTTAGGCGACCATTTGCGAGTGGGTTTAGCACCCATAAAACCACTGGTTTTGCATTGGGTTTGGCAAACATGCTTTTACACCTCCTGACCTGCTGAATTGTTGTTCTGTGAGTTCTTGCGCGGTCTTCCGCCCTTGCGCCCGTTGGCGCGTTGGCGACCGAAATAAAGCGCGTTTTTGAGCATGCGAAAGTTCGTCAAGAAGCCGTCTTCGTCTCGTTCGAGCAACCCTATATCCAACAGCTCTTCGACAAAGGATTTGCAATCTTCAATCGCCATGTACTCATCGAACGCGCCAGACTGTCCGAAGCCCAGAACGCCCGCGAGAATAAGCGCGTCTTCCTCCGTCTCGAAAGCGATACGGTGCCCCTTGGTAGCCGCCAGATATTCGCAGAGCCGCCACCAGCGCCCGTAGCCGTCATAGCCCCGGCGATGAATGAGCCGTTGGCACTTCACGTCTTGTGAAGCGTTGGAATCGTGCGAGAAGAAGGCCATAGGCTCTTGCGCAGCGGTCGTTTCCTCCCTTGTAGGCATGTAGTCACCTCCTAACCGTCTTCCTCGTCGCAGATCACGTCTGGCGCGCCCTGCTGGTGCCATCCGTCCCATACGCAGTGCCCGACTTCGCGGCAGTTCGTCCAAACGTCGCGCCCAACGAACGTGCAGCACGTCTTGCCGCGATGTCGCATGCTTTCGAACTCGCATGCTTCGGGGTCTGGCATGGGCGGTTCGCCGAAATCGAGCGGCAAGGTTGCCTGTGCGCTATTCCTCTTCATCGCTTGAAATGTCGTAGGCAATCGAGCCGCCAACGTAGGTGAGCAGCTTTTGCATGTGCTTAACGGTGCTCGGCTCGGGCTTCGCGTCATCTTCAAACAGGGTGTCAACCCATGCGAGGGTGCCGCGAACGATTGCGAGCGTCGCGCCCATATCAACGTCGAAGCCCTCGCCGGTCTTGTGATTGATAAACGACATGCTGCCGTTGAGGGCGAAAGTGCCAGCGCAGACCTTGGCGATAGTCTCGGTAATCTCTTTACGCTTCATCTTTCTTCTCCTTGTCAAACATGGATGTTCTAAGCTCGATGCGAAGCTTCGGGTTGCGTTCGAGCAGCCAGCGAGCGAGCAAAGAGCTATCGCTGTTGTTGATTCCGTAGGTGTGTTCGTTGCCCTGATCGTCAACGAAGGGCACGCCAACGAGCTTCGTAGTGCCCTCATAGCGCTGTTTTTCGATGAGGTACTTAGTGGAGACGCGAAGCCCGCGAGCGTCGATTGCGAGCGCTGTAAGCTCGATTTCGCGCAGCGCCTTTGGGTTCTTCTCGCACCACTCCTTGAACAGGTAACGCCTGTCCGCGACCTTTAGCGGCATCGAGTAGACGCGCTGGCGCTCTTGGCACATGACGGCTTCGAGCGATTGCGTGTAGTTATCGGTGTCCATGCGGGCACCTCGCTTCACGGCTCATGACGCGGCGCAAGGCCGCTTCTGCTTCCGCCTTGCTCGCCGATGGTGCGACGGGTAGCATCTGGCGGCGGTAGACCCTGCCGATGCCCCGGTTTTCCGGTGTGCTCGCGTCTTCCTCAATGCGCGCCATCCAGAAGCCCGCGTTGTCGCGGTAGACTTCGGCCTTCATGACCAGATCACGCGCCACAAGACGCGACCAACCACGATGTAAAGCGGGATGAGAAGCCACCAGCCCACGAGATCGCACAACCAGCCCAGAAGGGCGGCAGCGGCCATAGGAAGGATGCCGGTTAGCGTCAGAGCAGCGAAAGCATACAAAGCCCAGCGCTGCCAGCGCGGCATGCGCGCTATACTGTCTTCTGTCAATTGGTAAGCCCCTTTTGACACGCCCGTTCGGTGCTGCAACACCGGGCGGGCATCCTTCTTTGCATCCACGCGGCAACGAGAGTTGTAATCGCGTGGAATAACTGCCGTTGCGCGGCATCTAGGCCGCATGATTCGCGCATTCGTAAAACCACCCCCAAAACCACCGGTTTTAATCTCGGTTTTCATCCTTGGAAACCTCCGTTTACTTTTGGAACTCAACAAAACCCAGAAGCTCATTGGGCATGCAGTCGTACAACCTGCAAAGCTCAACCAGCTTCAGAGCCGATGGGGCGGTTTTCCCGTTCTCCCAACTAAGAAGCGTCGTGATGGAAATATCCAACTGCGTAGCGGCTTGCTGAGCAGTTAGAGCAGCCCGCTCACGTGCTTCTCTATACATTGCAACCATGTTCACCTCCTAATAAGCCCTAGCGATTTCAAAGTAAGCGGAACCGCTTACTCACGAGAAAGATAGTAAGCGGTTCCGCCTAGTCTGTCAACGAATTTTTGTGTACAATAATCGGTGCAGATTACTAGAAAGAGGTCTACTATGAGTTCAGACGATGAAGATATCCGCAAGCTCATTGGTTCACGAATAGCAATCGCACGAAAGGCGGCAGGGTTGAATCAAGAAGAGTTAGCCGCTGCCGTTGGTGTTCATAAGCAAACTATTTCGCGCTACGAACGCGGCGTGCTCGTACCAGATGCCAACGAAATATGCGCGATGGTATCCACGCTCAATTGTTCGGCTGACTTCCTTCTTGGTTTTTCAGACACATTGACCATACGCGGTTAAATAAGCCGTGGAATCCTAGAATGAAAGGCGAAGTGCTGTGAATAGACTTGAAAAGCTTCGGGCAATCAGCCCAAGCGACATTCTTATTTTCGATACCGAAACAACGGGTCTTAATGTCGGCGGCTCGCGCCGTGATGAAATACTGTCACTCGCTGTCATGAATCTTGACGGAGACGTTCTGTTTTGCGATCTATTGAGGCCATCAGAACGCAAAAAGTGGCCGAAAGCAGAAAGCATAAACGGCATATCTCCGTCTATGGTGAATGACAAGAAGACGATTATAGAAAGGCGCTCGGAAATCGAACCGATTTTCAAGAGCGCTAAGCTATACGTCGCATACAATGCCGATTTCGACCTAGGCTTTCTTAGAGCTTCCGGTTTGGATATACCAGATCGTCAGACGTTTGACGTGATGAAAGAGTTTGCGAAGATACATGGGGCATGGGACGGCACGCATGATGAATGGTCATGGTGCAAGTTAGAAGATTGCGCGGCGTTTTACGGATATCGTAACTTCGAAGCTCACGACGCGCTGAACGACGTTAAGGCAACCGCGCATTGCTTCAATTCGATTCTCGATGATTTTCTTTTCGGTGAGCCGCGCCGCCGACCGAAGCTGGTTAAGGATGAGTTCGGCGATTCGTATTTCGAGTATGGCGACGAAGAGTTTAGAAGCATCGTTTGCAGCGGTTATGCTGCCGCATTGTCCGACACTGGCAAACACACTAACTACGCGCCATCATCTAACGAGCTTCAGCAGCAAGCCAAGGATGAAAAAGACAGCGCAGATAACCAACCGGCCAGAAACCATGCCGTGTCAGATCAGCGGAGCACCAATAAAGCACTGGTGTTAATCGGTTCCGTTTGCGCATTGATTGGTCTTGCAATCACTGTTTTAGGTGCTGCAGTCGTCGGTGTTCCAATTGCTATATTGGGTGCTTTGCTTGCCGTAGGTGCAAGGGGAAGGAAATAGAAAACCCTGCGCGGCTTCTTGGCGGTCGGCGCGCAGGGCAAGTGCAAAGAACGAAGCGCATTAGCGCACTCGCTCTAAGGGGTGATTTTAGCATGGTGAAGAACAGAGCAGCCATATACGCGCGCTTCAGCTCGCACAATCAGCGCTCTGAGAGTATCGAGATACAAGTTGAGAACTCGCGCGCATACTGCGAGCGCGAGGGCTTGCAGGTCGTGCGGGAATACTGCGACTATGCGCAGACAGGGCGCAACGTCAACCGCGCTGAGTTCCAGCGCATGATGAACGATGCGAAGCTAGGTCTATTTGATTTTGTGGTGATTTACAAGGTGACGCGCATAATGCGCAACCGCGATGAAATGGCCTTGGCTCGAATCATGCTGCGCAAGGCCGGTGTTGAAATACTGTACGCGGGCGAAGAGATCGCGAGCGGTTCGAGCGGTGTGCTGCAACTCGGCATGCTCGAAGTTCTCGCGGAATGGGAAAGCGCTATCGACAGTGAGCGCATAAGAGACGGAATCCAGAAGAACGCCGCTCGGTGCCTTGCTAACGGGCATTCGCTATACGGTTGGGATATCGTAGACGGTCGTTATAGCGTCAATGAGCGCGAAGCGGCGCTTATGCGCAAGATGAAGAACATGCTGTTTTCCGGCCATTCGGTAGCCGATATCGTGCGGGCGCTCGAAGGTGAGAAGACACGCAATGGAAAGCCCTTCAACCAAGACAAGGTGACTAAGCTTCTGCGAAGGGTGCAGAACGGCGGAACATATAGCTATGCCGGTCATGTGGTAGAAGGTGGGATGCCGGGTCTTTGGCCGCAAGTAGAACAAGACATGATAGAAAGCGTCCTTAACGACAGGCACCGCCCGCGCCGCAAGGTAGATTCGTCTAAAGAGTTTCCGCTTTCCGGCAAACTCTACTGCACGAAATGCGGTATGCCAATGGCGGGAATGAGTGGAACATCTAAGACAGGCAAAGCCTATCACTACTACCGTTGCCGCAAGTGCAGAAGAACAGTGCGCCGTGATCTGATAGAAGATGCCGTAGTAGATATGACGCTGCAAGCCGTTGCGCGCGACGATGTGCGACAGCGGATAGCGCAAGGGATGGCGCTCTACCAATCAGAGCAAGAAGAGACGAAGCCAGAAAGCTACTATCTGAAGAAAGAGCTTAGGCGCATTGATGCGGCGTTCGAACGCATCTGGCAAGCGATAGAAGATGGGATTGCGCCACCGGGCGGAAAAGAGCGCACGGACGAACTGAAGTGCCGCAAAGCGGAAATCGAAGCGCAGCTGCGCATAGCAGAGCGCGACGAATCTATGTCGTTTGGCGTTGACGAACTCATGCTGTGGCTCGATGAGATCGCAACGGAACTAACGCCTCTCGATATCCTCAACAAGTTTGTTCGGTTCGCTGAGATTGACGGCAAGAGCAACCGCATACGCGTTTACTTTGCCTTCGATAAGCACGGTGACGGCTTTTCGCCTAACAGCGCGGACAAAGGCGAACACCTCTATGAAGAGAGGTGTTCGCCTAATTCTACGCTGGTGGAGGCGCGGAGAATCGAACTCCGGTCCATACTAGACTATCCGCAAGGCCCTACAAGCTTAGTCAGTGATCAGGATTCGGGAAAGCTCAGTTCGCCGACAGACGTCGCAATCCCTAGTCGGTTCGATCTTTGCCGCGGCCATACCGACTACGTGCCGAAGCGCATTCCCCTAGGTTGATGCCGAACCCGGAAGCGGGGAAGATCCCGGGACGACAGCCAGGCGCAAATTAAGCAGCCATGGCGAGCGCAGGAGCGCTCTGAGTGTTGTTCTTGCCAATTAACTTGACGGTACCCCTGTTTAACGTGGCGAGGAGACCACGACCTGCTCCCTGCTTCAAACCTACCATGTCGAAACCAGTCGCCCCCGAATTAGCAAGCCGCAAACTGCGGTGCAAGGATGCTTGTCTGCTTAGCGGCAGACGAGCAAGGGGAGAAGGCCCCACCTTATCAAAGTGCTGCGGCATGCGGCCGCCCGCTGGAAAAGCGGACTACCAACATACCGCACGAATGGAAAAAGTCAAGTGAAGCTACCGACGACGCTTCTTGCCCAAGAAGCTATCCAGGTGCAAGCTTTCGTTGATGTCGTCGAACGCTTCTTTGAGCTCTGCGATCGTCTCAACGCCCTCATGGTAGATCGTGTTCATATCCGCCGTGGCTTCCTTGACGCCTTCACGCGTGATGCCCAGGTCGTATTCGCCGTCATCGTTGGGCTGGAACTTGTCCGCCCAGCCGCGCGCTTTCTCTACGCCCGATTTCGCCTTTTCGACACCGGCTTTAGCGGCATGCTTGCCTGCTACTGCAGCACCTGCGGCTGCGGCACCGGCTTTGTAGGCCAAGCTGGTGTTCATTTTGCCGTCGGACTTCTTTGAAGGCTGGACTTCCTCCTCAGCTTCGTCATCCTCTTCTTCAGCGTAGTAGTACTCGACTTCGTTGCCTTCTTCGTCGACCAGCACGAAACCGACCTCGTTGTCGTCTTCATCAACCAGGTAGTAGCGGATGTCTTTCTCGTCGAACTCGATTTCCAGAATTTCGTCCTCCAAGACGGTTTCCTGCTCTTCGGGCTCGGTAGGCTCTAGCTCTTCCTCTGCTTCATCGTCGACTTCCATCGGCTCGTCTTCGAAGATCACCGTCTCCTCTTGCTTGGCTTCCTTGCCCTTCTTTTTGTCTTTCTTTCGATGGAAAAACATGCTGACCTCGTGCTTTCTAACGGTAGCGTTGCTTCATCGCGCGTTCAATCTCGCGCTTGCTGTCGCGTTCGGCCATGCTCTGACGCTTGTCGTGGAGCTTTTTGCCACGGGCGAGTGCAAGCTCCACCTTCACAAGCGAGTTCTCCTTGAAGTACATCTTCAAGGGAACCAGCGCCATGCCCTTCTCGCTGACTTTGCGGTCAAGCTCGCGGATCTGTTTCTTGTGCAGCAGAAGTTTCCGTTTGCGGTCGGGGTTGGGGTTGTAAATGTTTCCTTGGGCAAACGGGGGAATGTGAACGCCGTGCATCCACACCTCGCCGCCGCGAATGAGCGCGAAGCAATCGGTAAGCTGGCAGTTGTTTTCGCGAAGCGATCTGACCTCGGTGCCAGTGAGCTCAACGCCGGCTTCGAGGGTTTCCACGATTTCGTACTCGTGAAGCGCTTTGCGGTTCTTGGCTATCGTTTTCGCCTCGCCTTTCATGTGTGAGGCTACTCCTTGTCTTTGTCGTCGGAAGCGGGCTGAGGCGCTTCTTGGCCATCAGCCGCAATGGTTTCGTCGAACATCCCAGGCTCTTCGCTTTCCGGATCGCTGGGGCCGTCGGCTGTGCTGACGGCACCGATGCCGGGAACAAAGCAAGCGTCCTCTTCGAGATCCAGCGCAAAGCGGACAAGCAGCCGTACCGTGGCTTCCAGGTCTTTCAGCGACACAACCTCAGTGGGGGTGTGCATATAGCGAAGCGGAACGGAAACCAAGCCGCAGGGGATGCCGCCACGGGCAACTTGGATGGCGCGCGCGTCAGTTCCCGTCACGCTGGGCTCGGCCTCGATCTGATACGGGATGCCTTCTTTCTTGGCTGCGGCAACAAGACGCTCGAAGACGAGCGGGTTGATGTTGGGGCCGCGTGCGATAACCGGGCCGCCACCGCATTCGAAGGCTCCATGTTTTGTCTTGTCGATGCCGGGGTAGTCGGTGGCATGCGTCACGTCGAACGCGATGGCTACATCGGGGTTCACTCCGTATGCCGAGGTCATGGCGCCGCGGGTGCCGATTTCCTCTTGGACGGTTGCAGCAGCGATGAAATCGCCATTGGCGCGTCCGGCCTTTGCGAGGCGCTCGAGCACGCGCAGTGCGATCCACACGCCCACCTTGTCGTCGAACGCGCGCGAAACAGCCATGTTGTCTCCCAGGCGTTCGTATCCTACGCCGAAGGTGATGACGTCGCCCACATGCACGAGCTTCTTGACCTTCTTGCCGGGAAGCCCCAGGTCGATGACGAGCTGATCGATGGGGGTGACGTTTTTGCGTTCGTCGGCTTTGATCAGGTGGATGGGCTTGCGTCCCACTACGCCGCGCAGCGTGCCGCCTTCGGTGTGCACGTCAACGCGCATACCAGGCAAGATTGCCGCATCGACGCCGCCGACGGCAGCGACCGACAGATAGCCATCATCGGAGATGTAGGTGACCATCAGGCCGATTTCGTCCATGTGCGCTGCAAGCATCAACGAGGGGCCGTTCCCCTTGCCTCTGAGCACCGCATGAACGGAGCCCATGACGTCCGTGACGACCTCATCGGCAGTGCGTGATGCGCGTTCGCGTACCACGTCGGCTACAGGCACTTCGAAACCGGTTGGGGAGGGAGTCTCCAAAAGGCGCTTGAGGAAACGCTCGTTTTTCCGTTTCACTACCACCACTCCTTTCGCTTTGCCCGTTTGCGTTCGGGCTTAGGGGCGCGGAAATCCAATTCAAGCTGTTCGTTGCAGGCGTCGGATTTCGCCGTTTTGCGCTCAACCTTCACGATGTTCCAAGACACCGCCTGTTTCCCGTACAGCTCGAGCATCTTCACGCGCGCGTCGTGCAGGTTGCCCTTTGAACCAGCGCGGGCCGAGCTTTCAAACTCGAACAGGCCTTTGGCGCGCGAATCGGAAGCGGCGGGAGAAGAATAATGGGCGATGTAGGTTTGCATGACCTTCCTCGGCTTGCGGGCTTTGCAGCCTCGAGCATGGGCGCGGGGAGCCGGAACGCATGTGCAAGGCCGTTGATATGCTTCGGAAAATGATACCACGCACAGGGCGGCAGAGGATGCTATGTCGATTAAGTGACGATTATTCCAACTATTGATGCAGTCACGCCAAAACAACTGCATGACCTTGCGTTTCCTTGATACAATTCATGGACTGCAAACGTAGTGAGGAAGAAAGCGCGTTGAGTATTTCCAAGAAAAATACCCCGAAGGGCAAGCATGCGAAAACGGCCTCGAGCGAAACCGGGGCAATGAAGGGCGCCGGTCCTGTTGAGGGGGCTTCTGCTTCCGCTGCCCAAGAAGAAACGACACGCCCTGCACCCCGTGCCGCTGCGCCGGGCGATACGTCTGTGCTGCCTGCGGACACCGTTTTCGGCGAGGGCGCCTACGGCCCGATGCCAGCCATGCCGGGCAATTTCGTGTCTTCGCAATCGGGCGCGATGGCGCAAGCGAAGCCCAAGCGCAATGCCCGAAAGATCGCCGCTATCGTCGTCGGCGCCATCCTTGCCGTTCTGGCGGTCGTTTACGTGGCGGGCGCGGTTTTCTTCATGGGAAGGTTCATGCCGAATACGTATGTCGGAGGGATGGACCTTTCGCTCAGGCCGATCTCCGAAGTCGAGCAGGACATCGATCGGACGATTTCCAACTACGAGCTTTCTGTTGAAGGCCAGGGTTTTACGCTCGACCTCTCCTCGGAGGACACCGGAATCGTGGTGGATGCCCAGGCGATCGTCGAAAGCATGCACCAAGACGTAAGCCCGTGGGCGTGGCCCATCGAGCTTTTCAAGGAACATGACGAGACCGACAAGCTCGCTGCAAGCTACAACGAAAGTGGCCTCGATGCTCTTGTCCGCGCCGCCATTGACGAATTCAATGCGTCTGCCACCGCTCCCGTCAATGCCACCATCGCGTTCAGCGAAGCCGATGGCGCTTTTGTGGTCCAGCCCGAGCAGCCTGGCACGATGCTGAATGCCGATTACGTGATCCAGTCCATTGATGCTGCGGTCATCACGGTGCAATCCAGCTTGGAGCTGACCGAGGAGGCCCTCATCCAACCTACGGTCCTTTCGACGGAACCGAAGCTTCAAACGGCGGCTGACCAGGCGAACACCATGATTACTGCCGACGTTACGCTCACTCTTGCCGGCAATGCCGCCGCCGAGTTGGATGCTGCCCGAATATCTCAGTGGATTACCCTCGGCGAGGATCTGTCGGTGTCACTGAGCCAAGAGTCGCTCACAGCTTGGGTCGATGAACTTGCAGCGCAGTACGATACGGTGGGTTCTGAGCGCACTTACACGCGTCCTGACGGCAAGAAGATCACCGTATCGGGCGGCTCCTATGGATGGAAGGTCGATCGCGACGCCTTGCTTGCGCAAGTACAAGAGGCGGTTTCGGCAGGTACAGTTGCCACTCAGGAGATCCCGTGCTCGTCGAAAGCTGCCGTCTTCAATGGCAAAGGTGCTCAGGATTGGAGCGGGCGGTACGTCGACATCGACCTCACCGAGCAGCATGTGCGCTTCTACGATGAAAACGGATCGATCATTTGGGAGTCTGATTGCGTTTCGGGCAGGCCTGACGGCGATCGAGACACGCCCACTGGCGTCAACAAGCTCAACAACAAGCAAAGCCCTTCCACGCTTATCGGATACAAGGATGGCAAGAAAACGTACGAAACGCCTGTTTCGTATTGGATGCCCTTCATCAGAAACTCGGTGGGCCTGCATGATGCCACATGGCAGTCGTCCTTTGGTGGCGATCGCTACAAGACGCACGGAAGCCACGGCTGCATCAATCTTCCCCTGAGCAAGGCCAAGGAGCTTTACGGGCTTATCAAAGTGGGCGACGTCGTTATCACCCATTTCTAAGGTTTCCCAATAGCCGATCGATAGAGCGCGGGCGCATCGAGCGATTTCGGTGCGCCCGCGTTGTTTTAGATGCAGGTGAGATCGGCGAAGGACAAAGACACGATGCTTTGAAGATCTTTCGGGGCCATTTCGAGCTGGCAGCCGATGCGTCCGCCCGAGAAAAAGATCGTGTCATGAAGCTCGGCCGTCTCGTCGATGTAGGTGGGGAAGGGTTTCTTCATGCCGATGGGGGAGCATCCGCCGTGGACGTAGCCAGTCAGGGGAAGAAGCTCCTTTGACTTGATCATGGATACGGCTTTCTCGCCTGATGCGACTGCAGCCTTTTTCAAATCGAGCTCGCAAGCAACGGGAATCATGAACACGCGATACTGCCCTGACTTTCCCTGAGTTACGAGCGTCTTGAACACGCGGTCGGGGTCAAGACCGAGCTTCTGGGCAACCTCAACGCCAGAAAGCGCCCCGTCGGTTTCGAAGAACCTGGATTGGTAGGGAAGCTTCGCTGCGTCAAGTTCGCGGATTGCATTGGTCTTCTTGTCGTGTTCTTTCGCCATGGTTGCGTGCTCCTAATCTATCGATGAGCATGGTATCAGATCGCTGGGGTATACTGGGCTCCATGAGAACCAACGGATCATACAACCCCGCTCCCATCGGTGTATTCGATTCGGGCTTTGGCGGATTGACGGTTGCAAGAGAGATCGTCAAGGCGCTTCCTGGAGAATCCCTCACTTACGTGGGCGATTCCGCGCGGTGTCCGTACGGACCGCGCGATCTTTCCGAGGTCGATGGATTTGTGCAGCAAATCTGCTCGTGGCTGGTGGCACAGGGTGTGAAGATGATTGTCATCGCCTGCAATACCGCTACGGCTGCGGGCTTGGCCCATGCGCAGAAAGAGTTTTCTGTTCCCATCATCGGCGTGGTGGAGCCCGGCGCTCGTGCTGCAGTCCATGCAACGCGTAACGGGCGGGTTGGCGTAATCGCCACGAAGGCTACCATCGAATCTGGGGCATACGCGAACGCCATCAGGCATATTGACGCTGGCATCACGGTGTTCTCCACAGCAACGCCGCGATTCGTTGAAATCGCAGAGCGCGGCATCCGCATGGCCGAGGGTCCGGTTGAAGACTACACATCGCTTGCGTCGAAAGTCTATATTCGTCCTGCGTTTCAGGAGATCGCGCAAGACTACCTTGATCCGCTTCGTCGTTGCGGCATCGACACCTTGGTGCTCGGCTGCACGCATTACCCGCTTCTCAAAGCGCTCATCGGCGCAGTCATCGGTCGAGAGGTCACCCTCATATCTTCGGCCAAGGAGGCCGCGCGCGACGTTGCGGCCATTCTTGACCGCAAAGGAGCCATGGCTCCCTCCGATGCTCAGCCGGTTCTTCGCTTCTACACGACGGGGGAAGACGTCGATGAATTTCGCTCGTTTGGCGGACGCGTTCTGCGCCGTCCGCTCGAGCACGTAGAGCATGTCACGCTCCCCGAGATCTCCTAGATTCCAGAAAGGATTCTTCCTATGAAAACGGTTGTCATTGCCAGCAACAACGCACACAAGGCTCAGGAAATCGCCGAGGCGCTTCCGTTTCCGGGCTGGGAGTTCAAAACGCTGCGCCAGATGGGCGTTGAATCGGATCCGGAAGAGAATGCCGAGACGTTTCTGGGCAACGCGCGCATCAAAGCTCGTGCGGCACAAGATGCTTGCGGCGGTCTTGCGGTGATTGCGGATGATTCCGGTTTGGAAGTTGATGCCCTTGGCGGTGCGCCAGGCGTTCATTCAGCACGTTATGCCGGTGAGCCGTGCGATGACGAGGCGAACAACCGCAAGCTTCTTGCCGAACTTGCTGACGTGCCTGATGAAAACCGTACCGCCCGCTTCGTATGCACGCTAGTGCTTCTTCAAGAAGATGGGGAAGAGGTTGTCGCGCGCGGAACCATTGAGGGACGAATTGGGCATGAGGCGCGTGGCGAACATGGCTTTGGATACGATCCGCTGTTTTATCCGGATCAGCTGGGCGGTAGGTCGCTTGCCGAGGTGCCCGGCGAAGACAAGAATGCCATTTCTCATCGCGGAAACGCGTTGCGCGCATTGAAAGCTCAACTCGATGGGATGAATACGTGATTTTTGTTTGCGAAGCGCGCCCTTTGCGGTAAAATAGCGCCCGCGCCTGAACGCGGCGTGCATGCGGGTGTGGTTCAATGGTAGAACCGAAGCCTTCCAAGCTTCTGACGCGGGTTCGATTCCCGTCACCCGCTCCATTACCAGTGATCAGGCCATTCGGTGACGGATGGCCTGCTTTCGTAAAGGCGGGTTCTGCTCGCCGCCCTTTGGGGCACATTTCGGGACGTGGCGCAGCCTGGTAGCGCGCCTGCTTTGGGAGCAGGATGTCGCAGGTTCGAATCCTGTCGTCCCGACCATAAGCTCCGCGGGATGCCCCCGCGTGGAAAAGGCCGCCTGTGCGGCCTTTCTTCTTTGTGTGCGCCCTCCTCGCCATTGATTATCATTGCGCTGTCGCTTACAGAAAGACTGAATATACTAATGGACAATGTCGACTATTGGTTCTACCATACTTAATATGGAATCAACGCGCTGCTGCAATGCAGTGGCTTTCGAGTGGGAGGATTTCGCATGGCCAAGACGAAGTATGTGATCGTCAGCGGATTTTTGGGATCGGGCAAGACAACCACGATGATCGCCATGGGGCGCGTCATCAACAAAAAATACGGCAAAGGCGCCATCATTGCCAACGACCTTGGGGCGAAGAACTTGGTGGACGCCGACTACACCCGTACGGCTGACATCGACATTACCGAGATCACGGGCGATTGCATCTGCTATGTGAATGAAGACCTCGTTGCACACATCGACCGTTTGGCCAATGCTGGTGCTGATGTCGTTATGTCGGATATTCCCGGTTGCGGCATTGGCGCTCTTGACCATGTGTACATCCAGTTGAAGGAAAAGTATCCCGAAAAATACGATCTGCTGCCGTTCACTTGCGTGGTCGATCCTGTTCGTTTGCGCATGATTCTTCCCGAGCGCGAAGACATCAACCTGCCCGAGGAGATGCGCTTCTTGCTTGACGCTCAGATGGCCGAGGCCGACCTCATCATTCTGAATAAGATTGACCTCATCGGTGAGGACGAGATCAGGCGCGACGTCGACTTCATCAAGAAGGCCTATCCCGAGATCCCCGTAATGACGATGTCTGCCCGTACGGGCGAAGGCGTCGAGGAAGTGGTCGACTACCTCATGGCCCACACTTCGCCCGCCGAGCATCGCGAGATCGGGTACGGATCAGATGAGTTCAATGCCGCTGAAGAGAAGATGTGTTGGTACAACCGCCGTTTCTTCGCCGAAGAGCGCGATGGCAAAAACCTCGACTTCAACCAGGTGATCGAGGACTTTATCGAGGCTATCCGCGACGAGCTCATTGCAACGAAGAGCAATGCTCCGCATCTCAAACTGTTTGCGGCGGGCGAGGGCGAGGATTTCATCAAATGCTCGCTGCTGGGCGTTGACTACGATATCGAATACGAGCGCACGCTTGATCAGAAGTATTCGGGCATCGCTATCGTGGTGAACGCCCGCGCTACCTGCCCTTCTGAGATCATGGGCGATGCGGTTGACGAGGCGGTCGATGCTATCAAGGCGAAGTACAACCTGAAATGCCGCATCATCTTTACCGAGTGCTTCGGCTTCGCTGACGAGGGTCGTCGCAACGGCGGGCGCGCTTCCCGTTACGATACGCTGGAGGAAAAGGAATAGGCTGCTGCTTGAGCCATCATATGTTGTGCCGGCATGCGGGCGGCGGGTCATTCGACCCTGCCGCCTGCATGCATGAAAGAGGGAAGGGCCATCATGCAACCAACCACCATTCATGATGAAGTGAAGGACTACTACAGCCGCGTTCTGGGCGGCTCGGACGATCTTAAGACCGATGCCGCGTGCTGCGCGACCGACATCCCGCCCCGTTACGTCTTAGATGTGATGCCGCTTATCGCCGACGAGATTGTCGAGCGCTTCTACGGATGCGGCTCGCCTATTCCGCCTGCGCTTGAGGGTGCCACGGTTCTTGATCTCGGGTGCGGTACGGGGCGCGATGTGTACATCCTTTCAAAACTGGTCGGGCCGAACGGACGCGTCATCGGCGTAGACATGACTGAATCGCAGCTTGAAGTGGCACGACGCTATCAAGACGAACAGGCGCGCCGATTTGGGTACGAGAAGAGCAATGTTGAGTTCAAGCTGGGCTACATCGAAGATCTGCGCTCTGTCGGCATAGAAGACGACAGCATCGATCTGGTGGTTTCAAACTGCGTGGTCAATTTGTCTCCATTCAAAGACCTTGTGCTTTCCGAGGTCTATCGCGTACTGAAGCCGGGTGGCGAGCTGTATTTCTCCGACACCTATTCCGACCGCCGTATTCCTGAGGATCTTCGCAACGATCCGGTGCTTGTGGGAGAGTGCTTGGGCGGTGCGCTGTACGTCGAGGACTTCAAGCAGAAGATGCGCGATGCGGGATGGCCTCATTTCGTTTTCAACGTCATCGACGACATGCACGTTGGCGATCTTGTTCTCGAGACCAAACTGGGTTTTACCACGTTTACTTCCAGGACTGTTCGCGCGATCAAAGCTGAGGGCCTTGAGGAAACCGAGGAAAACTACGGACAGAGTGCCGTGTACAACGGCGGCATGCCCGAGATGCCGCGCTATTTCGACTTCGATGTAGATACTCGCTTCATCAAGGGAAAGCCGCTTGCGGTGAGCGGCAACACCGCCCGCATGCTGGAAGCTTCGCGTTACGGCAAGTACTTCACCATTTCACCGCTCGGCGCGCATCTGGGCGCTTTCGATCGCGAGCGCGCGCAACAGGCCCTCGAGGTGCGTTTGGGTAAGAAGCGTGTGAACAAGAAGATGCTTGAGGACGCCTATGAGAAGCTTGGCTATGTGACGTTCGAGGAGCGCGTCGGCCAGCCGTCGCTGCTTCAAACGCATGAGCATCAGGCCACGATGCAGGTGAACATCACCTATAAGTGCAACCTTCAGTGCCGTCACTGTTATTTGGAGTGCGGTCCGAAAAACGAAGAGGTCATGTCGCGTGAAACGATGCAGGCGTGCTTGGATGCATTTGGTTCGGGTGGCTTCAAAGTAATGGACATCACCGGCGGGTCGGCGGAGCTTCATCCCGATTTCGAGTGGTTTCTGCGCGAGAGCGCCAAACTCGGCGATGTAATCGTGCGTTCGAACCTCACGCTGTACGAAAATGGCCGCAATGAAAACCTTTTGGATGCGTATGCTGAGGTCGGTGCTCACGTAGTGGCGTCAATACCGTTCTACGACGAGTCGAACGCCGACTTGCAGCGTGGCAAAGGGGTTTTCAAGCGCGCAATGCAGACGGTTCGCGCGCTTAACGAGCGTGGCTACTCGCAAGGTGGCGACCTCAAGCTTGACCTTGTGTACAACGTCGCAGGGCCGTTTCTTCCTTGGCCGCAGAGCATGATCGAGGACGCATATCGCGTGCGCTTGGAACAGGATGAGGGCGTGCGGTTTGACAACTTGCTGGCGTTCAACAACTACGCACTTGGCCGCTTTGCCGATGATCTTCTGGATACCGACACCTTCGAGGGGTATCTTGCGCTTCTTGCTGACAACTTCAATGCGATGGCGGTCACGCGCATGATGTGCCTCGACCAGGTGAACGTTGACTACGACGGCCGTCTGTACGACTGCGAGGTGAACCACGTGCTGGAGCTGCCGATTCATGTTGACGGCCGCGATGCCACCATTCATGATCTCGCAAACGGTCAGTTGCCACCACGCCAGATCCTAACGAATCCCATCTGTTACAGCTGCGCCGCCGGATTTGGTTCCAGCTGTGGCGGCAGCCTTATCTAACTGAAGCGCGAACGACCAAAAGGGCTCGGCTAAAACCGAGCCCTTTGTCGTATTACAGATCAAGCGTGATTGACGATCCGGCACGAGATGAAGTCACCACGACCTTGCGGTCGATAGCTTCTTTGAGCTCTTCAACGTGGCTGATGATGCCGATGAGCTTTCCTCCACCGCTGAGCGTGGATAACATGCGGATGGCCTGCTGGAGCGCGTCGGGATCGAGGGAGCCGAAGCCTTCGTCGATGAACATGGTGTCAAGCTGGACGCCGCCAGCTGAGCTTTGAACGACATCGGAAAGGCCAAGCGCGAGCGAAAGGGATGCCTGGAACGATTCTCCGCCGGAAAGCGACGAGGCGTCGCGTGCCTTGCCGGTGTAGTTGTCGAAGACATCCAGATCGAGGCCTGACTGCGCTTTTCGGTTTGTCGCATCGGAGCGTCGAAGCAGCTCGTAGCGGCCTGACGACATCAGATCGAGCCGCTTGTTTGCCGCTGCGATGATGCGATCGAAGAAGATGCCCTGCACGTAGGTTTCGAAGCTGATACGATCGACGCCGGAAAGGTTGCCACAGGCGACGTCGGCGAGCTGCGCGATGCTTCCGAACCTCTCTTCGATCGAAGCGCTTTGCTGCGCGATAACGCCAAGCGATGATGCGATGCGTTTGTTGGTGTTCAACCGGCTGATAATGGCGTCTCGCTCGGATTCCAGCTGAGAAAGCTTGTCGTTTGCTGCGTCGAACGATGCTTGCTCGGCATCTTTGTCTATCGTAGACGTGCGAGACAGCTGCTCCTCAAGCGCCTGACGACGTGCCATTGCTTGCTTGATTGTCTCTTGCGCGCCCGAAACAGCTTGCTCCGCTACCATCTTTGATGCATCGAGCGCAGCCTTGCGGTCCTTCAGCTGTGCGAGCATGGTACGCGCTTCCTTCAGGCTTGAGAAGGGAAGCGTTGCCGCCAGTTCGTCACGTGCTGCCTGGGCGGATCCCATTCGAACCTTCGCGTCCGAGAGCGCTGCAAGCGTTCTCTCTTTTTCGGTGGCAAGCGTTTGCAAGCGGGCGTCTAGATCATCCACGAGCCGTTTTGCTCGGTCTCTTTTTTCGAGCCGATCGGTAGCGGTATGCATGGCTTCCAAAGCACGCTGCTCTTCAGCGTGCGCCCGGACCTTGCCGTCTTCTGCTTGCTGCTCAGTCGATTCAGGAAGCGACAGCTTGAGGGTGTCGGTGGCGGCTTGAGCGGCTTGCCAGGACGTTTGCGCTTCGTGCGCGGTTTGCTTCTTGGCTTCCAGGTCGTCACGCGCTGCTTGCTCGGCGGTTTCCGCTACTTGTACGGCGTGCTGTGCCGCGGTCAGCGCCGCCACCGAGTCGATGGCTTCCCGATGTGCTTTCTTTGCTTGGGCAAGGTTCCACTTAGCGTCTGTTTCCGCCTTGTCGAGGTCCTCTCGCGTGCCGGATTCCTGGATGAATGCGTCCAGATCTGCTTGATGCTTCTCAACCAATGCGCCGGCTGCAGAGGCCTGCGCTGCCGCCTCCTGGGCTTTAGCTAGTGCTGCCTCGGCTGCTGCCTGCAACCGTTCGACCTCTTCGCGGGTGGGAATGTCGTCTTGCAGCGGAGCGGGGTGCGGATGGTCGAGCGACCCGCACACCGGGCATGCGATGCCGGTTTCCAAAGAGCGTGCAAGGATGCCTGCTTGTCCGTCAAGCCTGAGTTTTTGGGCGCTGTGGTGCAGGGCGAGCGCTCTTTCGTACGCGGCTGCGCATTGACGGTACTTTTCCTGAGCATCGTTACGATTCGTTATTGCCAGATTCACGGCTGCAGCAAGGGCCGCACCGCGCGTCTGCAGATCTTGAACGGCTTTCACGCTTGCCGCCGCACCGCTTTCCGCAGCTTTCGCAGCCTCCAGTCGAACGGGAGCGTCCTCGTGCACTTTTTCATCCGAGCGCGCTTCCGCAGTGTCTCTCTCTGCTTTGCCTAGCGCCTCTTCGGCTTCATGCATCGAGGCATCGGCACGCTTGACATCGGCTTCCAGCGTGTCGCTTTTAAGCTTGGCGGCGTTGAACGCAGTGAATGCGTCCATGCGGCGGTCAGCCTCTTTGCGTGCGTTCTCTGCGTTTTGCAGTGCGGCCTTGGCGTTGGCCAACGCTGCCTCTGCGCCTTCGAAGGCGGCAAGCGCGTTGCGTGCGTCATGGCTGCGCACAGAGGCTTCCTCGTGGAAGCGATGCGCTTTTTCGGCAGCGGTTTGGGTTTCTGCAAGATTCGACTTTGCCTCTGCAAGGTCGCGCTCGGCGTTTTCCAGACGTGCGTAACTGTCAAGCGCTGCTTCTTGCGCTGCGATCTGCTTTTCCAACTGCGCGCGCAAAGGATCTTGCTCCAACTCTGCCTGAAACGCAGTTTGCGCCTTTTCCAGGTCGCGTTCGCCCTGGGCTTTTTGCAGGTCGGCCTGGTGCATCAGCATACGCGCGTTTTCCGCCTCTTGTGCGAGGGCGAGACGCTGGGAAGCTGCGTCTCGCTGCGCTCTTGTATCGGCGATAACGCTTTCCTTTTCGGTGAAAAAGCAGGCGTCTTCGCTCACCTGTTGATCAAGCAGTGAACCCAAACGCTCCAGTGTGAGCGCTCCTTCGGCGCGCAGGCTTTGCCGCTCCAAAGCGCGCGGTGTTGCATCGCCGAAATCAGCTTGGTCGGCCAGGGTGTCGGTTGTGCGCTTGAGCGCATCGTAATCCGATTGGAGATCGCGGCGCTGTTGAGCAAGGTCGTCCTGAAAACGCGCAAGGTATCCCGTGCCAAACAGCTTGCGAAAGATGCCAGCACGCTCTTTCGTGCTCGCTGTAAGCAGATGGCGAAATTCCCCTTGGGCAATCATCACGATCTGCGCGAACTGGCTGCGGTCGATGCCGAGCAGAGCTTCGATAGCTTCGTTGGCTTCGTTTACCTTAGTGATCGTCGTGCCGTCAGGTCGTTCGAATTCCACTGTTGGATTGACCGTGGTGAATCCGTCTCCGCGCTTTTTTGCACGCGTGTGAAGCGGTGTGCGACGAATGCGGTACTCCTCGCCGCGGTACGAGAACAGCAGTTCCACGTACGTATCGGCGTCGGGGTCGGCAAAGTCGCTTCTGAGCGATTTTGTGCCGCGGGACGAGCCCGAGGTTTCTCCGAACAGAGCAAACGCGATCGCATCGAAAATGGTGGTCTTGCCGGCGCCAGTGTCGCCGCATATGAGATAGAGGCCTTCATCGCCCAGGCGTTCCAACGGAAGTTCGACGACACCTGCATAGGGGCCAAAGGAGCACATGGTCAGGCGGAGGGGCTTCATCGGCGACTCCCTTCCTGTTCGGATGCGCTGCGCGTTTGCGAAACGTCCGTTCCTTCGGATTCAGTTGCCATCTGAGCATGCATCGCTTTGAAAGCCATTTTCTCTTGCTGATCGGAGAGGGCGGTGCCCGTACGCTCCTCGAAGAAGCGGGCGAACAACATCATGGGATCCAGCGCTTCCTCGTCGTCGAGCGCTGCAGGCGTTTCGACGGCAGCGCGTTGCCGTTTCCGTTCGTACTCAAGCGTCATCACGTTTGGATACACAGCGCGCAGCCGCGCCAACGCATCGATTGCAGGTTCTTCGTCGGTCAGCGTCACGTGGAGGTAATCCTCGTGGTCGGCAGATTCGGCAATGGCGGGATCGATCAGTTCGGACAGCGGTCCTTTCACCTTGCGCATGTCGTGCAAAGGCTCGATGGGGGCAAGGCTAATCTCAATGCTGCAAGCGCCGCTTTCGGGCTTCGCTCCCAGTGCAATGACGGTGACGCCTTTCACGTGCTCGGTTTCGGACGCCGAGTACTTCAGGAGGGATCCGGCGTAGCGGATGGAATCCCTGCCGATGCGCTGAGGGCGATGGATGTGGCCAAGCGCCACGTAGTCAAAGCGCTCGAATACGCTTGCGTCGACGTTGTCGAGCCCGCCGACGGAAAGCTCTGAGTCGCTCCGTTCAGGCTCTGATCCATTCCAGGTGACGAATTGGTGGCACAAAAGCACGTTGCGCTGCGTTTCGTCGATATCGCACGCATCGATCACCGTTCGCAAAGCGGCAGTGTAGTCGGTTCCGATGTCGGCGTCGGGGAAATACCGACGGACGTTTGCGGGTTTAAGGAAGGGGAATAGCCAGAATGTGACCGAACCGAACTCGTCTTCCATCTCGACTGATTTCACCAGTCCATCAAACAGAGGGGCCATGTGAATCCCCTGCAGTGCAAGGGGTCCGGCAGCGTAAGCGACGCGTTCGGCAGAATCGTGGTTGCCCGGTATCGCGAAGCAGGGAAGGCTGCGCTTTGCCACCTCGCAAAGCAGCCAATCGACAAGGGCAACCGCTTCTGCGCTCGGCGCGCTTTTGTCGTAGATATCACCAGCCAGAAGCAAGGCATCGGCGTTTTCGCGTTCCGCAATAGCCAAAACTTGGGCCAATGCGTGACGCTGATCCTCAAGCATGGGAAACCCGTTGACCGTTTTGCCGATGTGGAGATCGGCGATATGGAGCAGTTTCATAAGCCCTCTCTGGTTGGTGCCGCTTGGCTGAAGAGGCAAGGTTGGCCTCACGTTGAAATAATACCCTGAATTGTTTTCGCGGTGTTTACAGTGCAGGCGTTCCGATGTTCAGAAATGAGCACCCTTTCAAACGGCGCTTTACGCAAGCTTTACCCATTCTTGATAGCGGCATTACGTGCCTTCAAAGACCTTAACATATGATTAATGAAGCCATTACCGTAGGAGGCAAGGAGCGCTTTTCTCCCTCAGCCGGCGGCATTTGACGTTCCTGCCTGCGGTGCACCGATAGACAGGAGCGTGCGATCATGAGAAAGAGCAGAAGATTCGCCACCCTTGCCGCGATGCTTTGTATGGCATTTGCCTTGCTTTCCTTGGCAGGCTGCGGCGCCCAAGTGGAAAAGCAATTGGAGGAGCGGCTCGGGCAATCCTCCGTAGCCGAGCAACCTGCCGAAGGCGGCGTGCTCATTCTCCGTGTCAATCCCGAAATTGCTATTTCGTACGATGCGCAGGGCGTGGTTACATCTGTTGAAGGGCGCAACGATGAGGGGCGTGCGCTCGTAACCAGCGACGATGCCTATGTGGGCCTGAGCTGCCGTGACGTTGTTTCCAAGCTTGTGTCTCAGATCAAGGACGCCGGTTACATCGTTGAAGAGGTGGAAGGCGAGGGCAACAACATTGTCATCGAGGTTGAGCACGGCTCGACTCTTCCTTCCGACAATTTCCTCAATGGAATCGTGGCCGATACCCAAACTTATTTGGGCCAGCATCGAATCCCTGCGACGATCGAAGTCCATGGGGAAAGCGCGTACGGTTGGGAGATGTATAGCGACTCTGACTACGGTCCGGACAACGATGGTGCGACAGATTACCACGTGAGCGATTACGGTACGGCAGTGGACGATACGGATTACGGCCCGAACAACGATGGCGTGACCGATTACAACGATAACTCCAATTATGGGAGCGCCGGTGCCACTGCAAATACCGGCTCGACCAACACGGTTGGCAATACCAATTACGACAGCAATTCGAATTACGCTGATTCCAACACCAATTACAACTCGAATTACGGCAACACCTCAAGCACTCCGGCCCCTGCCCCCAAGCCCGAGCCCGCGCCTGCCCCCAAGCCCGATCCTGCGCCCTCGGGTGGCAATTCGAATTACGGGAATTCCTCTTATGGCGGAAACTCCGGCTATGACGACAGCGGGAACTCCGGGTATGACGACGGTGGCAATTCCGGCTATGGCGGAAGTTCGGGTTACGACGGTGAATCGTAGTGCAGACCGACGTTGAAGTTCTTCGGTACGGGCAGGTTCGTTTTCGCCATGAACTGAAGTACGCGGCAAACGAAGCCGAGGCCCGCATGGTCGCAACCCGCATGGCGGCGCTGCTTCAGCGCGATCGCCATGCGGGTCGGTCGGGTTCCTACACCATCACCAGCTTGTATTTCGATACGCCCTACGACGAGGCGCTGCGCCAGAAGATCGAGGGCTTCACCAAGCGAGAGAAGTTTCGCATTCGCTACTACGGCACCGGGCCGCAGTTCTGCAAGTTGGAAAAGAAGCTCAAGTCCAATGGGCTGTGCTCGAAAAGAAGCGTGCGCATCACTCCGTGCGAAGCGCGCCGGGTGCTTGCGGGGGATATCGGGTTTCTCTTGGAGGGGTCTGACCCTTTGATGGTGGAGTTTTATTCGAAGTTGCGCGGCCAGCTTCTCAAGCCTTGCGTGGTGGTGAGATACGAGCGCCAGGCATTCACCTGCCCTATGGGCAACACGCGTGTGACCGTTGACGAGCACGTGCGCTCGTCGCTTTCGGTATCGCGGTTCTTCGATGCCGACACAAGAGGGTTCGACCCGATGAACGGTTTGGCCGTTGTCGAGGTCAAATTCGATTCATACCTCCCCGCTCATGTGGGCAATGTTGTGGCTGCGTTGGGCAGGTCGGCGCAGGCTTGTTCGAAATACGCACTCGGGCGTCGTTTTGGCTGATAACGGTAAGGATTCCTCATGACCTTTCAAGATGTGTTCACGTCCCGCTTCCTTGAGAACATGGTGTCAACCTCGTTGGTTGATGCGGCGCTTGCGATGGTCCTTGCGTTTCTTCTCGGGTTGTTCATCTTTTTCATCTACAAGCGGACCTACAGCGGCGTCATGTACTCGGCGAGTTTCGGTGCAAGCCTCATTGCTTTGGCGCTTATCACGACGTTGGTCATATTGGCTGTTTCCAGCAACGTGATTCTGTCGCTTGGCATGGTGGGCGCGCTGTCCATCGTGCGTTTTCGCACGCCTGTGAAAGAAGCGATGGATATCGTGTTTTTGTTCTGGGCGATTGCGGTTGGCATTGTGTTGGCAGCGGGCCTTTTGCTTTTGGCGGTGCTCGGAAGCTTGTTCATTGGCGTGGTTCTCATTGCTATCTCTACGCGCAGGAACCCGGTGAACCCTTATATTCTGGTGCTTCATTGCGAGAACGCAGACTCCGAAAAGACCGCGCGCGAACTCGTGGAAAAACATGCTCGAGCGCTTAAGTTGAAGAGTAAGACCGTGCTGCCCGATGCGGTGGAGCTGAATTGGGAGATCAGGTTGAAAAACGATGAGTCAAGCTTCGTTAACGAGCTTTCGTCGACGCCAGGCGTCAAGCACGCTGCGCTCGTTTCCTACAACGGCGACTACATGGGTTAGCGCCTGGTGGCAGACGTCGTGGGGTCGCCATGCTGAATTCGCGCCGAATAGAGCTTGTTTGCATGGGTGCCGCACTTGTGGCGTTGGTGCTGGTTGTTGCCTTCTCCGCATTCGGAAGATCTCTTGGGATTGTTCCCGCAAGCTCGCAGCCCGCATATCTATCACGATTGCTGGATGATTCACGCGTGCATACCATCGACATCCAAATGGCAGATTGGGATGGCTTTGTTGGCCTGGCAAGCGAAGAATCGTATACCTATTGCGATCTTGTTGTCGATGGAGAGCGTTTCGAAGGGGCAGGCATACGTGTGAAGGGGAACAATTCGCGCACGCTCGTGCGTGAATACGGCCTTGAGCGTTACAGCCTGAAAGTGGAGTTCGACCACTTCCAGGAAGGAGCTTCCTACCATGGTCTCGACAAGTTGTCGTTGGACGCGTCCTTTCAAGACAACAGCTACCTGAAAAACTACATCGCCTACGACATGATGGAGTACATGGGCGTCCCGTCGCCTGCGTGCAGCTTTGCATGGATAACGGTGAACTCTGAGCCTTGGGGCCTCTATTTGGCGGTGGAAGAGCCTGAGGAATCGTTCGCTCGACGGCACTTTGGACCCAACCATGGCGCACTGTATAAGCCTGACTATCGTCGCCTTTCCGACGAGAACGCCGATGTTGCCCTTCGCTACATCGGTGATGATCCCGGAATGTACCCTGGAATCATCCAGAAGCAAAAAACTCCTTCGGATGACGCGGACCATCAACGTTTGATCGAGTCGCTTCAGGTACTTGCGACGGGCGATGACCTCGAAGAAGTGGTGATGATCGACGAAGTTCTTCGCTATTTCGTCGTTCAGTCGTTCGTCGTGAATCTGGACAGCTATCTTGGCCCGACGGGGCACAACTACCTGCTGTACGAAGAGAACGGGCGCGTAGCGCTTCTTCCTTGGGATTACAATCTGGCGTTCGCGACGTACACGTTGGGCATGCCAGACGCGGAAAACAATCCCTTGAAGTACGTCAACATGCCTATTGACACGCCAGCGCCTGGCTCGGTCATGTTCGAACGACCCCTGTACCATCAGCTGATGCAGTATGGCGACTCTTTCGCTGAATACTATCGCCTGTACGAAGAGTTTTTGTCTGGTTATTTCGAATCGGGGAAGTTCGAAGCGGAAGTTGCCCGCACCGTTGAGCTGATCTCCCCTTATGTCGAGCGCGATCCCACGGCATTCTGCAGCTACGAAGATTTTAAAACAGGGGTGGAGGCGTTCGCACTCTTTTGCGAGCTCCGGGCGAAAAGCGTGCAGGGCCAGCTGGAGGGCGCGGTTCCATCAAGCTATGCTGAGCAGGAGAATGGAGAGGGATCGCTGATTGCGGTGGATGGTCTTTGGCTTCCCGATATGGGCGAGATAGCGGATTTGGAGGACGGCGTGCACTAGCACATGCGTGGTCGTGCTACCATTGATGCGAAAATGAACGACTCCGCCTTCGCCCCATAGGTGAAGCGGCGTGTTGGGACGTTTCCTAGCTTCAAGTCCAAAACGGCTGGAAACCGCGAATTTCGAATCGAGGCAAGCATGATCAACACCAAGCGGACGGCAGCTGCTGCAAACCTTGCGCGTCAGGTTCATGGCGGCCAGATTGATCGCACGGGTGGGCTTGTGCTGGATCACTACCTTGCAGTTGCGGGCTCCTTCGACTCCGAGGATGAAGCTTGCGTTGCCTTGCTGTGCGATTCCCTTTCTTCGGGGAAGGTGGCTGAGAGCGATCTTGAAGCCATTGGCATGGGGCCGGCTGTCATCGAGGCTGTTTCTGTTCTCAAACGCTCCGATTCAGAGGACCTTTTTGCCTACGTCGAGCGCATCAAATGCAACGATCTTGCCACGCGCGTCAAGCGTGCCGACCTTGTGCAGCGCGTGAAGGATATGGACTCGTACGTCTCCTTGACAGGTTATGATCGTCGCCGTCGGACGTCCTGCCTGAAGGCCATCGACATCATCGACGGCGTTGATGCCGTGGCATACGATGGGCTGTTCGAAAGCCAGCATCGTCACGGTGCTAAACTGACGCCCGTTCCTGCCGCACCGAAGCCTCCGGCTGCACGCGAGGATCGATAGGGAAGGGCATGGCTGAATCGAGCCGCATGACGCAAGCAGGTGGCGTTGAACGTTTGGGTGGCGAGCGCCGCCGCGAGACGCTCCAGGAGAAGATCGACCGCATCAAGCACGAGCTGGAAAGCGTGCCAGCATCGCCTGGCGTCTATCTGTGGAAAGACGCCGAGGGGCAGGTAATCTATGTGGGCAAAGCCAAGCAGCTGCGCGCCCGCATGCGCCAGTACGTCAGCTTTCAAGACGACCGCGCGAAAATCCCGCTTCTGGTTGACCAGATCGACAGCTTTGACTACATCGTGGTGGAAAACGAGCACGAATCGTTGGTGCTCGAGAAGAATCTGATCAACCAGCACAGTCCGTTTTTCAATGCCGACTTCAAGGATGACAAATCGTATCCGTTCATCGCGCTCACGAAAGGCGATGTGTTTCCGGCCATCAAGTACACGCGCGAGAAGCATCGATCCGACACACGGTATTTCGGGCCTTACACCGACAGCCGTGCGGCACGTGCGATGGTGGACATTGCTCGCAAAGTGGTGCCGCTGTGCGCCGCAAGCTGCGCCGACTGGCGGCAGCTGAAGCGCCGGTTGGAGAAAGACGACCTCGCGCTGATGAACCGCGATGCGCGGCCGTGTTTCGACGCTCATGTGGGCCTTGGGCCGGGTGCTTGCTGCGGACAGGTGACGCCAGAGGAATACGCGCAGAATGTTCGCAAAATCGAACGATTTCTTGCAGGCAACCATCGTGAATTCGTCGACGAACTTACCGCGGAGATGCACGAAGCCGCATCCGATTTGGATTTTGAGCGCGCGGCCCGCGTGAAGGCGCGCATCGACGTTATCGAGTCTCTTTCGGACAAACAGCATGCGGTGTCGTCACGCAACTTGAACGCTGACGTCATCGGCTTCTTCCGTGAGGAAACCATTGCAGGCGTGCATGTGCTGATGGTTCGCGAGGGACGCATCATCAACTCTAACGAGTTCATCCTGAACCGCGGCAAGGACGTTCCCGACGACGACCTTTTGCATATGTTCCTTTTGCGCTACTACGATGCCACCACTTCCATCCCGCATGAGGTTATCGTTCGCGACGCTCCGGAAGACGCTTTGGCCATGGAATCGTGGCTTACGGAAAAGCTTGCGAGCCCCCATGGCGCAAAGGTGCGCTTCACAGCACCGCGCAAAGGGGAAAAGGCCGAGCTTGTGGAAATGGCTGAAAACAACGCGAAGCATACGCTGATGCGCTACAAAGTACGCACGAATTACGAGGACAAGCGCATCAACGACGCACTTCTGCAGCTGGAAAGTGCTTTGGCTTTGGATGCGCCCCCCATGCGCATCGAGTGCTTCGACATTTCTACCATCCATGGTTCCTATACCGTGGCGTCGATGGTTGTGTTCACAGGCGGAAAGCCCGACAAGAACCAGTATCGCCGCTTCAAAATCAAAACGCCGCTTGATGAAGCGAACGACTTCGTAAGCATGCAGGAGGTGCTTGGACGGCGTTACAGCCCAGAGCGCATGGCGGACGAGCGGTTTGGCAGCAAGCCTGATCTCATCATTCTTGACGGCGGAAAACCCCAGTTGACAGCCGCCCTTAAGCAGTTCGAGGAAATGGGCGTGAACGATATCGTGCTCTGCGGTCTAGCTAAGCGCGATGAGGAGCTGTTCGTCCCCTGGCAGGACAGCGGTCCGGTTGTGCTTCCCAGTGGGTCAGCTTCGCTGTATTTGGTAAAGCAGGTGCGCGACGAAGCGCATCGCTTTGCCATTACGTTCCATCGGGAACTTCGCGGGAAAGGGATGACCGCTTCCATCTTGGACGAGGTACCCGGTTTGGGACCGGTTCGCAAGAAAGCATTGATGAAGCATTTCAAATCGTTCAAGCGCTTGAAGGCTGCCACGCTCGAAGAGCTCGACAGCGTGCCTGGTGTTCCGCATGAGGTAGCCTGCGAAGTGCATCGCGTGCTCAGGCAGTATAATGAAGAGTCGGGGAGCAGCGCTGCCTCCCCGCAGGAAGCAACAAGCCGCAAAGCGGCAGAGGGGAGCGAAGCATGACCGAGGCTGCTGGTGCAAAACAGGAAGCTGCTGTTGACTTGACGCGCATGCCCGAGTTGGTGATTGTCACCGGCATGAGCGGTGCAGGCCGCACCGAGGCGATGCATACCTTCGAAGATCTCGGCTACTTTTGCGTGGACAATCTCCCCGCGAGCCTCATTGGCGAGCTTCTTTCCATCACCGGCCTTCCCGGCCAGCCTGACGAGCATCGCAGACTCGCCGTTGTGTGCGATGCCCGCAACCGCGACTTCTTCTCCAGTTTGATGGGCGAGCTGGAAGCACTGAAGGCAAAGGGCATCGATTACCGCGTTCTTTTCTTGGACGCTGCAGATGAAAAGCTTGTTGCTCGATACAAATCGAGCCGTCGTCGGCATCCGTTGTGCGCAGACGGGGCATCCATCGCGCAGGGCATCAAGCGCGAGCGCGAGCTTCTTCGTCGCCTTCGCGATGACGCCCACCATGTGATAGACACTACCAACATGCTTCCGCCCCAGCTGAAAGCCACCATTCGCGATTTGTTCGCGCCGGGCGAAGAGCGTGCTGGCTTGGCGGTGACCGTGTACTCGTTCGGTTTCAAGCATGGTGCGCCGCTTGATGCCGATCTTGTCATCGATGTGCGCTTCCTTCCCAATCCGTATTACGATCCTGAGCTGCGCCATTTGACAGGTCTCGATGCGCCGGTGCGCGACTATGTGCTGTACCGCAAGGAGACCGAGGAATTCCTGATGTGCTGGCGTTCGCTTTTGGATTGCGTCATGCCAGGGTATGTGAAAGAAGGCAAGCAGCAGCTTGCCATCGCAGTGGGCTGCACGGGAGGACAGCACCGCAGTGTTGCCATCGCCGAGTCGACAGCCGATTACCTGCGTTCTCATGGATACCGCGTAAGCATCGCGCATCGTGATTTGAGCTTGGCAGAGCGTGCGGACGGCTCTCTTGTGGCGCGCAACGACGCGTATGAAGGCAAGGAAGGGAACTAGACCGCATGGAGTTCGTTCCCAGTCCAAACGACGCGCCGTTCGTAGTGGATCCCTCTGCTACTGCTGCGTTTGCCGCTCTTTCTGAATCCGAAGTCGCGATTCCTGATGCCAATGGCGTGAAGGCGGTTGTCATCGGTGGGGGCACGGGTGCGCCCGTGTCGCTTCGCACGTTGCTTTCCCTTGGCGCTGAGACCAGCGCTATTGTGGCGATGGCAGATGACGGCGGCTCCACAGGTATCTTGCGCGAAGAGGCGAACGTCTCGCCTCCTGGCGACATCCGCAAATGCATCGCTGCCTTAGCTGCCGACCCGGAAGATCCGCTTACCAAGGCGTTCAAATACCGTTTCACCTTTGCGCGCAACCATACGCTGGGGAACCTGATGCTTTCTGCTTTGGAAGACGCTACGGGTTCGTTTCCTGAGGCAATCGGCATCTGCGAGCGTTTGCTCAATGCTCGAGGGAAGGTGCATCCTTCCACGCTTGACCGTGTGACGCTCGTTGCGCGCACGCGCGATGGCAGCATCTTGGAAGGGCAAGCGGTCGCCTGCCATTCCCGCACTGCGTTGGAGCGGGTTGCGTTGCGTGGCGAGCGCATTCAGGCGTACGCTCCTGCGCTGAAGGCAATAGAGGAAGCCGATCTTATCGTGCTGGGGCCCGGCTCTTTGTTCACGTCCATCATTCCCAATCTGCTGGTGCCTGGCGTGATCGATGCCATCCGGCGTTCTGCCGGCGCGTGCGTGTTCGTGTGCTCGCTTGCCGACATGCAAGGTGAAACGTGGGGCCTTACCGCTCGCGAGCATTATGAGGCGCTGTGCGACCACGGTATGCGCGGGCTTGTCGATTACATGCTTGTGCATGTTCCCGAGGAGTTGTCGCTTGAAGGTTTGACCGACGAGGCGTTCGCTGCAGCAGTGAACGAGCGCTCGCGTGCGTGGCGCGGCGGTTCTTCGGATCCCGATGCCCAGCGCATTCGCCCGGTAACCATCACGTATCAGGACGCGCGGGCCATCCAAGAGCAGGGTACCGTGGTGATCGCCCGCAATTTGGTGGACCCCGAGCGTCCCACGTGGCATGATCCGTCCGCATTGCGCGAAGCGTTTACAAGGGTGTTGAAGCTATGTCGTTCACGTCGGAGGTAAAAGACGAGCTGTCGCATGTGCCGCCTACTTGTTCGCACTGCGACAAGGCTACGCTTGCGGCGCTTGTGCGCATTGAGGGCACCCTGTTCCTGTCGGGCCAGGGTCGCTACCGCGTTGAGGTTGCAACCGATGTGCCGTCTGTTGCGCGCTTGGTTATTGGACAGCTGCACAGTCTGTACCATTTGAAAACCGACCTCACGGTTCGTCGCAGCGTTTTGCACCAAACGCCGAACTACCTGATCAACGTGCCTTCTCAGGCTCAGTTGGCTGACGCGCTCGTCGATATGGGCGTGCTTTCCGATGACGGCCTGGAAGCGGGCATCAAACCCGCGCTCGTCGAGAAGCAGTGCTGCGCGGCAGCCTATTTGCGCGGTGCGTTTCTGGGGAGTGGCTTTGTGTCGAACCCGCGTGGCGATTTCCATTTCGAGATAACGGTGGAATCCGAGCCGATGGCGCAAGGGCTTGTTGAGCTCATGGCGCGCAAGGGAATCGCTGCGCGCATCATGCAGCGTCGCAGCTCGTACATGGTGTACCTGAAAAGCGGCGCGGCCATCATGGAGTTCCTTGCGTATGCGGGCGCGCACAAGGCGGCGCTTGCCATGGAAAACGAACGCGTCATCAAAAGCGTGCGCAACGACGTGAACCGCACCATCAACGCCGAGATGGCGAACCAGGCCAAGGCCACCGATGCGGCTTTCGATCAGATGCTGGCCATCCGCACGGTGTTGGAGAAGCGGCGCATCGAGACGCTGCCAACTGCCCTGCAGGAATTCATCAAGCTGCGCGTTGCCAACCCCAACGCATCACTCAAAGAGCTTGGCCTTATGGCCGATCCGCCGCTGTCGAAATCGGCGGTGTACCACCGAGTCCGTCGCATCGAGCAGATGGCCCGCGAAGTCGCCGATCAGTAGCCTTCCATCTGCCGCTCCGTGCCTGCGTGAGGGCCTGTTTTGGGGTAAACTGAAGAGGTGCGAGTATTTCCGCCATAAGGGTGGATGCTTTTATCTCTCGAAAGGAGTTCCGCATGGCAATCAAGGTAGGCATCAACGGTTTCGGCCGCATCGGTCGTCTGGTGTTCCGTGCAATGGCCAAAGATCCCGAGATCGAGGTCGTGGCGGTGAACGACCTGGGTGACATTCCCACGATGGCGCATCTGCTGAAGTACGATTCCGTGCACGGCCGCGCCTACGACAACGTCGAGGTCACTGACGACGGCTTCGTCGCCGACGGCCATGCGGTCAAGGTTCTGTGCGAGCGCGACCCCGAGAACCTTCCCTGGGGCGAGCTGGGCGTCGACGTGGTCGTCGAGTCCACGGGCATCTTCAAGACGGGCGAGCTGGCTTCCAAGCATATCAAGGCCGGTGCCAAGAAGGTCGTCATCACCTGCCCCGCCAAGGGCGAGGACATCACCATCGTCATGGGCGTGAACGACGGCGATTACGACAAGGACAAGCATCACATCATCTCCAACGCTTCCTGCACCACCAACTGCCTGGCGCCGGTGGCAAAGGTGCTCATGGAGAACTTCGGCATCAAGCGCGGCTACATGAACACCATTCACGCGTACACCAACGACCAGAAGATCCTCGACCTTCCGCATAAGGACCTTCGCCGTGCGCGCGCTGCCGCCATGTCGATGATCCCCACCACCACGGGTGCGGCCAAGGCCGTTTCTCTGGTTCTTCCCGAGCTGAAGGGCAAGCTGGACGGCTTCGCCACTCGCGTTCCCACGCCTGATGGCTCTATGGTCGACCTCACCGTTGAGCTCGAGAAGGAAGTCACCAAGGAAGAGATCAACGAGGCCATGAAGGCTGCCGCCGAGGGCGAGCTGAAGGGCATCCTGCAGTACCAGACCGACCCGATCGTCTCCATCGACATCGTGGGCAACCCCTACTCGTCCATCTTCGACAGCCTGCTGACCATGGTCATGGGCGAGAAGAACAACATGGTGAAGGTCGTCAGCTGGTATGACAACGAGTGGGGCTACTCCAACCGCGTCAAGGATCTCGTCAAGATTCTGCTCTAACGTGTGAAGTGACGGGCGGCCTCGCGCCGCCCGTTTTCGTTTAGGAGGTCAAATTGTCCGAAATTAAGACGATCGATTCGCTTGATGCGACTGGCAAGAAGGTGCTGGTTCGCGTCGATTTCAACGTGCCGGTGAAAGACGGCGTTGTCGCTGATGATACGCGCATCCGTGCGGCGTTGCCGACCATTGAAAAGCTTGTTGATGAAGGCGCGCGCGTCATCCTGATGAGCCATCTAGGCCGTCCGGCGGGCACCGGGTTCGAAGAGGCGTTCAGCCTGCGTCCGACGGCGCTGCGTCTGTCCGAACTGCTGGGCAAGCCGGTCGTTTTCGCCACCGACACGGTGGGCGAAGATGCTCAGGCGAAGGCTGTCGCGCTGCGCGATGGCGACGTGCTGTTGCTCGAGAACCTGCGCTTCGACAAACGCGAGAAAAAGAACGACCCTGAGTTCTGCGAGCAGCTTGCCGCGTTGGCCGAGGTCTACGTCAACGACGCGTTCGGCACCGCTCATCGCGCCCATGCGTCCACTGCGGGCGTTGCCGCGCTTTTGCCTGCATACGCTGGGTACCTCATGACCAAGGAGGTCTCGACGCTTACGGGCATGCTTGACGAGCCGAAGCGTCCGTTTGTCGCCATCCTCGGCGGTTCGAAGGTGTCCGACAAGATCAAGGTTATCGATGCGCTCATCGACAAGTGCGACACGCTCATCATCGGCGGTGGCATGTGCTTCACGTTCCTGTTGGCGCAGGGATATTCCGTCGGCACGTCTCTCAAGGAAGAAGACTGGGTCGAGCGCGCAGGTGAAATGCTTGCGAAGGCGAAAGAGCGCGGCGTTGAGCTGCTGCTGCCGGTGGACGCCGTGGTGGCGGACCGCTTCGCCGAGGATGCCGATCACTCGACGGTTTTGATTGATTCCATTCCCAACGACATGATGGGTCTTGACATTGGCGCTGGCACCGCAGCGATGTATGCGGAAGCCATTGCGAAGGCAAAGACGGTGTTCTGGAACGGCCCGATGGGCGTGTTCGAGATGGATGCGTTTGCAGCGGGCACCAAGGCGGTTGCCGAGGCGGTCGCGGCGAACAAGGACGCCGACACTATCATCGGCGGCGGTGACTCCGTGGCTGCGGTGAACAAGTTCGGCCTCGCCGACCAGATGACCTTCATCTCCACCGGCGGCGGCGCGTCGATGGAGCTCGTCCAGGGCGAAGCCCTGCCCGGCGTGGAAGCTTTGAAAGTTCCGACGGCATAACTGCCGTCGGAACTGGCTGACGCTGCGAGGGACTGTGGCGGCACGGCTGGCGCTCCAAGGTTTTCTCACGTACCGAAGTACGCTTCGAAAACCTTTCACGCCATCCGCACTCGCCACAGCCCCTCTCGCTGACGTTACGAACGATACGAATCTTTGAAGGAGTTGAAAGATGTCCCGTACCCCTTTGATGGCCGGCAACTGGAAGATGAACAACACCGTGGGCGAAGCGGTTGTGCTCACGCAGGAGATCTCCAACAATTTCAAGTGCGATTGGCCTGATCACGTTGATGTGGTGATTTGCCCGCCTTATGTCGATCTGAAGCCCGCGATCACGGTGCTCGATTTTGACAAGACGAAGGTGGCCGTTGGTGCTCAGAACGTGCATTGGGAGCCTTCGGGCGCCTACACGGGTGAGATCTCGGTGGCCATGCTCAAGGAGATCGGCTGCGAGTACTGCATCGTCGGTCACTCTGAGCGCCGTACGATGTTCGGCGAGACGAACGAGAACGTGAACCGCAAGGTCCACGCGCTGATCGATGGCGGTATCGCGCCCATCGTTTGCGTGGGCGAGTCGCTTTCCGTCCGTGACGACGGTACGGCCGAGGAGTTCGTGTGCGCCCAGGTGCGCGCGGCACTCGCGGGCGTCGATTCCGACGCGGCAAAGGACGTTGTGGTTGCCTACGAGCCCGTTTGGGCCATCGGCACTGGACGCACGGCAACCCCCGAGCAGGCTCAGGCCGTATGCGCTGCCATCCGCGCGACGCTCGCTGAGCTGTTTGGGCAGGAACGCGCTGAAACGCTGCGCATCCTGTACGGCGGTTCGATGAACGTTGGCAACGTTGAGTCGCTGCTTGCTCAGCCCGACATCGACGGCGGTCTTGTGGGCGGCGCCAGCCTGAAAGCCGGTTCGTTCATCGACCTCGTGAAAGCGTGCCTGTAATGGCTGAAGAACTTGACCGCTGCGGGAAAGAGCTCCATCTTCCCGCTGCGCTCATCATCATGGACGGGTTCGGCCTTGCCGAGCCCGGTCCGGGCAACGCCATCTCGCTCGCGAACACCCCCAACCTTGACGCTGTGTTCGCGCAGAACCCTACCGTCAAGCTTCAGGCTTCAGGCGAGGCAGTGGGCCTTCCAGCGGGCCAGATGGGCAATTCCGAGGTGGGTCACTTGAACATCGGCGCAGGTCGCGTGGTGCATCAGGAGCTCTCCCGTATCAACCGCGCATGCGCCGATGGAACGCTTCTGCACAATCAGGTTCTCATCGACGCGTTTGACGCAGCATCCGAAGATGGCGCGGCCTTGCATTTCATGGGCCTTCTTTCCGATGGTGGCGTGCATTCCAGCAACGCGCATCTTTATGCGCTTTTGGATATGGCTGCCTCCCGGGGCGTTCCCCAGGTATACGTGCACTGCTTCCTTGACGGTCGCGATGTGCCGCCGTCAAGCGGCAAGGGCTACGTGGAAGAGCTTCAGTCCAAGATTGACGACCTCAATGCCAAGACGGCAGGGGAGTCGCGCTTCCACATTGCCAGCGTTTCGGGCCGCTACTACGCCATGGACCGCGACAAGCGATGGGATCGTGTGGCGAAAGCTTGGGAAACTCTAGTGCATCCGCAGGTGCTTTTTGAAACAGGTTTGGCTGCCGATGCCGTTCAAGCGTCCTATGATGAAGGCGTGACCGACGAGTTCGTCGTTCCGTGCGCGCTTGATTCGCGCGGCATTCGCAACGGCGATTCGGTGGTGTTCTTCAATTTTCGCCCTGACCGCGCTCGCGAGCTGTCGCATGCGTTCACGGATGCGAATTTCGAAGGCTTCGATCGCGGTGAGGTTCCGCAAGTGCACTTTGTGTGCTTGACGGAATACGATCCCGAGATCGATGCGCCGGTTGCATTCCCGAAGGAGTTCCCCGAAAACGTTCTCGCGGACGTTTTGGCTGATGCTGGTCTTCGCCAGTATCACATCGCCGAAACCGAGAAGTACGCCCATGTGACGTTCTTCCTCAATGGCGGCGTGGAGGAGCCTAAGGCAGGTGAGCAGCGCGTGCTTATTCCCAGCCCCAAGGTTGCCACGTACGACTTGCAGCCGCAGATGAGCGAACCCGAGGTTGCGCAAACGCTCGCCGATGCGATCGATGCCGAGGAAGCTGATGTGTACATCGTCAACTTCGCAAACTGCGACATGGTGGGCCACACGGGTGTCATTCCCGCTGCGGTTGCCGCTGTCGAGGCGGTTGACGAGGGAGTGGGGAAGGTGCTGGCAGCGCTCGAGCGAAAGGGCGGCACCGCACTTCTCACGGCCGACCACGGCAATGCCGACAGGATGCTCGCCGATGACGGTACGCCTTTCACTGCGCATACCACTGCATTGGTGCCGTTGGCGCTGATCGATTACTCGGGCCGTGGCCTTTCGCTTAACAACGAAGGGGGAGCGCTTTGCAACCTGGCGCCTACACTGCTCGAGATCATCGGCATTGACGCTCCTGCTGAAATGGAGGCGGAGAGCCTTCTTTCGCGTTAGCGCTGTCCAGCAGTGCGTGCCCTGCGCTATGGATCGCTGGGGGATTCGGCAGTAGAGGTCTTGCACATAAGATGCAGGTTGGCTATTATGTTCTACTTGCATGCAAAGGATGAGGCGGGCGCATGTCCGCCTCGTTCGTCTAGACTAGAAAAGGATAGTGCTTTGAGTCCTCTCGTTATCATTTTTCTGATCCTGCTGGTTGTGTCCGGCGCGGGTTTGATCGTGTTCATTCTGCTGCATTCCGGCAAGGGCACGGGCATCTCCGACATGATTGCCAGCTCGGTGTATTCCTCTCAGACCGGTACGAGCATCGTCGAGAAGAACCTCGATCGCATCACCATCATCTTCGCGGTCGTGTTCCTGGTTTCGCTGCTGGTGCTGATGGTCATCTACCCCCACGGCAGCATCCAGTAAGCTGCATTTGCTGTTTGAGATTCCCTAAAATCAGGGGTTCACAAGCGGCGGGGCTTAGGCTAAAATAGCGGACGTTGCATTTCAGCAACCCCTTATGTCGGAGTGGTGGAACGGCAGACACGCAAGCTTGAGGTGCTTGTGCCCACATTACGGGTGTGCGGGTTCAAATCCCGCCTCCGACACCATCGAATCGAAAGCCGCCTTCGGGCGGCTTTTTTGTTGCATCTTGAAGTTTCTTGCAACAGGACAAGTCAACATCTGGATGTCTTGGGGTTATAGGACAAAAAGTGTGTCCCGTCTCAGGGCATCGACGCAGATCGGTGCCCTTTTCCGTGCTGCCGGCTCCTGCTTGTTCGACAATTCGCCCTTAGATGCATTTTTTGCTCGTTGGTCGACGTTGCGAATGCCGCCATGCAGATCCAATTATGCAGTAACATGAGCAACTCTCGTAAAGCCCCAGGTCAGTGAATCGCGAAGCAATGGCATGAACCGGACTCTGCCGTCAGATCCTTTGTCTGTGCTTGCGTTGGGTCGACCAACGAGCAAAAACATGCATCTTGCGCGCGTTTTAGAAACGCGTACAGGGGTTGGGGACTGTCTTCTGAATATGAGGTTATAGGACAGGGGGTAAGACGCTTTCTTGCGATAAAGAGTACAAGCATTAGTCCTTTTCTATATATAGAGGGAATAGGTATACATGTGAAATAAAAAAGCCGCTGAAAGCGGCTAGGGAATTTGGAGCGGACGACGGGGTTCGAACCCGCGACCCCAACCTTGGCAAGGTTGTGCTCTACCAGCTGAGCCACGTCCGCATATGTTGGAGGCGACGCCCGGATTCGAACCGGGGGTGAAGGCTTTGCAGGCCTCTGCCTTACCACTTGGCCACGTCGCCATGGTGCGCTTCGTTAAAAAGGGCCGACCAAGCATTGCCTTGACCGGCCCTTCGAACTCGATGGAGCGGACGACGGGGTTCGAACCCGCGACCCCAACCTTGGCAAGGTTGTGCTCTACCAGCTGAGCCACGTCCGCATCGCGCGATGTGATATATTACTCGAACCCCTTTCCCAATGCAACAACTTTCTTGAACTTTTTTCTATGTTTCGAGCGCGTAACTTTATGGTGCCGAATCGATGGGTTTCATTTTGCTGAAACCTGTTGAAGTAGAATAGAGCATTAGCTGATTGAAGCCGTCAGCGTGCGAACGCGTGAGACACGAAGGAGGAATGCGTTCATGGAGCCGAACATCAAAGAGGTCGCAGGTCGCATCCGGGCCCTTCGCGAAGATATGGGCATCACGCTTCAGGAGATGGCGGACGCTACCGGTCGTAGCCTGGCCGAGTACACCGCGCAGGAGTCTGGTGAGCAGGACCTCTCGTTTACCTTTCTGTACAAGTGCGCCAAGAAGCTCGGCGTTGATGTGATCGAACTGCTTACGGGCGAGAATCCGCATTTGTCCGGTTACGCGCTCACCCGCAAGGGCGAGGGCCTCTCCATCAAGCGCCGCGCTGGTTTCGAGTACCTACACAAGGCGGCGCGCTTGAAGGACAAGCTGGCCGAGCCGTTCGTCGTTACGGCGCCGTACTTGGAAGAAGAGCAGGATCAGCCCATCCACCTTTCGTACCATACGGGCCAGGAGCTCGACTTCATCATCTCCGGCAAAATGCGCTTCCGCTACGAAGACCACGTGGAAGAGCTTGAGGCCGGCGACTTCTTGATGTACGACTCGGGCCGCGGCCATGGCATGATCGCCATTGGCGGCGAGCCGTGCGTGTTCCTTGCGGTTGTATTGAAGCCGCAGGTAGATTCGATTATCTAGGCGTTTGCCGCCTGCGCCTGGCATCCGGGCGAATGCGTTGAAGCATAGGCAAGCGCCATCCATCGAACGTTGGCTACCCGCGGCGGCATCGTGCCGCCCTTCATGCAAAGGAACTTTATCCCATGAGAAACATCAATCTGCGCTTCGTTGAAGAAGGCTATGCGGAAGATGGTCAGCTGACCTCTTTCGCGGTGAACTGTCCTGAGGATTTCAACTTCGGTTACGACGTCGTTGACGACATCGCCGTGAACGACCCGGATTGCCGTGCCATGGTGTGGTGCAATCCGGAAGGCGAAGAGCACATCTTCACCTTCGGCGACATGAAGCGCTGGTCTGACAAAACGGCGAACTTTTTTGCTGAACAGGGCATTGGCAAGGGCGACATGGTGATGGTCATCCTGCGTCGTCACTACCAGTTCTGGTTTGTCGCCACGGCGCTTGCAAAGCTGGGCGCAGTCATGGTTCCTGCCACGTTCATGCTGAAAGAGCATGACCTGGAGTACCGTCTGAATGGCGCTTCCATCAAGGCCATCGTTGCCACGTCGGTGGGGGAGATCGCCGACATCATCGACAACGTCGCTGGCACGTGCCCTTCGGTCGAGACGAAGATCCTCGTGAACGGTGCGGGTGGCGGCCTCACCTCGGTCGATGCTGACAACAAGCCCATCCTTCCCGAGGGAGAACTCATCGGCCCTGCGCTGTCCGGCCCTGAGGGCGTATGCGCCGCTGGCATCCAGCGCGAGGGCTGGCTTGACTTCAACACCGGCGTGCGTGCGGCAAGCGAGGATTTCGCGCGTTGCCAGACGCTTGCGCGCGACCCTATGCTCATGTACTTCTCGTCGGGCACCTCGGGAAACCCGAAGATGGTGCTGCACGATTCCGAGTACGCTATCGCGCATTTGGTCACCGCGAAGCATTGGCACAACGTTGACCCTGAAGGCCTGCACTTCACCATCGCCGACACGGGCTGGGGCAAGGCTGTGTGGGGCAAGTACTACGGCCAGTGGCTGATGGAGGCGTGCGTGTTTACGTACGATTTCGACCGCTTCCATCCTTCTGAGATTCTGTCGCTTATCGGCAAGTACCGCGTGACGTCGCTGTGCTGCCCGCCCACGATGTACCGCATGATGATGCAAGAGAACATCGACCGCTACGATCTTTCGTCGCTCAAGTACTCCACGACGGCTGGCGAGGCGCTCAACCCCGATCTGTTCGCGTTCTGGAAAGAGCACACGGGTCTGACCATCTACGAGGGTTTCGGGCAGACCGAAACGCCGCTGACCATTGCTAACCTGGTGGGAAGCACCCCTAAGCCTGGCTCGATGGGGAAGCCCGTGCCGCTGTATCACATCGAGATCCTGCGCCCGGACGGCACGCCTTGCGACAAGGGCGAGACCGGCGAGGTATGTATCGACGTCCAGCAGAAGATGGCCGGCATCATGATGGAGTACTACCGCGACCAGGCCAAGACGGCCGCAGCAATGCATGACGGTTGGTACCACACCGGCGATACCGCCTGGCGCGACGAGGACGGCTACTACTGGTACGTGGGCCGCAACGACGACGTCATCAAGTCAAGCGGTTACCGCATCGGCCCCTTCGAGGTTGAAAGCGCGCTGCTGGAGCATGAGGCTGTCCGCGAATGCGCGGTGACGGGCGTGCCCGACCCGGTCCGCGGCCTGGCCGTCAAAGCGACGGTCGTGCTGGCGGAAGGCTTCCACGGAAGCGATGTGCTCACCGAAGAGCTACAGCACTGGGTGAAGCACCGCACTGCGCCTTACAAGTACCCGCGCATCATCGAATACGTGGAAGCGCTGCCGAAGACCGTCAACGGCAAGATCCGCCGTGCTGCGATCCGTGAAGCAGACGAAGCCAAGGAGCGCGAGGTGCCGGAGGGTCTGATCTAGCGATGGGCGCTCCTGAGGAACAGCCTTTCGCTGTTGGATTTGACGGAATCGCTTCAAAGCTTGCGCCCGTCAACATCGTGTGCGGTCACTACGGTGTTGGCAAAACCAGCCTTTCCGTAAGTTTGGCCATTGATGCAGTGCGCGCCGGATACGATGTCGTGCTGTCCGATTTGGATGTGGTGAACCCATACTTCCGTTCGAGCGATTACAAAACGTTGCTCGACAGGGAGGGCGTAAAGCTTATAGAACCTGTGTTCGCGCGTTCCAACCTCGACGGCCCCAGCATCACGAATCAGACCGCTGGCGCTGTCGAGTGGGCCTCCGCGTCGGATGAGGGCGGCAAACCCCGCCTGCTCATCATTGATGCGGGCGGTGACGATTCGGGCGCGACTGCTCTGGGCCGGTTCAGCGAAGGGATCCGCTCCGCCGGCTACCGCATGCTGTACGTGGTGAACCATCAGCGCGGCTTTGAACGCACGCCTGAAGAGGCAGTGGGTTTCCTGCGCGAGATCGAGCAAGCGAGCCATCTTGCAGCGACGGGCGTTGTGGGAAACTCGCATCTGAAGGCCGACACGACCGCGCCCACCATCGAGGAGGGCATTCCCTTTGCCAAAGAGACGGCGGAAGCGGCGGGGCTCCCCTTGGATTTCGTAACCGTTCCGCAGGGGGTTGCCGCAGGCATCACCGGCCGGGGAAGCGCCCGCATTCGTCAGATGCTTGGCGACGTTGCCCTCTACGGTATGGGAATATACGTGAAGGCACCTTGGGAGTAAGGTAAATCGCGTTGCCGCTTCTGCGGTGGCGCTGGGGAGATAAGAGAGAAGGCGAATATGGCGAGGATCAGCGTAGACGACGGCTTCTGCAAAGGCTGCGGCCTGTGCGTCGATGCGTGCCCGGTGGGCATCATCGAGCTTGACCACGACGTCATCACGGCTAAAGGTTATCATCCGGCACGCTGCGTGGACGAAGAGCGCTGCACGGGCTGCTGCTCGTGCGCGACGATGTGCCCGGACGTGGCAATCACGGTAATGAGGTAGGTATCATGTCTGAGAAAGTTTTGATGAAGGGCAACGAAGCCCTTGCCGAAAGCGCTATCCGCGCAGGATGCCGCTTCTTCTTCGGCTATCCCATCACGCCGCAGACCGAGCTTGCGGCCTACATGGCGAAACGCATGCCCAAGGTGGGCGGCACGTACCTGCAGGCTGAAAGCGAGATCGCAGCCATCAACATGGTGTATGGCGCGTCTGCTGCCGGCGCCCGCGCCATGACGTCGTCCTCGAGCCCGGGCGTTTCCCTGAAGGGCGAGGGCATCTCGTACATGTCGGGCTCCGATCTGCCTGGCGTCATCATCAACGTCCAGCGTGGCGGTCCGGGTCTGGGCGGCATCCAGCCTTCCCAGTCCGACTACTGGCAGGCCACGCGCGCCATGGGTCATGGTGACCACCGCCTGGTGGTGTTCGCTCCCGCAACGGTGCAGGAGATGGCCGACCTCATCTACGACGCCTTCGACGTGGCCGACAAGTACCGCACGCCTGTCATGATTCTGGCCGACGGCATGCTGGGCCAGATGATGGAGCCGGTCGAGCTGCGCGAGGCAATCTCTCCGGAGGATCTGCCCGCAAAGGATTGGACGACCGAGGGCCACAAGAACAAGCGCCCCCACAACATTGTCAACTCGCTGTACCTCACGGCAGAGGATCTGGAAGACCTCAACGTCGAGCGTTACCAGCGCTACAAGCAGATCGAGGAAACCGAGCAACGCGCCGAGACCTTCCTCGCCGAAGACGCCGACATCGTGCTGGTTGCGTTCGGCGCCACGAGCCGCATCTGCCGTTCCGCCGTGCGCGCGGCGCGCGACGAGGGCATCAAGGCGGGCCTGATCAGGCCCATCACGCTGTGGCCGTTCCCGGAAGAAGCCATCAGGGCCACGCTTCCCACCGCCAAGGCGTACCTGACGGTCGAGATGAACATGGGCCAGATGGTCGATGACGTGCGCTTGGTGGTCAACGGCGCTCATCCGGTGGATTTCTACGGCCGCACCGGCGGCGTGATCCCCACGCCCGACGAGGTGCTCGGCAAGATCCGCGAGATTGCCGCCGATCTTGATTCCGCGAAAGGAGACGAGTAGCCATGGCTGATCAGAAGGAAGAGAAAGTGGTGTTCCAGCGCCCGCACTCCCTTTTGCCTGTCGTGACCAATTACTGCCCCGGCTGCACGCATGGCATCGTGAACCGCCTGGTGGCCGAGGTCATCGACGAGCTTGGCATCGAAGGCGACACCGTCGGCATCGCGCCGGTGGGTTGCTCGGTCATGGCGTACAACTTCTTTGGCTGCGACATGATCGAGGCTGCGCATGGTCGCGCTCCCGCGGTTGCCACGGGCGTCAAGCGCGTTCATCCTGAAAACATCGTGTTCGCCTACCAGGGCGACGGCGACCTCGCCAGCATCGGCATGGCCGAGACGGTCCATGCGGCGACGCGTGGCGAGAACATCACCGTCATCTTTATCAACAACGCGATCTACGGCATGACGGGCGGTCAGATGGCGCCTACCAGCCTGCCGAACCAGGTCACGCAGACCAGCCCCTACGGCCGCGACGTTGAGACCGCGGGGTATCCCATCCGCGTGTGCGAGCTGCTCAGCACGCTCGATGGCGTCGCGTACCTGGAGCGCGTGACGGTCGACAGCCCCAAGAACGTCCGCAAGGCGAAGAAGGCCATCAAGAAGGCTTTCGAGACGCAGCGTGACGGCCTGGGCTACTCGCTCGTCGAGGTTGTGGCAACGTGCCCGACCAACTGGGGCATGACCCCGCAGCAGGCCTTCGCCTGGATGCGCGAGAACATGCTGCCGTACTATCCGCTGGGCGTTTACAAGGACGTCGTGGCTGACGGCTTCGCAAATGCTGCGGAAGCCGCTTCCGCCCGTTCCGCAGAATGCCCCATCGCCCATCCGAGCGAAGGAGGGGAGGCGTAAATGAGCAACACGCTTAACGTGGTCCTCGCCGGCTTCGGCGGCCAGGGCCTGCTGTTCGCCGGCAAGCTCATCGCGTACTGCGGCCTCATCGAAGACCGCCACGTGTCGTGGCTGCCGTCCTACGGCCCCGAGATGCGCGGCGGCACCGCTAACTGCAGCGTGTGCCTGTCCGATGAGCCCATCGGCAGCCCGCTCGTGCTGAACCCGGATGCGCTGATCGCCATGAACCAGCCCTCCATCGACAAGTTCGCGCCCGTCGTGACCGATGGCGGCGTGATCGTTGCCGACATGACGCTCATCGGCAGCGTTCCAGAGGCGCCGCAGGCGACCACCATCCAGCTTCCCGCCACGCAGATGGCAGAGGATGCCGGGTTCAAGCAGCTGGCCAACATCATCTGCGCTGGCCGCCTGTGGGCAGAAACGCATTTCTGCGAAGAAGAGACGCTCTTCAAAGCCATGGAGAAGTGCGTGCCCGCCCGCAAGGCCCAGATGCTTGAGCTGAACAAGCAGGCCCTCCACATCGGAATGAACGCCTAAATGAGAAAAAGGGACAGTCGCTTTTTCTCATTTTCGCGTGCAGTTGAAAGGAATGTCTGATGCCCGAAGAAGAGCAGGAGCTCCACGAGATCGGCGAGCGCATCAAGGGTTTGCGCGAGGCGTGCGAAGTATCCATTGAGGACATGGCGGCCGAGCTGGAAGTTCCCGTCGAAACCTACGTGAAGTGGGAGGAGACGGGTGCTGACGTGCCCATCTCGGCGATTTACCATATGGCGCGCGAGTTTGGCGTCGAGTTCACCGAGATCCTTACTGGCACTGCGGCCAAGCTCGACACCTACCATGTGGTCCGTCGCGGCGAAGGCAAAGAGGTTGACCGCTATCCTGGTTACCACTACGACGACATGGCCTGGCGTTTCGCTGACAAGATCATGCAGCCGCTTTTGGTCGTGCTTGATCCGTCCGACGAGCCGGCGAAGCTGGTCACGCATCGCGGCCAGGAGTTCAACTTCGTCATCGAAGGCTCCATCACCGTGGTTTTCGACGACAAGGAGATCGTCCTGAACCAGTGGGACAGCATCTACTTCAACCCGATGCACCCCCACGGCCAGCGCTGCCATGGCGACAAGGTGGCCAAATTCATTACCATCATCGCAGAATAGGTCCGTTCCGACGGCCTGCCGGCCGTCGGAACTGCTCGACGCTTCTCGCTGACTTAGCGAACGTCATGTATGTTTGTTTTTCTTGAAAAGGTGCAAAGTGGATCACATTCTGAAGAAATATTGCCCGCGCATCGAGTTCGACTCGTACGAGGACTTCTACGAGAACTTCCGAATCGACATTCCCGAGGTGTTCAACTTTGGGTTCGACGTTGTGGATGAGTGGGCTCGCGTCGAGCCTGATAAGAAGGCGCTCGTGTGGTGCGACGACCACGGTCATGAGCATACGTTCACCTTCCTGGAAATCTCCCAGTTGTCCAACAAGGCAGCCAACGCCTTCCGCAAGCTGGGCATCGGCAAGGGAGACGTTGTCATGATGATCCTGCGCCGTCGCTGGGAATACTGGGTGTGCGCCACTGCGCTGCACAAGCTGGGCGCCACCATCATCCCCGCATCGCTCCAGCTCACGAAAAAGGACATCATTTACCGTGCGGCAAGCGCCGAGGTCAAAATGATGATCTGCGTCGAAGACGCCTACGTTGTCGAACAGACTGAAGAGGCGCTGCCTGAATCGCCCACCATCAAGGACAAGATCATTGTGGCGGGGCACCGCGAGGGCTGGCATTCGTTCGATGACCTCATCGCCGGCGAAAGCGACGAATTCGAGCGCCCGACGGGTGATGAAGGCGTGACCAGCAAAGACACCATGCTCATCTACTTCACGTCTGGCACGACCGGCATGGCGAAGGCTGTGTGCCATAATTTCGCGCACCCGTTGGGGCACATCCTCACCGCGAAGTACTGGCAGCAGGTGCAGGAGAACAGGCTGCACATGAGCGTGACCGACAGCGGCTGGGCAAAGTTCGGCTGGGGCAAGATCTACGGCCAATGGATCTGCGGCGCCACCGTGTTCTGCTACGACATGGACAAATTCATCCCCACCAAGCTTTTGCAGCACATGCAGGACTACAAGCTCACCACGTTCTGCGCGCCTCCCACCATGTACCGCTTCATGCTGCAGGAAGACGTCGCGTCGTACGACTTGTCGAGCATTCAGAACTTCGCGACGGCGGGCGAGCCGCTCAACCCCGAGGTCACCATCGCTTGGGAGCGTTTGACGGGCAAGAAGATCCGCGAGGGTTTCGGACAGACTGAGGGCCCCGTGCTTCTGGCAACCTACCCGTGGCTCGAGCCGCGTCCGGGCTCCATGGGCAAGCCTTCGCCGCTGCTGAACATCAAGCTTCTGGACGAAGCAGGCAACGAGGTTCCTGACGGCGAAGAGGGCGCGATCTGCGTCACTCACCTGAAGGACGCTTACCCGCCGGGCTTGTTCGTCGGCTACTTCCACGACGAGCAGCGCACGCAGGACGCCCTGGGAGGGGAGTGCTACAACCTGCATGACATGGCGTGGCGCGATTCCGACGGCTACTGCTTCTTCGTTGGCCGCAACGACGACGTCATCAAGTGCTCTGGCTACCGCATCGGCCCCTTCGAGGTTGAAAGCGCGCTGATCGAGCACCCGGCGGTTGTCGAGTGCGCCGTCACGGCGGCACCCGACCCCATCCGCGGCAAAGTCGTCAAGGCCACCATCGTTCTCGCACGCGGCTACGAGCCGTCCGATGAACTCGTCAAAGAGCTCCAGAACCACGTGAAGCACACCACGGCGCCATACAAGTACCCACGCATCGTGGAGTTCGTTGACGAGCTTCCCAAGACCATCGGTGGCAAGATCAAGCGCAAGCTGATCCGCAACCAAGACGGCATCGAGGATTAATGAATTCGTCTATGGATGATGCTCCCGAACAGGCCGGCAGGACGTTTGGTTCTGCCGGCTTTTCCTCATCAAGCATCGCATCGCTTCTGAAAAACCAAGCTGTCTATGATGTCCGCGTGCTCGATTCCGTTGATTCCACCAATTCGTTTGCTCGCAACCTTGCACATGAGGGAGCGCCCGAAGGTACGGTTGTCATTGCCGAGGAGCAGACGAAGGGCCGGGGGAGACGTGGGCATTCGTTTCATTCGCCTGCCGGCACGGGGCTGTACATGAGCATCGTCTTGCGACCGTCTATCGCACCGTTCCAAGCGTATCTTCTTACCTGCATGGCAGCAGTTGCGGTTTCGCGTGCCGCTGATCGTGTGTGCGGTTGCAGAACATCCATCAAATGGATCAACGATGTGTTCCTTGGTCAACGGAAGATCGCCGGCATCCTTACCGAAGGATCGTCCCGCTCCGATGGCGAGCGTTTCGAATATGCGATTGTGGGGATGGGAGTGAACGTTTCGGATCCCGCTGAAGGGTGGCCTGACGACGTGTTGAACCGCGCGGGTTCGCTTGGCGTGGATTCAACTACGTGCGACGTTCGCGGTGTTCTGGCGGCTGCGATTCTCGATGAGTTCTGGCGTCTCTACGAAAAGCTTCCGGAAGATACCTTCCATGAAGAATATCGCGACCGCTGCTTCGTTTTGGGATCCCCAGTCTCGGTTTCAACGGACGGCGGCATTCTGAGCGGTGTTGCCGTGGATCTTGACGATGAATACCGCCTTGTTGTGGAAACGCCCGAAGGGGAGCTCCGTGCATTTTCGAACGGCGAACGTCTGGATGCCGCAGCCTTCGATCTCGTCAAGGAGAGCTAAACATTCCTCCCATGTGAACTCCTCCATCATGGGCGCGTTGTCCGCTGCCTTTCTTGAACGCTGCATGGTAAGTTCAAGAAGTGGGAGGCGGATCTGTATTCGCGTCTCTGAATTTGTTTAGCTCGCAGCTAATGAATTTGCTAGGCGTTTCTCCTATCGTTGAAACATCGTTTCAACATTCGTTAAGGAGGGCGTCACATGGCTCAGAACTTCCAGCAGCAACCCAACGATCCTAATCAGCAGGGATTTCCGCCCCAGCCGCCGTATGGTCAGCCGCAGCAGCAGTACATGCCGCAACAGGCTCCGAAGAAGCCCGTTTACAAGAAATGGTGGTTCTGGTTGATCATTGTCGTCGTTGTCGTAGCGATTGCGGGCGGTGCCGCTGGTTCGGGTGGAAACAGCGCGAAGGAACCTGCCCCGGTGCAAGACGCCGCTACTTCCCAGCAAGATAGCTCTTCCGAGGCAGCGTCTTCAAATACAGACGCTGCTCAAGAGCCTGCTTCGGACTACACGATTGCAGACGAAACGTTCGTTGACAACGGGTATGGCTCATATTCCGTGACGGGCACGTTCACTAATACGTCTGGCAAGGAGATGAGCTACGTTCAGATCTCCTATCGCATGCTCGATGAAGATGGCGCTCAGGTTGGAACCGCTTGGGCGAACACCAACAATCTTCCCGACGGGTCTGCGTGGAAGTTCGATGCCATGTATTTCGATTCCGACGCCGCGCCAGCGTCCTTCCAGCTGGCTGAGGTGACTGGGTTCTAAGAATTTAGTGCTGCATACGTTCGGCATGATACGATGCAGAAACACGTCAAACGCAGAAAGAGAAGGAAACGCAGGGTGAAGGAGCCTTTGACAGAAGAGCTGCTAGACGAGCTGTTGGAGGCTCCCAGCCCTGCTGCGTTCATGGATGCTCATCCAGCTGCAAATCGCACGCTCTCTGAATACCTCAACGAGCTGCTTGCCCAGAAAGGGCTCGAGCGGGCAGACATCATCCATGCGGCAGACCTCAACGAAACGTACGGGTATCAGATATTCATGGGGCAGCGAAAGCCTAGCCGCAACAAAGTGCTGCAGATCGTATTCGCCATGGGCCTTGATTTGAGGGAGGCGAATCGTGCGTTGAAAGCTGCAGGAGTCAACGAGTTGTATTGCAAGAACCGCCGCGATGCCATCATCATCTTTTGCCTGACGCACGGCTGCTCGCTTCAGCAGGTCAACGAAGAGCTCTACCGGTTCAAAGAAGACACCATCTGTTAGGCGGTTCGCCTAGCTTCCCAAATCGCACCTTCTGTTACCATGCTGTTCATGGCTGATGAACTGGAAGCATATCTTGACACGCTTGAGCGGGGGTCCCGCTATCATGTCGAGCGCGTGATCAAGACCGAACCATCAGGGTCAACCGAAATCGTCTCGCTGGAAAGTTCTGAGACCGCGCAAGGCGACCTCTTCATCCGCAAGCGCTTCAATTCAGACTCGGGGCTCGGTGCAGCGTACCAGCGCATATGGGAGGCGCAGCGAGAGGGGAGACGATTCAACCACCTTCCTCGCGTGCGCGAATGCTATTCGACCGGGCAAGAACTCGTGGTTGTTTCCGACTACGTTCAGGGCGAGACGCTTGCAGAGGTCGGGTATCGTTGCGATCCGTCGCCGGAACTTGCGGCCGACATTTTCCCGCGTTTGTGCGACGCAGTCAGCGAACTGCACCAGTCGTTCGATCCGCCCCTCATTCACCGTGATCTCAAACCCTCCAACGTGATCCTTTCCTATGGCTCGCTCACGCTGATCGACTTCGGCATTGCGCGCACCTTCGATGAGAGTGCTGATGCCGACACGCATCGGTTCGGCACCCGCGCTTATGCGCCGCCCGAACAGTTCGGCTACGGCCAGACCGACGTGAGGTCCGACGTGTACGCATTGGGCCTGCTTCTGTTCTACCTGCTGACTGAAAAGACACCGGACGCCGATGCGCGCAAGGCGGAATGGCGGGTCTCTGGCGTACCCGAGGGGTTGCGCCAGGTGATCGCGCGGGCCACCTCGTTCGATCCGGCTGACAGGTATCCAAGCGCCGATGAGCTCAAGAATGCGTTTCTTGAAGCCTATTGCTACAAGGCTCCGGTGCCTCTGCGCGCTCCGCGGCCTGTGCGCGCCGTTGCTGAAAGCCTGCGAAGTTTCTTGGTGAACGTGCCAAGGCCGCTTGGCGTCGTGTGGAATGTCGTGGTGCTCTTTGTGCTGGGCGTCTTGCTGGTTGCAACAATAAACAGCGTTATCGACCCTCTCCCTGAATCGGCGGGGTACAGCGCCCCGTTGTGGTTGCGCGCCATAGCCTATGCGCTGATGTTTCTTCTCATGTTCGTGCCCACCGCCATCATGGTGTGCGACCGCAGGCCGTTGAGGCGTTTCGTCAAGCCTTTCAGAACGGTTCCACTTACCCGCCAGATCGGGGCCTGCGTGGCGGCGATTCTTGTCGGGCTCGTCGCAGTGGGCGTCTGCACGGTCTTCTTCCCGTAAAGAGCCTCGGGGCAGCATGCGGTGGCCATCGTGTTGCGATGACGTAGCCTGAGGGCGCGCGTACTCCTGTTACAATGCTGAGAAAGACATCGAATCTAGCAGAGGGGATGCCATGCTGCCCTATTTCCGCACGTACGCTTTCGTCGCCTACATCGTGGGCGTTGCCGCACCGGTCTTGCTGATCACCGGCCTTTCGTGGATTCTCGACTTTTACGTCGTCTCAACGCTTCCGGGGCTCATCTCGGCCATCTTGCTGATGATCATCAGCCTTCTTACCGCGAAGAAAATCGTCACGGGCATGGCGGATCGCAAGACGTCCGAGATGCTTTCGCTGTACAACGACAAGTGCGACCCCCAGGCGTTCGTCGACGCTTCGCAAACCGTCGTGCGCGAGATGCGCCCGCCGTATGACGAGACTGCTTCCTGGTACCTTTCGTTCTACGCCCTTGCCCTTGACGACCTGGGCAAGCGCGAAGAAGCGGTGCGGATTGGCCAGGCCATGCTCTCCAGTGCCCAGATGGCGCAGGATCCCAAGGTCAAAGCAGCGTTGCTGGTGAACATCGACCCTTTGGTGCAGCGTCTGTTCGGCGTTCAGCAGGCGCTCGACGTCGTCGTGCAAGGGCAGGAAGTCCTGGCTGGGTCGACCGACCCCGACGATCTCAACCGCGTGAGCTTCCTGAAATGGGAGCAGGGGATTCTTGAAGCCATCCGCGACGGCAACGACGCCGTGCTGATCGAGCGTTTTTCCGGCATTCGCATGTCTACCGGCCATCCCATGCGCATCCGCGTGTCCTATGCGCTTTTGGAGGCAAGCGTGCGCAAGTCGCGTGGCGAAAAGGGCAAAGAGCGCGAATGCCTTGAGTTCGTGGTTGCCAATGGCGGCAAGCTGCCCGCCGTGGGTCTCGCGCAAGAGCGCTTGAAGGAGCTGTAACGGCACCGCTGCGGGTTCTGCCGCATAATGCGGTGCCGGCATATTGTTCGGAGGAAGGGGTTGCCATGGGCATTCTCGCCGCGTATGCCGTTCCGCACCCGCCGCTTATCGTCCCTTCGGTGGGGAGGGGCGAAGAGCGTGCAATACAGGCAACGATCGACGCGTACCAAGAAGTGGCGCGCCGCATCGCCTGTCACAAGCCAGATACCGTGATCGTCTCCAGTCCGCATGCGCCGTTCTATCGAGATTGCTTCTTCGCTGCTACAGGTGCTCGGGCTCACGGGGACATGCGCCGCTTCGGCGTGTTCGATGAGGGCATCGACGCGCTTCACGATGAAGAATTCTCCGCGCTGCTGTTGAGGTGTGCGCGTGAGCGCGGCATTCCAGCCGTGGGCGACGCCGCGTACGGCGCCGAGCTTGATCATGCTACGTACGTGCCATTGCATTTCATCGATGCCGAGCTGTCCGGCTATCGACTCGTGCGCGTCGGGCTTTCTCTTTTGAGTCCGCAGGAGCATTTCGAGTTTGGAAAGGCAATTTCTTATTGCGCCGATGAGCTGGGGCGGCGCTGCGTCTATGTAGCGAGCGGCGATCTTTCGCACAGGCTCAAAGTCGACGGTCCGTACGGATTCGCTCCTGAAGGTCCGCAATTCGATGCGCAGATTTGCGACATCTTCTTGACGGGCGACCTTGACAGGTTGTTCAGCTTCGATGAGGGCTTCTGCGATGCGGCAGCGGAATGCGGATTGCGATCGTTCCAGATCATGGCCGGCGCGCTGGACGGTTTGGATTGGACTCATGAGCTGCTTAGCTACGAGGGACCGTTTGGCGTTGGGTACGGCGTTGTGGCGTTCGAGGTTCAGGGGGTGCGCGATGGTCGATAGAAATCTCAATGACGGTCCTGTTGGCGCTGACAATACTACAGACCCTTTCGTTGCGCTTGCGCGTGCTTCGGTTGAAGGGTTCGTTGCGACTGGCGAGTCCATTACACTTCCAGACAGGCTTCCTGAAGAGCTTTTAACGCGTCGCGCGGGCGTGTTCGTCTCGCTGCATGAGCGGGGCGAGCTGCGGGGCTGCATCGGAACCATTGGACCGACGCAGCCCAATGTCGCGCTTGAGATCCTGCGCAACGGCGTGCTCGCATGCTCGGAGGATCCGCGCTTCCCGCCGGTTGCCGCAGAGGAGCTTGATTGGCTCGAGTATTCCGTCGATGTGCTGGACGAACCTGAATCCATTGCTTCCGAGTCAGAACTTGATGTGCGCGAATACGGCGTCATCGTAACGAAGGGCTGGCGCCGCGGGCTGCTGCTCCCCAACCTTGACGGCATCGACACCGTTGCCCAGCAAGTGTCCATCGCAAAACGCAAGGCGGGCATTGCCGACGATGAACCCGACGTTCAACTTGAACGATTCCGCGTAGTGCGGCACACGGCGGGAGGGGAGCCGCATCGTGGCTGAATCGTCGAAACGTGCAACATGCGAGATTTGCCCTCATAGATGCTCTTTAGTGGAGGGCGCCGTCGGGCGGTGCCGGGCTCGCGTGGCGCGCGGGGGCGAAGTGGTCGCCGCCAACTACGGCAAGGTGACCTCGGTCGCGCTTGATCCCATCGAAAAGAAACCCTTGCTGCGGTATCATCCTGGTTCGACCGTGCTGTCAATTGGAAGCTTTGGGTGCAACCTGTCCTGCCCGTTCTGTCAGAACGCTTCGATTGCCCAAGCGGGTGAGCGCGATGTCGGCTGGCGGGAGGTTTCCCCTGAGTGGTTGATCTCAAAGGCACTCGAACTGTGCGAATCTGGCTGCATCGGCATTGCCTATACCTACAACGAGCCCCTGGTGGGCTTCGAGTTCGTTCGCGACTGTGCGCATCTTGCCCATGATGCGGCTTTGCAGAACGTGCTGGTGAGCAACGGAATGGTCAACGAAGGCCCGTTGCAGGAGCTTGCGCCGTTCATTGACGCGGCGAATATCGACCTCAAGGGTTTCTCACAGGAGTTTTACGACATCGTTGGCGGTGATTATTCGACGGTCCGAGCGACCATCGAACATCTTGCCTTGCTTCCGACGTGTCATCTTGAGGTTACGACTCTCGCCATTCCTGATCTCAACGACGATCCTGATGCAGCAGGAGAGGCGGCGCGCTGGCTGTCGTCTCTGGATCCCGCCATTACGTACCATCTGACCCGCTTCTTTCCGCAGCATCGCATGACTGATCGTCCGCCAACGCCGATTTCGACGCTGCGGAAGATGGCGGAAAGCGCCCGCCGTTATCTTGACGATGTTGTTTTGGGCAATTGCTAGAAACCCGCTTGCGGCGCTCGCGTGAAGTTGGCCGATGCCGTACCTTGGCACTCCTGGTTTGGGCTATCATCTGATGCGTTCTTTCGGAGATGGATGGGGCCTGGTGGCCCCCGCGGCCTTCAAAGCCGTTGTGAGGCGCGCAGAACGTCTCGGGTGCGTTCGATTCGCATGCATCTCCGCCAGAGTTTCCGCGACCGTCCGCAGGCAAACGGGCGGTCGCTTTTATTTGCGATCGGCTCCCTATGCGCCAGAGAGCTTTCGAAGGTCGCCTTCTCGTCTCGTTGTGCCCTGTGCGTCCATGTATTCAAGCAATGGAATCGCATGTTTTCGCGAGATTCTAAGGGCATCTTTGAGCTCGGTGGCGGTTGAGGGACCATTTGACTGCAGATGCCTTACGACCTTTTCCTCTGCTTGCTGAAGCGCTTTAGCGGAAAAGTAGAAGTCTCCCACACGGCGCGCGTACCCATTTTCGTTAAGGAAGCCAAGCGCTCGGTGTGCTGCCTGCTTTGGAATACCAAGCTGTTCAGTTAGCGCATCGGTGGTGGGAGGCGTGAGTCCAGCATCGTCGAGGGCGCCACTGAGCGTTTTCACGATTTCCAACTCGCGCTGTTTTGCGCGAGCTCCGGCTTTGGGGTGGCTGATTTCTGCTCCGTCCAAAACTACGCGTTTATCATGTGCCATGAGCGCAAGCAGCGCATCGAGCGAGTCGGCATCGAGTCCTTTTCCAGCAAACAGAAGCAGTTCGGCTTTGCCGATGCCGGTTTTCTCGGGGTTTGCCGCGTGGAACTTCATCAGAGCGTTCTCGATAGATGAACAAAGGGAAGCAATGTCTTTCGCCTTCGCGTAATAGATAGTTTTGGAGCGAGGCGAGATAATGCTTGCGAGCGCGTTCGACTCTTCCAATGATGCGAGCCGTTCGGCGCAAACGGCGGTGCCGAGACCGGTGGTGTTTGCAATGGAAGCGGCGGTTGCGAGGCCTTTTGACCCTTCGACTGCGGCGTCGATCGCTATTTGGTCTTGGTGGTCTGCGAGCGCCCTGAGCAAGGTTTGCTCGGTTGGCGAAAGCGCGGTGCGGCGGCGCGGATGGCAGAGCAGCGCTTCGCCCCCTCCGACCACTTCAACCGGCGAGAACGTACGGATGATGAAACGGTCGCCGCGAGCCATGGCAAGGGGCTCTTCCAGGCGGATCTGCGCAAGAGCCGACTGTCCGGGTTCGATGCGGGTTTGGCCGTTCATAAGCAGGATGCGCCCGGGCACTTCGGTGGTTCCATGCGCGATGCGCGCGACCGTTCCCGTTTCCAAGGGCGCTTTGCGACTTGCCGGCCCAAGGTAGGTGACCTCAGCGTCGAAGCGGTCGGTGGGAACGACGGCATCCGGCGTTGCGAGCATCATCCCCGGGCGAACCTCGTCGGTTCCGATCGATGCCAGGTTGAGCGCTGTGCGGGAGCCAGGCTCAGCGACGTCTACCGGCTCGCCGTGCTCTTGGATGCCGCGAACGCGCACGCGTTTGCGAGACGGGAGCAGCTCGAGCTCGTCATCGGGGGAGATTCGTCCGCTCCAAAGCGTGCCGGTTGCCACGGTGCCTGACCCTTTGATGGTGAACGTGCGGTCGATGGGCAGACGCGCGAAGGAGTGCTCTTCATGGGTGCGGCGTGCGTGATCTGCGGCTCTTCCGATGGCTTCAAGCAGCTCTTGAAGGCCCCTGCGGTCGCGAGCCGACACGGGGACGATTTCGGCATCAGCGTACGGCGTGCGTGCAAAGCGGCCGACGATCTCATCGACCATGAATGCCGTCCATTCCTCATCAACAAGATCGCATTTGGTGAGGGCGACAACCATATTGTTGATGCCCAGCAGTTCAAGCACATGCAGATGCTCAACGGTCTGGGGCATGATGCCATCGTCGGCGGCGATGCACAGCAGCGCAACGTCGATGCCGGTGGCGCCTGCGATCATCTGCCGGACGAAGCGCTCGTGGCCGGGAACATCAACTACGCCCATCGTGCGGCCATCGGGCAGTTTCAGCTGAGCGAACCCAAGCTCGATGGTGATGCCGCGCCGCTTCTCTTCCGCAAGCCGGTCGGGGTCGGTGCCGGTAAGGGCTTTGATCAAAGCCGACTTCCCATGATCGATGTGCCCGGCGGTGCCGAGGATGAGGGAAGGCGCTTTGGGGGCGGCGGTTGGCGCGCTCATCGAACGACGCCTTCCAGGTATTCGGCTAGCGCCTGGGCGATCATGTCGATTTCCTCGTCATCTACCAGCGTGCGGACGTCCAGCAGCAGGGCGTCTTTCTTGATGCGCCCGATGATGGGGGTCTTGCGGTGCTGGATGAGCGCACGCTCGCAATCCTGAGCAGAACCTCGCAGGAATTCGACGCGCACGGCGCGCGTTGGGATGTCGCACATGGGAAGCGCCCCTCCGCCGGCACGCGATATCTCATCAACGATTTCGACGTTGACACTGCCGTTGGGCGTCTTCGACAGAATGGCTTTTGCGAGGGCTTCAGCGCGCGGTTCGAGTTCTTCAGGAGTCGCCGAAAGCATGGCGATCGTTGGGACTTCCCGTTTCGCGCGTTCGGGGTCCAAGTAGAGGCGGAGCGTTTCTTCGAGGGCGGCAATCGTCATTTTGTCCAGCCGCAGCGCGCGGGCAAGTGGGTTTGCCTTCAGGCGCTCGACCAGGTCTTTACGGCCGACGATGATTCCCGCTTGGGGGCCGCCAAGCAGCTTGTCGCCCGAGAACGATATGAGGTCGCAGCCATTGCGAAGGGATTCGCCAACCGTGGGTTCGGCGTAATCCCCGAAGCAATCAAGACGCAGCAAGGCGCCAGAGCCTTGGTCTTCGTATACCAAAAGATCATCAGGGCAAGCGCCATTGGCAAGGCCGCGCGGGCCTGCTGCGTTCAACTGCGTTTCACGCTCTTGCGAGCGCATCCGGTTTTCGGCATCGGCGATCTTGCGCAGCTCTTTGAGCGGAACGGCCTCGGTGAACCCTGCCATGCGGTAATTGGAGGGATGCACCTTCAGTAGCAGTCCTGTGTTCTGGTTGATTGCGTTGGCATAGTCGCTCACATGGGTTTTGTTGGTGGTGCCGACTTCCACCATGCGTGCGCCGGAAAGCTCCATGATGTCGGGAATGCGGAACGACCCGCCGATCTCAACCAGCTCCCCACGCGAAACGATTGCCTCGTGGCCTTTCGCGAACTCGGTCAGGACAAGCAAAACGGCAGCAGCGTTGTTGTTGACTGCCAGTGCGGCTTCGGCCCCGGTGATCAGGCGCAGTAGCTGCTCGCAATGCGCGTGCCTGCTGCCGCGCGCCATGGATTGCGTGTCGTATTCAAGCGTGGAATACCCGTGGGCGACGTCTTCCACCGCTTTGACCGCTGAATGGGGCAGCACGCTGCGTCCAAGATTGGTGTGGATCACAACACCCGCTGCGTTGATGACGCGTCTGAGCGAAGGCTTTGCGGTTTGCAAGGCGATGCTAGCGGCCGACAGAGCGATTTCATCTTTAGGCGAGGCGCTCCCACCGTCGAAGATGCGGTTACGGGCATCGCTTATGGCGGCGCGGGCGGCCTCCACAACGACGGCACGGGGTAGGACTGCTTCCAATTGCGCAAGGCATTCGGTTTGGAGAAGCTCCTCCACTTGAGGAAGCGTGCGCAGCGTGTCTTGAAGCGAAGAAGCGGTCATTTGCGTAAATCCCTTTCTGCAGATCATAGGTCACATGCTAGTATAGACGCTGTGCATCCCAATGGCTTGCTGGGCGATAATTCTGCAACGCCCGGTATTCTGCGAACGGCCTTTTCGCGATGCTTCTGCACTCGTTTGTTCGAAGGGGCTGTGATGATCTATTTCGACAATGCCGCTACAACCATGCCAAAGCCGCCTGAAGTGGTACGCGCGGTAACCGACGCCCTGCAGTCGTTCGGCGGGGTGGGTCGCGGCGTGCATGCTCCAGCTCTGACCGCTGATTCTGCGGTGTACCAGGCGCGCTGCTCCATTGCGCAGTTGCTCGGAGCCCCGTCCGCGTCACAGGTGGCGTTTTCCTGCAATGCGACCGAGGCGCTCAACACTGCAATTTGCGGCTTGCTGTCTCCGGGAGACCATGCGGTGACCACAGCAGCATCCCACAATTCTGTGCTTCGACCTTTGTATCGCCTCCGGGATGAGGGGCGAATCGCGCTGAATGTTGCTCCTATCGGTCCTGATGGCGCGCTTGATTACAACGCGTTCGATGCGCTCTTCCGTGCTGACACGCGCATGGCAGTGGTGACTCATGCCTCCAACCTTACAGGTGACGTTTACGATGTTGGGCGGATGGCTCGCATCGCGCACCGGCATGGTGCTTTGATAGTCGTCGATGCGGCGCAGACGGCCGGAACGTTTCCGGTGGATATGGGCGCGATGGACCTCGACGTGCTCGCGTTCACTGGACATAAAGGGTTGTTCGGCCCCCAGGGAACCGGCGGGCTTTGCGTTGCGGAGGGCGTGGAGATCCGTCCTTTGAAAGTGGGCGGGTCGGGCGTACGCAGCTTTGACGAACGACACCCGACCTTCATGCCCGAACGGCTCGAGGCCGGCACCCTCAACGCGCATGGAATCGCAGGCTTGGGAGCGGGCGCCGGGTTCATTTTGGACAAGGGGCTCGATGCCGTTTCACGCCACGATCTTTCGCTTGCTGCGCGTTTTCGCGACGGCGCGAGCTCGATCCCAGGCGTTCGCGTTCTGGGTGGTGGGGCGGATGACCACTGCGCCATCGTTGCGTTGAATGCGGGCGATTGCGATTCCGGGCTGATCGCTCGTCGGCTGGATGACGATTTCGGCATATGCACGCGGTCCGGTGCCCATTGCGCGCCGCTCATGCATCGGGCGCTGGGAACCGAAGAGCAGGGTGCGGTTCGCTTCAGCTTTTCATATCTCAATACCGACGAAGAGGTTGACGTCGCGCTCGATGCGTTGGAGCGCATCACGGCGGAAGAGCTCTCGTATTGCATTTTGTAATGCTTAGCAGGAAGGTGCAAACTCATGGAAACTAAGATTATCGATGCGTTTGGGCTTCAATGCCCCAAACCGCTGGTGCTTGCGAAAAAGGAACTCGATGCTGGCTGCAGCGATCTTGCGGTGCAGGTCGACAACGAGACGGCTGTCAAGAACCTTTCGCGTTTGGGTGCCAAGAAGGGGATTGCGGTGACGGTGGATGCCATCGAGGGCGGTTGGCTCGTTTCGTTCACGACGGGTAACGGCACCGAGACGCAACCTGTCGAGATTCCCCAGGTGGCGTTGGCGGGCCCGTCGTGCGGTCCAGCGGGGTGCGGGTACGCCGTGTTCGTCAACCATGACCAGGTGGGGGAGGGCAACCCGGAGCTTGGCCGGAACTTGGTCAAGATGGCGCTGTACACGCTATCCGAATCCGACGAGGTGCCCAGCTCGATTCTGTTCATGAACGGCGGCGTTAAGCTCATCGCCGGCCCTGGTGCCGAGCAGCAGTGCGTCGACAATGTGAAAGCGCTCCAGGAGAAGGGCGCTGAGGTGCTGGTGTGCGGTACGTGCCTGAACTTTTTCGGCATTGGCGACGACTTGAAGGTGGGCGAAGTGTCCAACATGTACGACATTTTGAGCAGGATGCAGGAAGCGGCCAAAGTGATCACGCTGTAGATTGGTGGCAGTATGTTGCCAGCTTCGTGAAGGGCCAAGATTCAGAAAGGGAGCGCATGACGGCGTATGTGATTGCATTCGATTCGACGCATGCCGCAATGGCGGCAGACGATGCGCTTCGCGATGTGCCGCGCGCGATGATTCCCACACCGCGCCAGATCACTGCGAGTTGCGGAATGGCGCTTCGTTTGGAAGCGGCAAACGACGAATCGGCTTTCGATTTGTTGGCGATTGCAGATCCGTCTGGCGGTGTCGCGCACCTGTATCGCGAGGTTCCGTCAGACGGCGGGCATGTAAGAAAAGCCGACTACGTTCCTCTGTAAGGCATCATGCATCGACGAACCTGATCACGCCGGCATCGCCGTCGGCGATCTGCCCAATTTTTGCAGGAATGCGTCCCGTGAGCTCTTCAAACTCACGCTCAAATATGTCAGCGCCATCTGAAGAAACCGCGACCAAGAGTCCACCCGAGGTCTGAGGGTCGCAGATGACCCCCATGCGGTTGTCATATTCGTCGTCATCGAGGGTTCCCTGCTCGACGTACGCTTCCGCTGCGTCCATGATGGAGAACGCGCGGTTGGGGCGGCAATATGCGCACGACAGATCCCACACGCCCTCGAACAGCGGCAAAGCATGAAAGTCTATGACGGCTGAAACCCCGCTGGCGGCAAGCATCTCGTGCAGATGGCCCGCCAATCCGAAACCCGTTACATCCGTGCAAGCGTGAGCGTTTGCCGCAAGCATCGCTTGGCTCGCTTCTTTGTTCAGTTGCATCATCGACTCAATAGCGGGACGCGCTTGCGTTTCTGTGACGGAGCCTATTTTCAGGGCTGCCGTGATGATTCCGGTGCCGAGGGGCTTGGTAAGGTACAGTACGTCACCTGCTTGAGCGCCGTCGTTTCGAACGATGCGCTGAGGATTCACGGTGCCGAACACCGAAAGCCCGTATTTCGGCTCGTCGTCGTCGATCGTGTGGCCTCCGGCGACGATGGCTCCCGCTTCAGCGGCAGCATCGGCTCCACCGCGCAAGATATCGGCGGCAACGCTGCTTCCCAATGAGCTGTCGAGCGCCAGCAGATTCAACGCGACAAGGGGAGTCGCCCCCATGGCGAACACGTCGGAAAGCGCATTCGCTGCCGCGATGCGACCGAACTCGTACGGATCGTCTACCACCGGAGTGAAGAAGTCGGCGGTGAGGACAGCGGCAAGTTCGTCGGACAGCTGCCAGACGGCGGCATCGTCGCTCGTTTCGAAGCCGAGCAAAAGGTTGCTCGCGCCTGGAACCTGCGAAGTCATCGATTTGGTTATGGTGCTAAGCACCGCTTCGAGATCGCCCGGACCCCACTTCGCGGCTCAACCGCCCTTGCTTGTAAGCGTCGTCAGTTTGATCTGATCGGGCTTTTCTTTCGCCAACTTCTCCACCTCCTCTCATCAAGGGCGAGTATACCGCAATCGAATCAAGTAGCAGTAACGCAGGGGAGTCCTTCCGGGTTGCCCGAGCTTGCGATGCGCAAGCCCGCCGGGCAGAGTTCGCTCGACCGAGTGGGGCTTTCCGACAAAGCGCTTTTCATCACGGGGCGTATCAGCTCGTAAATGGCGCTGAATGCCTACCGCGCGTGTGCCCCGTCCACGTGTCCCGTGAATCCGCAACCGACAGTGCTGCCCGCATCGCCGTGTTGCTCGGCGTCACGCTTGTCGCCCATTGTCGCGAAGGAGGCATGCGCGTCCTTTCCCGCCCCACCCGCATCCACGCATATCCGAAGCCCTCAGGTAATTTCGTCCGCATCGGATCGCTTTTCCCGTCCCACCGGCATCTACGCATAATCTGTGAAAGTCGGCGACACTGCAGCAAGGTCGACGCTCCTTTCTGAAGCCGAGGCTCCGCAGTGTTAGTTTTTCGTTTGAACCACGTTGAATTCCAGCGACGCATGTACGGTTCAGATGAAAGATGCGGGAAGTAGCCTTCTTCTGAACCGTGAAGCCGACGTCTAATGGGGTGCACGCGCGATGAAGGAACGTCATTCATGCGAACATCTAAAGAACGGTACCGATGACCTTGTGCACGCACGCAGGATGCATTCAATTTCCCGTGTGGGCGACTGCAAGGCTAATGGATTAGTTACAGTTTTGGGAGATGTAACTGCACTGCAGATCATACGGGCTTGCAATTACGCAGGGTTTCATATGCCAACTACCACCATGTCGGCACTTCCAGACAAGGTTGTTTCTCAGAATCGCCTCATGAATGCGCTCGATGAAGTCCAGAGAGCTATTTCTTCGTTTCTGTGCTCCCGTCCTGTGAGCATACTCGTGGACGGAAATACGAGAATGAGGGCTGACGGCTTTCGGCGCGTTATAAACTGCTCTTCGCCGAGCCTTGGTCGCCAGTTCTACCGCCTGGCAAAAGATCTTTTTGTATTAAAACCCAATCCGGCGCTTTGCATGATGCAACGCGGCGTTCGTGACATCGTCCGCACGCTCCTGCTTCTTTGGGAGGCATGCGGCACATATCAGACTTCGCTTACGGCGATGGAGTCGAAAAGTCAGGTTCAGCCTCTGACGTCGGTTCGGTCGCTCAGCAAATTCGTTTCAGCAAACCCATCGATTTGCGGATCGGCCATTGTGGGTCGCGCATTGAAGTACGTGAGGGACGGATCGGCTTCGCTTCGAGAAACCCAGCTTGCGTTGGTGCTTGGCCTCCCGCGCCGATACGGGGGATACAACCTGGGGCTTCCCGTCATGAACTTCGGGGTTGAGGCATCGCCGGAAGCGCGCGCAATTGGAGGTAGGAAAGCCTACTACTGCGACCTTTGTTGGCCTGAGCATCGCATTGACGTTGAATACCAGAGCGATAAAGAGCATGCCGGTGAGAAGATGCGCATCAAAGACTCGCGCCGAACGAACGCCCTTAAATCGATGGGTTGGAACGTCTTCACCGTAACCAATAACGAGATACGAAGCGTTTCTACGCTCGAAGCGCTTTCTGATTCGCTGCGCCGCGCAATGGGGAAACGTTCGAGGCGCTTCGATTCTGAATTCCGAGTTAAGAACCTGCTTCTTCATCGACATCTTGGCATCGTTGACGACGGCCGCGACTACCAGAGCTTTTCGTAGCTCTTTGAGAACAGTGCCGAAAAACCTGTGATGCGTGCAATAGAGAGGGCGCTTTTGCTCGCGACGCATTTGATCGACAGGATTAAAGCGAGGTTTCTGCATGTTTTGAGTCGGTTTGTCACACATTCTTCCCCAATTCTGACGTGCTTTCGTTTCTGCAACGTTCCCGACGCAGGAACCCTCAAATGCTTCGAGGCATAATGCCAGGTCAGGAACACGTCCGATACTGAGACAGCGTGCTTGTAGAAACATTGGAGTGCTAGTGGAACCTGGAACCTGTCCGTATTTAGTAAGACTTGTTACAAAGTGGCGTAAAACGTGCATTGTTCGCTGTTTTACCCTGTAGAACGGATTTGGGAAGCGCAGGGTGACGGAGCCTGGTTCGAAACGGTGTTGATGCGGGCACGTCGATCTATGTGACTGAGCGCCGGACACTCGTGTAAACGTGGTGTTTCGCAGGGCAATTAGGGGGTTATCAGGCTCCTTGCAAGCGCGTATACTCTATTCAGTCTTTAAATGCGGTACAGAGAGACCGACAAGGCGGAAACTTTTCAGCATCCACGGGGAAAAGGGTGCGCGCAAGCTGTAAGCCTTTGTCCGTTGCAGAGGCTTTTTTTCTGCGCGGATTCAGGTGCGGCAGGAAGTTCTCTGCGAGAGCGCGCCAAAGCCCTCATCAATGCCTGGGAAGAATCTGCACCCATTCGGAGAAAGGGGTGTGCATGAACGAAGGCGGAAACGTCAAATCCGTCTGCATGGACGAGCGCGAGATCGACCGATCTCTCACGCGCATCGCCCACCAGATCCTGGAGGCCAACAAGGGCGCCGGAAACATTGCGCTTGTTGGCATCGTCACGCGTGGCGACCTGCTTGCAAAGCGGCTCGCAGAGCGCATCGGGGCAATCGAGGGGGTGGAGGTTCCCCTGGGACGGCTGGACATCAGCCTGTACCGTGACGATTTCGCCACGTACTTCAGCCCCGAGGTCCATTCGACCCAGATTCCCTTCGATATCGATGGCAAGACCATCGTTCTTGTCGATGACGTTCTGTTCACGGGGCGCACCATTCGCGCCGCGCTCGATGCGCTGATGGACATCGGCCGTCCTGCCTGCGTGCAGCTGGCGGTTCTGGTCGACCGCGGGCATCGGCAGCTTCCCATTCGCGCAGACTTCGTGGGAAAGAACGTTCCCTCATCCCTTGAGGAAAACGTCCGCTTGTTCTTGGACGAGGTCGACGGCGTCTCTGCGGTCGAGATCTTGTCGCTGGCCCCGGGCGATCGCGCACACGCAGCGCCCATCGGCGAGAAGGAGGGCGAGTAACCAATGGCATTCAACCATCGTCATCTCATCGACCTGTCTGAGTATTCCGCTGAGGACATCACGCTCATCCTCGACATCGCAGAGCGCTTCCGCGAAGTCAACGAGCGCCGCATCAAGAAGGTTCCCACGCTCAAGGGCTACACCGTGGTGAACATGTTCAACGAGCCTTCCACGCGCACGCGCAGCTCGTTTGAGATCGCCGAGAAGCGTCTGTCATGCGACACGTTGAATTTCGGTGGATCTTCCACATCCACGGTGAAGGGCGAAAGCCTGCTGGATACCGTTCGAACGCTGTGCTCCTACAAGATCGACCTCATCGTGGTGCGCGACAAGCACGCTGGCGTGCCGTACCAGGTAGCGCAGGCTTCCGGCGTTCCCGTGATTGATGCGGGCGACGGCAAGCATCAACATCCGACGCAGGCGCTTCTTGATCTTTACACCATGCGCAAGCGTTTCGGAGCCATCGAGGGCCTGCATGTGGGAATCGTTGGCGACATCGGGCATTCCCGCGTGTGCGGCTCCCTCATTCCGGCGCTTAAAACCATGGGTGCAGAAGTTACGGTTATCGGCCCGCCGACGCTGATGCCTGCCATGCCGGAGCTTTTGGGCGCCGACCATGTGACCAGCGACTTCGACGCCGCTTTGCCGCAGCTCGATGTGGTGTACATGCTGCGCATCCAGCGTGAGCGCTTGGAAGGGGCGCCGTTCCCGAGCTTGCGCGAATACAACCTGCTGTTCGGCCTCACGCGCGAGCGCGAGAAGCTGATGAAACCTGATGCTATTGTCTGCCACCCCGGTCCGTTGAACCGCGGTGTTGAGCTTGACGATTACATGGCGGATCACCTTGAGCGATCCGAGATTTTGGACCAAGTGTATGCCGGCGTGCTTGTGCGCATGGCTTCCCTGTACCTGCTGTTAGGAGGAACCGACCATGGCGTTGATGCTTAAAAACGCGCGTGTGATCGACCCCCAGGTCGATCTGGACGAAGTCTGCGACGTTCTTATTCGCGACGGCCGCGTGGTGGAGGTCGGACACGACCTTCAGATGCCCAAGGGCGTTGAGCGCGATCTCACGGGCAAGATCCTCGTGCCTGGATTGGTGGACATCCATGTTCACCTGCGCGATCCTGGCCAGGAGCAGAAGGAGGACATCACCTCGGGAACCCGTGCTGCCGCACATGGTGGATTCACAACGGTTGCCTGCATGCCCAACACCACGCCGACCATCGACAACGCGCAGATCGTTGAGTACGTGAAGTCCCGCGCTGCTGAAGTGGGGAAGTGCCGCGTTGAGGTTGTGGGCGCCTGCACGCAGGGCCTGCGGGGCGAGACGCTTTCCGAAATGGGTGACATGGCACGCCACGGGGCATGCGCGTTCACCGACGATGGCCGCGGCGTCCAGGACAGTGGCATGATGCGCCGTACGATGGACTACGCCAAGCAGTTCGATCGCGTTGTCATGAGCCACTGCCAGGATGAAGGCCTGGTGGGCGCTGGACAGGTCAACGAAGGTGCTGCTTCTACGCGTCTGGGTCTTCTTGGCTGGCCTGCGGCCGGCGAGGAAATCCAGATTGGCCGCGACATTGCCGTGTGCCGTTTGACCGGGTGCCCGCTGCATATCCAACATCTCAGCACGGCTCGCGGTCTCGATATGGTGCGCGCCGCTAAGGCCGAAGGCCTGCCGGTCACCTGCGAGGTCACGCCGCATCATATGTTCCTGTGCGAAGACGACATCACTGGCGCGTACGACACCAGCTTCAAGGTGAACCCGCCACTGCGCACGCGCGAAGACTGCCAGGCACTCATCGAGGGTGTGGTCGACGGCACGGTTGACGCGATCGTCACCGACCATGCGCCACACTGCAAGTTCGAGAAAGACCGCGAATTCGAGCTCGCGCCATTTGGCATGACGGGCATCGAGACTTCGCTTGGCCTGGTCATCACCAACCTGGTGAAGAAGGGCGTCATCGACTGGAACCGCCTGGTGGAGCTCATGGCCGTCAATCCGCGCCGCATCATCCGCGCTGAACGCGTGGCGGTCGAGCCGGGCAGCGTGGCCGATTTCACCGTCATCGACCCCGACGTTCAGTGGACAGTGCGCGTCGAGGATTTCCTGTCTAAGGCGCAGAATTCCGCGTTCATTGGAACGGAACTGGTTGGCCGCGCCACCGACGTGTACGTGGGCGGCTACGCTACCATGGAGGAAGGAGCCATCGTTGAGTAATCTAAGCGACAAGCTTCTCCAGGCAACTTCCAAGCCGGAGGCCAAGCCTGCGATGCTCGTGCTGGAAGACGGTGCCGTATTCGAAGGCACTGCATGCGCGGCAGAGGGAGAAGCGTTCGGCGAGATCTGCTTCAACACCTCGCTCGAAGGTTACCTAGAAGTGATCACCGATCCGTCATATGCAGGCCAGATCATCACGATGACCTATCCGCAGATCGGCAATTACGGCGTTAATCTTGAAGATTGCCAGCGCGAGAAACCGGCCTGCCGCGGCCTGGTGGTGCGCGATCTGTGCCAAGAGCCCAGCAACTGGCGCTGCGAAGTGACGCTTCCTCAGTTTCTGAAGGACAACGGCATCATCGCAATTGAGGGCGTTGACGCGCGCGCCCTTGTCCGCCATGTGCGCGATCATGGCGCCCAGCGTGCGGTCATTTCCACGGTCGACACCAATGTTGACAGCCTGCTTGAGAAGGTTCGTGCCAGCAAATCAATCGTGGGCGAAAACCTTGCGGCAACCGTGTCGTGCGACTCCGTCCATTCGTTCGGCGCCGATCAGCTGCCGGAAAGCCAGGCGTTCGCCGTTACCGCACCCGCCGCGACCAAGCACAAGGTGGTTGCCTACGACTGCGGCGCGAAGCTCTCCATCCTTCAGAACCTGGTACGGTGCGGTTGCGAGCTCACGGTGGTGCCGTGGGACACTCCTGCCGAAGACGTGCTCGCGATGGAGCCCGACGGCGTGTTTCTTTCCAACGGCCCGGGCGACCCGGATGCTGTGAGCGGCACGTACTCGCAGGTCGAGAAGCTGTTGGGCAAGGTGCCTGTGTTCGGCATCTGCCTTGGTCACCAGATGATCGGCAAGGCTGCCGGCGCTCAGATCGAGAAGCTGAAGTTCGGCCACCGCGGCGGCAATCATCCCGTCATGAACCTTCTGACCGGCCGTGTGGAAATCACCGCGCAAAACCATGGCTTCGGCATTCTGTTCCCCAGCTTGGGTGAGCTCATTCCTAATCTTTCTGATGGCGTTGCCGAACATCCTGCCGACGGCGACCTGCGCTTCTGGGTGGAGCGCGGCGTTGCGCCGGTCGTTGACAACCCGCGCTTCGGGCGCATTCGCCTGACGCACGTCAACCTCAACGACGGCACGGCCGAGGGCGTTGCGTTCCTTGACATTCCGGCGTTCTGCGTCCAGTACCACCCCGAGGCGTCGCCTGGACCCACCGACGCGCACTATCTGTTTACGGCGTTCACGCGTTTGATGGACGGTCGTGACGATTACCTTGACATCGACATTGCCGCCGATCGCCTGGCAGGTTGGAAGTTCGGTTCCGCCGCGCTTGCGTCTGGCTCGAAGGGTGGGGAGGAGTAGACATGCCCAAGCGTGAAGACATCAAAAGCATTCTGGTCATCGGCTCCGGTCCTATCGTCATCGGCCAAGCGTGCGAGTTCGACTATTCCGGCGCGCAGGCGTGCAAGGTTTTGAAGGCTGACGGCTACCGCGTCATTTTGGTGAACAGCAACCCTGCCACCATCATGACCGACCCGGGACTTGCCGACCGCACCTACGTGGAGCCCATCACGGCTGAGTTCGTGGAGAAGGTCATCCAGAAAGAGCGCCCCGACGCGCTGCTTCCCACTTTGGGCGGTCAGACGGGTCTGAACACTGCCGTCGAATTGGCCGAAGCGGGCATCTTGGACAAGTACGGCGTCGAGATGATCGGCTGCGATTTGGCCGCCATTCAGCGCGGCGAAGACCGCAAGCTGTTCAATGACTGCATGGCCGAACTGGGAATCGAGACTGCTCGTTCGGGCTACGCATATTCGGTTGAAGACGCGCAGCGCATCGTGAAGGAACTTGGTTACCCGGTTGTCCTGCGCCCGTCTTACACGTTGGGCGGTGCCGGTGGCGGTATTGCGCACACCCCCGAAGAGCTCGTGCAGATCGTCTCGCAGGGCTTGGAGCTGTCTCCGGCTGGCGAGGTGCTGGTTGAGGAAAGCATCGAGGGCTGGAAAGAGTACGAGATGGAGGTCATGCGCGACAAGGCCGGCAACGGCATCATCGTGTGCTCCATCGAGAACTTCGACGCCATGGGCGTGCATACCGGCGACTCCATCACCGTTGCGCCTGCCCAGACGCTTTCTGACGTTGAATACCAGCGCATGCGCGCCGCTTCGCTTGCCATCTTGGAAAAGATCGGTGTTGAGACTGGCGGCTCCAACGTGCAGTTCGCGGTTAATCCCACCAATGGACGCATGATCGTCATCGAGATGAACCCGCGCGTGTCCCGTTCGTCGGCGCTTGCTTCGAAGGCAACCGGTTTTCCGATTGCCAAGGCAGCGGCGAAACTTGCTGTTGGGTTCACGCTCGATGAGATCATCAACGACATCACGAAGGCGACGCCCGCCTGCTTCGAGCCCTCCATCGACTACTGTGTGGTGAAGGTGCCGCGTTTTGCCTTCGAGAAGTTCCAGGGCACCGATGACACGCTCTCAACGCGCATGAAGGCGGTTGGCGAGATCATGGCCATCGGCCGCACTTTCGAGGAATCGCTCGGCAAGGCGCTGCGTTCGCTGGAGAATGGACGCAGCGGCCTTGGAGCCGACGGCAAGGGCCAGCTTCCATCTGACGCCGACATCGAGGCGCTGCTTACGCGTCCCACGGCTGAGCGCGTGTACTACCTGGGCGAGGCGCTGCGCCGTGGCTGGACGGTGGACCAGGTGGCCAAGGCCACTCGCATCGACCGTTTCTTCATTTCCCGCATGGCCGATATTGTGGCTGTACAGGAGGCGCTGCGCGGCACGCCGCTTTCCGAGGTTGACGCTGATGCTATGCGCGTATGCAAGCGCTACGGCCTTTCTGATGTGCAAATAGCACACCTCACCGGGTCTGACGAGCTTTCGGTCCGTGCGCGCCGCAAGGAACTCGGCGTTGTTCCTGCATTCAAGACGGTCGATACGTGCGCGGCTGAGTTCCCAGGCAAAACCGCGTACCACTACAAGACCTACGATACGTGCGAAACCGAGACTGAGACGGGCGATAAGAAGCGCGTGATGATTTTGGGCGCTGGACCCAACCGCATCGGTCAAGGCATTGAGTTTGACTATTGCTGCGTCCATGCTTCGTATGCCCTGCATGACGAGGGCTATGAGACCATCATGGTCAACTGCAACCCCGAGACTGTCTCCACCGACTACGACACGTCCGACAAGCTCTACTTCGAGCCGCTTACCTACGAGGACGTCATGGACATCGTGGATGCGGAAAAGCCTGATGGCGTCATCGTCACGCTGGGTGGTCAGACGCCGTTGAAACTTGCGAAGCCGCTGCTGGAGGCGGGTGTTCCCATCATGGGCACGCAGCCTGAGGCCATCGATCTTGCCGAAGACCGCGACCGTTTCGCAGCGATTCTCGACGAGCTTGCTATCACGTATCCTGCTGCGGGCGACGCTTCCACGTTCGAGGAAGCTTGCCAGGTTGCTGACCGCATTGGCTTCCCGTTGCTGGTGCGCCCGAGCTATGTTCTGGGCGGCCGTGGTATGGCCATCGTGTACGACGGCGCTCAGCTTGAGAAGTACATGGGCGAGGCTGCAAAGATCTCTCCCGATCATCCGGTGTATCTGGACCGCTTCTTGGAAGGCGCTGTTGAGGTCGACCTCGATGCTTTGTGTGACGGCGAGCGCGTGTACGTAGGCGGCGTCCTCGAGCACATCGAGGAAGCTGGCATTCACTCTGGCGACTCGGCTTGCTGCACGCCGCCGTTCGCCCTTTCCGAGGCACTGGTGTCGCAGCTGCGCTCCATCGCGCGCCGCCTGGCGCTGCGCTTGGGCGTAGTTGGTCTTTTGAACATCCAGTTCGCCATCAAGGACACGGTCATCTACGTCATCGAGGCGAACCCGCGCGCGAGCCGCACGGTTCCGTTCGTGTCGAAGGCCACTGGCGTGCCGTTGGCGAAGCTCGCTGCCCGCGTCATGGCGGGGGAGAAGCTTGCCGATCTCAACCTTCCCGACGACGAGCGCCGTCTTGAGCATTTCAGCGTGAAGGAAGCCGTTATGCCGTTCGGCCGCTTCCCGGGCGCCGACGTCGTTTTGGGGCCTGAGATGAAGTCCACTGGCGAAGTCATGGGCATCGCGAGCAACTTCCCAGCTGCCTACGCCAAGACCCAGCTTGCCATCAGCTACGAACTGCCTACGAGCGGCACGGTGTTCATCAGCGTGTGCGACCGCGACAAGCGCGCCATCATTCCCATTGCTCGCGACATTTCGCGCCTGGGCTTCAAGATCGTGGCAACGTCGGGCACCGAGCGCGCTTTGAAGTCTGCGGGCATCGATTGCGAGCTCGTACGCAAGGTGCGCGAAGGTTCACCCAACGTCATCGACCGCATTGCTGCGGGCGAGGTTACGCTGATGATCAACACCCCGTTCGGACACGAGACCCGCTCGGATGGCTACGAGCTGCGCGCTGCTGCCGTTCGACATGGCCTCACGTATGTCACCACGCTTTCTGCCGCCCAGGCATTCGTGGCCGGCATGGAGGTGTCGCGTGAAGCGGGTCTGAACGTGATCGCACTTCAGGATCTTCCCCAGTGGGAGCCTCCTGCTGAAGCGGACCGCTAGGAAAGGAGCCGCTATGGGCCTTATCAATGAAACCGTGCAGGTGGTGTCCAACCAGCAGGTTGGTCCTCGCTTGCATCTGATGGTGCTGGATGCCCCCGCAATTGCAGCGGGCATTCAGCCCGGACAGTTCGTGCACATGAAGGTGCCCCGGATGGAAGCGCATATCCTGCGCCGTCCGTTTTCGGTGTACGTACGCGATGTCGAAGCTGGCACCATCGACATCCTGTACCAGGTGGTCGGTTTCGGCACCGACCACATGACCAGCTTGCAACCAGGAGAAGAATGCGAGCTTATCGGCCCAGTTGGTGCGGTTTGGAACCCGCCGGCCCAGGGCCGCTGCCTTCTGGTGGGTGGCGGCGTCGGTGCAGCTCCGCTGTTCATGCTGTGTGAATCCATTGTCGCCTCCGACGCGTCGGTCGACGTCGTGCTGGGGGCTCAGACTGAAGCTGCGCTCGTGTGCCGTGACCGCTATGCGAAGCTTCTCGGCGACGAGCCCCGTTGCGCCACTGACGACGGTACTTATGGACGCGCTGGATTTTGCACCTCGCTTGTGCAGGAAGCGCTTCAGCAGGCGGCCGAGGAGGGCGCACCCTACGATTACGTTGCGGTGTGCGGTCCCGAGCCTTTGATGAAGATCGTTGCGGGCCTTGCTGCTGATGCGGGCGTTCGCTGCGAGGTGTCCATGGAAAAGCGCATGGCGTGCGGTATCGGCGCTTGCCTTTCCTGCGTTGTTGATACCGTCGATGGCAAGAAGCGCGCGTGCGTAGATGGACCTGTCTTCGATGCTGGAAAGGTGGTGTGGTAGATGGTCGATATGAGCGTCAACCTGGGCGGATTGCCCATGAAAAACCCTGTGACTACGGCATCGGGTACGTTCGCTGCCGGCATGGAGTACTCTGATTTCGTTGATGTTGCAGCACTGGGCGCCGTCACCACGAAGGGTGTCTCGCTCAACGGGTGGGAAGGCAATGCCTCTCCGCGTATCGCCGAGACTCCCAGCGGCATGCTGAACTCAATTGGTCTGCAGAACCCCGGCGTTGCGCATCTCAAGGAAGTCGAGCTTCCGTGGCTCGCTCAGAAGGGCGCCACCACCATCGTGAACGTGTCCGGCCATAGCTTCTCGGAATACGTGCAGGTCATCGAAGCGCTCGAAGATGCGCCCGTAGACGCTTACGAGGTCAACATCTCGTGCCCCAATGTGGATGCAGGCGGCATGACCATCGGCACCGATCCGAATAGCGTCACCGAGGTCGTGGGCCTGTGCCGTGCGGCAACAAACCGCCCGCTCATCGTCAAGCTTACGCCCAACGTGACCGACATCACCGAGATTGCACGCGCAGCTGAAGCGGCGGGTGCTGATGCGCTTTCGCTCATCAACACCCTCATGGGCATGGCCATTGATGCAGAGCGCCGCAAGCCGGTTCTCGCTCGCGTGGTGGGCGGCTTCTCCGGACCGGCTGTGAAGCCCGTCGCGCTTCGCATGGTGTGGGAGTGCCACAAGGCCGTCAAGGTTCCGCTGCTGGGAATGGGCGGTATTTCCAACGGCACTGACGCCGTTGAGTTTATGCTTGCCGGCGCCACGGCCGTTGCTGTGGGCACAGCCAATTTCTTCAACCCGCACGCGACGCAGGAGACTATTGACGGCATCTACGCCTACTGCGAACGCCATGGTGTTGGGCGCGTCGCCGATTTGATTGGAGCACTGGAATGCTAAAACCGTTCAATGAAATCCCTGCAGCAGACCGCGTTATTGTTGCGCTTGACTGTGATGCCGTCGAGGCGAAGCGCCTCGCAGGGCTTCTCTCCGGCAAGGCCAAGTGGCTGAAGGTTGGCATGACGCTGTACTATGCCGAAGGCCCGTCCATTGTGAAGGCGTTCAAGGAACTTGGCTTCAACGTGTTCCTCGATCTGAAGTTCCACGATATCCCGCATCAGGTTGAAGGCGCTGCAGCTTCTGCTGTTGCCAGCGGTGCCGACATGATCACCATGCACGCATCCGGCGGCGTCGCGATGATGCAGGCCGCTCAACGCGGCGTGCAGCGCGTATGCGATGAAACTGGCCGCGAGATGCCCGCAACGCTTGGCATTACTGTGCTTACCAGCATGGATGAGCCTACGCTCAAGCGCATTGGAGTTGAGCGCGCGATGGAAGAGCAGGTGGGCGCGTTGGCTTTGCTTGCCAAGGAGGCTGGCATTTCCGGCGTTGTGGCGTCTCCCATGGAGGCCCGCATGCTGCGCGACCTGCTGGGACCTGAGGCCTACATTGTGACTCCTGGTGTTCGCCCCGCGGGTTCTGCCAAGGGCGATCAAAGCCGCGTGGCAACTCCTGACCAGGCGTTTGCTGCGGGCGTTTCGCACATCGTGGTGGGCCGCCCCATCACCCAGGCGGAGGATCCGGCAGCCGCGTTCGAGGCCATCGCTGCATCTTTGTCCTGATTTCGGTTGCGCTGAAATGCCTGATGGGCTTTAATGGAACGCATGCGATGCGCGAGTGTGCAGGCGCGTTGGTTTTTTTAGGATTTGACGCGATTGGCGTCGCGTACGGCGTCCCTGCGTGCTAGTATCATCAAATCGCTTTCGTTTACAGAAGGAGAGACACACTATGGCAATCCCTCAACTCAGCCCTGAAGAGCGCAAGGCTGCTCTGGAGAAGGCTAAGGCTGCACGTATCAAGCGCGCTCAGGTGCGAGATGACCTGAAGTCCGGCAAGCTCACCTTGAAGGACGTTCTCGGGATGAAGGACGACCCCGTTGTCGGCCGTATGAAGGTTTCCACGCTCATCGAGACGCTGCCCGGCTATGGCAAGGCCAAGGCCGAGAAGATCATGAAGGACCTGCAGATTGCCGAGAGCCGCCGTCTGCGCGGTCTGGGCGATCGTCAGCAGGCCGCTCTGCTGGAGCGCTTGGGCTAGTTTGCGCATGCGCAACGGCAATCTTTTCGTTATTTCAGGGCCATCAGGTGCCGGCAAGGGCACGCTGGTGGCCCGACTTGCGCAAAGGGTTCCTGATGCGTGGGTGTCCCGCTCGATGACCACGCGCGAGCCGCGCGAGGGGGAAGTCGACGGCGTGCACTACGACTTCCTCACCAAAGAGGATTTCCTTCGTCTTGCTGAAGCCGACGGGTTCCTTGAGTGGGCCGAGTACGCGGGCAACTGCTACGGCACTCCGCGTAAAAGCATTGAGGATGCTTTGGCGGCAGGCAAGCAGATCATCTTGGAGATCGACGTGCAAGGCGCGTTCCAAGTGCGCGAGAAGATGCCTTCCGCCCATCTGGTGTTTATCGTGCCCCCTTCGCTTGAGGAGCTTGAGCGCAGGCTGCGCGGGCGCGGCACCGAGGAAGAAGACGTTATCGCACGTCGCATGGAGGCTGCTCGGTTTGAGCTTTCCCATAAAGACGAGTACGATAAGCAGCTGGTGAACGACGACCTCGACACTGCAACCGATGAATTGGTTGCGTATGTTGATTCGTTCGCTGATCGAAAATAACTACTGAAGGATTACGCAATGAGCATCATCGAACCGAAGATCGACGTTCTGCTCGATCAGACCGACAACGACCGCTTTCTGCTGTGCGCCCTGGCTTCTAAGCGCGCGCATGACATCAACGACATGATGCGCGGTCAGCGCGATCGCGCCATCCAACTGCAGACCGCAGTTGAGATCGCTCGCGCCGCCGACAAGAAGCCTTTGACCATTGCATTCAACGAGGTTTCCCGCGGCGATATCTCCTACGACCCCGAAACCATTGACATTCACAATCACTAAAATGTTTCGCGGGTCTGCCGACCCGCGAAACGGGTTGTCCGCCAAGAGGGCCTGAGGCACCGGATCTTCGCGCGATCCCGAAGACTCGCGTACCCAAGTACGCTTCGCCTTCGCGATCCCACGAATCTCCGGCACCTCAGACCCTCTCACCTTCTTATGCTCAACCTGTCACATTCCGTTAGGAAGTTGCATCGTATGACCGAATATCAGCGAATTTGCCTTGTTCATTACCATGAGATTGGTTTGAAGGGGCATAACCGCAAGACGTTTGAGCAGCGCCTTTTGAAGAACCTGGAGGCGCTGCTTTCTTCGTTTCCGGTTGTCACCATCCATCGTATTTCCGGGCGTCTGTGCGTGTTCTTGAAAGAAGGGACTCCTTCGGAGGTTGCGCTTGAAGCCGGTTCGGTCATTGCGATGGTTCCTGGCGTTGCGCGTGTCTCGTGCGGGTTCAAGTGCGGGCGCGACATTGACCAAATGACGGAAGCGGGCATTGCGGCAATGTCTGAGGCAGGCCCCATGGCGAGCTTCAAGGTGCAGGCGCGCAGGAGCCATACGGACTTCCCGGTTGGGTCCCAGGACATGAACCGCATCATCGGCGGCAATCTTTCGGATGCGTTTCCCGATGTTGCTGTGAAGATGAAAGATCCTGACGTTACGGTGGGTGTTGAAGTTGTCCAGAACGCTGCGTACGTGTATGCCCGCAGCGAGGCTGGCATCGGCGGTCTTCCAGTTGGGAGCTCGGGTCGCGTCGTGTCGCTTCTTTCGAGTGGCATCGACTCGCCGGTGGCTTCGTGGAAGATGGCTCGCCGTGGTGCCATCGTCATCGGAGTCCATTTTTCTGGTCGTCCGCAAACCTCCGACGCGAGTGAATGGCTGGTTGACGATATCGCCCGCGTTTTGGAGAAGACGGGCTGCATCGCGCGAACCTATATCGTGCCTTTCGGCGACTGCCAGCGAGAGATTGCGCTGTCTGGTCCGCCTGAGCTCCGCGTCATCCTGTACCGTCGCCTGATGTTCAAGGTGGCTGAAGAGATCGCTCGTCGCGAGAAAGCCGGCGCGTTGGTAACGGGGGAGAGCCTGGGGCAGGTGGCTTCGCAAACCCTCGACAACATCCGTTGCACCGATGCCGCAGTCGATCGACCCATTTTCCGTCCGCTCATCGGAACCGACAAACTCGAGATCATCCGTGAGGCTGAGCGTTTGGGGACGTTTGAGATCTCGTCTCAGGACGCACCGGATTGTTGCACGCTGTTCATGCCGCGCAACCCGGAAACCCATGCAAAGCTGCCGCGCGTCATGGAGGCGGAGGCCCAGCTTCCCATCGATCAGTGGGTTTCGCAGCTCGCAGATGCTGCGGAGGTGCATGATTATGCGTGTCCTTCGTATCGTCCGCGCGATCGCAAACCGCATGCTGAACAGGGATAGGCATTTTTGAACGGTTTGCCCATTTTACGTTGGATTTGCGTTGGATTGATGCTGAATGCACGTTTGATTTGAACTGAAACCGAATGCTTCTTCCGGGTTCTTTTAGCGACGCCCGCACGTCTCGCATGAGAGGTGCGGGCGTTATTGTTTCCTCTGTTAACGTGCGAAGGAGGAAGCCATGCCGTTTCAGGAAAGCGCCGAGAGCATGCGTGCCAAGCTTCACCTGGGCAAAATTCGCCCTTCGTTGGCCATCGGAATTTGTGCTGCCGTAGTAGTTGCGGTTGGATTGGCGGTTTTTGCTGCATGGAACGCATTTTCTGGGGAGACGTTCCAGATAGCTCATGAGCAGACGGTCGCGCCTGAATCCCTTTCAGCGAGCGGAGACGCTCAAGAAGAAGCTGCCGTGCCAGTGATAGCCATCCACGTAAGCGGAGCGGTGTTGAATCCGGGCGTTTACGAACTGCCAGAAGGATCTCGCGCAAACGACGCTATCGAAGCTGCCGGAGGCGCTTCGGAGGATGCGGTTCCAGACGCACTTAACCTTGCGCGCGTTCTGTCGGATGGCGAGCAGATCATCGTTCCAACGGTTGAGGAGCAAGAGCGGTTGGAAGAAGCCGCCGTTGCGGGTCAAACGCTTGATGCAGGTGGGAAGGTGAACATCAACACCGCCACAGTTGAGCAGCTCGATTCACTTCCCGGCGTAGGGGAGTCCACGGCCCAAAAGATCATTGCTGACAGGGAAGAGAACGGCCCTTTCGGCAGTCCGGAGGATCTGAAGCGCGTTTCAGGAATCGGTGACAAGAAATACGAGGATCTTGCCGACCTCATCACAGTTGGATGATCATGCGCCATTTGTGTGACATTGCGCGCCAACTAGGCGTATCCGATGCGTTTTCGGAGGACGATAGCGCTGTACGTCCCTCCATTCCGCTGTTCCTGACGTTCGCTTTGGCGTTATGGGGGTCATGCGCGTGCTGTTGGGATTTGGGGCGGATTTGCGGCGTTGGTCTTAGCCTGATTGTCTCGGCGATTGCATCTGTGTTAGCTCTCCTTATTCTGGCGGTCTGCTTTCGTCTCCGTAGATTCTTTGCGATGGCTTTGCTATGTGGGCTCTTGGTCGGTGTCGGTATTTCGTTCGGCTCGGTTGCCCAGCTTTCGCGTTCGCAAGATGAGTTTGCTAAGCGTTCCGTTGAAAACGTTGTGCTTCGCGCTGTCTCAGACGCAGAAAGCGGCGCCTTCGGCGCGCGGTGCGTGGTTGAAGTTGCTTTCGACGATGGTGCGAAAGACATAGCAACGGCGTATTTCGAAGACGAGATTGAACCGCCCCTCTATGGCGACATGTTTGTCGCACGCGTTATTCCTCAGCCTGTTTCGAATAGCGGATCCGAGTGGGCCTGGGCTAACGGACTGGTAGGAAGCGTTGACGTTCTGAACGCACGACCAATAGCGGTTGAAGGGCTTCAGAAGGCTATCCTTGATGTTCGTGAGAACGCGATTGACCACATGGCGGGCACCGATGCGTCGTCAGGTGTCCTTCAAGCGCTCATTTGCGCGTACGACGCGCCGTATGAAGACTCTGGCATGCATGAATCATTTAACGCATCGGGGCTTGCGCATATCGTTGCTGTTTCCGGCGCTCATCTGGTAGTCGTTTCGTCGTTCGTCGGCGCAGTGTTGGCAGCGCTTCGCGTTCCGCGTCCTGCTCTCATTGGTATCCAGTGCACGCTCATGCTTGAGTATTTGGTGCTAGCCGGCATGCCGTTGTCCGCAATTCGTGCATTCATCATGGCGGCGATATCTCAGTGGGCATACTTTGCAGGACGAAGAAGTGGCGGTTTGTCTTCGCTTGGCGCTTGCATCACGGTAATGGTTGCGCTTGACCCGGTAGTCTCGGTGTCTGCATCGTTTGCACTGTCGGCCCTGTCCACGCTAGGCATCGCGCTGTACGGACGTCTTGCGGCTGTGTGGCTCGGCGCGACCGTTCCGCGCATGCCTGTTCTGCTGAGGGACGCGCTCGCCTTGACGCTGGCCTCTTCGTTGTTGGCACAGCCCTATTCATGCGCCCTTTTTTCCCAGCTTCCTTTGGTGTCTCCGCTTGCAAACATGTTGGTTGCGCCCCTTGTTGCTCCTGCCTGCATCTTGGGAATGGTGGGCGCGCTGGGCGTCAACTTTTCGCCGGTGTTTGGTGATGTGTTGCTGAGTGCAGCGAATCCCATCGTTGGTGTACTGTGCAGGGTGGTCGAGTGGTGCGCTTCGCTGCCGTTTGCGTGCGTGCCCGTGGATGTTCCGATGGGAGCTGCATTGGTGTTCTCGTTTGCGGTTGTCGTTCTTCTTTGGCTGTGGTGGCCGGTTCCTCGAAGAAAACGCCTTGGGATGCGGCTTGTTGTGGCAGTTGCAGTTGTTGGCGCAGTAATGCTTGGCGTTTCCATGGCGCTCGCATGGATGAAGGGGGATCAACTGGTCATGCTCGATGTCGGGCAGGGGGATTCGTTTCTTGTTCGCAGTCAGGGAAGCAGCGTACTCATCGATACCGGTACCGAGGATTCCCTGCTGAAGCGCGCGTTGGCACGGCAGGGCGTAGCATCGCTGGATGCGGTCATCATCACGCATGCAGACGACGATCACTGCGGCTCCCTGTTGGCGCTTGGAGGAACGGTGAGGGTAGAGCGCATCGTAGTCGCAGAGGATGCTTTAACGTGCGAATGCGCCTCATGCGCGTCACTGAGGGAAGACGCATTGTCTGTTGCGCGCAAAGGCTTGGAAGGCGTCTGTGTGGGAGATCGCATCGAGGCAGGCGCGTTCGTCCTTCAGGTGCTGTGGCCCGATCAATACGAGGAAGAAGGAGGAAACGCCGATAGTCTCTGCCTGTTGCTTTCGCATGCTGATTCCGCGCATAAAACCGCAAGAGCGCTGTTGACGGGTGATGCGGAGTCCGAGCAGTTGGCCACCCTCATGGAAGACCAAAGACTCAAGAATGTCGATATTCTCAAGGTTGGTCATCATGGCTCCGCCAAGGCGCTTACCGCCGAGCAAGCACAAGACCTTTCAGCAGCAATCGCGCTGGTGAGCGTAGGGGAGGGAAACACCTACGGACACCCTGCTCAAGAGATACTTGACAGCCTTGCAGCTGCAGGCACGCAGGTGTTCCGCACCGATGAGCGCGGAGACGTTTCGTGCGAATTTACAACCGAAGGCATCCGCGTTCGAACGCTGCGGTAGAATCGTCGCATGGCTACGAAACAGACAGGAAAACAGCTGCTGCCGGCATACGCCGCCATCGGAAGCGACGCTCTCAAACGCGAGACCGTTGCTGGGCGTCTCCGTGCGCGTCTCCAGAAGATGGGGGACGTTTCTTTTAACTACGAGGAATTCGATGGCGAGCAGTGCACTGGTGCCGATATCGTAGCCGCCTGCAACACCATTCCGTTCGCCAGCCCCGTGCGCATGGTTCGCGTGAAGTCTGCCGAGAAGCTGCGCAAAGTCGACAGCGAAGAGGTCGTAGCCTATCTGGGCAGCCCGAGCGATACGACAGTGCTCCTTTTGGAAGCTGCCAGCCTGTCGAAAGCAACGCGCCTTTACAAGGCGATTGCTGCCTGCGGCTCTGAGGCCATCATCGAATGCGAAGCGCCAAAGAAAAGAGATCTCCCTAACTTGGTGCGCTCCATGGCAGTTGGCCATGGCGTCACGCTGACTGATGGTGCTGCCCGCCTTCTGGTTGAGCTTGCGGGTGAAGATACCGTCCGCCTTGATTCCGAGCTGGGCAAGATCGCGCTAGCTCACAACGGCAACGATGCAGTGAATGAGCACGAGGTTTCCAGCCTGGTCAGCCGCACGACAGAGGTGAGCGTGTGGGATTTCCTGGACACGATGTCTGCACGCAATGCGAAACGCTGCCTGCTGAACCTCTCGCTCATGCCCTCTGCATCTCCGAACGAGCTGCTTTCACGCTGCATCGGCCGATTGCGTGAGCTTATCTGCGCGAAGGCGCTTATCCAACGCGGCCAGCCGCGCATGATCGCTTCGGCGCTCAGCAAAAAAGACTGGCAGGTCAAACGCCATGCAGAATGGGCATCTCGCTTCACAGAGGAGGAGCTCCGCAGCGCTCTTTTGCGTGCGCGCGATGCTGAGCTCGCCATAAAAAGCGGTGCCAACAAAGAAGACGTCTTCAAAGATTGGCTTCTTTCGGTCCTTATTCGATCCTAGCCCGGAAATGCGAAGCGCCCCGCAATGTGCGGGGCGCTTCTCCTTGATATGCAGATGGATCGCTTATGCGACCTTGCGCATGTTATTCGGCAGCCTCTTCGGCTTCTGCGGCAGCAGCCTCGGCCTCGGCCTTGGCAGCCTCCTCGGCCTCCTTGGCCTTGCGGTCAGCGGCAGCCTTCTGGGCCTTCTGGGTCTCCTCGCGACGCTTGGCCTTCTCGGCGGCAGCAGCCTCCATCTTGGCGATGCGGGCGGCCTTGGCGTCGGCCTTCTTGGAGCCGGTCTTGTTGGCCTTGGGCTCGGGCTTCACGTAAGCAGCGCGATCAGCGTCGGTGACGATGGTGTTGGCAAGAGCCATGATGCCGCTCTTGCGGTTGGCGGCCTGGTTCTTGTGGATGACGCCCTTGGAAGCAGCCTTGTCCATCAGACGGCATGCGGCGAGCGCAGCGGCGTAAGCCTCGGCGCCATTGTCAGCCTCGACGGCGTCCTTCACGCGACGGGTGGCGGTCTTCAGCGCGGCCTTGACGGCGCGATTGCGCATGCGGGACTTCTCGTTGGTGATGATGCGCTTCTTCTGGCTCTTGATGTTCGCCATTTTTGCAGTTCCTTTCATACACGTTTGCAGTAATGCGTCAACTAACGCAGTGCGTCGGTGGGAAAGGGCTCTGTGCGCGTTGGGAAGATGAAAGGCATGAGACTATGTGCCGATCGGCAATCTCATGAAAGCGGTCAGGATTTTTCCGCCCGGTGGCCTTTCAGCCTCCCAACAACACGCTTGAGTCCCTTTGCAGCCACGTCTGCGGACCGGCGACACTTCTGTGCCGCGCATGCGTATCGCTGAACACAACCGGAAAGGATAGCAGAAGCCGCACGCTTTCGCTAGGAAAATCCAAAAGGCCTCCATGTGTAGGATAGCCGGAGCGCGCACACATGCCTCCCATCAACGAAACCTTACGCTAGAATGGTAAGGATGAAGACACGCGGCACCGGTGTTTTCAATGAGTTTGGAAGCCCTGGTATGCCGCCTTGCACCATATGAAAGACAGGTTATGGCAAACAACGCACAAGAAGCAACGCACGATCCCACCCACATCAGGAACTTCTCCATCATTGCGCACATCGACCATGGCAAGTCCACGCTGTCGGACCGTGTGCTGGAAATGACGGGCACCGTTGCGAAGCGCGATATGAAAGACCAGCTGCTCGATAGCATGGACATCGAGCGCGAGCGCGGCATCACCATCAAGAGCCAGGCAGTGCGTGTGGACTACACCGCTGATGACGGCCAGGTGTATCAGTTCAATCTTATCGATACTCCTGGTCACGTTGACTTCACGTACGAAGTCAGCCGCAGCCTTGCCGCGTGCGAGGGCGCAGTTTTGGTGGTCGATGCGACTCAGGGTGTTGAGGCGCAGACGGTTGCCAACGCGATGATGGCAATGAACGCCAACCTTGAGATCATTCCGCTGATCAACAAGATCGACCTGCCGTCGGCTGACCCTGACCGCTGCCGCGAGGAAATCGAGGACGGTCTTGCCATTCCCGCCGACGATGCAGTGCTTGCCAGCGGCAAGACGGGGGAGGGCGTCCATGACCTGCTCGAGGCCGTCGTTTACAACATTCCGGCACCGACCGGAGAGGCTGACGCTCCCTTGCGCGCGCTCATCTTCGATTCGTATTTCGATGCGTATCGCGGCGTGGTTGCGCTTATCCGCGTGGTTGACGGCTCTATCCGCAAGGGCGACCGCATCCGCATGATCGCCACGGGCGTGAACGCGCTTGTCGAGGAGGTTGGCGCCCGCCGCCCGGCAGAGGTTCCCCTGGACTGTCTGTCTGTCGGCGAGGTTGGATACCTGGTCACCGGCTTGAAGGACGTGAGCCAGGTGAAGGTTGGCGACACCATCACTATGGCCGAAGGCGGCGTGTCCGAAGCGCTTCCAGGCTACCGTGAGGCAAAGCCCATGGTGTACACCGGCTTGTTCCCCATCGATTCCGACCAGTACGAGCCGCTGAAAGAGGCGCTCGAGAAGCTCTCCCTCAACGACCCTGCGCTCATTTGGGAGCCCGAGACGTCCCATGCGTTAGGATTTGGCTTTCGCGTGGGCTTTTTGGGCCTGCTTCATATGGAGGTCATCAAGGAGCGCCTGGAGCGCGAGTTCGGCTTGGACCTGCTTGCCACCGCGCCGTCAGTGGAGTATCGCGTCCACCGTCAGGGCGGCGAGGTGCTTTCCATTCGCTCCCCGCAGGAAATGCCCGACCCTGGTGAGATCGATTTCATTGAGGAGCCTTACCTGAAGGCGAAGATCCTCATCCCGCCAGACTATGTGGGCGCGGTCATGGATCTTACCGTGCAGCGCCGTGGCGTGTTCACCACCATGAGCTACCTCAGCCAGACTACGGTGGAGATGCTCTGGGAGATTCCGCTCTCCGAGCTCATCATGGACTACTTCGACAAGCTGAAGTCGTCCACCAAGGGTTACGCCAGCTTGGATTACGAGTTCGAAGGGTACAAGCCTTCTGAGCTCGTCAAGCTTGACATTCTGCTGTCCGGCAAGCCCATTGACGCGCTTTCGTTCATCGTTCACAAGGACAAAGCGTATGATCGTGGACGTGTGCTGTGCGAGAAGCTCAAAGAGATCATCCCTCGCCAGATGTTCGAGGTTCCCATTCAGGCTGCCGTGGGCGGACGCGTGCTGTCTCGCCAGACAGTCAAGGCAAAGCGCAAGGACGTTTTGGCGAAGTGCTACGGCGGCGACATCAGCCGCAAGCGCAAGCTTCTGGAAAAGCAGAAGGCTGGCAAGAAGCGCATGAAGGCAATCGGCAACGTGGAAGTGCCGCAGGAAGCCTTCATGGCAATCCTCAAGGTAGACGACTAGGCGGAAAGGCGAGTGGGCATGGCTCGAAACAACGAGGAATACAACTGGCTCGACGATCCGTTCGACGAGAAGAAGGCCGCCAAAGAGCAGCAGCAAGCGGGCATGAGCAGCCGTTCGAAGTTGTTCGTCGGCATTGGCTGCCTTGCCGTCATTGTTGTGATCGCGCTTATGGTGTTCATCGGCGTCGGCGCGCTTGGCGCGTTCATGGCCGCCTAGGGTTTGACGGGCTCTTGCTGCGATGGAAGATTTCTTCGCATGCCATAAGCTTCTTTTGGCACCAATGGCTGGCGTGTCCGACGAGGCGTTCCGCACGCTTTGCCGCGAGCAGGGAGCCGATCTCACGTACACCGAGATGGTCTCTGCCAAAGGCCTTTCTTACGCCAATGAGAAAACGCGCCATCTTCTTCATTTAGCCGAGGGCGAGGATCAGGTTGCTGTGCAGCTGTTTGGTCACGAACCGGCCGTCATGGCCGATCAGGCGCGTTGGGTGGAGCAGGAGATGGGGGATGCGCTCGCATACCTCGACATCAACATGGGATGCCCAGCACGTAAGATCGTGTCGAAAGGTGACGGTTCGGCGCTGATGAAAACGCCTGAGTTTGCAGCGGATATCGTCCGCGCAGTCTCCTCGGCAGTGGAGCATTCGGTAACGGTCAAGTTCCGTCGAGGCTGGGCCGAGGGTGACGAGACATGCGTGGAGTTCGCGCGGCGTATGGAAGACGCGGGTGCTGCTGCCGTAACGGTCCATGGCCGTTACGCGCTTCAGCTCTACCGTGGACGCGCCGAGTGGGATGCCATTGCGCGCGTGAAGGAAGCCGTGTCGGTTCCCGTTGTGGGAAATGGTGATGTGAAATGCGGTGCCGATGCGGTTGCGCTAGTTGAGCAAACGAACTGTGATGCCGTTATGATAGCGCGTGCGGCCGAGGGCAATCCGTGGGTATTTGCCCAGTGCAAAGCTGCACTTCGCGGCGAGCCTGAACCTGCCAAGCCATCCATTCATGAGCGCATCGCAATGGCGCGCCGCCATGCCCGGTTGCTTGCACAGCGCGAAGGCCGCAACATCGTGCGGATGCGCAAGCACGCCATGTGGTACATGGCTGGCCTTCCGGGTGCCTCAGCTGCGCGAGCAAAGGTCAACTCATGCGTTTCCGTTGAGGATTTCGATCGCGTGTTCGACGAGTTGTTGGAGATCTCAGATGCCGCACGATTCGTATAAGGCCCTGTATCTGCACATTCCGTTCTGCGTGAAGCGGTGCGGATACTGCGACTTCGCCACTCAAGCCGTTGCGCGCGATTCTTCACTGATCGACGAGCACGTTGAGGACTTGTGCCTGCAGATTCGCCGGAAGGCGAAAGAGGGCGAGTTGGGAGAGATCGAGACGGTTTACATCGGCGGCGGCACGCCGAGCCACATCGGAATGTCGCGGCTCTCCATGCTGCTGTACACGCTTTCTCTGTCGATGCGGCTTGAGCCTGACGTTGAATGCACGATGGAAGCCAACCCTGAAAGCCTTGACGAGCGCATGGTGCGCGACATTTGGGCACTGGGTGTCAACCGGCTCTCAATCGGCGTTCAGAGCTTCGACGATGCGGTGCTTCAAACGCTTGGGCGCGCGCATGATGCTGATGCCGCACGTAGGGCAATCGCGGTGGCGCAGGAGCGCTTCGATAACGTCAGCCTGGACCTGATGTGCGGTATTCCGGGTCAATCCGTTGAAAGCTTCGCCGCTTCGGTGGATGATGCGGTATGCCTTGGCGTGACTCATGTGAGTGTGTATCCGCTGACAATTGAACCGTTCACGCGGTTTGACAAAATGGTCGCGCGTGGCGAGCTTGAAGAGCCTGACGACGATGTCGAAGCTGAGCATATGGAAATTGCTGAACGGATCCTTGTTGAGGCCGGTTTTCATCGTTATGAAGTTGCCAGCTATGCCAAACCCGGTTTCGAGTGCCGGCACAACAAGGCGTACTGGACCGGTGTTCCGTATCTGGGATTGGGTCGCGCTGCTGCAACCATGACGCAAAACGCCGAACGTCGCATGCGCGTCCAAGACGGCGTGGTTACCGATGACCTCGACCCACGTCAGATGGCGGCAGAGGACTTGATGCTGGGTATGCGCATGTCTGAGGGCGTGTCGCAAGAGCTAATCGACCGTGCTGCTGTACTGATCCCGCGTATGTCGGAAGTGGTCGACGATCTTGTGGATCGCGGCCTGGCCTTCCGTGACGGTGACCGCCTCAAACCCACCAAGCAAGGTTGGCTCTGCGGCAACGAACTCTACGGTGCCCTCCTCGACCTGGCTCCGTGATGTGAGGGGGGTGTGACGGGGGACGGTCCTTCTGTCACATTTGGATAATGTGACAGAAGGACCGTCCCCCGTCACATCTTAAGTTTACGATTCCATGCAATTATGGCGATTGGTTAGCACTCTCGACTTCAGGCTGCTAGAATAGCCGTTTGATATGGAGGCGGTCCGTCTCGAGGGTCGTCTGCGACTTTGTTCATCGGCGAATGCAGAGATAGGAGGGAAGGCTGTGCTTTCGGATCGCAGGCAGCGGGTGCTCGCGGCACTTATCGAAGAATATGTCGCTCGCGCGCTTCCCGTAGGTTCGCGTACGCTGACCGAACGCTACCAGCTGGGGGTGAGTCCCGCTACGGTGCGCAATGAGCTCTCCGTGCTGGAAGACGACGGCTACATCACCCAGCCCCATACCTCCGCTGGACGTATTCCCACCGATTTTGGGTATCGAGCGTTCGTTGATGATCTTCTGAAAAGCGGTCTGGCTCCGGCTGACGACGACCGCTACCGCCGCGTTGCCGAGCAGATGCGCGGCACGGCATCCGAGCTTGACTCACTTCTCGAGCAAACCTCTTCTGCGCTTTCCCGCTTGACCGATTGCCTTTCAATCGTGTTGGCACCTTCGGTGCTCAACATGCGCATCCGCCAGATCACGCTTGTGTCGCTCGCTCCGCAGCGTTCGCTTGTCGTGGTGGTTACCGAAGATGGCCAGGTGTTCAATCGCCAGATGGATTTCGCTGAAGGAGTTTCTCCCGAAGACCTTGCAGCGGTTCAGCGCCTTTTGAACGAAGTACTGCTGGGAAAGACCATCCGTGAGGTGGAAGACGGCCTTGGCCGCGGTATGTACGAGGCGTTCCGCAGTCCGCTTGTGCGCATGGCGCTCGATGAAGTGCTTTCCTGCTTGCAGGAGGGCGACCTTTCGCGTGCGCACCGTCTAGGTGTAAGCTCGCTTCTCACCAAGCCGGAGTTCAGCCAGTCCGAATCGGTTGTTCCCGTTCTGAAGGCGCTCGAGGACAATACCGTCCTCCTTCACATCTTCGACGATGCTGCGCGCTCCGGGGATGTTCCGTGCGTGCGCATTGGCAGTGAAAATGCTGCTGAGGGCCTTTCTGGCGTATCGGTTGTGGCAAGCAGTTACGGACGCGGCCCTTCCATGGGCGTGGTTGCGGTCATCGGCCCCACGCGCATGGACTATTCGAAGATCATCCAAGCGGTGCGCATCGCGCGCAATGCGCTTGACGACATCTAACGCGCTCAACCAAGAGCACTTATCTAGCAGGTATTCGTCCGCGCGATGCGGATGAGGTTCGAAAGGAAACACGGCCACATGGCGAAGGATCTGTATGAAATCTTGGGCGTCTCCAAGGACGCCACCGAAGCTGAGATCAAGAAGGCGTTTCGTCGCAAGGCGCGCGAGCTGCACCCTGATGTGAACAAGGCACCGGATGCGGAAGACCAGTTCAAAGAGCTCAACGAAGCCTACGATGTGCTTTCCGATCCGCAGAAGCGCAGCGCCTACGATCGATTCGGAACCATCCCTGGCGCAGCAGGTGGCGGGAACCCCTATGGCGGCGGTTACGTGGATTTCGATGATTTGTTCGGCGGCATGGGCGACATCTTCAGCAGCTTCTTCGGCGGCGGTGCCGGTGGTGGACGCGCCCAGCAGCGTCGTGAAGGGCGCGACATGGGCGTGGGCCTGCGCCTGACGCTTGAGGAAGTGGCGAAGGGTGCGAAGAAAGAGATCGTCTACGATCGTCTTGCCCCGTGTCCGGATTGCGGCGGCACCGGTCTTGGCGAAGACGGCAAAGAGGTCACGTGTCCGGATTGCGGCGGTCGTGGTCGCGTTGTAACCGTTCAGCGCACGTTCTTGGGTGACATGCAGTCCTCTTCGACGTGCAAGACTTGCGGCGGTACCGGCAAGTCCATCCAGAACCCCTGCTCTGAATGCGACGGCCAGGGTCGTGTTCCCGATCGCCAGCGCGTGTCGGTTGAAGTGCCGGTTGGCATTCGCGACGGTCAGCAGCTGCGCCTTTCCGGTTTCGGCGAGGCGGGCATTCGTGGTGCCGCTTCGGGTGATCTTATCGTCACCTGCCGTATCCAGCCGCATGACTTTTTCGAGCGCGACGGCGACAACCTGCATGCTCGCGCCAACATTTCCATGGCGCAAGCTGCGCTGGGTGCCGAGATCACCATCGACGGAATCTTTGAGGACGAGGCCGTCAAGGTCCGCATTCCCGAGGGTTGCCAGAACGAGCAGGTGGTGCGCGTGAAGAACCACGGCATGCCGAAGTTCCGCAGCGATTCGCGTGGCGACCTGCTGGTGCATGTGAACGTGAGCATTCCCAAGAAGCTTTCCAAGAAGCAGCGCGAGATCCTGGAGGAGTTTGCGCACGAAATGGGAGAGGACGTCGCGCAGGCGCGCTCTCCTCTGCAGAAGCTTCGTGACGCATTCAACTAGTTGCTTCTTGTTGAGAGGGTACACGAATGTCGCTTCCTCGGTTTTTTCTTGATGAGCAGGTTCTTGGGGTTGAGACTGCGAGCGAGTTTCCTTTGCGGTTGTCGCGAGATGATGCCAAGCATGCCCGAGTGCTTCGGTTGAAGGCAGGAGAGCATGCAGCGGTCGTCGATGCTTCAAAGGATTACTTCGAGGTTGAGTTTGTTTCGTTTGACGGGGATCTCCCTGTTGTGAGCATTGCACGTCATCTTGATGCTCCTGATTATGGGCCTCGCGTTGTTCTGTTCCAGGGGCTTGCTAAGGGTGACAAGATGGAGACTGTTATCAGGCACGCTACCGAGGTGGGCGTTTCGGGCTTCGTTCCCTTGGCTTGCAAACGATCGATCATGAAAATCGACCGGAAGAAGGCCGATTCTAAACGCGAACGTTGGCAGGCGATTGCAAAAAGCGCGGCGATGCAGTCGGGCCAGCCCGATATACCTGAGGTAATGGAACCATGTTCGGTTAAAGAAGCGTACTCGCTCCTATCTTCTTTTGACGCTGTGCTTGTATGCTGGGAGGAAGCTCCTGCTACCGCGGGGATCTCTCAGGCGCTTTCAGTCGTTTGCCAATCTACCGATGCGTCTTATCGTGCTTCGGTTGCTATTGTTGTGGGACCTGAGGGTGGGCTTGATGAATTAGAGGTGCAAGACCTGCTTGCATGCAATCCTCATGCGTGCCTTGTTACGCTAGGCCCCTCGATTCTTCGCACTGAAACGGCGGGTATCGTTGCTCCTGCGCTTGTTTTATACGAGTTGGGCGGAATGGGGCGTCTCCACGCGCAGCGCGATGATGCCAAGATCGCAAGCGAACCGTATTTGACGCCAGACAGTCCAGTTTCTGCTTTTCACGATGAGGTACGGCTGTGAGGTTTTCCGTCGTCAATCTTGGATGCAAGGTCAATCGGGTAGAGTCGGATGCTGCATGCGCCCAACTTATTGCCGCTGGCGGAGAAGAAGGGGCACTTGAAGACGCCGATTTGATCGTGGTCAACACGTGCACCGTTACTGGTGAAGCCGAGAAGAAGACGCGCAAGGCAGTGCGCCATGCGTTGCGAACGAACAACTCCGCCCCTGTTGTCGTAACTGGTTGCGCTGCGGCGATTCGCCCTGAGGTGTTCGAGGAGATGTCTCCTCGCGTTTCCTGCGTTCCCAAAGCCATGCTTGAGGCGACGCTGGCCGAGCGCGCGAAAGAAATTGCCCCAGATGGGGCTATGCCTCATGACAAAGAACCGGCGCTTCTGCGCATTGGCGGCGCGTTCCCCACGCGCGTGGGCGTGAAAGTGCAGGATGGCTGCAACAACGCGTGCACTTACTGCATCGTGCATGTTGCGCGCGGACGCGCAACGAGCCGCGCAATCGACGAAGTCATAGGGGAGTGCATTGCGTATGCGCGCGCCGGCGTAAAAGAGATCGTGCTTACTGGGATCAACCTGGGGTCGTATCGTTTTGATACGACTGAAGGTCGAATGAGGTTGGCCGACCTCTTGCGTCGATTGCTTGATCAAACGACGCAGTATCTCGATGATGCTGGCCATGCGTGTCGTTTCCGAATCTCATCCATCGAGCCGCGTGATGTTGATGACGACCTTATCGAGCTTCTTGCGCAGGCAGATGGCCGAGTCTGCCGGCACCTTCATCTTCCTCTGCAGGCGGGCAGCTCCAAGGTGCTTCGCGAAATGGCTCGGCCATACGATTCCGCGTACTTCATTGACCTGGTGGCCAAGCTTCGCGCCGCTGTTCCGATGCTTTCTCTGTCAACTGACATAATCGCCGGTTTCCCTGGTGAGACCGATGAAGAGTTCGCCGAAACGCTTTCGGTTGCTCGGATGTGCGCATTTTCTAAGATCCACGCTTTTCCGTATTCAATTCGGAAAGGAACGCCCGCCGCAGAGCGTTCTGATCAGATTCCACCTGAAGTCAAAGAGGCGCGTTCAACACAGCTGCGCTTGCTTGCCGATAAACTGCGTGCGGCAGACTTTGCAAGCCGCATCGGAACACGCGAACTCGTGCTGGTGGAGCAAAGCGGACGCGGCATGACGGAAAGCTACTACGAGATTGCTGTTCCTTTCGATGCGCCGTGCGGCGCGCTTGTCGACATGCCTTTGCCAACCATGCCGCTTTAAGGCCATTGCATCCAACAACCCTGCTACAATGCAACTATGACTGATAAAACCCACATTGCCCTCACGGTGCCTGCCTATGTGGACATGGCGCTTATCACGGGGCCAGGAGACAACCTCCTGCGCATCATTCAATCCGCCTTTCACGCGCGCGTCAATGTGCGCGGAGACATCATCTCGCTTGAAGGCGATCCAACCGAAGTGCAATCGCTTACGGTCTTGTTCTCCGATCTTATCAAGTTGGTTGAAGAGGGCGGAAAGCCTGATGCCGACTACATCCGTCATGCGTTGGAGCTTCTGCGTGCCGACGAGTATTCTCCGCAGGCGCTGCGCGAGGACATTTTGCTTACGTATCGCGGTCGCGCCGTCCGCCCGAAAACGGCTGGTCAGAAGCGCTATGTTGATGCGATTCGCGCCAACACCATCACCTTTGGCGTAGGTCCTGCTGGCACCGGAAAGACCTACCTCGCCATGGCCATGGCGGTCGCGGCGCTCAAGCGCAAAGAGGTCGGTCGCATCATTCTTACGCGCCCTGTTGTGGAGGCAGGAGAGAACCTGGGCTTTCTGCCGGGAACCCTTGAAGAGAAGATCGACCCGTACATCCGCCCGCTTTACGACGCGTTGTTCGACATGACCGACATGGAGCGCGCACGCGACCTTATCGAAGACGGCGTCATCGAGATTGCGCCCCTTGCCTTCATGCGCGGACGCACGCTCAACGACAGCTTCATCATCTTGGACGAAGCGCAAAACACCACGCCTGAGCAGATGAAGATGTTCCTTACGCGACTGGGGTTTGGCTCGAAGATGGTTGTCACAGGTGACGCCACCCAGGCCGACCTTCCCGGCGGGAAATCGGGCTTCGTCGCGGTTAGGCGCATCTTGGAAGGCATTGACGACATCGCATTCTGCGATTTTACCGGTGCCGATGTTGTGAGGCACTCGCTGGTTGCTGCCATCGTGGCGGCTTACGACCGTGCGGAAGGAAAGGTTTGATGCTCATGGAGGTTCTCATTGACATCCAGCATGGCGCTGAAACCGTCCAACACGTTCCGGTTGAAGAGCTTGCAAACTTTGTTTTAAAGCAAGAAGGCGCTCCCGACATTTCGGAGGTGTCCATTTCGTTTATAAATGACGATGAAATGGCACGTCTGAACGCCGAGTTCCGCGGCAAGGAAGGCCCGACAGATGTGCTTTCGTTCGAGTGCGACGGTGACGACGAGGATTTCGACCTCGATTTTGCCGTATTGCAAGGACTCGTCTACGAGCTTGGCGACATCATCGTCGCTCCTGACGTTGCGCTGCGCCAAAGCGTCGAATTTGGCCATTCGGTCGAGGCTGAGGTGAGCTTGCTTCTCGTCCATGGGCTTTTGCACTTGATGGGTTACGACCATATCGAAGACGACGAGGCCGAGGAGATGGAGGCGCGTGAGCGCGAGCTTTTGGGGCTTTGGGTAGATGCCGGCCATGAGGAAGTTCGTGGGGTTCGCGACGACACTATCCGCGTTCGCGGCGAGCATTAACCCTGGAGTCAGCCTATGTCGCCTGAGCAAAACAACGCACCTGATTCGGAGAAATTCGTCCGCCACGCCGACGACGCGCGCGCTGGCTCTTCTGGTCGCTTTCCTTTGGGGAAGGCGTTTTCTTGTGCTTGGCAAGGCATCTCTTATGCGTTCTCCTCGCAGCGCAACTTGAAGATCCACCTGTGCTTCGCCATTGCGGCGGTGATTCTCGGATTCGTTTTGGGCATCAGCGAAGCAGGTTGGCTTGCTGTCGTTGTGTGCATTGCGTTGGTGATGACGCTCGAGATCGTCAATACCGCCATTGAGTCGGTTGTGGATCTTGTGTCTCCCGAATGGCATATTCTCGCAAAACGCGCAAAGGACTGCGCTGCGGGAGCGGTCTATCTTGCCGCGTTCGCCTCCATTGTGGTAGCCTGCATCGTCTTTCTTCCGCGCCTTCTGGCGATCGCATCCGTGGTGTTCGCCATTTGATGAAAGGGTTCTAGCATGGATCTTGACGCTTTTTTCGCTGAGCATCCTATGGGTGGCACTGGCCCTGTTATGCAAGAGGGGTTCCGGTCCGGTTTCCTTACGTTGGTGGGGCGCCCTAATGCCGGCAAATCGACTCTTTTGAATGCCATCATGGGCAAAAAGATCGCCATTACGTCGAATACCGCGCAGACCACTCGCCACCGTTTTCGTGCTGTTCTGACGCGCGAAGACTGTCAGTTGATCATCGTCGACACGCCGGGTCTTCACAAACCTCAAGACGTACTTGGCGAAGAGCTCAACACGTCTGCCCTCAAGGCGTTGGCAGATGTTGACGTTGTTGCGATGCTGATCGATGCCTCTAAGCCCGTTGGCACTGGCGATGAATGGGTTGCCAGGCAGGTTGCCAATGCGAAGGCGAAAAAGATTCTCGTGCTTTCCAAAAGCGACAAAGTGGACGACGCGCAGCTTGCCGCGCAGCGGGACGCCGCGTGGGAGCTTGCCGACTGGGACGGCATGGCTGTTCTGTCTGCGCAAACGGGCGAGGGCGTTCAGGAGTTCGTTGAAGCTGCTGTGTCCCTTATGCCCGAAGGCCCTGCATGGTTTCCTGCCGACATGAATACCGACCAGCCGATTGAGGTTATCGTTGCAGAGTTCATCCGCGAGAAAATTCTTCGCTCCTTCAGCGACGAGGTGCCTCACGCTATCGGTGTAGCGGTTGAGGAAATGTCCTATCACAAGAAGAACGATCTGCACCGCATTTACGCGATTATCTATGTCGAGCGCGACAGCCAGAAGGGCATCATTATCGGCAAAGGCGGCTCGGCCATCAAGCGCATCGGCTCAGAGGCGCGCGTTGATCTGGAGCAGCTTCTTGGCTCTCGCGTGTACCTGGACCTCAAGGTGAAGGTACGCAAGAACTGGCGTCGCGACGCCACGCAGATTCGTCGTTTCGGGTACGGCGAGGGTGCTTAGGCGCGCTGCTTCACGGCTGCTCTGTGCCACCGCCGATGCGTTTTGTGCGGTATTTGTACAAATGCCCAGCTAACGGGCTACATAGGGATGATTTTCCAGGTTGTTCGGATACAATACGCACGTTATAGCAAGATTCGAGGAGCCTAGATGATCTGCCCGAAATGCAATGCCGAAAACCGAGATGGCGCGAAGTTCTGCAATGAATGCGGCACGCGTCTGTCCGATTCTGAACACGAGCAGGATGCCCCTTCCGTTCAGGATGAGCCTTCCGATGCTTCAGAGGACTTGCATGATTCTGACATTGAATCGCAGAACACCGGCGTACTCCATCTTCCCGAAATCTCGCTTGATGCTCCAGGCCAACCTTCCGATGAAACTGAAGTAATTGAAGGTGCTGAAACCCCTGATGAAGAAACATCAGGCGAATCGGATGACATGGATTTCGACTTCGATCCTATCGATACCGATGACGCGCATTCCGATGCGGTTTCTGAGTCCGAAGAGGACGCCTCTGCAGATGAGGCTGCAGAAACGCGCCGGCTCGATCTGTCGGGTTTTGACGAGTATGCTCCTGCGGGTACGTACTCCATTCCTTCCGCTTCTTGGCGGGATGGCGGAACCATGAAAATGCCTCGTATCGAAGAGGACGCATCCGTCTCTGAGCAGAAAAGCTTCCGCGCTCCTGACAAAAAGAAGAAAGGGCGCAAAGGGGTTAAGATTGCCCTTATCGCCGTTCTTGTTGCTGCCGCTTGTGCTGGCATTGCGGCGCTCGTTACCTACCAGATGGAGCTTTGGGGAGGAAAAATCGTTCCCGACGTTGTCGGAATGACCCAGGCTGATGCCACCAATACACTTGAGTCCAAGGGCTTTACCGTGCGTGCAACCCAGGTGAAGTCGGACGAAACAGAAGGTGTCGTCCTTTTGATGGATCCGGGCAGTAATTCCCGCTTGGAAGAAGGCAAAGAAGTCGTCATCCATGTTGCAACTGCGCGCATTATCCCTGAAGTTCTCGGCGTTCAAAGAGCAGATGCTGAAGCCGCAATGCAGACGGAAGGCTTCAACAATGTGACGTATACCACACAGCGATCGGATGAGGCTGAAGGATCGGTTCTTTCCGTCGACCCTGCTCCGGGTGAGAAAGCGCGTGCCAACACAGCTATTACGGTCGTCGTCGCAGAGCCCTTCACCGTTCCGGCCATCGCCGGCATGACGCAAAAAGATGCAAAGGCGGCCTTGGAGGAGGCTGGGTACACGTCGCGCATCGATTACGTGTACAACGAGGAAGTGGCAGAAGGCACGGTGCTCGGGTCTGATCCGGGTGAAGGGGAGAAGGTTCCCAGCGGTTCCGAGATCGGCATCCAGGTGGCGCTGTCACGTGCAACGGAGCTCGTCAACTGCACCTATGACATCTTCTCTGAAGGCAACACCGTGGTGATTGATGGCGTCAACTACACCGTTGACTCGTGCGATGACGTTTCCTACGAAGGTGATGACACCACATCTTACAGTATCACGGCAACCCCGTTCACGTACTTCTTGGGCGTGTACCTGCCCCTTGATGCAAGAACCGTTACTGGTACCATCACGTGGACTTCTGGCAACGACATCTCTTCGGGTTCGCCTTCCATCTCACTTGGTTAAGCGATGGCGGGTCCGTCCCACAACCACCGCGTCATCGTTCTGCGCAAGATCAAGCTTGGTGAAAGCGACCTTATCCTCACCATGCTTTCAAGCGACGGCTCGCAGTTGCGCGCGGTCGCCAAGGGCGCGCGCAAACCGCAGAGCCCGTTTTCCGCGCGGCTGGAGCTCTATTCGGTTGCTGATGTTCTGATAGCTTCGGGGCGCTCGCTCGGCATCATCCAGGAAGCGCGGGCCGTCAGCGCCAATGCTGCTCTGCACGCAAGCCTCGAGCTTTCGGCTTGCGCCGCACCGGTTGCCGAACTGCTGTGGCGCGTCTCGCAAGAGGGGCTTCCCGTCCTGCGTTTGTTCGACTGCACGCAAGCTGCGTTTGAAACGCTTGGGAGGGTCGCACCTGAAGATGGTCCGCGCATTTGCGCCGCTGCGCTTATTAAGATCCTTGCCTTTTGCGGGTTCCGTCCTTCTTTGACGTATTGCGTCTCGTGCGGAACCCCCATCGATGCACCGTTCAACGGAGAAGGGGATGTCAGTTTCTCTGCAACCGAAGGAGGCGTGGTGTGTCAGCGCTGCCGCGCTCATGTCGAATCGGTTCGCGTTCCTTGGTCCGCCGTTCGAACTGCTGATGTGCTTCTTCGGTCAACCTTTTCTGATATCGTTGCTTCGCCCCTTGACCAGCGTACCGTATTCGCTGTTTTGCAGTTGGAGCACCAATGGATCCGCGAGCACATTTCCTGTTCGATGAAATCCTTGTTGTTTCTGTTCTCATGCGGGCTTTTCTAACGCTCAATTGTGCTGATCATGTGGCGCAACGGCCTTTTCTCCTTGAGCGCTGCCTTCCGTTTCCGTAGAATGATCGGGCTGTGCGAAAGTACGGCCGCTTGCCGCTTGGTTTCCATGCTCCACCGCTTGGCCACCCAGAGGTAAGGTAACGGAAAGCGCGGCGAACGCCGCAAGGAAGACGCCTTGGCGTCGAGAAAGGTGGGAACATGCCCAGCAAACTCAGCATCACGAAGGAGCGCACTGCAGAGCTCGTCAAGGAGTTCGGTGCAAACGAGCAGGATTGCGGCAACGCCAACGTGCAGGTAGCCATCATGTCCGAGCGCATCCGCAACCTCACTGAGCACCTGAAGTCGCACCCGAAGGATCATCACACCCGTCGTGGTCTGATGCAGCTCATCGGCAAGCGCCGCAGCATGCTGAAGTACATCAAGAACCGCGACATCGAGGAGTATCGCTCGCTCATCAAGAAGCTCGGTATCCGCGACAACATCTAGGCATGAAGGAAGCCCGCGTCATGCGGGCTTCCGTACGTCATGCGGGTCTGAGACTTGCGTGACGTACGATGGCGTTTTACGCCACAGCAAGCGGTCGAGGGCGCAAGGGCGCGCTCGCTCGCGACAGCGCGAAACGTGAGTACCCGCTGTCGAAGAAGCTCGCGGCAATAGGGCGCGCGAGGAGAAGAGAAAGAAAGAAACGAACATGGAAAAAATCGTCGAGTCGTTCGAGCTGTACGGCAAGCAGTATCGCCTTGAGACGGGCGAGCTGGCCAAGCAGGCAACCGGCGCCGTCCTGGTCAGCCAGGGTGACACCACCGTCTTGGTGACCGCCGTCATCTCCAAGGAGGAAAAGGACTACGACTTCTTCCCCCTGACCGTCGACTTCATCGAGAAGATGTATGCCGTCGGCCGCATCCCCGGCGGCTACCTGAAGCGCGAGGCGCGTCCTTCCGAGAAGGGCACCCTTACCGCCCGCATGATCGACCGACCCATCCGCCCCGGCTTTGCCGATGGCTTCAAGCGCGAGGTGCATGTGGTTGCCACTACGTTTGTGGCCGACCAGGTCAACCAGCCCGACGTCATCTGCGTCATGGGCGCCTCTGCCGCCCTCATGCTGGGCGCTGCGCCGTTTGACGGCCCCTGCGCCTGCGTTCGCATCGGCCGCGACATCGAGACGGGCGAGTTCATCGTCAACCCGACGTTCGAGGAAGAGCAGCGCTCCGATCTCGAGCTGACCATTGCAGGCACCGCTGATTACATCTCCATGGTTGAGGCGGGCGCTCATGAGATCTCCGAAGAGGACATGGTCAAGGCCATCGCTTTCGGCCAGGAGGCCATCGCCGAGTTCTGCAAGGCCCAGCAGCGCTTCCTCGACCGTTGCGACATCCAGCCGCGCGAATGGCCTGTGCATGTTGCCGATCCGTCTATCGACGAGCGCGTGAGCCCCTTCTACGACGAGATGTCCGCCGCGCTGAAGGACGCCGACAAGCTGTCCCGTATGGCGAAGGTCGAGGAGCTCAAGCAGCGCATCACGCAGGAACAGTTCTCCGACGAGGAGCGCGCCGCGTGGAAGGGTGACATTGCTGCTGCTTGCAAGGCGCTTGAGAAGAAGGCCATGCGCGCCATGGTCATCCAGACCGGTGAGCGTGCCGACGGCCGCCGTTCCGACGAGATCCGTCCGCTGCACATCGTTCCGGGCTACCTGCCCCGCGTTCACGGCTCCGGCCTGTTCCAGCGTGGCCAGACCCAGGTCATGAGCATTGTCACGCTTGGCATGCTCAATGAGTGGCAGCGCCTTGACACCATCGATCCTGCCGAGGGCAAGCGCTACATCCACCACTACAACTTCCCGCCGTACTGCACTGGCGAGGTTGGCCGCATGGGTGCTCCCAAGCGCCGCGAGCTTGGTCATGGCGCTCTTGCCGAGCGTGCGCTGCTGCCCGTGATCCCCAGTGAAGATGAGTTCCCTTACACCATTCGCGTGGTTTCCGAGGTTCTCGAGTCCAACGGCTCTTCTTCCATGGCTTCCACGTGCGGTTCCACGCTGGCACTGATGGATGCCGGTGTGCCCATCAAGCGTCCGGTTTCCGGTATCGCCATGGGTCTTATCAAGGAAGGCGACGACGTCGTCATTTTGTCCGACATCCAGGGTATCGAGGATTTCCTGGGCGACATGGACTTCAAGGTGTGCGGCACCACTGAGGGCATCACCGCCCTTCAGATGGACAACAAGGCAAAGGGCCTGTCTGTCGAGATCCTGGCTCGTGCGCTCAAGCAGGCGCATGAGGGCCGCATGTTCATCTTGAACGCCATGCTGGCCGAGATCGAGGCGCCGCGCGAGCAGCTGCGCGATACGGCTCCCCGCATTGAAACCATCCACATCCCCGTGGACAAGATCCGCGAGGTCATCGGCAGCGGCGGCAAGGTTGTCCGCGGCATCCAGGAAGAGACGGGCGCCAGCATCGACATCCAGGAGGACGGCACCATCCACATCGCTGCCGTCGAGGGCCCTGCGGGTGAGGCTGCCAAGCGCATCATTCTGGGCATCGTCAAGGAGCCCGAGGTGGGCGAGGAGTTCGAGGGTGAAGTCGTTGGCATCAAGGACTTTGGCGCCTTCGTCAAGCTGACCCCCAGCAAGGACGGCCTGCTGCACATCAGCCGCGTGGCCAACGGCCGCGTTGGCAAGGTCGAGGATGTGCTGAACCTGGGCGATGTCGTCAAGGTGAAGGTCCTCGAGGTCGATCCGCACACGGGCAAGATCTCGCTTGACCGCCTGGACAAGCCGGAGGCTCCTGCAGGTTCCGATGAGGGCGGCCATGAACGCCGCGAGCGTCGCGAACGCAACGGCAACGGCCATGGTGACAACCATCCCGGCCGTTCGAACAGAACGCCGCGACGCAGGCACCAGTCTTAGTTAAAATGAACAGCGGCCAGCAAGGCCGCTGTTCTTCTTTTGAAAGGAAAACCTATGATCAAGGTTGCTGTTTCCGGGTGTGCAGGGCGCATGGGTTCGGCCGTGGTTGCAGCGGTAGCTGCTGCTGACGATATGGAAGTCGCTTGCGGCATCGACCCTCACGCTTCGGGCGAATCTCCATTTCCTGTGTTTGCCAGCGTTGCTGATGCGGTCGCCGGTGCCCAGTTCGACGTTTTGGTCGACTTCACGCAGCCGAATGTGGTTGCAAACAACCTGAGGACGGCTCTGCCTGCCGGAATTGATTGCGTTGTGGGCACTACAGGCATGTCCGACGAAACCCTTGAAGAGCTTGCTGCCCTTGCACCAGCGGGAACGTGCTTGTTCTACGCCCCGAATTTCACCACTGGTGCCGTGCTGATGATGCAGTTTGCCAAGGCTGCAGCTCCGTATTTCCCGGAGGCCGAGGTCATCGAGATGCATCACTGCAATAAGAAGGACGCTCCTTCGGGAACTGCCGTTCGCACTGCGCAGATCATCTCAGATGCGCGCGGCGGTCGTGCAAGCGAAGCGCCGGGTCGAGAGACCGAGATCGAGGGTGCCGAGGGTGCGCGCGGGGCGCTCGTCGCCGGTGTGCCAGTCCATTCTGTTCGTTCGATGGGCTATGTCGCCAGCCAAGAGGTCGTGTTCGGCTCGATGGGTCAAACGCTCACCATCCGTCACGATTCCTGGGATCGTACCTCCTACATGCCGGGCGTCCTGCTGGGCATCCGCAGCGTAGGGAAGCGCGAAGGCCTCGTTGTAGGTTTGGAGAACTTCATGGACTAGCCCTGATAGGGGCCCTGTTGTGAGATAATGAACCAGTTTGCGGAAACCAAGGTGCACGCCTTGGCCGTGTTGAGAGGAGCCAGTATGCCGCAGCCGCGTTTCGGTCGCCTGATCCCTGCAATGATCACGCCGTTCGATTCCGATCTCAACCTTGATCTGGATACCGCGCAGAAGCTTGCCGTTCTCCTGGTCGAGGGCGGCTCTGACTCGCTCATCATCGGCGGCACGACTGGCGAGAGCCCCACGATCACCCGCGCCGAGAAGATCGATCTGTTCAAAGCGATAGTCGAGGCCGTGGAGGGCAAGGTCCCTGTTATTGCCAACGTTGGAGGCAACTGCACCGCCGAGTCCGTTGATTTGGCGGTGCAGGTGCAAAACATCGGCGTCGACGGTTTCATGACCGTCGTGCCGTACTACAACAAGCCTCCGCAGGAGGGTTTGTACGAGCACTTTAAGACGATCGCCCAGGCGGTCGAGCTCCCCATCATTCTGTATAACATCCCCGGACGTTGCGTCATCAACATGACTGCTGAGACCACGCTGCGCCTTGCCCACGACTTCGACAATATCGTTGCGGTCAAGGAGGCCTCTGGAAAGCTTGACCAGGTGAAGGAGATCGTTGAGGGCGCGCCGGAGGGGTTCTGCGTGTACTCTGGTGACGATGCCGCAACGCTTGACATCATGGGTCTTGGTGGCGTCGGCGTGATCTCTACGATCGCCAACGTCGCTCCTGGGCGCATGAAAGAGATCGTTGCCCTGCACGATGCGGGTAAAGTCGACGAGGCGCGTGAGGCGAATGAGCGCCTTATGCCTTTGATGAAAGGTCTGTTCGAAACCTCGAACCCCATCCTTGTCAAAGAGGCCCTCAAGCTCGTCGGGTTCCCCGTTGGCGGCGTGCGTTTGCCGCTTGTCGATGCCACGCCGGAGCAGTCTGAGCGTCTCGCGGGCATTATGAAAGAAGTTGGCGTGCTGTAGCGCGCTTTTGAAACGATAACCGCGCCGCATCCGCGCGCTCGCAACGCGTGATGGATTCGAAGCCCCGCTCGGGGCTTCGCGGCTATATGGAAAGGAAGCAAAAAGGTAGCAAGCATGACTGAAAACAACCAGGAAACCACCGACAACGTCAAGCAGCAGTCGTCTCGTAAAGTCGGACGTCGCCGCCGCGACCAAGAGCATCCGACGCGTTCTTACAAGCACGTCACGCTTGAGCGCAAGCGTCCGCAGTTGACCAAAGATGGAACTGCCCAGGGCAAACCCTCCCAGAAGAGGAAATCTCGCCAGCAGGACTTCTCGTCGCCCAAGAAGGATCCCAACGCGACGCTCAAGGTCATTCCGCTTGGTGGTCTTGATGCCATCGGCAAGAACATGACCGTGTTCGAGTGCAAAAACGACATGATTCTCGATGATGCGGGTCTGATGTTTCCCGATGACGACCATCCCGGCATCGACCTCATCCTGCCTGATTACACCTACGTGCTGGAAAACGCTGACAAACTGCGCGGCATTGTCATCACGCACGGCCATGAAGACCATACCGGCACCCTGCCGTACCTTCTGAAGGATCTGGATCGCCAGGTGCCCATCTATGCGAGCAAGCTGACGCTGGGCCTTATTGAAGGAAAGCTGAAAGAGCATCGCATCAAGAATGCGAAGCTGTGCGAAGTGAAGCCCGGCGACAAGATCAACCTGGGTTGCTTCACTGTTGAATTTTTCGCAGTGAACCATTCCATCCCGGGCGCGCTGGGCATCTTCTTCCAAAGCCCGGCTGGCAACGTGCTGCATACGGGCGACTTCAAGCTCGACCAGACGCCCATCGATGGCGTGCACACCGATTTCGGCGCACTTGCACGCTTCGGCAAGATCGGCGTCGACCTGATGATGAGCGACTCCACCAACGCCATGAAGAAAAGCTTCACGCCTTCCGAGGCCGAGGTGGGCAAGGCGCTTTCGCCGATCATCGCCAATGCGAAGGGCCGCGTTATCATCGCGTCGTTTGCAAGCCATATCCACCGCATGCAGCAGATTTGCGACGCCGCCGTGGCTAACGGCCGCAAGGTGGTCGTTACCGGGCGTTCGATGATCCAGAACACCGACATCGCGCGCCGTTTGGGTTATCTGAACATCAGCGATGACGACATCGTAGACGCTTACGAGTTGAAGGGCCTGCCGCCCGAGCGCGTGGTCATCATGTGCACCGGCAGCCAGGGCGAGCCGCTTTCTGCGCTCGCGCGCATTGCCAACGGTGAGCACAAGACGATCGACATCGACGAAGGTGACACCGTCATCATCTCGGCAACCCCTGTTCCAGGCAACGAGAAGGCGGTTACGCGCGTCATCAATTCGCTCGCGAAGATTGGCGCCGACGTCTACGACAAGAGCCGTGCAATGGTTCATGTTTCGGGCCATGCTGGCGCTGAAGAGCTGAAGCTGGTTCTTTCCATCGTTCAGCCCACTGCGTTTATGCCGGTCCACGGCGAGGCCACCCATCTGCGCGCGCATGCGCGTTTGGCGGAAGATACCGGCGTGCCCAACGAAAACATCTTCATTTGCGAAAACGGCGAGACGCTTGAGCTGTCCGCCAAGGGTGTTGCTCGTGGCCCCATGGTGGAAAGCGGCATCGTGTTCGTTGACGGCCTTTCGGTGGGCGACACGTCTCAGGATGTTCTCAATGAGCGCACCGAGCTTGGCACGCAGGGCGTCGCGTCCGTTGCGTTTGCAATCTCGTTCTCCAAGCGTTCTCTTGTTGGCGAAGTGCAAGTTGAGATGCACGGCATCACTGGCGGTGACGACGGGTTTTTGTCCGAGGATGTTCAGTCTTCGGTCCGCAATGCCGTGAAGCGCCAGCTGGGCAAGGGCGGCGGTAAGAAAGAGGTTCGCAAGGCCGCACGCGACTCGCTGCTTTCCGTTTTGTGGGATCGCGCTAAGCAGCGTCCGCTTGCCATCGTCAACATTATTGAGGTGTAAAATAATCCAATCGCCTTTCTGCGCGTCATTCAAATCCGACGTGCGGAAAGGCGGACACTGTTAACAGAAACGCACTAGTTAAACGCACCAGTAAGGAGTTGGGCCGTGGCCCGAAACACCAACGCATCAACCAAACGACCTCCATCTTCGTCACGGAAGCGCGCTGCTTCGCCCGCTGAGAAAAGCGCCAAGAAAAACGGACGCAGGGTAGAGCCCGTTCCCGAGGATGATCGTATATTCGACGAGCGCACGCGCCGCGACATCGCAGGCGTCGCGTTCGCTGTCGTGGCCATAATTTTGTTCGTTGCAGCGGTTCTTCCGACCGATGCCGTGGTCACGTCGTTTGTCTCTCAGGCACTGCACCTTACCTTGGGTCTGGGAGCTTATCTGCTGCCCTTGTTCTTGCTGGCATGCGGCGTCACCTTCCTTATTCGCTTTGAAAAAGAGCGCGTTCCTACGCGCATTGCTGTTGGCCTCGCGCTTGTGTTTGTTGCAGTGCTTACCTTGCTTGCGCTTACGATGCCGGTGGGGGAGCAGGGTGGTGCGCCCGAGCGCCTGTTTGAGCCTACTCAGCTTTCGCTTCGTGGCGGCTACATTGGCGCTGGCATTGCATGGGCTGGATATACGCTGTTTGGACAGGCTATTTCGATCATCATCATGTTTGGCTTGATCGTGATCGGTTTGGTCATTATCGGGTTTTCATTTTCCGGCATTATCCAGAAGGTTCGCGACAAGCGCGAGCAGCAACGGCAGGAAGAGTTCGAGCTCAGCAATGTTGAGCCTGCGCCCCCCTACGAAGCCGCAGGGGGGGCAGGTGCGTATGTGCCATTGTCGGTAGGCTCTCAGCCCACGCGCGCTATCGGCAGGAAATCCCGGTCGCGGAAAGCTTCTGAATCGTCTGCGCCTACGCGCAGGTTCGATGCTTCCATGGATGGCGCAGATGCCATGGCGTCGTCTGCGAGCAGCGAGGCAAGTGCTTCTGCACCTCGTGCGCTTACCAGGAAACTTGGCCGCAAGGAAGAACAAGTTTCTGCTGCAGAAACGCCCAAGGCCGAAACTCCTTCGCAAAAGAAAGCCCAGCGCGTCAAGAAGGAGTCTGTCGAGCCAGTTGCTTCTGAAGATGGCTTCATTCTGCCGTCTATGTCGCTTCTCCGCTCTACCGATCCCGCGGAACGGGCCCAGGAGAACGAAGAAGAGCTCACCGAAACCGCCTCCTGCTTGCAGGAAACGCTTGAGGACTTCAAGATCATGGCGAAAGTCGTGGGCTGGGTTGCCGGCCCTACGGTTACGCTGTTCAAGGTGGATCTTCCCGCCGGTGTTCGCGTCAGCCGCGTGACCGCGCTTGAGGCTGATATTGCTTTGGCGCTGGCAGCACCTGGCGTTCGCATTTTCGCTCCGATTCCCGGTACCAACTACGTTGGCATCGAGGTTCCCAACCGCACTCGCCGCACCGTGTTCTTGGGTGACGTGCTGCAGGATGCTGCTCCTGGTCCGCTTCAGATCGCCATCGGCGAGGACGTCGAAGGGCACCATATCGTCACCGACCTTGCCAAGATGCCCCATCTTCTGATCGGCGGCACTACCGGGTCGGGCAAGTCGGTCTCCATCAACGCCATGATCATGTCCATCCTCATGAGGGCAACGCCTTCAGAGGTGCGATTTATCATGATCGACCCGAAACGCGTCGAGTTCACGCCTTACAACGGCATTCCGCATCTGTACGTTCCTGTGGTCACTGAGGCGAAGGAAGCTGCGAGTGCTCTGGCTTGGGGCGTGGCTGAAATGGAGCGCCGCCTGAAGGTGTTCAGCAAGGCGGGAGCGCGCAACATCGGGCAGTTCAATGACTTGTGTGCCCAAGAGGCGGAGCGCATCGCGCAAGCTGAAAAAGCGGGGGAGGAGCCTCCCGAGGCTCAGTACGGCGACAAGCTTCCCTACATCGTCATCATCATCGACGAGCTTGCCGACCTCATGATGAACGTTGGTAAGGAAGTCGAGTTCTCCATCAGCCGCATCGCCCAGCTCGCACGCGCCGCAGGCATCCATCTTATCGTTGCCACGCAGCGTCCATCCACCAATGTCGTTACGGGCCTCATTAAGGCGAACATCACCAACCGCATTGCGTTCAATGTTGCGTCTGGCATCGATAGCCGCGTTATTCTGGATACTCCTGGCGCTGAACGCCTCATTGGCTTGGGCGACCTTTTGTTCAGCAAACCTGAGTACGCAAAACCTCAGCGCATGCAGGGCTGCTTCGTTTCCAACGAGGAGATCTCGGCTGTCGTTGAATCGCTGAAGGAACAGGGCGAACCTGAATACCATAACGAGATTCTGAAGACGAATCTGATGTCGCTGGGTGACACGCAGCCTGATGGGTCTGGCGGTTCTGTCGGCGATGACGATCCGTTGATTTGGGAAGCTGCCGAAATCGTTGTTTCGAGCGGGCTCGGATCTACTTCCAACATTCAAAGGCGCTTGAAAGTTGGCTATTCCCGCGCCGGTCGTATAATGGATATGCTTGAAGCGAAGGGCGTGGTCGGCCCGCCTAACGGCAGCAAACCACGCGAAGTCCTCGTTGACGAGCTTGAATTGGAAACGCTCAAGGCGTTCGAGTCTAACGATGCCTCTGAGGAGTGATCATATGCCATCCAGGTTGACGTTCGGCGCCATCTTGGCTGAGGCGCGCGAACATAAAGGCATGGACGTTACGGCGGCTGCACGTCGTTTGCGCATTCGTCCGGACATTCTCCGCGCTATTGAGGCTGAAGATTTCTCACGCATGCCTCCGCGCGGCTATACCCGCAATATGATCAGCGCATACGCAAGATTGGTGGGTCTCAATCCAAACGAAATCTGCCGGATGTATCTTGATGAAGCGTATGCGTTCCAGGTTGGAAAAGCGCGTTCCGACGCGATGCCGCGCGTTGAGGGGTCCTCTCGTCGGACTCGACGCGATACGGGCAGATCATCAAGACACGTTCCGTATCCGAAAGAGCGTCCGCCACGGCAAAACGCGCTCGGCAGAACGGTTTACGATGATCGTCGAAGCTACACGAGGGGAGACTACGATGCCCCTCAGTCGCAGCCAAGCGGCCGTCAGTCGCATCGTACTCATCCAACTCGTCATACCGCGATGCCCCGCTCCCAGTACACCAACTTTTATGCGGGACCGCGCGGCAATGGCAGCATGCAGTCGCGCCTTCCCTTCGTTATTGCAGGCGTCATCATTTTGGTGCTGCTCATTGTGATTCTGTTCTTGGTGTTTGGCCCCAAGGAGTCTCAGGACAATTCCGGCAACACGACTGTTCCCATTACCGGTCTTGACGACACCACCCAAACGAATGGCGATTCTCAATCCCAAGACGAAACCACACAGCCCGCTCTCACAGCTCCTACGAGTGCTGTCGTCAACTATCGCGTTGTGGGCGATGACGATGTGTATGTCGAGATCTCCGTTGATGGCGGCGACATCGAAGAGCGGTACTTAGAGCCTGGCACTGATGAGACGGTTGAAGTAACGGGAACGTGGTCGCTGGGCACCTGGACTACCGACAAAATTGAGATCACGGTTGACGGGGAACCTGTAGAGTCGACGCAGCAAGGCTCCTCGATCCCCACCTTTACGGTTGACTATGAAGCGTATCTTTCCCAGTGGATCACCGATCACCCTGGGGCAACGGCTACGCAGCCAACGGCGGAAGCTTCAAATGAAGATTCCACTGCTGAGGCTTCGGAAGAGTAGAGAGTCTGACGCATAGTTTAATTTGGCTTAGCCTCGACATTGCTTGAATGCAGATACGTACTTGAAAGGAATTACCATGGCAAAAGAATCCAGCTTCGATGTTGTTTCGACGGTCGATATGCAAGAAGTTGACAATGCCTTCCAGCAGGCGAAACGCGAGCTTTCTCAGCGATACGACCTGAAAGATTCGGGTGCGACCGTCTCTCTTGATAAAACGAAGAAGACTCTTACGGTTGCTGCGCCGAGTGACTTTGTGGCTCGGCAGGTGATCGACGTCATTGGTTCTAAGCTCATCAAGCGCGGCATCGATCTCGCATCCGTCAAATGGGGCGACCCTGAGGCCGCTGCCGGTCAGAGCGTTCGCCAAACCGCCACGATCATCGAGGGAATCGATAAAGAGACCGCTGGCAAGATCAACAAGGATATCAAGGGCACCAAGCTCAAGGTGAAGGTCCAAATCGAAGGCGACAAGCTTCGCGTGAGCTCGGCTTCCCGCGACACTCTTCAGGAAGTAATTGCCTTCTTGAAGAGCCAGGACTATGGCCAGCCGCTGCAGTACGTCAACTACCGATAGCGGGTTGGCGCTCATGTCGCACGTCGATACCGAGATGCTGGCTGCTCAATCAGCGGATTCTTCTTCAGCGCCCGCCGTCGCTTTCATAACGTTGGGATGCGCAAAAAACGAAGTCGATTCAGCCGACATGCTCTCTCGTGTTCGTGAAGCAGGGTATCGAATCGTTGAAGATGTCGAAATGGCGGATGCCGTCATCGTCAACACCTGCTCATTCATCCAGGAAGCGACCGAAGAAAGCCTCAACGCCATCTTTGAGCTGAGTGGGTTGCCGGGCTTCGATAGCGGAGAAAGAAAGATCGTCGTGGCTGGCTGCATGCCGGCACGCTACGGTTCCCAGCTCGAAGGGGAGCTGACCGAGGCCTCTGCATTTGTTCCTTGCAGCAAAGAGGATGACATCGTCGATGTTCTCACAGAGCTGGTTGGACGACCGAGCGCGCCAGGCGGGATCGAGTCTTCCTGCGATGGAGATGTGTATCCAGCTGCGTATGCAAAGATCAGCGATGGCTGCGACCGCTTCTGCGCATTCTGCGCCATACCATTCATCAGGGGAGGTTATCACAGCTTCCCGCTTGAGCAGATTCGTTCAAAGGTTGCCAAGCTCGTTGCTTCTGGCGTTCGCGAAATTACGCTTATTGCACAGGACACGGGCCGATGGGGCGAAGATTTCACGCCTCGTGATACAACCGCGCATTTGCTTTCTTCGCTTGCTGAAGAGTTCACCACTACGTGGTTCCGCCTTATGTATATCGAGCCCGTTGGCGTCACCGATGAGCTTCTTGACGTCATTGCGAAATACGACAACGTGTGCAAGTACTTGGACATGCCGCTGCAGCACGCATCCGCGCGTGTTTTGAAGAACATGAATCGATCCGGATCGCTCGAAGAGAACCTGGCGCTTGTTGCGTGCATTCGCGCGCGTGTTCCCGGAATTACGCTGCGCACGACCGTCATGGTCGGGTTCCCTGGCGAGACCGAAGAGGAGTTCCAAGAGCTTCTCACCATGCTTGAAGAAGCGGAGTTCGACTACGTTGGCGCATTCGCTTTTTCTCCGGAAGAGGGAACGAAAGCTGCGAAAATGCCCGATCAAATCGATGAGGAGATCAAGGCTGAGCGCCTTCAGGAGGTCCGTGACCTTGCTGATGCCATCAGCTTCGCACGTGTTGCAACAAGGGTTGGCACCAAGCAGCAGGTTCTTGTGCTCGGCTACGAAGACGATGGACAGCTCTACGGACGTGCGATGTGCCAGGCACCTGATGTTGATGGCGTTACGTACCTCGCATCGGGTGAGGTTGGCGAGGTCGTGGAGCTTCAAATAGAAGACGCGCTTTTGTACGAGATGGAGGGCGTCTGATGAGCAAGAACGCGGCCCCGGGAACCACCGACAAGCTCTGGACGCCAGCAAACATCGTCACGTTGCTGAGAATCTGCCTTGTGCCGGTTTTCGTCGTGGCCATCATCAGTCCATGGCCGGCCTATTTCGGGCTGGATTCGTCGTCTGCAGTCAAGTCGTGGGTTGCCGCGGCAATCTTCATCCTGCTTGCCGCTACTGACGGCGTCGATGGGTATCTCGCGCGCAGTCGAGGCGAAGTGTCCGATTTCGGCAAGTTCATGGATCCCCTTGCGGACAAGATCCTTGTTGCGGCTGCGCTGCTCTCGCTCATCGAACTCGGCGTGCTGCCTTCTTGGCCTGCGTTGGTCATTCTGACGCGTGAGTTTATCGTGTCGGGCATCAGGATGGTCGCTGCAAGCAAGGGCACGGTGATTGCAGCCAGCTGGTATGGCAAGGCCAAAACGGTCACGCAGATCATCGCTATCGTGCTTTTCATCGTTAAAGATTCCGTCGTTCATATTGACCCTCTTGAGGCGCTGTACAGCCCGCTTTACCTGGTGTCGTGGGTGGTTATGATTGTCGCTTTGATCCTGACGGTAATTTCTATGCTCGACTACTTCGTCAAAGCTCGAGAGCTGCTTGGCTTTGTTCCAAAGGGCTCTTCTGAAAACAATGAACTCTCGGCTGATCCCACGACTATTTCCGCACGCTTTGATGATGAGGCGCTGTACACGAAGGCGAAAGTTGTCATTGAAACTGCGCTTGAGAGAGGCGTTACCATTGGGTGCGCGGAAAGCCTGACGGGCGGCATGATTTCAGCATCTCTTACCGCTGTTCCCGGCAGTTCACAGGTTGTGAAGGGCTGCATTGTCAGTTACGTGAACGAAGTCAAAAAGGACGTGCTGGGCGTACCGTGCGATGTGCTGGATTCTCAAGGGGCTGTCAATGGAGATACTGCCAAGACGATGGCAGAAGGTGCGGTGGCATCGCTTGGTTGCGATATCGCTGTAGCTGTTACCGGCATCGCCGGGCCAGGCGGTGCTGAACCTGGCAAACCGGTGGGCACCGTTTGGATGGCCGTGTGCCGCAGCGGCTCTTCCGCCCTTGCGACCGTATCGCACTACGATGGGGATCGAGACAACGTGCGCCGCCAGACCGTTTCAGCAGCACTGGATGCGCTTTTGAATGCAATGGAGAAGCAGCATTAGAAACGCGTTGGTTCCGCGTTGGAGTTTCCGGGCTTTTGAGCGCCATCCGCTTTTGACCCGAGGCGACTTTGCGTTCATTGCCGACGACGCTGCTACGTCTGCCATGCAAGATGCCGCGTATATCATCCGGTTATCCGGCGGTTTAGTGTTGACAAACAAACATTTGTACGCATAATGAGATTCGCCGGTCTTATTGCCGGTATATCGCGAGAAGAGGAATCATGAACGACGAAAAAGCGAAGATGCTCAAGCTCACGACCGACCAGATCGAGTCGAAGTTCGGTGCGGGCTCCATCATGAAATTCGGTGAAGGCGGCCATAACCTCAATATCGGAGCCATTCCTACCGGAGCGCTTCCTTTGGATGCTGCTTTGGGCATTGGAGGCGTTCCGCGTGGTCGCATCATTGAGATTTACGGTCCTGAATCCAGCGGCAAAACCACGCTGGCCCTTCAGATTCTTGCTGAAGCCCAGGCCATGGGCGGTATTGTTGCGTTCATCGATGCTGAGCATGCCCTCGATCCTGTGTATGCAGCTCGCTTGGGCGTTGACATCGACGAGGTTCTCATCTCGCAGCCCGATACGGGCGAGCAGGCTCTTGAGATTTGCGACATGCTCGTGCGTTCTGGCGCTATCGACTGTGTGGTTGTCGACTCGGTTGCCGCACTCGTGCCTCGCGCTGAGATTGAAGGCGAGATTGGCGATACGACGGTCGGCTTGCAGGCGCGCTTGATGTCACAGGCGCTGCGTAAGCTCGCAGGGTCTCTTTCCAAGTCGAACACCACCTGCATTTTCATTAACCAGTTGCGTGAGAAAATCGGCGTCATGTTTGGCAACCCCGAAACCACTACTGGTGGCCGCGCGCTCAAGTTCTTCTCTTCCGTTCGCATCGACATCCGCCGTGTCGACTCCATCAAAAAGGATGGCGATATCGTCGGTAACCGCGTCCGCGCAAAAGTCGTCAAGAACAAGGTTGCACCGCCGTTCCGTCAGGCGGAATTCGATCTCATGTATGGAGAAGGCATTTCCAAGGAAGGCTGCATCATCGACATGGCTGTCGAATGCGGCGCTGCGAAGAAGAGCGGTGCATGGTACACCTACGGCGAGCATCGCCTTGGTCAGGGCAGGGAAGCAGCCAAGCAAACACTGCATGATAATCCGGACCTCCGCGACGAGCTTGAAGCAAAGGTCCGCGAGGCTTACAGCATTCCCGCACCCAGCAGAACGCCCGAAGAGGCAGACGCCATCACTCCTGCCGCAAAGCCCAAGGGCAAGAAATAAATGAATCCGTCTTCAAAGGATGCGCTTGCAGATCTCCGCAATAAGATTGCTGAGATTGAGGGCGCATCCTTTTCATCTGCTTCTACCAAAACGGCATCTCGCCCACACGTCTCGGATGCAGGCGCAGACGAAATAGCTGAAGATACCTCAGAAGAGCTGCTGAAGAAGGCGAAAAAGAAAATCGAGCGTCTCTGCGCGGTTAGAGAACGCTGCTCTTCCGAAGTCTCTGAGCGTCTGGACCGCGAAGATTTTCCTGAGGATGTAGTTGAGGAAGCTGTTGCGTGGGCTGTGCGCTGCGGCTTCATTGATGATGCACGATTTGCTGATGTGTTTGTTCGATCCCGCTTGGCGGCAGGGAAGGGGATTGCTGGGATTTCCCGCGAGCTTTCTTCGTTTGGGATAGACCCCCAAGCTGTTGAATCGTTAACCGACCATGAAAAACTTGGGCGCGGTAACGAAATCGACCGCGCCTTGGTTCTGCTTCGCCGAAAGCCGCCTCGCGCCAAAAATGCTCGGGATGCGGCATATCGGCGTCTCATCCAAAAAGGTTTTTCTTCAGACGTCGCGTCTTCGGCTGCGCGTGAGTGGTTCGAATCCCTCTGACGCTTTCGTTGCATATCTTTTCCCCTTAAAGATCCCGCTCGCTCGTTCGTATTGTGCCGATGAGATCATTTTTGAAATCTCTTCTGTTTATTAAGGCAAACAAGCTTTATCATGGATGTGCGAGAGTGTTAGCGCCCTAGCTGGGCGTTTGTGTATAGACATATTTCAATACATTGCTTTGCGGCGGCGCATGCGCTCCTGCCCGGTGTATGCCGGTATTCCCATACCAAGATTCAATGCGTCCGCACGGTAGCGTGCGGCAAAAGGAGGACAGTATGCCCATGGAAGCTATCTGGGGTGTTGTCGGCATCGTTGTCGGCGCCCTCGTTGGCTTTCTGGTCATGCGCTTCGTTTCCAATTCTTCGACGAAGCGCGCGGCGCAGGAAGCTAAAGACTTGCTGGCGAAGGCAAAATCGGAGGCCGAGACCACCGTTTCTGATGCCGAGCACCGCGCCGAAACCATGAAGCGCGAAGCCATTCTTGAGGCAAAAGACGAAGCTCTCAAACTTAAGCAGGAAGTCCAGGCTGAGAACAATGAACGCATGAAGGAAGTGCGTGCAGCCGAGAACCGCCTTACTCAGCGCGAGGAGTCTCTTGACCGCCGCAGCGAAGGGCTTGATGCGCGCGAGCATCAGATCTCTAGCATGCAGGGTCAGTTGGACAAGCGCTCTGACGAGCTTGACAAGGCAACCGCCGAGGTCATGCGCCGTCTGGAGGGCGTTGCTGGCATGACGCCCGAGCAGGCAAAGGCCGAGCTTCTCGATTCTCTGAAGGACGAAGTCACGCACGAGTCTGCCGCGATCATCCGCGATGCCGAGTCGCGCGTGAAGGCTGAAGCCGACAAGAAGGCCCGTTCCATTCTGAGCCTTGCCATCCAGCGTGTCGCTGCCGATCACTCTGCTGAGATAACGGTTTCGGCCATTCACATTCCCTCTGACGACCTCAAGGGTCGCATCATTGGTCGTGAGGGCCGCAACATCCGCTCTTTCGAGCAGCTCACGGGAACAAATCTCATTATCGACGACACTCCTGAGTGCGTTACGATTTCGTGCTTTGACCCTGTGCGTCGCGAGATCGGCCGCGTAACGATGGAAAACCTTATCGCTGACGGTCGAATCCACCCCGCCCGCATCGAGGAGATGTTCAAGAAAGCTGAGACCCTCGTCAATCAGCGCGTTCAGGAGGCTGGCGAGCAAGCGGCGTTCGATACGGGCATTCATGATCTCCATCCCGAGATTGTTCATACGCTCGGTAGGTTGCGTTACCGTACTTCCTACGGCCAAAACGTCTTGAACCATTCGCTCGAGGTTGCTTACCTGGCTGGCGTCATGGCTTCTGAGCTTGGCCTCGATCCTGTTCCTGCCAAGCGTGCTGGTTTGCTGCACGACCTTGGCAAGGCTGTTGACCACGAGGTCGAAGGAAGCCATGCTGTCATCGGCGCTGATCTTGCCCGTCGATTCGGCGAGCGTCCGGAAATCGTTCATGCCATCGAGGCTCACCACAATGACGTTGACCCCGAAAGCGTGCTGGCTGTCCTTGTTCAGGCTGCCGACGCGGTTTCCGCTGCCCGTCCTGGCGCGCGCAAAGAAACCCTTGATGCGTACGTCAAACGCCTTGAAAAGCTCGAGGAAATCGCCAATTCCTACAAGGGCGTTGAGCGCACCTACGCCATCCAGGCCGGCCGCGAGGTTCGCGTCATGGTGGCTCCCGATCAGGTCGACGAAGCCGCCACGGTTGTTCTCGCGCACGACATCGCGCATCGCATCGAGAACGAGATGCAGTATCCCGGCCAGGTGAAGGTCGTTGTCATCCGCGAGAGTCGCGCTGTCGACATCGCCAAGTAGCATCGTGTCTTCGGAGGAGCTGAAAGATTTCATCGAAACGGCGAGCAGTGTCTCGCCGTTTCGCGTTGAAGACGATTTCGGGGGCGGCTATGTTCGCCTTCGAAGCGAAGAAGCCGAGCGTCGCCAGGCTATCCATGATATCAGGTCGTCTGAGGACGTCGTCATCGAGGCTCTTCGAAACGCCCGCGACGCCCATTCCCGGACCATTTTCCTTGCAACATCGAAAGAAGGCGATACGCGTCGAATCACGATGATTGATGATGGGGATGGTGTTCCTGCTTACATGCACCACCATATCTTCGAGCCTCGCGTTACGTCCAAGCTTGATTCAGCGCATCTAGACAAATGGGGTGTTCACGGTCGCGGCATGGCGCTTTACTCCATTTCCGTTAACTGTGAAGCGGCATATGTTGTCACGTCTGATCGAGGGCTTGGCGCGTCGTTTCGTTTTGAGGCAGACACCAAATCGTTGGGGGAGCGTTCCGACCAATCGACGTTTCCTGCGTTCGAGCTCATGGAATCTGGAACGGTGCGCGTCAGAGGGCCGCGCAACATCCTGAGGACAGCGTGCGAATTCGCCGTGGATAGCGCAGCAAACTGCACGGTGTACTTAGGAACCGCCGCTGAAATTGCGGCAACGCTCTATGCATTTGGACTGGCAACGCTTCCTCCGTCCATGCGCGCTTTCTACGAATATCCTGAGCAGCTGCCTGTATGCAAGCGCCTGGGGCTTGCGGCCGACCCTGATTCGTTTGTTCAGCTATCTGAAGGCATTGGGCTTGAGCTGTCTGAACGCACGGCGCGCCGTATTCTCGATGGTGACATTGCTCCTGTTGAGCCTCTTATCGACCGTATTTCCATCGTCGGCATCTCTGACTCTGGTTCTAAAGCAAAAACGCGCGCGCACCGCAGCAAGAGCAATCAAGATTCTCGCGGGTTGCAGCTGCATCCTGACGACGCCGATGCGCTCAAGCATGGGATCAAGGATGCCTATGCGCCAATTGCTCGCGATTATTTCCTTGACCCAACGGTCGAGCCTGAAGTTGCTGTGCGAAAAGACCGCATCACGGTAACGATACCCATTAAAAAACTCTAGATGGGGTGCTTTTATTGCACCGTCAGCGCTCAAATACTAGAATAACCATTACGCTTTCGTGGCCATCAGGCATTTCGGCCACGACATATACCGCACCAACGCACCACTTAGACGAAGGACGAACATGCCAGACATCGATCGCGCACCGGAAGGCGGCTGCCTCAAGGTTTCGTCAAAATCCTCTCCCGCATCTGTTGCGGGAGCCATTGCCGGCATGGTCAAAGATGGCGTTCCCGTCGAACTCCAATCTGTTGGTGCCGGCGCAGTCAATCAAGCGGTCAAAGCTATAGCCATTTCCCGAGGTTTTCTTTCTCCGGTCGGCATCGAGATTGCGTGCATCCCTTCGTTTGCTGACATCGTGATCGATGGTGAGTATCGTACGGCTATCCGCTTTGCAATCGAGCCTCGAGTCATTCATGGCGCCTCGCTCGACGTTGACGACGCAGATGCGCCTGTTCTCTAGGTCATTCTCCCGAAAGGAATAGCGTGAGCACTTTCCATTGCGCGCAGAGCGCTTCTTTTGATGGCTCAACGAGCTCCGCCTTCAATAACATCACCTTCTGCGTCAAGACGTTCGGCTGCCAGATGAATAAGCACGATTCCGAGCGTGTTTGCGGAATGCTCGAATCGCTTGGCGCTCAATGGGTCGAAGAGATCGAAGATGCCGACCTTGTCGTTTTTATGACCTGCTGCGTTCGCGAAGCAGCCGACACGCGTTTGTACGGCCAGGTTGCTTCGATGAAGAACATTCCATTGCGCCCAGGCACGCCGCATTCCAAGCGCATCGTTGCCGTGGGCGGCTGCATCGGCCAGCGCGACGGTCAAAAGCTGCTTGATGCGCTTCCGCATCTCGACGTCGTGTTCGGCACTCACAACCTTGGATCGCTGCCGAAGCTGCTTGCAAAGTCACTTGAGGAAGGTTCGCGCAACGTAGAGATTCTTGAATCTTCTGAGCAGTTCCCTACAGAACTTCCGACCGATCGAGAACATGAATGGGCGGCGTGGCTGCCCATCACCATTGGGTGCAACAACTTCTGCACCTACTGCATCGTCCCGTTTGTGCGCGGCCGCGAGAAGTCGCGCCCGCTTGAGGACATCGTCGCCGAGGCGCAGCGCTATGCTGATGCAGGTGTGAAGGAAATCACCCTTCTCGGGCAGAACGTCAATTCCTACGGTCGCGACCTCTACGGGCACCCGCGCTTCGTCGACGTGCTCGACGCGATCGACGCTACGGGAATCAAGCGCCTTCGCTTTGCAACCAGCCATCCGAAGGATCTCACTGACGAGATCATTCGACGCTTTGGGACTCTTCGATCGCTCATGCCTGCGCTTCACTTGCCGGTGCAGTCTGGATCGAACCGCATTCTGGAAGCGATGAACCGCCGTTACACGCGTGAGCACTACAAAGAACTGGTCGCGAAACTCAGGGAAGCGTGTCCCGAGATCGCGCTATCAACCGACGTCATCGTCGGCTTTCCGGGTGAAACCGAGGGTGATTTCCAGGACACCTATGATCTCATTGACGAGATCGGCTACCATCAGGTGTTCACGTTCATCTACTCGAAGCGCGAAGGCACGCCTGCCGCAAAGATCGACGATCCTACGCCGCATGAAGTTATTCAAAACAGGTTTGACCGACTTGTGGATGTTGTCCAAAAGCATGCATGGGAGCGGAACCAGGTTGACCTTGGAAAGACCGTTGAGGTGCTCGTTGAGGGCACATCTAAGCGCGATGCGCGTCTTTTGGCAGGCCGTTCTCCTAAAAACCAAACGGTGCATGCGCTCATTCCCGCCGGGCTTGATGCGAAGCTGATCCAAGGGAAGTTCTTGAACGTTTCCATTGACGAAGCCAAAACGTGGTACCTGTCGGGATCGGTGATCGAGGGATCTCTTCATGACTAGCCTTCCCTTTGTCGTCGTGGTGGTTGGTCCCACCGCGTCAGGGAAGACCGACGTTGCTCAAACAATCGCTCTTCAAGTGAGTGGGGAAGTGGTGAGCGCCGACTCCATGCAGATTTATCGTGGCATGGACATCGGCACAGGAAAGCTTCCGGATGGCGAGCGTCTTGTTCCGCATCATGGGTTCGATTTGGTTGATCCAGGTGAACCATACTCTGCTGCACTCTTCCAAGAGTACGCGAGAAGCTGCTTCGCAAAGATTCAGGAAAGAGGCAACACGCCCGTGCTCTGTGGAGGCACGGGCTTTTACGTGCGTGCAGCCATAGACGACTATCGGTTCCCGGAAGGGGAACAAGTTGGAAATGCCATCCGTGATAAGTGCAACGAATTCGCACGTGTCAACGGTCCTCAGGCGCTTTGGGATCTTCTGAACGAGAGAGATTCTGAAAGTGCGCAGATCATACCTCCCGCTGACACCAAGCGCGTTGTGAGGGCGTTTGAGCTTCTTCATGACGGCACATCCTACGCCCAGCAGAAAGCCAAGCTTGCTTCCATTCCGCAAAAGATTCCTGCACGGTTCATCGGGCTTCAAGTTGATCCTGATATCCTTCGCGAGCGCATCGACAGGCGCGTTGATGCCATGTTCGATGGTGGTTTCATTGATGAAGTGCGCGCTCTTCTCGACAAGGGTTTTCGCGATGGCATAACGGCTCCTCAGGCAATCGGCTACAAAGAGGTCGTCGCGGCTCTGGACGGTCAGATCTCCATGGATGAAGCCCGCGAGAAGATGAAGGTCGCCACGCATCGCTATGCGAAGCGTCAGCGCACATGGTTCAGAAAGGACAAGCGCATCATGTGGCTGGACGCCGATTCTGGCAATACGGATGCGCTTGCTCAGCAGGCGCTTGCCTGGCTTGCAACAACTTAGACGTGCTAAGATTCACTCATGACTGAATTTCATGATGTGATCCAACGGGGTCCCAAAGCCGTATCTGAAGATGTCCGCGAGCGAGCCATTCTGGTTGGCGTCGATCGTCCTGGCTTGAAGTGGCCTGTTGAGTCGTCGCTTGCTGAATTGGAACGGCTTGCCGATACCGCTGGCGCCGATACCGTCGCCATCACCACGCAAAAGCTCAGCTCGCCCAATCCGCGCACATTCGTCGGATCGGGCAAAGCAGAAGAAATCGCCCAACTGGCGCGTTCCTGTTCAGCTGACCTTGTGATCTTCGATGACGAGTTGAGTCCTTCTCAGCAGGCGAACCTCGAAAAAGTTGTCGACAAAGACGTGAAGGTCATCGACAGAACCGCGCTGATTCTGGACATTTTCGCTTTACATGCCACCAGCAAGGAAGGCAGGCTGCAAGTTCGCCTCGCGCAAAATCAGTATTTGTACCCGCGCCTGCGCGGCATGTGGGCCCACCTCGCCTCCAACCGCTTGGGCGGCGGCGTTGGATCCCGCTTCGGTGAAGGAGAAAGCCAGCTTGAGGTCGACCGCCGCATGGTCCGCAAAAGGATCACTTCCATCAAGCGTGAACTCGAACACCTGGGTTCAGTCCGTTCTGTCCAGCGTGAAAGCCGTTTAACCAGTGGCATGTTCAAAGTCGCCCTTGCCGGTTACACCAATGCGGGCAAATCGAGCTTGTTGAACCATCTGACGAAAGCTGATGTGCTCAGCTACGATAAGCTGTTCGCGACGCTTGATTCCACTACGCGCCGCTACAAGCTTCCTGAAGGCCGAGAAATCACCCTCACCGATACGGTAGGGTTCATCCAAAAGCTTCCGACCACTCTTGTGGAGGCTTTCAAATCGACACTCGATGAGATCACGGGCGCCGACCTCATTTTGCATGTGATCGATTCATCTTCACCGGAATACGATGCGCAGATCCTTGCTGTTGAAGAGGTGCTCGACCAAATCAAGGCCCATGAGATCCCCTGCATCCGCGTGTTCAACAAGATTGATTTGCTTGACGGCGACAATCGCGCCGGGCTTGCTGCGCGGCATCCTCATGACGTTCTCGTATCGTCGTTGACTGGTGAGGGCATCGACACCCTTGTCAAACGCATCGAGCTTGCTGCTTCTTCCGCCGATGCCGCAATGGAAGTTCTCATCCCCTATAGCAAAGGCAAACTTGTTTCTATCGCACACGAACGCTGTCGCATCATTTCTGAAGAGCACCGTGAAAAGGGGACCTATCTTTCGATGATGGTCCCCCAAGCGTATCGCGATATGTTCGAGCCGTACAGAAACTCTGAGCCGACGTCCTAGATCCGACGGAAAACTGCGACCACCTTGCCAGCGATCGAGCAGTCACGCGTGATGATGGGATCCATCGACGAGTTCTCGGGCTGCAGACGGATATGGTCATTCTCGCGATAGAAGCGTTTGACGGTGGCGCCGTCGTCGATAAGCGCAACCACGATATCGCCGTTGTTGGCAACAGGTTGTTCTTTCACGACCACGTAGTCGCCATCGTTGATACCGGCCTCGATCATCGAGTCACCGCGGACGGAAAGCATGAATGAGGGTGCGTCGCCAACGATGTCGGTAGGCAGCGTCATCGTGTCGGTGATGTTTTCTTCAGCCAGGATCGGAGAACCTGCTGCGACATTACCGACAAGGGGAACTTCCACCGCACGGCCGAAGCTCGGTGCAATGACGTTCGACACCTCCAAAGACTCATCTTTCGGATGCGCAAGCGTAATCGAACGCGACTTCATGGGGTCGCGCTTGATAAGCCCCTTGTCCTCGAGCGCCTTCAGGTGCACATGGACGGTAGAAGGGGAGGAGAGACCCAGATGGGAGCAGATCTCTCGTACCGTGGGACCGTAGCCCTTCTCGCGAATGCATTCTTCAATGCAGTCGAGCACGGCCTGCTGACGCTTAGTGACCTTGTCGCTCATCGGAATTCCTTTCTTACAGAACAAATGTTTGTTTTTGTGTTGACATGAACCTTTGTTCGCCCTATTATAAACACGAACAAAGGTTCTACGCAAGAAGGGAAGGGTGAAAAAATGAGCGAATACACCAACAGATATCCGGTAAACGGCTCTTCCGCACTCAATGTCTATGAACCCGCACCTGCGGAAACGCGCATCATCGACTTTCCAAAGCGCGCTGGTCGCCCTCTCCATGCCGATCCGAACCAGGATCTTTCGCTGCTTGATGAACCCCAAACCCTGCGCGAAGCGATTTCCGCCCGACTGTGGGAGGGTCCCATGATGAGCAGCCTGCGCTACGGCTCGTGCGCTGGGCAATCAACGGGAAGGATGACGAGTCTCCAGGCTGGCGCTGCTGCTCTTGGCTTCTTTGTATTCTTCATGGGAACGCTGCTTTTCGTTTAAGAAAACGGCTGTTATCCAATCCACTGACGCTGCGAATCAGTGGCTGCGTTCGGAGGCCCTAACGGGCCTCCATCAATTTTAGGGATAATGCGTAAGCCAAGTTGAAGGCTTCCTGATGGGGTATCATAAGCGGACGGCAAAACCATCGAAGGAGTAACATGCGTTGTCCAAGCTGCGGTCATCTTGAATCGAAAGTCGTCGATTCCCGTCCCTCTGACGATGGGTGCGTCATCCGGCGGCGCCGTGAGTGCCTTCAATGCGGTCGTCGCTTCACTACGTACGAGCGGGCTGAAGAGAACCCTTTGATCGTTGTGAAGTCTGATGGGTCTTCTGAGGCGTACGACCGCCAGAAGCTCATGCGCGGACTTCTGATCGCATGCGCGAAGCGACCGATTTCTCCAGACCAGATTTCTACGCTTATTGACGAAATCGAATCTGATCTGCGCAATCGTAACGAGATCGAAATCCGTTCAAAAGATCTTGGCGATATCGTCATGGGCAAGCTGGCAAAGCTCGATGATGTTGCGTATGTAAGATTCGCCAGCGTTTACAAGGATTTCCAAAACATCGAAGAATTCGCCGCCGCACTTGAGGAGCTTCACTAACATGGCAATGACGATCGCGCTCAAGCAACTCGACAAAGATCTTCCCGTTCCCGAGAACGCCTACGCTGGTGACGGGGCGGTGGATCTGCGCTCCACTAAAGATCTTGTCTTGAAGCCTTTCGAACGTGCGCTTATCCCTACAGGCATCGCTATCGAACTGCCGCTGGGATATGCCGCACTGGTTGTTCCTCGCAGCGGCTTGGCTATCAAACACGGCATCACGGTGGTCAATGGACCAGGCCTCATCGACAGCAACTACCGAGGCGAAATCGGCGTTGTGCTTGCCAACATCGATACGAACGAGTCCTTTGAGATCAAAAGGGGGGACCGCATTGCGCAATTGATGATCATTGCCGTCGAGCAGCCTGAGTTCAAAATTGTTGAAGAGCTTTCCGAAACTGACAGGGGAGCCGGCGGATTTGGTAGCAGTGGCGTTTCAAAATAACTTCTCGCTTGCATCGTATAGCTCCATTAGAGAAACTCTAATGGAGCTTACTTGTAGTTAGAGTAACTCTAATATGATAAACTTTGCTATTAGAGTAACTCTAACTATGTAAGGATGCCTATGAAAACCTCTGACAGCACCAAGAGTTCTCATGAAGTCCAAGGGCTTGGAATCAACGATGTTGTCGACCTGACGGGCATCTCTGCATTCACGATACGTTATTACGACAAATGCGGATTCTTCCCGAATCTTATCCGCAGCAAACGCGGCGTTCGGATATTCACTGATCGGGACGTTCATCAGTTGAAGCTTGTCGACGCGCTGCGACGCAGCGGTCTTTCTATTGAGGGCATTCGATATTTTGTCCGTTTGGCAAAGCGCGGCGAAGATTCCGTCAATGATCGACGTGAGATCATCCAAACCCAAACAACTGCTTTGGAATATCAAATAGCTGAAGCCGAGGAAAGCCTTGCACTGTTACGTGCAGAACTCGAGTCATTGAAGTCTCAAATCGATGAGGAGCCTTTCTAAGCCTTTAAAAAGGCTTATTTCCATGGGTTAGGAGTCGTCCGAGATCAAAATAGGGCCTTAGAACGGCTCTCAGAGCCCCGTTTATAAAACCCCAGGTCAGAAGCTATATATTACTCGGATATTACGAATAACTGCGAAATAAAGGCATTCTCACAAGAATCGAGCGATCCAAAAGGGCATTTTGCAACGTGCAACACAAGTTGCAGTGCAGCGTAAAAGCATTTGGGTCTTTAGTGCAAGATAATTCAATGGGAATCCTCGCGATGTCCAAGCATCTTATATATAAAGAGCTGATAATATATGTTATGTAAACTTGCTAGAAAGATTGCTAACGCACTATTGTCCTGCGACTTTTCTTAATAGTGCGCTGCATCCTTCCATCACATCTCGGTATGTTGCATCGAAATCACCGGTGTACCAAGGATCTGCAATGCTGCGTGACGATCCTGCAAACTCCAACAACTTGTGGATCTTACCATCAGGATCCCCTTCCAGCATGTATCTCATCCACCTGATGTTTTCATCGTCCATGCCAATCAGGTAATCGAACGCACCATAATCATCCCTGTTGATCTGACGAGCCGTCTTCCCTTCGCATGATATTCCTTTAGCGGTTAAGATTTTCCGCGTTCCGCGATGGACAGAATTGCCTAATTCCTCTGTGCTGGTAGCAGCTGACTCTATATGGAAATCGTTTGAGAGCCCTGCCTTTTCGACGAGATCTTTCATAACGAATTCTGCCATTGGCGACCTGCAGATGTTGCCGTGGCAAACAAACAGAATCTTGATCATGATGCGCCCTTTCGCTTTGGTTTGAATATTGTCTCATAACGCTTAATTAGAGTTACTCTAATGGATATGACTCCACGAGAATGAAGCGGTCTATATTATCCATTTGCCCTTATTCAACAACGATTTGAATGGCGGAGCGTCTATAATGGAGATTACGTGAAGGGGAGTCGCTTGCATGTTTCGACTCTGCAGACAAAAGGGGGTCTCCCCCATAAGGAAAGGCGGTATGCCATGGTTGCTTCCGGCAAGATCTCGCGCGTTCTCGCTGCTGCTTTCGTTGCTTTGTGCCTTGCGCTTGCGGGTGGTGTTCTGAGCGCCTGCGGGCCTGATCACGAGCAGGCCATTCGTGACGCACTGACTCAAGAGCTCGACTCCATTAAGAACCTCGACGAGGAATTCATGGCAGAACTTTCTGCTGATGAAAACGTAGCAAGCCTCGAGGAATTTGGCATTGACCCGACTGAATTCTTCAAGTCGTATCTGTCCGGTTTTGATTACCGCATTGAAAGCGTTACCGTCAACGGCGAAACCGCTGATGCAACGGTTGTTCTTACCATCAAGAGCTTCAATGAGTTCAACACCGCTATCAACGACGCGCTCACCCAGCTTCTCGAAGATGAGTCCGTTTACACCATGAGCGAGGATAAGCTGTACGGCACTATTGGCGATACGGTTATGGGTGCCGTTGATGGACTCACTCCTGTTGAGAACGAACCCATTACGGTGACGTACGAGCTTATTGACAACACGTGGACGCCCACGAGTGACTCCATGTCCAACCTTGAATCGGCGTTGATGGCTAACTAGCCCTCTTCAACGGCGCTCTTATATAGCTCGAACAGTTCAGGGGTCGCTTTCTTCATGCTCACGGGCTTGAAGGAGGCGACCTCTACTATGCAGTGAACGCTTTGTCCGGAGCAGTTGGGTTTCTCCCCTGCCTCCATTGCTTCAACCGACTCGAAGATTTCGTATCCGAACGTGACCTTCATAGGCGTCACACAAGCCACGCGCGTTCTGACAATAGGCTTTTGAGCGTAGCGAAGAGGCTTTCCGTAATGGAGCTCAACGGAAACCACCGGCGACATGTAGCCCTCCTCTTCGATACGCGCATACGGATAGCCCAGGTCATCGAGCAACTTCGTTCGCGCATCTTCAAAGTAAAGGACATAGTTCGCATGGTGGACGACGCCCATCATGTCTGTTTCCGCATAACGGATGGTAAAAGGCATCGTTGAGCGCATTTTGGATCCCTGTCTTTCCCAATCAGCTACAATGGATTTCATGACTGACATCCTATCGCATAACGACGCTGATTCATCCAAACCAACCCGTTACGGACGCCTCACTCCGTTGATGGCGCTTCAGCTTGCCGCGCCGCACACCTGGCCCGCGGCGATACTTCCCGTGCTTGTTGCTTGCGCATGCGCAGCCGCGCAAGAATATGTTGTTTCAGAACCGATGGCGCTTGTCTTGCTTGCTATCTGCATCCTTATGCAGGCGTCGGTCAACACCTTCAACGATTACTACGATTACGTCAAAGGTGCTGACTCTGCCGAAGACAACGTGGATCCAACTGACGCGGTTCTTGTGTACAACAACGTGAATCCTCGCTCCGCGCTAATGCTTGCAATTGGGTTTCTTGTTGTGGCGTTCGGTCTTGGCGTTTACGTCATTTGGTTCGCAGGTTGGATTCCGCTTGCATTGGGCATTGTCGGCGCCATTATTGTCGTGCTTTACTCAGCTGGCAAAACGCCCATCTCCTATCTCCCCATCGGCGAAGTTGTCAGCGGGTTTGTGATGGGCGGACTCATCCCCCTTGCCTGCTACCAGGCGCTAACCGGCCAACTTGAACCTCTCATGCTGGTTTGGGCAATGCCAACGATCATTGGCATTGGACTCATCATGATGACCAACAACACGTGCGACATCGAAAAGGACGTTCAAACCGGTCGTAAGACGCTTTCAGTTCTGCTTGGCAGGGAAAAGGCTCGCAAGGCCTACCATTTCCTTGTGTGGCTGTGGATCGCCTTCATAGTGGTTGACGTCCTTGTTTGGTACACGGAAGGATGGCCAATCCTTGTCTTCATGCTCACGGCCAGCATTCCCTTGCTGAAGGCCCTGCTTGCCAATCCTTTGGCTCCCCCCGCGCGCATTGGTGCAATGGCCCAGATTTGCAGCGTCAACATCTGCCTGGGCGCCTTCTATGCAGCCGCTGTGTTTGCAAGCGTTGCGTTTGCCCTGATCCCGTAACGTTTTCATTCAACGTAAGGAGAACTACTTCATGGACGCTACCATTACTGCAGCATTCGTGATCGCTGTCATTCTTGCCATTATTGCGCTCATATTCACCGCGCAATTTGCGCGCGGCGAATGGCTGCTGTTCGTGGTTGGTCGCGACGTGTTTACCGATGACGAGACCAAACTCGAAGGGTTCCGCAAAACCGGGAAGAGGATGGCTCTCATTACGGCCGCTTTCGCCCTGCTTATGATCACGATCATTTGGTACAAGGGCGCAGAGATCGCTGGAAACGGCATGCTTCAAACTGCTGGTCTTTATGCGAACAACATCATGTTCCTGTTGTTCATCGTGGCGCTTATCGCGTTCTACGCCATGCAGCGCATCGACAAGAACAAGGAAGCCAAGCTCGCGAAGGTTGACCGTTCTGACGTGTCGGGCGAATCGGCTCGCATGGCGCGCAGAATGCAGAAAGCGCGCGTTGACTCCTTCCCCACCGCAACGCTTATCTTTTTGATCGTTGTTGCCGTAGCCGCATTCGGCATGGGAATGCTGTTCGGAAACCTTTAATTTCAGCGCCACTGGATCTGCACGTTGTCGCCGAAAAGCGTAGGAAGATCAGCGCAGTCAAACGTAGAAAGAAGCTGTTCGGGTGTGCAGGGTTCATCATTTGGCTGAAGCCCTGCAATCCATGCGATATGCCCGATGATCCCCTCAGGCGTCTTGAAGCGCTCCAGAAGGGCATCAAGAGACGCATCGTGGTCGCGTTTCGAAAGCCTTCGATCCTTTTCCGCTACCAACAGCGGGACGTGGGCATATTCGGGATGCGGCAGGTCGAGCGCTTCCTGCAGGAAAAGCTGCTGCGGCGTCGAACACAGCAGGTCAACACCGCGCACGACGCTGTTGACGCCTTGTGCGGCATCGTCGACCACCACGGCAAGCTGATAGGCGAACGCACCATCCGAACGTCGAACCAAGAAGTCGCCGCATTCTTCATCCAAACGCTGCGCGTAATGTCCCTGTACAAGGTCTTCTATTTCAAACGTCTTCGACGGAACGATAACGCGAACAGCAGGATCTTTCTCTAAACATTTGGCTATTACCTGGTCAGGGGCAAGATTCCTGCAAGTTCCCGCGTACACGAGCTTCTCTCCCCGGTGCGGTGCCGAAGCAGCATGCAAGTCGGCGCGCGAGCAGAAGCACGGGTACAGCAGCCCCTGAGACTCCAAGCGATCAAATGCCTCCTGATAAGCTTCGTCTCTGGTGCTTTGGAAATACGGCCCTTTATCCCAGGTCAGCCCAAGTGATTCGAAATCGCGCTGAACGTCATCGATGAAGTGCTGTTTGGAACGCTGACGATCAAGGTCTTCGATGCGCAAGACGATGGAACCGTCTTGTGATTTGCTGATGAGCCACGCCATGAGCGCAGCAAAGATGTTGCCGGCGTGCATGCGACCCGTGGGAGAAGGTGCGAACCTCCCCACCACAGGCCGTATGGCAGCGTTATTTCCTTCGGTCTTCGACATGCTTCGCTTTGCCCGTGGTGCGTTCAATGCCGCCCGGCTCGATGAGCTGAACGCGGACACCAACCAGAAGGACGCTCTTGAGCTTCTCGGCAACAAGGGCGCGGAAGCGATCCATTTCCTCAAACGAGTCTGAGAAGGTTTCCGGCTTGATTTCGGTTTGAACCGTCATGCGGTCAAGGCCGTCAACTTCCTCAACAATGATGCGGTAATGCGGCGTAACGCCCTCGATGCTGGTAAGAACGTCTTCAACCTGGCTGGGGAACACATTCGTGCCTCTGATGATAAGCATGTCGTCACTGCGGGAGCGCACTTTCTGCATGCGCGCATGCGTACGTCCACATGCACATTTGTCGGTAACGACGCGCGTGAGGTCGTGCGTGCGATAGCGAAGCACGGGAATAGCCTGTTTGTCGAGAGGCGTGAGCACAAGTTCGCCCATCTCGCCCTCGGGAACGGGCACGCCGGTCTCCGGATCGACGACCTCCCAAAGGAAATGATCCTCGGCGATATGCTGCATGTCGCGGTTTGCCAAGCACTCTCCCGACACGCCCGGTCCCATGACTTCGGTCAGGCCGTAGTTGTCGGTGCACACGATGTGCATGCGGCTCTCAATCTCCTGCTTCAGACCCGGCGGGCAAGGTTCGCCGCCAAACAGGCCTACGCGCAACGTGGAGGTAGCCCAGTCGTATCCCATGCGCTCTCCCACCTCGCAGATATGAAGAGCGTAAGTAGGCGTGGCAACCAAGACGGTAGTGCCATAATCCTGGATCATTTGGATCTGGCGCTCGGTATTGCCAGATCCAGCAGGAATCATCATGCATCCAAGCTTCTGCAGGCCGTAGTGCAAGCCAAAACCGCCAGTGAACATGCCGTAACCGAACGCCATCTGCACGCGGTCGGAGGGCACGACACCTGCCATCTGGGACAGACGCGCGATGCAGTCACTCCAAACGTCCATGTCGTGATCGTTGTAGCCAACGACGATGGGCTTACCCGTAGTTCCAGAGGAAGCGTGCAGCTCAACGACCTCGTCAAGCGGCACAGCGAACAAACCGTACGGGAACGTGTCTCGCAGCGCTGACTTGTCCGTAAATGGCAGTTTGCGAACATCTTCCAGCGTGCGGATGTCTGAGGGCTTTACGCCCATCTCGTCCATTTTGCGGCGATACCATTCCACGCGCTCGTAGGTCCATTCAACCTGCGCGATAAGCTTCTCAAGTTGAATAGCACGGATGCGCTCGCGCGAAGAGCACTCGATGGCGCGGTCGTAAATGGGAAGCTGGTCGAACTTGCCAGCGTTTGCGGCAGCCAGTGCAGCGCCTTTTACGCTCACGTCGATTTTCTCAGCTTCGTTGATGCCTGTAGCCGTCACTCGTATCCTCCTCCGGCTATGCGATGCCGTCCAAGCGGGCGGCGATGTCTTTGGAATCGGCGAGCTCGACCGGCTCGTCACGCAAGATTTCCTCGGCATGCGGAATGTCTTTCACGCATACGGCGATGTAGGTGGAAATGAGCGAATAGGTATAAAGCACGTTGAGGTCGCGCTCTGCAATGATGCCCATGACGCGTGCAAGCTCGCCAGGACGATCAGGCAGGCGCAGGCAAAGAACTTCGGAAACGGCGGTGGCGCACCCCATCGCCTTGAGAACCTCATTTGCGCGATTTGCGTCATCGACAATGAAACGAACAACGCCGTAATCGCCAGTGTCGGAAGCGCTGAAGCCGCGGACGTTGATATCGGCTTCTACAAACGCATCAAGGATGCGGCGCAGATGGCCCGGACGACTTTCAAGGAACACACTGATCTGGGGTACGCTCATGGGAAACCTCCCTACCCTTCTACGCTTTTAGCGCGAAATCGCGTCCCGCATGGAACGCCTTGATGTTCGCATCGATGGTCTTTTGCGGCACGCGATCGCGGATGACCTGCTCCCACGCAGAAACAGGGAAATCAAGTCGCGAAGACAGCGCGCCCAACAGCACAACGTTGACAGATTTCGGGCTGCCGATAGTGCGGGCGAGCTCACCGGCAGGAATGATGGTGGCATTGTTATCTTGCAGCTTTTGATGAGCGTTTGCCGGCATCGCAGCCTTCCCCGTCTGCACGGGCATCGGTTTGATGGTCTCATCGGCCACCAGCAGATACCCGCCTTCCTTTAAATACGGAAGATTGCGCAGCGCTTCGGTGGTTTCAAACGAAACAACGCAGTCGGCGCAGCCCAAATCGGCGACCATCGTGTTGACCTTCTCGCCGAAGCGAACGACCGTAGTGACAGCGCCGCCGCGTTGTGCCATGCCGTGGATCTCGGAAACCTTCACCGTGATGCCAGAAGCAATGGCCGCGTGCGCAAGGATGTCGGCTGCCAGAATGGTTCCCTGACCGCCCACGCCGCACAAAAGAACAGTAATGGCAGACTTGTTAGGCATGGGATCCTCCTTCGCTTGCAGGATCGGTCGACACGATAGCTTTCTGAGCGCAGTACTGCGCGCACTGACCGCAGCCGATGCACAACGTCGGGTCGATGGAGGCAAGGCAGGTTTCCCTATCTTTGCCGATGGCGGGGCATCCAAGTGTGGGGCAAACGCCGCAGCCCGTGCAATCGGCGTTCACCATGAATGCGGGCCTAACAACACGTTCAAGCAGAGCGCAGGGTGCACGGAAGATAATGACCGAAAGCTCGTCTTCTGCTTTAGTGCACTCCTTCAAAGCCATACGAACTGCCTTCATGTCATGAGGATCAACCGTGCGGACATCTTCGATTCCCAAGGCGCGAATGACACCTTCCAGGTCGAGCTCGCGGCTGGGGCGATGCTGAAGCGTTTCACCATTGAACGGATTGCCCTGTCGGCCCGTCATGGCAGTAGTGCGGTTGTCGAGCACGCACACGGTGCCGGCACCCTTGTTGTAGACGGTTGAGATCAACGACGAAAGGCCGGAATGAGCAAAAGTGGAATCACCGATAACCGCAACAACAGGACGGTGCTCCTTGCCCTGCAAAGCAATCTCGAAACCATGGGCCATCGAAACAGAAGCGCCCATGTCCACGCATGTGTCCATTGCGGAAAGCGGCGGAAGCGCGCCAAGCGTGTAGCATCCGATGTCGCCAGTGACGATAGCCTTCATGCGCGAAAGCTCTTTGAAAACCAAGCGGTGCGGGCAGCCCGGGCAAAGCGCAGGAGGACGTCCAGGAACGTCAGCGGGCGCGTCAAGATGCGCAGCGACTTCCAATCCAAGAGCCTTTCGCACAAGGCCCGGAGAAAGCTCGCCGTCGCGCGGGAGCTCAAAGGGGAACTCATCCACCTGAATACCCAGGGCAGAAACGGAATCCTTCAGGTACTCAGATGCTTCCTCGACCACGTAAAGCTTGTTTACTTTCGAAGCGAATTCCTTCAGCTCGCGCTCGGGAAGCGGCCAAGTGATACCAAGCTTGTAAACGGATGCATCCGGCACTGCGTCGCGAACATGCTGGTACGAAGCGCCGGCGCAAATGATGCCGATAGAACCATCGCGCATTTCTGCGCGGTTGTAGCGGTGCCAATCGTTCACTGCATCGCGAAGCATGTCAATGCGCTGAAGCAGCACTTTGCGGCGCGGTTTGGCAAATGCAGGCATCATGACCCAAGAGGCAAGATCCTTCTGGTATTCCTTTACAGAAGGGCAAATGCGCTCGCCTGTTTCAACGGGTGTTTTCGTATGAGACACGCGGACGGTAGAGCGGATGAACACCGGCATGCTGTGCTCAAGCGAAAGTTCAAAGGCGCCTTTGGCGAAATCAAGCGCCTCGGCGGAATCGGATGGCTCAAGCATCAAGACATGAGCAGCCTGCGCATAGTAATGGGAGTCTTGCTCGTTCTGGGAAGAGTACATGCCCGGGTCATCGGCGGCAAGAATAACGAGAGCCCCCGCACCCGTGCCGGTATATGCGGCAGTAAACAGCGGGTCCGCAGCAACATTGACACCCACATGCTTCATCGTGACAAGCACCTTGGCGCCAGCAGCGGCAGCACCGAGGCCTACTTCCATGGCTACCTTCTCGTTGGTGCACCATTCGGCGTACACGCCTTCTTTTTTGGCAAGCTCCTCCATTGTTTCAGTGGAGGGCGTGCCGGGATACGCAACGCCAATATCAGCGCCAGCTTCCCAAGCGCCTTGCGCTATCGCCTCGTTTCCAGAAAGCAACTCCATGGCCTCTCCCCTCTCATGAGCAGGCTGATTAGTAGATAGCGGCTATTCGACGCAGAACTGCAAGCAGAACGCGCCAATCTGAACGATGTCTCCCGCTTCAAGCGCGTAATCGGTGATGGACGAGTTCTTCACCCACACGCCGTTGAATGAATTGTCGTCGTGAATCGTCCACGTGCCGTTCACAAGCGCAATGTTTGCATGCTGGCGAGAAACCGTCATGTCATTGAGGAAGATGTCGCAATCGGGGTTGCGGCCTACCGTCATAGCGGGCTTGTTCAACTCGAAGGAGATGCCTGTTTGAGGACCGCGAACGATGCGCAGCGACGCCTGGGGCAGCTTCTCCTCGGCAGGAGCAGCAATCTCTTCATCGGGCAGAGTGATGGGCTGGAAGCTCTGGGTGGCTCCTTGCACTTTAAAACCGCACGCCGGGCAGGATCCAGCGAACTCGGGGAGGATGCCTCCACATACAGGACATGTCGAAGTCATAGCTATCCTTTCAAACGACAGCGGATACACTCGTCAGGCCTTGCTAAGACCGAAAAGCGGCTGCATCTATCTTACCGCTGATGACTTATCGTTGAGCAACGGAGTGGTGTTCAGGACGGTCGATTCGGCAGTTTGGGGCTCACCTGAGAAACCGCGGAACAGCTTGTCCCACCAAATGCCGATGTTTTCAAAAAAGTTAGGTGCCGCAACGTCAGCAGCGGCAACGATGTCGTATTCAGCAATCACCTGGTTTCGTTGCTTGAAAGAAGCTTTGCCAAGCACATCCCCGGCATGTACGTTTCCGTGAACCTCGTTGAATTCAAACGATTGGCTGACATTGCCGTTCAACTTGAAAAGCTCAACCGTCGCATCGGGGTCGGAAAGGACAGCAGGAATCGTAACGTCTATCCAGTCGGTGTGAGAAACGTTAGCGACAACGGGTGCTTGCACTTCACCTTCGTTGGTTTGAACAGGAAGCGTTTGCTCGCTGTTGGCAAGGTTATAGTCAACCAGATTGCCGTAGACCCATTCGCAAAGCGTTTCTGCGTCATTGAAGCGCTGAGCCTCAGATGAAGAATGAATAACAATGGCGTACAGGTACCTCTCGCCGTTGTACGCGGCACCCGCAAATGACGGACCAGCAAGTTTTGTGATGCCGGTTTTCACGCCGCAAGCATATTCGTACATATCAAGAAACAGATCGGTGCTCTCAAGCTGCACCTCAACCGACTGGCGCGAAGATCCAACATCTCCCTCAGAAGCCCTGCTCACAGTGATAACGGCATCGCCGCCCGACACGATGTCGCTGAAGCGTTCGTTTTGCATGCCGTATTTCACAATGCGCGCCTGATCGGCAGCACAACTGTGCTGATCGCCAGAGAAATCATCGTTGTCAAGACCATGCGGATTGCGGTAGACCGTATCAACGCAGCCAAGCTCAGCCGCTTTGTCGTTCATGGCATCGACGAACAGCTGCTCTGGATCTCCCCCACCGGCTGCGTCCGACATCCGCTGGCCCACAAACTCGCTGATGGCGATTGCAGCATCGTTTCCAGACGGAACCATCAATGCATACAGCGCTGCATCAAGCGTCAGCTCGTCGCCTTCTTGCAACCCCGCGGAAGATTCTCCAACATGAGCCGCTTCTGCACTGACGGAAAGCGTGTCATCAAGCGAAACCAGGCCATCTGAGACAGAATCGAGGGCAATGACGCAAGTCATGATCTTTGTAAGGGATGCAATCTGCGTGGGAGACGCGGCGTCACGTTCAAAATACACCGTGCCAGAATCGTCCATGACGCAAGCATACAGCGCATCGATGCTGGGGCACTGCGCAACCGTCAAGCCGCGCGCCTCAACGGTGTCGCCTAAAACGATATCGCTTTTACGAACCTCAGCAAACGCAATGGAAGGAAGCGCAAGGGAGGCCGCTAAAACGGCAGAGCAGCAAAGAGCGGTGAAACGCACGAAAAGGGAGGGCTTTGCCTCTCCCTTTCGCGCATCGCTATGAACGGCGATATGTCTCATGGTCTAATCGAGCTTGTATATCTCTTCAGGAGCAACAGTCTGGAAACCGGCTTCAGCAAGCTTGCTTTCCAGCTCGATGTCCTCGTCGGTCTTCAGCACATCGATGGCGAATTCCTCGCCCGCCAAGAAGCAGTAGCCGTACTCGACGTTGACGTTTTGGGAGTCCATGTACTCCAGCAGCTTGGCAAGCCCGCCCGGCTGGTTGGGAATGCGCACTGCGGTAACCGGCGTGATGGTGGCGCGATAGCCGGCGGCGCGAAGGGCTTCAGCAGCCTTTTTCGGCTGATCAACCAGCATACGCACGACACCAAAGTCTTGAGTGTCGGCGATGAACAAAGAATGCATGTTGATACCTGCATCGGCGATCGTGCGGCAGGCGGCCGCCAAGCGGCCCTTCTCGTTCTGAAGGAAAACGGTCAGCTGGGAAATCATTCGATCCTCACTCTCCTAGTTCCTCATGTCGATGATGCGCTTCGCCTTGCCCTCGCTGCGTTCGATGGTCTTGGGCTCGACGATGCGGATGTCAACGGAGATCTGCAGGTTGCTCTTGAGCTCTGCATGCAGGCGGGCTTTGAGGTCCTCAAGCTTGCGGATCTCGTCGAACGGGAAGTCGGCAACGGGCTCAACCTGAAGCTCGATGCGGTCAAGCGGGCCGTTGCTGGTCAAAACAATCTGATATTGGGTGGCGATCTCGGGGAAGCCGGTGATGACCTGCTCGATCTGCGACGGGAACACGTTGACGCCGCGGATGATCATCATGTCGTCGGTGCGGCCGACAATGCGATCGATCTTGCGGTGCGTACGCCCGCAAGCGCACTCCTCGGGAATGATGCGCGTAACGTCGCGCGTGCGGTAGCGCACAAGCGGGCAGCACTCACGCGTGAGCGTGGTGAACACGAGCTCGCCATACGTACCGTCAGGAACAGGCTGCAGCGTCTCGGGATCGACGATTTCAGCGTAGAAATGATCCTCAGCAAGGTGCAGGCCGTGGGATTCGGCGCACTCCATGGCCACGCCAGGGCCCATGACCTCGGAGAGGCCGTAAACGTCGCAGTACTGCACGCCAAGCTTCTCGCGGATCTCCTGACGCATGTTTTCGCTTGCGGGTTCGGCGCCCAAGATCACGCCAGAAACCTTGAAGTCCTTGGCGGGATCGTAACCCATTTCGATAGCAGTATCGGCAATGAGCAGCGCGTATGAAGGCGTGCACGCAAGGATGTCGGTTCCCAGGTCCTTCATCATCTGAATCTGGCGCTTGGTGTTGCCCGAAGACGTGGGGATGACGGCGCAACCGACGGCCTCGCCGCCCGCATGGGCGCCCAAACCACCAGTGAACAGACCATAGCCGTAGGAAACCTGAATGACGGAGCCACGCGAGCCGCCCACCATGTAGATGCCACGTGCAAAGCAATCGCCCCAGTTCTTCAGGTCGTTGGCCGAATGACCCACAACCGTCGCCTGGCCCGTGGTGCCGGAAGAAGCGTGGATGCGTGCAACGTCTGACGAGGGGACGGCGAAAAGGCCGTAAGGATAGCAATCGCGCATGTCCTGCTTGGTGAGGAAGGGAAACTTCACCAGGTCGTCAAGCGACTTCAGATCGCTGGGGACAACGCCCGCTTCAGCAAATCGCTCTCGATAGAGCGGAATGTTCTCGTAAGCGTGAGCGATCGATCGCTTCATGCGGTCGAGCTGGAGCTCTCTGAGCTGTTCGACCGGCATGGTCTCGATATCGGGCTGATAGTACACGGGTGCTTCACCTTCCCTCGAACTTAAGCGGCAAGCCGCTTCCCTTCCCTGTCGCGACGAGACGGTCGGCCCGGAGCGTGCTTAATCTTCCTCGCTTCGAGTCGTATCCACCGGCGTGTCCGGACCGGCAACGATCACCTTGTTCTTGGGATCGTATTCAGATTCGAACAAGTCTTCGCGAACGATGTTGCCCTGCGAGTCGGTCACCGTACGCACTACGGAGATGCTCCGGCCGTCGGTTCCCGAGGTCTTCACGTAGCTCGATCCAGTCTTCATGGAGTCATCCACTTCAACTTTGATCTTGTACGGTTCGCCCTTTTTCCACTCGCCAACATCGGTCTCGACAGTATACCCGGGGGAAACGCCGTATAACGAACATGTAACAGAGGTTTCATCGTAAGACATCTTCACCAGGATGTCGCTTCCGGTGTCGTTGCCCCATTTCAAATCGAGATCAGGCCACGATACTGCAGCATCCCTGCCTGCAGGGTAGCTCGCAACGTACAACGAATGATTTCTGCGTTCCTCTACGGGCAAGCCGGCTTCATATACCGCGTTGAACACGGTAGTTGCAACTTGGCAGATGCCGCCGCCTACGCCCTCCGTGAATTCTCCAGCGCTGATCAGGCCTGCTCCTTGGAATCCCGCTTCCTCGGTGCGTTCGCCCGCCGTGTCGTTGAACGACCAGATGCCGTCAGGCGCAACGATTGAATTGTTCAGGATGTCGGCCGCAAGGTGGATATTGTGCCTTCTGTTCTCGGAGCCAGATGTATTGGAATACTCTGTGGTGAACGACGAGAATTTCGAAATGACGCCAGCAGCAAGCGCATCGTCGAAAGACATGGTTGCAGGAGTAGCCGCCATGACAAGAGAGACGGTCACATGCCCCGTGTCGGCATCGCGTTCGGCATGCGTGGTTCCGGCATCCTGGTCGGTTGCAGACAACGGGGAAACATCTGCGCTCTGCTGGTTGTTGAACAAGACGTCGTTGAGCGCTTGCACTGCCTCGGTGGCAAGAGGCATCGTTCCAGCGCCGTCGGTATGGACGGTGATAGAGCCATCATCTTCTTTTGCAAACGACACTTTAGCCGTGGTTCCTTCGTAACGCTCCTGAGCTTGAGACAAAATGAGGGCGCGCGCCTTGTTTTCATCGATATAGGGAACGAGGCTCCATCCGCCATTCAGCTCATCAATGCGCGTTGCCAATGTTGACCCGACCTCAACAGGATCGGCCTCCCACGTTTCGCCTTGATACTGAATCGTGATGCCATTGTCGATGACGGCATTGATCGTGTCGCAAACGGCTTGAGCCTGGGCTTCGTCGACGCGCAAGGGCGCATACTCGGGCACAGCAATGAACGAGCGATCCTCGTATTCAAGAAACGCACTCGTGATCTGCTTGGTGAAATCGTCGCGGTTGAGCATTTCTCCATCGTGGCCGGCGGTAACCGAGGCATTTCCCTCCTCGATCGAAACGCCGAAATCAACACGCGGGTTGCCTACGGTCTCATCGATCTGAGAAGCGAGCGCCTCCACCTCATCGGAGTTGTACTCAAGGGTGGGCTCAATCGTCCAACCACTGAACAAGGCGGTCAAGCGGCTGATGATCCCGCCGTCAGATCGTCCGACCTCATACGCCTTCGCAGCAAGCGCCTCAGCATCGATGGAGGCACCGAGTGTCGCAGCATCAGTCGTCCAATAATCGGTGTTCGCCTGAGCCTCTTCAAGCGAACGCTGCTCTACAAGAGCCTCGTTTTCTGCCTGTTGAAGCTCGTCTCCGGCATCGACTTTGGATTGTTCGCTTGCGTAAATGGTGATGATGCCGTCGTCAAGACGAGGCTGGTAGGTTTCACTCACCATGGCGCTTATCTCCTGCTGCGTTTTGCCGGAGACGTCAAGAGAGCCAATGTGGACGCCGGGATAAGCCTTCCCGCCGTTGATTCCGACGTCTATGAGAAGCCCGAATCCGAACACGACGGCAACAAGGAAGACCGCAAGCGCAATCCGGCTTTTCTGAAGCAGCGATATAAATGAGCGCAAGAGGAACAGCAATGCGTTGCCGATTCCTTTAAGAGCGCCGCCAGCCACTCCAGCAGCGCCACTGGAAACCGAACTCTTCCCCACTGACGAACGGCGAGTCGAAGAACCACTCCGAGAGCGCGTAGAGCGAGAAGGCGATTCTTTCGTCCAAACACCCGGGGTTGCGTAATGGGGCGTGCTTGTCGGAGTCGATTTTGGTTTGGACGACCCAGCACGTTGACGCTGTGGTTTGGTGCTTCGCGTCGACGCAGAGCTTGCAGATTGACGTCGTTGCGAAGCGCGCGTGTTCGACGGCGCTGAATGACGTGCAGCGGAACGCGTCAGAGGAGCACGTTCGGAAGTACGCGATGAGTGCGCAGGCGATGAGTGCGCAGGACGCTTGGCAGAGTGGCTAGACGAAGAAGACCTTGTTGATGAAGCGGCCTTCGGAGCCGTGCGCTTGCGAGGGCGCTTTTGCTCCATTGCTAGTCAACCCCCTGCTCGGATTTGGCGGCACGTATTTCACGAAGAGCTGCAACCACATAGTAGATGGTGGTGAAAAGCGCCAGAATCATGCCAGCGTAGACGAACCAAATGCCCCACGAGTATGGATCGGAGTTAAGACCCGGAAGCCAAGAAACGTCCACGACACCAAAACCTGTCAGAACCGGCCAATTCAGCAGAAGCGCAGCAAAACCGACGAACAGCAACGTGGTTGCAACTTTGCCCGGATAGACGACAGCAACGCGCTTCTTCCAGCGTTTAAGCAAATATGCGCCACCCACCAGCAGCAAAAGATCGCGCGCTACCACAAACACGATTATCCACAGCGGAAGTCGACCCACGATGAATAAGCCTGCAACACCCACAATCATCAGAATGCGATCAACAGCAGGATCGAGCAGTTGCCCAAGCTTGGAAACCTGGTTGGTGCGTCGCGCGATTTGTCCGTCGATCCAATCGGTACCAGCAGCCAGCGCAAACAGGAAGGTCGCCGCGAGGTCGTATCCGTTCAGAAGGAGGATGAGAAACACCGGAACAAGGCACAGACGGATAGCCGAAATAAGATTCGGAACGGTGAAGATGCGATTGCTCACTTCTTCGGTGCGCTGCTGTCCGTGCGCCATGTGCTTCCTCCTAACGTTCATCGTGTTCCTGCACGCAAAAACCGGGCCGTTGCCGGCCCGGTGTTGGATTTCAACTGTGTCATTGTAGCAGTTCAAAATACGGCTTCTAGTACCTAGGTGAAATCGTTCGCTTACTCTTCACCAATCAAGGAAAAGAAGCCGCTTTAAAACGTGAAAATTAAACTTCCGCTTGAACTTTCTCGTGCTCAGGAACATCGAAAACGCTCGGTTCCATCTGCGTGGCGGGAGAAGCGTAATGCGGATCCATCGTGAGGCACTGCTTGGGGCATTCGCGAACGCACGAGCCGCATTGCACGCAGCGGAAACGGTTGATGGCCCAAGTTCTGCCCTTCTTGTCGACCTCGATGGCAGAAGTCGGGCATCGCTTCGCGCAGATGCTGCATAAAATGCAGGTTTCCACATCATTGACAACATGCCCCTTCAATCCCGCAGGCATGGGCTTGGTTTGCGCCGGATACTGGATGGTCTCGGGCTTCTTGAACAGCCCGCCCAACGTCATTGCGCCGAGTTTGAAGCTTCCCATAGCACTTACCTTTCCGTGCAGCTGATGCAGGGGTCGATGGTCAAGACGATCATGTTCACGTCCGCCAGATCGCAACCGGCGAGCACCTTGGTCATGCCGCCAAGATTTTGCGACGTGGGCGTGCGCATGCGCATGCGCTCCAAGTACTTCGAGCCGTTGCCGCGTGCGTAGTAATAGCACTCGCCGCGAGGCTGCTCGACCACGTTGGATGACTCAGCGCCATCCGCCGGCGAGCCTTTCACAGGAACGGCGATATCGCCCTCGGGGATCTTCGCGATCATCTCTTCGATGATGTCGATCGACTGCAGCACTTCAAGCGCACGAACCTTCACGCGCGCATAGCAGTCACCCTGACCGTCCATAATGGGCTGGAAGTCCGAAAGGAACTTGTAGCCGCCATTGCCCAGGCAACGCGAATCGTTGTTCACGCTGGAAGCGCGGGCGAACGGACCCACCATGCTTAGGTCGAGAGCGTCCTCGTGGCTGATGTAACCAACACCCACGGTGCGGTTCTTCACGGACGTGTCTTTCAAGAACGCCTTGCACAGCTGGTTGTAATCGTGCTTGATGCCTTCAAGGACGCGCTTGATCTCGTTAAACTGCAACTTGTCGATGTCGCGCACGACACCGCCAACTTTCACAACCGAGAAAATGACGCGGCCGCCGGTGGTTTTCTCGAAAATATCGAGAACGCGCTCGCGCAGACGCCAGCAATGCATGAACAGGCTTTCGAAACCGAACGCATCGGCGGCAAGGCCCATCCACAGGATGTGGGAGTGGATACGAGACAGCTCGTGCCAAATGACACGAAGGTACTCTGCGCGCGTGGGAATCTCAACGCCCATCAGGCGCTCAACGGTTTCCGCATAGCCCATCGAATGACCGAACGCGCAGATGCCGCAAATGCGCTCTGCAACGTAGATGAACTGGTTGTAGTCACGGGTTTCGACCAGCTTCTCAAGGCCGCGGTGCACGAAACCGATCTGAGGGATGGCCTCGATGACCTTCTCGTCTTCGACTACAAGATCCAAGTGAAGCGGCTCAGGCAGCACGGGATGCTGCGGGCCGAACGGTATGACTGTCGCCTTTCCCATGCCTACTCGCCTTCCTTAGCGTCGTTGCCTTCCGCAGCTGCGGCTTCCTTGGCGGCCTTAGCGGCCATTGCGGCGCGAACCTTCGCTGCCTTCTCTGGATCCATATCCTTCAGCTTTGCCTCGAGTGCCGCTTCCTTGGCGGCCTTTTCGTCTTCCTCGACAGACTTCTTGCCTTCGACGAACTCAGCATTGGCAACAGCGGCCTTGCGTGCCTTCGCTGCCATGGCGGCGCGGACGCGCGCGACCTTTTCGGGATCCATGCCCTTGAGCTTTTCCTCAAAGCCTTCAGTAGAGGGCTTGATCAGTCCATCGTCCGCCTTACGCGCGGGCTTCGCGCCAGGATGATCCATGACGTAAGCGGCATTGGCGGCGGCGGCCTTCTTGGCGCGCTCCGCCTTGGCGATGGCAGCGGCGCGAGCCTTCTCGCGCGCAGCTTTCTGAGCAGGCGAGATGATGGTCATCGGCTCGCTTTGGGCAAGCGCATAGAAGTTCCCACCGAAATCGATGGCAATGCCACGAATGTCCACACCGAACAGGTCGTGGACTTCGTTTTCGAAGACGAACGCCGCGAAGAAATCGTCGGTGATGCTGGGGATCACGTCGGTCTTCATGACGTGCTCGATCTTGTTGTTCTGCAGGACGCCGTCCTTCATGAAAGAGTAGATCAGGTCGATGCCCTCTTCAGTGTTGACGGCCATGAGCTGCACGAAACGCCAGCCTTCCGCTTTGCGCTTCTTCGACATCTCGGGGATACCGTCGATGGCGGTGATGAGGTATTCGGTCTGAACCGTCATGCCCTACGCCCCCTTTCTTGCGGCGGCGAGCGCCTTGCTCTTCTCGTCGAGGATGCCGATAGCCTGAACAACAGCATCGATAATTGCTTCAGGGCGCACGGCGCATCCGGGAGCATACACGTCAACCGGGATTGCCTTGTCGACGCCGCCGATAACGTTGTAGCAGTCATGGAAGATGCCGCCTGTGCATGCGCAGATGCCGCAAGCGACCACGATTTTGGGCTCAACCATCTGGTCGTAGATTTCCTTCACGACGTCGATGTTGCGCTCGTTGACGCTGCCTGTTACCAAAAAGATGTCAGCGTGCTTAGGATTGCCCGTGTTGATGATGCCGAAACGTTCAACATCGTAGCCCGGGCACAGCGCCGCAAGAACCTCGATGTCGCAGCCGTTGCAGCTGGATGCGTCGTAATGGATGACCCACGGGGATTTCGATGCGAATGCCATGTGCCGCTCCTTACAGGTACATCAGAATGCCGATGTTCACGCCGCCGGCAACCAACGCCACGACCCACGCAGAGGTCATAAGCGCCTGCCACTTCACGCGCGCGAAGTTATTGTCAATCCAAATCTCCAGGAAGAAGGCCACCAGCGCAACAACGATGGCAACCACGATGGAGATGGGGTTTCCCCAGATGAAGAACATGCCGACCCATCCCAGGAAAAGCACGCTCTCGCACCAGTGCATGATTTCCACCTTGGCGAGCGTCGGACCGCTCATCTCGGTGGTGATGCCTTTGACGAGCTCTTGGTGCGCATGGTGCGAATACGACAGGTCAAACGGCGACTTGCGCAGCTTGATGGTCAAGATGAACAGGAAGCCCAAAAACACAAGCCAGATGGATGTGAACACGGGAACCTGCTGATCGAACGCAGACGACACGTTGAAGCTGCCCGTCACCAGGAAAAACGCAACGGCCATCAGCAGCACCATGGGCTCGTAGGCCATGACCTGCATGGTCTCGCGCTCGGCGCCAACCTCGGCATAGGGGCTGCGAGAGCTGTAAGCCGCCACGATGAACAGCAGGCTGGACAGCGTGATCACAAAGATGCACATCAGCAGGTTGCCACCCGTGAAGAAGATGCCGCCCGCCAAAATGGCGAACACAAGGGCGAAGGCGATGTAAACGCCTTCAGAGGAGTTCACGGCCACGTGATCCTTCTCAAGCAGCTTGCGCACGTCGTAGTACGGCTGCAAAAGCGGCGGTCCCACGCGGCCCTGCATGCGCGCGCTGATCTTGCGGTCAAGGCCGGCAAGCAAACAGCCGACAACGGGTGCGAGCACGGCGAAGAGGATGCACCCAACAACGGTGATGAGGATCTGCATTTAATCCACTCCCCTTCCTAGAACAGCCCCGCTGCAGCGAACGCAGCAACGACGTAGAGAATCACGATGAAAGCGCCACACGCAATGGTTCCAAACATGTCCAGGCGCCGCTCGCCCAGCCAGTCCTTCATGTACCAGTTGCGCGCGGTGGCCTCAGTAACGCCAGACAGCGAGTTCTTGAACGTGCGGTTGTTGTTGTCGACGCTCACGCCCGCCAGGTACACATCAACCTTGCGTGCCGTGGAATGACCCAACCCAGCGAACAAAACGATGATAATGAGCACGACAGCAACGCCAGAAATGATAAGGTTGTCGAAGCTGATCGGGAACGAAAGCTCGCCGAACGTGGAGTACAAGTACGGCTCCACCAGGTTAATGGAGATGAGCGGCAAACCAACGCAGCCCAACCCAATGAGGACAGCCATCAGCATGATGGGGATCCATTCGCTGGTATGTACGCTGAGCTCGACGTTTTTGGACTGTCCAGCAATGCCGGAAAGCTTGCCCATCCACTTCGCCCAGAACATAAACGTTGCAGCCGAGCCAAACGCCAGCAACAGCACGAGCGCAAGGTTTCCAACCTCGGTGAACGACTGAAGCGTGGCCCACTTGGAGATGAGCATGCCAAACGGCGCGATGAACATGCACATGATGCCTAGGATCATGAAACGCGCAAGGCTGGGCATGCGGTCGAACAGAAGGTCCATATCCTCGATGTCGCGGCTGCCGATGTGATGCTCGGCGGTGCCGACGCACAGGAACAGCAGCGACTTCGCAATGGCATGGAACAGAATGAGGAACGTAGCAGCCCAAACCGCTTCAGGAGTGCCGACGCCCGCGCATGCGGTGATCAAGCCAAGATTCGCGATGGTCGAATACGCAAGCACGCGCTTGGCGTTGCTCTGCGTGATAGCCAGGCACGAGCACACCAGGAAGGTGACAGCGCCCACGAACATGAGCATGCCGCCAGGAACCGGGCACAGCGCAAGCACCGGAGCCAGCTTCACCAGCAGGAACACGCCGGCCTTGACCATGGTGGACGAGTGAAGAAGCGCGCTGGTGGGCGTAGGAGCCACCATGGCGCCCAGAAGCCACGTGTGGAAGGGCATCTGCGCGGCCTTGGTGATGCCAGCGAAAGCGAACGCCGTGACGGCGAACACCGCAACCGTCGGCCACACCTGGCCAATAAGCAGGAACTCAGACAGCGAAAGCGTGCCCATGGTAAGAACGCAGGCAAACAGGCCGATCAGGAACGAAATGCCGCCCAGAAGGTTCATGACGATCTGGCGGAAGGCGTTGCGAATGGCTTCCTCGGTGCGCGTGTAGGCGATCAGCAGGAACGAGCACAGCGTGGTGACTTCCCAACCGGTGAACAGCCACGTCATGTGGTCGGAGAACACGATCACGTACATCGCGGACAGGAAGACGAACATCAGGGCGAAGAACGTCGGACGCCGATCCAAAGCGCCCTCGGGCTCATGCGCCTGAAAGTCTTCCATGTATCCCAGCGCGTACACGCAGATAGCCGAACCGATGATGCCGATGATGAACACCATCAACAGCGTCAGCTGGTCGTAGTACAAAGGCGTGGAAACCTCGATGCCGTGAGCGAAATTGAGCTCGAACACGAGCGAGCCGACAAGCTGGATGACGGCCAGCACGACAGCCAGATAATTCTTGTATTTCACACCGAAGCAGATGACCGTGATGGCAACCACGATACCCACGATGGTGCACGCCCCGTCGACTATCGGCGAAGAGAACTCGAAATAGACAGGCGAGGCCCCGTTCAATCCTACCGCCACCAGCCAAATGGAACCCAAGCCGATGACGAGCGATGCAGCCACCACCACCACGTTGCGGGCCGCGTTGTTGCGAACGGCCAGCAAGATGACGGCAACGACCAACGGGAACAGGATCAAGAACCCGATCATCGTCACGTAGACCCCTCCTTACCCTAACGAATGCGAACGTGCAAACGAATGAAGTTCCGCGCAAGCGCGGATGAATCTCCCCCGTTCAATGCAGAAACCGGGTGCAACCGACCCGGCCTGCGCTTTACTTTAGCAAAGAGCATCGAATCAGCCCCATATAGAGCCGGGTCGGGCCGCGATTGCTCGGGGAGTGGCGAATCTTTCCAAATTCCCCGAAATGAACGGCGCAGATGGCGGGGTGAGCGGCAATAGCGTCAGCACCCCTGCTTGTTGAAGCGATTTTTCCAAAGCGGGAAAAATACCCTTGCAATGCCGTAGGGGTTCCGTTATAGTATTTCCTTGCGTTGAGAGACGCACAACGGGTTGTGGCGCAGTTTGGTAGCGCACTTGACTGGGGGTCAAGGGGTCGCAGGTTCAAATCCTGTCAACCCGACCAGCTAAAAGAAGGGCCTGGCTGAATAGCCGGGCCCTTTTGCTTTGTCGGTATCGGATGAAACGCAACGGTACGAAATAGCTCTAACAGCCGGAACCGATTTCGACGGCGCGAGTCAAGATGCGATCAGCCAGATCGTGCTTAGACATGAGAGGCAGATCTTCGCAACCGTCTGGAGTGACAAGGGAAGCCTGGTTGTCGTCCGTTCCGAACGCTACACCCTCCCCTATGCGGTTGGCAACGATCAAATCGGCGCGTTTCGCTTCAAGCTTCTTGCGAGCGTTCTCAACAACGTCGTTGGTCTCGGCTGCGAACCCGACGACAACCTGCCCTGCGCGCTTTCCCTGCGCCATCGTGGCCAGAATGTCCGGATTGGCAACGAGCCTCACCTGCTGGAGAGCTGCAGAGTCCTCGGTGTCGCTCTTCTTCAGTTTGTGATCGGAAACGGTTTCGGGACGCATGTCAGCGACCGCGGCAGAGAAAACGGCAATGTCGGACTGCGAGAAAGCATCTTCGCATGCCGCAAGCATCTCAAGCGCTGTCTGCACACGAACCACCTGAACACCCGTGGGCGCATCCAGCGATACCGGGCCACTGATTAGAGTAACTCTAGCGCCTCGCTCAACGGCAGCCTGAGCAATCGCGTAGCCCATCTTCCCCGATGAGCGATTCCCGATGAAGCGCACCGGATCAATGGGCTCGTATGTGGGTCCCGCCGTCACCACGACGTGCTTGCCTGCAAGGTCCTGATCGCCGTCAGAGGCGGCGTCTCCCTCCAAAGCAGCAATCGTAGCAGAAACAATGTCGTTCAAGTCGGCCAGGCGCCCCCGTCCCACATCGCCGCAGGCCAGATAACCGGAGCCCGCCTCAACAATGCGAACGCCGCGCTTCTCAAGCGTTGCCAAATTCTCTTGCGTAGCAGCAGCTTCATACATATGAACATTCATGGCGGGAGCCACAACGAGCGGAGCCGTGCAAGCAAGCGCTGTCGTGGTCAACAAATCGTCGGCAATGCCATGCGCGATCTTCGCCGCAACATTGGCGGTGCAAGGTGCAATGACGAAAACATCAGCCTCTTCGGCAAGGGAAATGTGGTGGATCGGGTCGGATGGATCGTCAAAAAGGCCTATTGCGACCGGTTCATGGGTAAGAGACCGGAACGTGAGCGGATCAACGAAATGCGTCGCATGCTCCGTCATCACAACCTTCACGCGATAGCCCGCTTTCTGGAACAGGCGGACGAGTTCGGCAGATTTGTAAACGGCGATGCACCCGGTGACGCCAACAAGGATGGTTTTCTCCATGGGGGCTTTCCTCCATCGATTTCGAAAACTTTGCGATTCGAACCCGGCTACTGAATCGCGCCTTTCAAAACGTCGCACAAAACACGGACATGCGCCTTGCTGTTGCCCAAGCAGGGCACGTACACAAACGAACCCATGTCGGTAGGATGGCCCGCGGCTCGACGGCGCTCCAAGTACGCGGGTTTCAAAACGCGCTGTACATCATACAGCGTTTCCAAGCAGTCAACAGCGAAGTTCGGGCACACCACGAACACACGTCCGCCGCCAACTTCCGCCCAGCGCTGCAAGATGTCCGACGTCGAAGGCATAAGCCATTCTCGGTTCTTGTCGAACCGGCACTGATAGCCTATCGTCCAGCGGGAGCGCTCCAGCCCAAGCTCGTTTGCCACATGAAGGCTGGTCGCACTCGTCTGGAGCTCGTAGGTGTCACCTGCATCGATATCGGCCAAGGGGATGGAATGGTACGAAAACAGCAAGCGATCGTCGCTATTGGGGTCGAAGCCCGCGTGACGAATTGACGCAGCAATGGCGCGAATATAGGTAGCGTTCGCATGGTAGTCGTCAATGATATCGGTGCTCTCGCGCAAGCGGCGTCCGCGCACGGCCGATTTGACGTCGTCTTTCACCACGTACGTCGTCGAAAAGGCGCTTTGCGGATAAAGCGGAAGCACCGTGAGCCTGCTGCACCCCTCTTTACGAAGCTCGCGGATAACGTCATGAGTGCGCGGAGCGTCGAAGCTCATGGCAACGCGCACGTCGACGTCATGGCCGCGCGCAAGCAGCTCCTCGGCAACACCGCGCTCGAGCGCGTGGTGAGCCAATGCGAACGGAGAACCTTCCGGCGTCCAGATCTCCTGGTACTTTCGCGCGGAAGCCTTCGCGCGCTTCGGAAGAATCGCGAAATGCAGGATGAACCACCAAATGAAAGGGTTGACGGGAACGATTCGACGGTTGCCTAGAAAGCGCTTGAGATACGACCTGACGGCTTTGGGCGTGGGTGCAGAAGGAGTGCCCGTGTTCACGAGCAGCACAGCATGCTTTCCTGAAGCTTCCATTCACCCCGCCTTTCTCTCAAGCTATATACGAATGCACAACGCCAGTGTATAGCTGTAATCGCCAAGCCAACAGTAAAGTTTTTCAGACGGTTACTTAAGAGGAAGAAGTATTACAGATACGATCGCAGGGCATCTGTGAGGAGCGAATAGATCTCCTCCCCGGCTTCGGTGCGGCCCTCGCTGCGCGCCTTCAGGCTTTCAAGAACGTCAAGAAGGTCCATGGGCAGCGCATCGGCAAACGAAAGACGCTTTCCCGTGATGGGATGGTCGAACTCAAGGCAGAACGAGTGGAGGAACTGACGATCGAGCCCCAGGTTGGCTTGCGGCGCAGAAGGAGCCCCCGCAGTATACATGGGGTCGCCCACGAGCGGATGGCGGGTGAATTCCATATGAACGCGAATCTGGTGTGTGCGGCCCGTGAAAAGCTTGCAATCCACCAGCGTGTAGCCATCGTCTTTCGGGCCCGGCTCGAAACGCTCCAGCACGCGGAACGTGGTGACGGCCTCTCTGGACGAAGCAGACTCGCGTACTGCCATGCGCGTGCGCTCGTTGAGAGAGCGCGCAATGGGTGCGTCAATCATTCCGGTATCGTGCGCAATGACGCCATGGCACAGCGCAAGGTAGCGCCGCTCGACCGTCTTGTCGCGAATGGCATCCATGAGCGCCTGCCCGCATTCATTGGTCTTGGCGGCAAGCATCAAACCCGTGGTATCACGGTCCAAACGGTGCACGATGCCCAGACGGTCGTCCTCCCCTTGCACATTGCAAAGGTTTCCCGCACCGCAATGGAAGATGAGCGCATTCACGAGCGTTCCATCGTGATGGTCGATAGAAGGATGACACACAAGGCCCGCTTGTTTGGACAGAACGATCAGGTCTTCGTCTTCATAGCGGATGTCAAGCTCGATGGGCTCCCCCGCCACTACAGACGGAGCGTCGTCGGGAAGCTCATAAACGATAGCGTCTCCGATGCTGACGGCATGCTTCTTTCCGCGCGGCGTACCGTTAACAAGCACAAGGCCCTCTTCAGCTGCCTTTGCGGCGGCGGAGCGGCTGGGGTAACAGGCATGCGCGGCAAGGACAGAGTCCAAGCGCTGTCCGTCGTCAGAGGCGGTAGCCACATGGCAAAGCGAACGGCTCATCACTCATCCGCCTTCTGATGCTCTTCGGAGGGCTTCCAAAAGAAAAGAAGCGCAATAACAACAAGCACGAACCCGCAGGTAACGCCAATGTCGGCGATATTGAACACCGGAAATTCAATGAAAGACAGGTTGATGAAGTCAACCACGTAGCCCAGCATGAAGCGGTCGAGCGCATTGCCCAACCCGCCTGCAGCAACAAGACCGGCGCCTAAAGAGAGGATCCAGTTGGAACGCTTGGCGAACACGATGGCAAAGACCGCGGCGGCAATGCTCACCACTGCCGACATGATGCCAAGAAGGAACGTCGCGTTATCGAAAATGCCCCAGGCGGCACCCGTGTTGTGAACGAGCGTGAACTCGAACAGCCCGGCATAGGGACCGCCGATGTGCGCTCCCACGATGTGCTGATCGAAGTGAACCTTGGTTATCCGGTCGAACACGAACCACACCACCACGACCGCAGCAATCAGAATGGCAGCACGAGTGGAGTTCCATCGGTTAGACGCTGACGCCCCTGCAGAAGGGGCGTCAGCGTGCTTTTCCAAGCTATCAGTCATGCAGCCCTACTCCTGGGGCTCCGCGAAGCCGATGGCGTCAAGAGCATCGCCGCAACGCTTGCACACGTCAGGATGCGCAGCATTGCCGCCCAGCTCCAAGTAATTCCAGCAACGCGGGCAGCGCGGAAGCTCGGTCTTCTTGACCGAAACGGAAGGCTCGCCGTCGGCAGCGTCGCCAGCTTCCACTGCAACGGAAGCCACGATGAACAGCTCCTTCAAATCAGCCTCGTCAAAAGACGCAAGAACGGCAGCGTCCGACTCAGAAGCAACGATGGTAAGCGCCGCCTCCTGGCTCTTGCCGAACACCTTGGCGTTGCGCGCGTCCTCAAGGGCCTTCGTCACAGCATCACGCGTGGTGAGCAGCACTTCGAAGCGCTTCATCAGCTGCGCCGCCTCATCGTCAGAGATGCCTGCGGCAATGCGTTCGGCAGAGGGCCACCCCGCAAGCTGGACGCTGAACGGACGACCATCGCGGTTGCGCTCGGCATCGGGATAATGCTCCCAAACCTCGTCGCAGGTGAAGGAAAGCACGGGGCTCAGAACGCGGACCATAACCTCCAAGATCTCGTACAGCACCGTCTGAGCGCTGCGACGCGCCGGAGAATCGGGTGCCTCGGAATACAGGCGGTCCTTCGCCACATCCATGTAGATGGCCGAAAGATCGTTGATAACGTATTCGTACAGCGTGCGGAACACCTGGTGGAAGCGGTACTCGTCGTAGCCCTTCTCCACATTGGCCAGCACCTCGCGCAAGCGCAGCAGCGCCCACTTGTCGATGGCCGGCATCTGGGAGGCATCCACGGCGTACTTGGCAGAGTCGAAATCAGACAGGCTGCCCAGCAGGAAGCGGAAGGTGTTGCGGAAACGGCGGTACGCATCCGACGCGCGCTGCAGAATGGTGTCGCCGATGGACACGTCAACCGAGTAGTCGGTGGACGCGACCCACAGGCGCAGCACGTCGGCACCGTACTTGTCGGTGACCTCCTTGGGGTCGATGCCGTTGCCCTTGGACTTCGACATCTTCTCGCCGTTCTCGTCCACGGTAAAGCCGCAGCATACGACGCTCTCGTACGGAGCGCGTCCGAACGCGCCGGTTCCCAGAAGCAGCGAGCTCTGGAACCAGCCACGATGCTGGTCGGAGCCCTCAAGGTACATGTCGGCAGGCCAATGCAGATGGTCGGCCTCAGCGCGATGCTTCAGCACGCCAACATGGCTCACGCCGCTCTCCCACCACACGTCCAGAATGTCCTTCTCGGACACAAGCTCGTCGGAACCACACGCCTCGCAGTGCGTGCCGGCGGGCAGGTACTCCTTCGGATCCTTGGTGAACCAAGCGTCAGCGCCTTCGGTATTGAACAGGTCAATGACCGCGTCGAACGTCTCGGCCGTAGCGACGATCTCGCCGCACTTGGCGCACTTGAACACCGGGATGGGCACGCCCCAGCTGCGCTGGCGCGAGATGCACCAGTCGGGACGGTCTGCCACCATGGCGCCGATGCGGTTGACGCCCCACGCAGGGTACCACGTCACGTGGTTGTGGATCTGGTCGAGCGCCGCCTCGCGCAGGCCAGTTGCCTCCATAGAAACGAACCACTGATCGGTAGCGCGGAAAATGACGGGCTCGTGGCAGCGCCAGCAATGCGGGTAGCTGTGCGAGATCTTCTTCTGCGCAACCAGCGTGCCGCGCTCCTGAAGCCACTCGATGATGTGCGGGTTTGCTTCGTCGGTATCCATGCCGCCGAAATGCGGAACGGTCTCCATGAAGCGGCCATCATCATCGACCGGCATCAGGGTTTCCAGGCCAAACTGCTGGCCCATCAGGTAGTCCTCGACGCCGTGGCCGGGAGCGGTATGGACCGCGCCAGTGCCGGATTCAAGCGTCACGTGGTCGCCCCACACGATGCGGCCGACCTTGTCGGTGAGGATGGGGCACTCGTAGGTGACGTCGCCGAACGCGTCGCCCTTTATCAGCACAGGCTCGCCGTCGGCGCACACGACCTCGTAAGACTCCCAACCGGCAACTTCGGCGACCGTTTCCACCATTTCGTGGGCGAACAGCAGGTAATCGCCGTCGACCTTCACGAAGCAGTAGTCGATGTCGGGGCCGAAAGATACGCCGACGTTGGCGGGAAGCGTCCACGGCGTGGTGGTCCAGATGAGCACGTAGGCGTTCTCGAACGTCACGCCGGCGGCGGCGAAGGCCTCGGGCACCTGGAACAGCTTGAACTTTACGTAGATGGAAGGCGAGGTCTCGTCTGCGTATTCGATCTCTGCCTCGGCGAGGGCGGTGTGGCAGTGCTTGCACCAATGGATGGGCTTGCGGCCGCGATACACCGCACCGTCCAGGTACAGCTTCTTGAACACTTCGACGTTTGCCGACTCGAACGTGGGCTGGAACGTCAGATAAGGATGCTCCCAGTCGCCATTGACGCCCAGGCGCTTGAAGCCGTCGCGCTGCACGTCGACGAAGCGCTCGGCCCACTCGCGGCACAGCTTGCGCACCTCGGCCTGAGGCATCTCGCGCATCTTCTGGGTGCCCAGCTTCTTCTCAACCTCATGCTCGATGGGCTGGCCGTGGCAGTCCCAGCCCGGGATATACGGGGTGAAGAAGCCGCGCTGGGCATGCGACTTCACAACGAAGTCTTTCAGGATCTTATTGAAGGCATGGCCGATGTGGATTGGTCCATTGGCATACGGAGGGCCGTCGTGCAGGATGAACGGCTGGCCGTCCTTGTTCTTCTCCAGCACGCGCTCGTACAGATGCTCCTGCTCCCACTTCTCCAGGCGCTTAGGCTCGTTGGCCGGCAGGTTGCCGCGCATGGGGAAATCGGTCTGCGGGAGGTTCATAGTGCTCTTGTAGTTGTTTCCCTTGTCTGCCACGTGGGTTCCCTCACTTGCATCGTCTGTGCGCCGAAACCGGGGCAGCCGGTTCAACGGCGCGTTGTCGTTCAAACCGGTACATTATAATGTTCCGCGCGTGAATTGCCCACCGCACCGCACCACTTTCCAAGATTGCGACATAGCGCCCCGATTAGCGGGTATACTGGACGGGTTGCGGGAACCTACGGCGCTTTGGGCGCCGATGCATAAGGGAAGGAGCCACTCCGATGGACTTCGAGATCGTAACCGATTCATGTTGCAACCTCGTCGAGGACATGATCGACGACTTCGGTTTGCACATTCTGCCGCTCACGTTCATGGTCGACGGCGAGGATGTCGTGTACCAGAGCTATCTCAAAGGCGAAAAGACCGATCTCAAGCAGTTCTACACCATGATGCGCGAAGGCAAGGTGTTCAAGACCTCGCTTCCCAACCTGGCAGAATCCGAGGCGCTCTTCCGCAGCATTCTCGATAAGGGCCACGACCTGATCTACCTGGCGTTCTCCAGCGGCCTATCCGGCACGTTCCAGGCGCTTTCCCTCATGTGCTCGCAGCTGCAAGAGGAATATCCCGACCGCAAGATCTACTCCGTAGACACGCTGGCGGCTTCGGGCGGTCAAGGCCTTCTGGTGTGGTATGCCGTTCAGCATGCGCGCGCCGGTGAAACCATCGACCAGGTGCGCGACTGGGTCGAGGAAAACAAGCTCCACCTTGCCCATTGGTTCACCGTTGACGACCTGATGTTCCTGTTCCGCGGCGGGCGCGTTTCGAAGACGGCGGCGTGGGCAGGTACGCTCCTTAACATCAAGCCTATTCTGCACGTGGACAACGAAGGCCATCTGATTCCCATGGAGAAGGTGCGCGGACGCAAGAAGTCGCTCAACGCGCTTGTCGACCACATGGAGAAATCGGCTGTTCAGCCCATTTCCGACCAGATGGTGTTCATCACGCACGGCGATTGCCTGGAGGAAGCGGAATACGTAGCTGGGAAGGTGAAGGAGCGCTTCGGCGTGAAAGACGTCATCATTAACTACATTGACCCGGTTATCGGCTCTCACGCCGGCCCCGGCACGATGGCGCTGTTCTTCCTGGCTGATCAGCGTTAAGAGCAAAGCTAGTTTCCAGCTCGCTGCCAACAGCCTGTTCTTTGAAGGCCTTCCGGAACATCCGGAAGGCCTTTATTCTTGCGAACAGTCCGCTGTGCGAACATCCAACACTAAGTTTTCGAAGCTGCATTGTGCTAGCATGAAACAAGGAGAGTTCGCCTGGCGGCGCAACAACCTTCCACCGCGGGCGATGCGTCGAAACGCGTCCTGAGGAGGATACGATGAGCGTTAAGAAAATGACCTTCTTCTTCGTCAACTCCTACGTCATCAAAGCAGGCGACAAAACGGTGCTCTTTGATTGCGGCGCCATTTTGGAACCCGAGAAGCTACCCGCCTTCCTCGAGGAGCAGGGCGTCGACCCGAAAGATATCGATCTGATCATATTGAGCCACGAACACTTCGACCACATGCAGCTGCTTGGCGCATGGAAGAAACTGACTGATGCTCCCGTTCTGTGCCACAAGAACGCCGAAGAGTTCCTGAAAACAAGCACCAAGAAAAACCTCTACGTCTTCGGAGAGAAAGCGCTTGAATACCAGCCGTTCATGGACTTCATGGACGAAAGCTTCAAGCTGCCCGTGCCGCAGGTTACCCCCGACATCGTTGTGGGCGACAAAGACTACGACCTGCACGATTGGGGCTTCCCCGGAAAAATCATCTACACGCCTGGCCATACCGACTCCCATATCGCACTGGTGATGGACGACCGCACGGCGTTCACCGGCGACACCTTTCTTGATTGGCATACGGTACAGCCGTTGGCCGAGATGTACCCTGACCGCACCGTCGGCCTCAACTGGATCGTGGAATCACCCGAAAAGGCGAAGGAATCGGTTCGTCGCCTGCTTGAGGTTGCCGACACGTTCTACGGTGGCCACGGAGACACCTACACGCGCGAAGAAGTGGAGAGCCTCCTCGATTAGGGCTTCCCCGCACCTCAACTAACGAGAGCCGCGGCCGTGCGCTTAACGTGCATGACCGCGGCTCTTTTTGCATGTAAGCTTTCTGTTGAAAACGCAGCTTGGCGTCAGGCGAAGACGTGAATCTTCCCTACTTGTAATCCGCAGGATTCTTCGCTGCCGAGCCTGTGGTGTTGCGGCTGCTGCGGATCTCATGACCGAATCTCACTGCGGACTCGCCGAAGCGGTCCTTGAGCGCGTCGGTTGCTCTCAGAAGGCTTTGACGCTTTTCGTCTGAAAGCAAGGGTTTCGCGATCGGTTCCTCATCATCAGGCACATCGAACAGACGGTCCTGGATCGAATCCTGGGCGTCGAACCCCGTCATGGCAACGCCAACGAGCCTGACAGGAATCCCCGGACGCCAGATCTCATCCAGAAGCCCCACGGCAAGCGGCCCAAACGCAATGTCGTCATCTGAGGGAGCTTCTAGCTTTCTTTGCGCAGAATGGACAGTGCGGTCATCGAAACGCACCTTTAACGCAAGCGTGCGGCCCTTGAGGCCTTTCCGACGCAAGCGTCGTCCAACTTTGGCTGCCATGGCGGAAATCGCCGCCTCGATGTTTTCGCGTTCCACAAGGTCGTGGGCGAAGCTGGTTTCGTTGGAAACGGACTTAACCTCGTCGTCGGTCTCGACAGGAGCGTCATCGCCGCCGCACGCTCGCAGGTGCATCGTGCGACCATTCTTCCCGAACATCCTTACCAGTCGATCCTCCCCCGCCGATGCAAGATCTCCCAGCGTGAGAATGCCAGCCGAATGCAGCTTCGCTTCGGCAGACGCGCCAATGCCGCTGAGCGCGCGAACAGGCAGCGGCGCAAGGAAATCGCGCTCGGTTCCCGGAAAGACAACCGTGAGCCCTTGCGGCTTGTCCATGTCAGAAGCGATTTTCGCCACCGTCTTCGAAGACCCGACCCCTACCGAGCACGTGACGCCAAGGTCTTTGACGCGCGCCTGGATGCGCCGCGCGATGCTCACGGGGTGTTCATGGTTGATCTCGTTAGGAGTAACGTCAACAAACGCTTCGTCGATACTCACCTGTTGAACGAACGGGCTTTCATCTCGCAAGATGCCCATGATAGTGTCTGACATCTGCCGGTACCGGTCGAAATGTCCGCGCGTCCAAATTGCATCCGGGCACAAACGCTTTGCCTGTGAAGACGGCATGGCAGAATGGACTCCGTACTTGCGCGCTTCATATGATGCCGTGGAAACAACACCACGCTTGTCGGAGTCGCCTCCAACGATAACGGGTTTTCCACGCCATCCCGGGTGGTCAAGCTGCTCCACTGATGCGAAAAAGGCGTCCAAATCAACCAGAAGAATTGCGGGGCCCTCCCACGAAGGAAGCAGCGAATCTTGAATGCTGTCGGTTGATGTGTTGGTAATGCCCGCCATAGGGAAAGTCTAACAGCTTTGACAGGTCCGCGACCAGAATGCGGAATTCAAACGCCGGTTAGTCCGCGTTTTGTTCGAGGACTTGTCTCGCGGCACTGCACTAGCCCTAAATCGCGTGCAAAAACAAAAAGGCCCTGCGGATGCAGGGCCTTGGCAGTCGGAAACGACTTACGCGGTGGGAGGCTTCGGAGCGCCAGGAGCCGCAGGGGCACCAGGAGCAGCCGGAGCGCCAGGAGCCGCGGGGGCGCCGGGGATCGGCTTCTCACCGTTAATGTACGGCGTGAGGTCGCACTTGCAGAAGGGGCACTTAGTCAGCTTCATGCCACCCATGGACTGGATCGTCTTACCGCACTCGGGGCACTTGTGAGCTCCACCACCGGCGTCTGCGGGTCGAAAGCACATATCGCATTCCTCCTCAAATGTCTGAAAACACAACGCCGGTTAATTTAGCACAAAGTATTTAAGCTGGAAAGCCTTTACCTTAAATGTCGGTGAACGGCACAGATTCTGCATTTCACCTGGGCTAATAGATTATGTCTACTACTTATTAGATAGCGTCTACTAGTCGACGAGGCGTTACATTTAAGGTGAGGATTCAGCCGTGATGCAGCAGATTGCACGGGGAAAAATGGTGGGCCCGGCCGGATTCGAACCGACAACCAAAGGATTATGAGTCCCCTGCTCCACCGTTGAGCTACAGGCCCTGATACGAAAAAGCCCGCCGAAGCGGGCTTTCAAATTCATGGCTCCCCGGGTAGGATTCGAACCTACAACCCTCCGGTTAACAGCCGGATGCTCTGCCGTTGAGCTACCGAGGAATTCGACGCGTCTTTGAAGCGCGCAAGTGATAATTATACAGATATCACCAGCCTGCGCAAGACGTTATTTTTCCCATCACGGAAAAAAGTGCGCCAGTGCGAAAGCGGTGGCTAGTACACCATCCCCATCGCCTCACGCACCTCGTCGAGGGTCGCATTGGCGATCTCGTTGGCGCGGCGGTTGCCATCGTGGATGATGTCCTTGATGTAGTCGAGATCCTGCTCGAACCCGCGACGACGCTCGCGGATAGGCGCCAGGTACGCGTTGACGCTTTCGGTCACGTACTTCTTGAGCGCGCCCGCACCTGCCTCGCCAATCTCCTCGGCGATCTCAACCTCGGAGCGACCCGTGCACAGCGACGCCGTCGTCAGCAGCGCCGACACGCCCGGGCGGTTCTCCTTGTCGAAGGTAATGCTGCGCTCAGAATCGGTCTTCGACTTCTTGATGAGCTTGGCGGTTTCCTCTTCAGTCAGGCACAGGCTGATGGCGTTGCCGTAGCTCTTGGACATCTTGCGGCCGTCAAGACCGGGGATCTCCGGCGCGCTGTTCAGCACGCCCTCAGGCTCGGGGAACACATGGCCGTAGCGCTCGTTGAACTTGCGGGCGATCTGGCGCGTCTGCTCGATGTGCGGCAGCTGATCTTTGCCAACAGGCACGATGTTGCCCTTGCAGAACAGGATGTCGCACGCCTGATGAACGGGATACGTCAGCAGCAGGCCCGTAAGGGTGTGGCCAGAAGCCTCCATCTCGGACTTCACCGTAGGGTTGCGCTGCAGCTCGGATTCCGTAACGAGAGACAGGAACGGAAGCATCAGCTGATTGAGCGCCGGGATGGCCGAGTGGGTGAAGATGATGGTCTTTTCCGGGTCGATGCCGCAGGCCAGGTAGTCCATCACCATGTTGTAGACGTTGTCCTGGATGTGCTCGGTGGTGTCTCGGTCGGTGATCACCTGGTAGTCGGCAATGACAACGCGCGTTGTCACACCCATGTCCTGCAGTGCGACGCGCTCCTTGATGGTGCCGAAGTAATGGCCAAGGTGCAAACGGCCCGTCGGGCGGTCGCCCGTCAGCATCAGGTACTTGTCGGGATGCACGGGAAGATCGGCGATGATCTCCTCAGAACGCTTGCGACTCGCTTCAAAACTGCTCAAGCTCATATCAGAATCTCTTTCGATGGTGGTCTTCTACCTACAATCAAAGCGCCGCAGCAAGCGGCGCGTACCAGTATAGCGTTTAACCGCCGCGCGCGCCTTACGCCCTTCGCACAAGGTAGCAGCGGTGGATCTTCGGGTTGCGCTCGAAATCGTGCGGAATGGTCTGAGCCGAAATGTCCTCGATGGCAACTCCGTATGAAGCGAGCTTGTCGACGTCGGGCTTGAACGAGCGCAGATTGCAGCTGAACACCGCCACACCGCCTTCCGACAGCAGGCGAGAAACGCCAATGAGCAGCTCGACGTGATCGCGCTGCACGTCCCAGGTACGCTTGCCCATGCTCTTCGAATTGGAGAACGTGGGCGGGTCGACGAACACCAGGTCGAAGCGCCTGTTTGCACGACGTGCCTCGGTAACCCACGTCATGGTGTCGGCTTTCTCAAACCGATGGGCGCGCCCTGCGAACCCATTGGCTTCCATATTGCGGCGCGCCCAATCCAAATACGTTTGGGAAAGGTCGACCGTCGTCGTCTCAACAGCGCCGCCCGCCGCTGCATGGACAGTAGCGCTGCCAGTGTAGGCGAACAGGTTCAAGAAGCGCTTCCCCGCTGCCATCTCCCCCACCATACGCCGCGTGTCGCGATGGTCGAGGAACAGGCCCGTGTCGAGGTAGGCATCCAAGTCAACCTCGAATGTAAGTCCATTCTCGAACGTGTCCATGATGAAGCTCGCGCGCCCTTCAGAGCGGTACTGGCCACCGCCCTTCTCGCGACGGCGCACCTTCGCGAACACATTCGCCGGCTCAATTCCGCATACCAGCGGTGAAAGGACCAGCACGTCCTCAAAGCGTCGCTGGGCGCGCGCAGCATCTACTGACGCAGGGGGCGCATACTCGGCAACATGCAAGCACGCAATGTCGTGCCCCTGGCGCTTACCGCCATAAAAGTCGATCGCCACCGAGAAATCCGGCAGATCGGCGTCGTAAATGCGGTAGCACGACACGCCGTTTTTAGATGCCCACTTGCGACGCTCCTTGAAGTTCTTGCGCAAGCGCGCGGCGAACTGATCTGCATGTTCGTCGAGAACGGGAACCTCGCGGTCGGATCCGCAAGTAAAATCGGGAATCGAAATCAACCGATACCCACACCCGTCCGCCGACACGGCGGCCATATGGGCGCGTGCAGCATCCGCATCGGCCAAATGCGCGGGCATTGTGAAACGACCATGGCCAAGCTCAAGCGAGACCGTCGCTTTGTCGCGATGCACAATGACCTCAACGCGAACGTCGGCCCCCTGAGGTGCAATATCGGGCCTGGAGCCTCGCACCTCGCGAATGGCGTCCACGATAGCGTCCTTCGCCTTCAGCGCGGTGAAGCGTGTGTTTCGCAGCACCTCATTGCCGCCGCGCGCATGAACGGAGAGAGTTGCACCCTCCCTGACGATGCCGGCCCATGGAAGGGCATGCACGCCATCGTAGAACGCATCGCCATCAGACGCATCAACGCGCCCCAGCACCATGGTCAGGCGCGCCACGAAACGCGACTGAACACACGTTGCAAGCACGTCTTTGCGGTTGGTGAAGAACGCCACACCGCCTGACAGAGGTCTCACACGCTTGACACGGTTTGAACGCAGCTCGTCAGCCACCAGCTGCTCCATACCGGCAAGGCAGCTGGCGAAGAACTCGCGCTCAACGTTTTGTGACACAGGCAATCCAATCTTCCGGGTATTTACACTGTAAAGTGCAGCTGAGGCCGCTCTCGACGTGCGAAAGCGGCCTCTGCGAATAAACGATGCAGAAATAGTCTAGTCGTCCAAAAAGTCCTTCAGCTTCGAAGACTTCGACGGGTGACGCAGCTTGGCCAGCGTCTTGCTCTCGATCTGGCGGATACGCTCACGAGTGACGCCGAACTCACGACCGACTTCCTCGAGCGTGCGCTGGTGGCCGTCTTCCAAGCCGAAACGCAGGCTGATAACCTTGCGCTCGCGCTCGGCCAGACCGTCGAGCACTTTGCCCAGAAGCTCCTGCAGCATGCTGAAGCTCGCGGCATCGGGAGGAACCACCGCGGAGTCGTCTTCGATGAAGTCTCCCAGCTGGCTGTCCTCTTCCTCGCCAATAGGCGTTTCAAGGCTGGCCGGCTCTTGGCTGATCTTCTGGATCTCGCGGACGCGCTCGGCCGTCAGGCCCATCTGCTCGCCGATCTCCTCAGGCGTTGGTTCGCGGCCCTTCTCCTGCAGCAGCTGACGCTGGATGCGCACGAGCTTGTTGATGGTCTCGACCATGTGCACGGGAATGCGGATGGTGCGCGCCTGGTCGGCGATGGCGCGGGTAATGGCCTGACGGATCCACCACGTGGCGTACGTGGAGAACTTGAAGCCCTTTTTGTAGTCGAACTTCTCAACCGCGCGAATAAGGCCCAGGTTACCTTCCTGGATAAGGTCGAGGAACAGCATGCCGCGGCCCACATAGCGCTTGGCGATGGAAACCACCAGGCGCAGATTGGCTTCGATCAGCTGCTGCTTGGCGTCCAGGCCCAGCTGCTCGATGCGGCCCAGGCGACGGCGCTCGCGACGGTCGAGCTCGATCTCGCCCGCGTCGTCCTTCTCGAGCTGCTCGGTGGCGGCAACGCCCGCTTCAATCTTCATGGCAAGGTCGATTTCCTCGGCAGCCGTCAGCAGCGGCACCTTGCCGATCTCCTTCAGATACATGCGCACGGGATCGCCCGTGAGCATGGTGACGCCGCCCTCGGCGGTGCGCTTGCGAGAGTTGCGGCCGGAGCGCGCTTTGGACTTGCCAACGCGCGGCAGCTGCACATCGCTTGCGGCCTTGAGCTCTTCCTCCGGAATGCCTTCCAGGAGATCCTCGCCGTCTTCAACGGTGATGGTGTCGTCGGCGGAATCGGCTTTATCGTGATCGATGGCGTCGACGGGCTCCCCTTCGCCTGCTTCGTCGAGCACGTCGTCTTCAATGATATCCTCGGTGTTGACCTGGGGATTCGCGGCTTTCTCGGTTTCCTTGGCAGATGCTTTCTTCTTGGAGGCTTCAGCCACGTGAACTTCCTTTCGTCGAAAGCGCGCCTCTGGATTCGGCGCATAAAGATACAGCGGAATATATTACCACAAACACCAGATAAAGTCGCAAAGATTACGATAGATTTGCGTTAGATTCGAGGGCAATTGAAATTGGTTTTCCGCGACGAAACGAGAAGCTTATCCGCGAATCCCCTCCAACACAAGGAAGACAGTGGATTCGCCAAGCAGGATCTCATCGCCAGGGTGAATGCGCACAGGGCTCGTTTTGCAACCGTTGGCCTCCATGCGCGGAGGCTCCACCACAGTGAGCGCGTGGGTGGCACCATCACGTACGCGCGTGCCGTTTCTCGACCCAAGGCCTTCGATGTACCAACCGCCTTGTTCGTCACAGAATGCGCGAGCGTGGCGGGCCGAGACATCCTCGCCCACATTCGTTATGTCGTCTTCTCCGGTAGCCAAAGCGCCTATGACGGAGCCATTCAGACCGGTCGACACCCAATGCGGCTCACCGCAGGAGTACCCATCAACGATCCGAAGCAGTTGAAGAGATACGCTCGCAGGCGGCAAAGCATCAGAGGCTCCCACGTTCACAGCTGAGGCATTGCTTGGCGGCGTGCAGAAACGCACGCCATGGGCCACCTGGATGAAATCCGTTGCCACCGATATCGCGCGCGCAACATCCGCCGTGCAGCCTGCAGCAACATAGAAAACCATCGCAACTTCCGCCAGCTCATCTACCGTCAGATCGTCACTCGCTTTCATGCGGGAAATGAAGTTCCGATACAGCGAAGCGTTTTGTCGAGCGTTCGCCAATGCGGTGGCCATAGCTTCACCGTCGGGGCCGCAAACAAGATCCAATATCTGCTGGCTTGCAAGGCCACGCCCCTCCTTCGATTTCAGGCGTGAAACGACGCGCAGAGCGCCAATGCCGAAATCGCAGAAGTACTTTTCCTGAAGCGATCCTGCAGGCGCGTGAACGATGAAGCGAGAAATCCACGTGCGATCGTTGATGCGGCTCACCGGGCTCTTTCCGTCAGACAGTGGTTTGCCGCTCAGAATGAGGCCGGCCAATTCCTTGTACGAAATCCCGCCATGCTTCTTCAGCGAAGTAAAGAGCACCGAGCAAGGGGTAGCAGCGTTGGCGGGCATCAGAAAACCTTCCTTTCGATTGCCTCAGACGCAGACGGCTCCATAAGGGCGCGAGGCTGCGAGGCCGTGGATTCGGGAGTTTTTTCAGGCATGTCGGGAATGAGAACCCCCAATGCAAAGAAGAGCCACATCGCAGCGGACAGCGCGCAGATGCCGCTCCCTAACATCAGGGCTACATCGGATCCAACCGGACCAAACGACACAAGACACAAAAACGAAAACACAGCACCCAAGCAAACGCCCAAACCAATGGCTGGCAAAGGACGCCGAAGCTTTGACCTAAGCATATACGCTACGCCCCCGCCCGCAAAGGGAAGAGCCGCCAACATGACAGCGGCTACAGAAGCACCAGGGCCCGATGATATGGCAGATAGGTTCCCAAACGCACAAGGGGTTCTGCCCACGACCACCGCCGAAGCTATGACGATGCCCAATGCAATAATCGCGCATGCGGCCTTCAAACCAACCCGCACCGCAGAACGGCGAGCGCGAACGGTCTCGCCGTATCCGTCGGCGAGAGACCCTGGAACGCAGGGAACAAGGGGTGCTCCCCGCAACGCGTTTTCCAGATTATCCCGGTAGTGGAACGAAAACGCCCCCAACGCGTCTCTCATTTTGCGAGCGGAAGGCCGTTGTTCAGGCACAGGGCTCAAACACGATGTCAACAGCTCATCGAGTTGAGCATCCAGCTGAAGCAAAGCGGCCCGCGATTCCTCGGCAGAAGGAGGATGAGGCAATCCCGCAGCAGCCAGGCGAAGATCGACCGCAACTTCAGGCTCGTACGCGGAAATGGCGCCACCGTCACAATTGATGTGACAGGTGGCAAAGGGAACAGGAGCCTCATACCGCTTCCGGTCGGCAAGGACGTCAGGATCCTCCCCTCTTGCAGCACCGAACGGGGGCTGGCCTACAACCAGCTGAAACACGACGCTTGCCGCAGCGTAGACATCGCAATGAGGACCTATCGCCGGGGCGGCATTCTCCGAACGCGATCCAAGGAATTCTGGCGCCGCAAACTCAGGCGTCGCGGATGACGCGGGGACAAACCTTTCGAATTGCGATCCGTAAGATTCGCGAGAAGAATCCAACATCTGCGCCGATCCGAAATCGACGATGCAAAGGTCGAATGCCCCTTCGTCCATCTGCTCGGCCAACGAGATGCGATCGGTTCGAACCAGGACGTTGGAAGGTGAAACATCGCCATGAACGATGTTTCCATCCACAACGCTCATTCGCGACAGAAGCTCGAAAAGATCGCGCCCAACGCGCGCTGCAGCAAGCGGCGACATGCGCCCTTCGTCATCGACCGAAAGGATGCGGGCGGCTTTTCCCAAAGGAACTCCTTCAACCCACTCCATCAAGATGGCAAGCTTGCCGTCAACGGTGCCCATTCCGTATACGCGAGGAAAGCCCTTGATGCCCGACATACGGCAAAAGAGCTGGTACTCGCGGCGAAACGCATCTTCCACAGCTGCCTTGGCCTTGGTTGCACCATCAAGGAGATGCGGGGTTTTGAGCGCGAACGCTTCTCCCCATACGTTTCTCACCAAACGAACCTCAGCGAAGCCGCCACGGCGAACCGCCTCGCCTCCATCAAGCAGAGTGAGCACGCGCCGCTCGAAAGCTTCGCGAGATCGAGGATGCAAGGGCTCCGCTAGGGAAAAGTCCTCCAAGCGAATAACGCGTGCGCGCCCACAACGCCCATTGTCGGGCAGTCCAGAGCCAATTTCCGGAAGAAGTCGATCGGTCATGGGCGCGCCCCTTGGACTTTGGACTCGTAATCTAAAAGATAGGTAATCCTGCCTCCGCTGGAATTCTGGTTGAAAGGTGCCATCCAAACGGATTCGTCCTCGAAATCGGTGTTGCAACGCCCCCACGATTGCGCAAGAAGCGCCGCAGCGTTGCCAAGATCCGTATAAAGCTCCTGTATGCGCTGGCGTTCGTTGCTGTAACGCGATCCATGGGGCATCTCGACATCGGCAAATCGCAGCTCGGCCTGGGAGGTTCGATTGAAAAGGTTTTGATAGTGGCTCCACTTTGCAGCGCGCGATGACTCCGTCGAAGCAAGCGCGTCAGAGCGGAACGAATTCCATCCGGCGTTTATCTCGGAATACAGGCTTGGCAGCGCATCGTAGCTGGTGCGAAGATGCTGCAGATAGGCTTGCTCCTCTTCTTCGGAAGGCCCTGCTTCCTCGGGCTCGGAAGGAGCGGGAGATGGGTTAGGCGCATCTGTTGGCGAAGACGGCTCCGATGCAGGTTGATTCTGCCCCGTGTTGCTGGGCGCTTTGGATGCCGAAGACTGAACCGCATCGCGAGCCGCGGCCAAAGGTTCGGATACGAAGGCCAAAACGCCCTTCTGGCTTGATGGCGTTGCGGCACCGTCAGCCTCGGCAGGCTCTTCCCCTTCGGAACCCTCTTCGAGGATGCCATCGCCCTCGACGTACCCCAGCCCATCAGGAAAGAGCGGCTCGACTTCAATTGCATACAAGCGACCAACCACATCGGCGCATGCAAACGAAAAGCAAGCCGAGCACCCGACAAGCAAAACGGCCGAAACCACAAGCACAGCGAAACGAGACAGCGTCATGCCCAGCACGTGTGAATCGAAAACGCGCGAGCCCGAACGTTGCCGCATTGACCGTTTCACCGTCCTTTCTCGTACAAAGACCCAACATGCTTTGCATCGGCTTAAACCAGTTCATTATACGGAAGGGCGCGGCAAGAATGTTGCGCAACAAATTCTGCTCTCGCTACAGCAGGTCCACCGGATCGACGTCGACGGCAACGTTGACGTCCTTCGACACCTTTCGCGAGCGGAAGTACGGCAACAGCGGAGCGGAAATGTCCTGGTCGGCGGAGCATTTCACTACGATGTGCCAACGGTAGGTCCCACGCAGCTTGGCCAGCACGCACGGCGACGCGGGAAGCACCTGCCACCCTTCTTGATGTTGGATGCGATCGCGGATCAGGTTTTGGATCTCCTCCTGCATGGAGCACGCCAACGTTCGGACGGCCTCTTCGTTGTGCCCCCACACCAACACATTCGCCATGCGTACATACGGCGGATACCCCAGCATCCGGCGCTTGGGAAGCTCGGTGCGCAAGAACAGCTCACGGTCGTATGACGCCGCCGCGCGGATAGCCGGATTGTCTGCCTCGTAGGTCTGGACGAGCACGCGGCCTGGCAGCTCGGCACGGCCAGCGCGTCCGGCTACCTGCTCCACCAGGGCGAACGTGCGCTCGGCGGCGCGGTAGTCGGGAAGATGCAGCTGCGTGTCGGCATTGATGACGCCCACCAGCGTCACGTCATCAAAGTCGAGCCCCTTGGCGATCATCTGCGTGCCCAGAAGCACGGCCGCGCCCTCAGAGGCGAACTGCGAAAGCAGCCGCTCGTGAGCACCTTTCCGCGAAGTCGTATCGGCGTCCATGCGGATGATGGGCACCTCGCACCCCACACCTGGCAGAGCGTCAAGCAACTGCCGCAACTCGTCTTCCACGCGCTGCGTACCTGCGCCGAACCGCTTCAGGTACGGGCTTCCGCACTCCGGGCACCGCGCTGGTGCGGAAACCCGATAGCCGCAGTGGTGGCACATCAAGAAGTTGCCGCGTTCATGAAATGTGAGCGAGGTCGAACACAAGGAACACTCAGGCACGAAGCCGCACTCGCGGCACAGCAAGAACTTCGCGAACCCACGCTGGTTGAGGAACAAGACGGCCTTGCGACCTTGCGAGAGCTCCTCCTGCAAGGCGTCCACCAGCCTTCGCGAGAACATGGAACGGGAACCGCTGCCGAACTCGCGAGCCATATCGACCACCTGCACTTCAGGCAGCGGACGACCATTTGCTCGCTCGAGAAGCTCGATGCGGTTCCACAGCGAATCGTTTTCGCAAGCGTGCAGCGTTTCCACCGACGGCGTGGCGCTGCCAAGAACAACGGCCGCACCAGAACGCGCCGCCATCCACACGGCAACGTCGCGCGCCTGGTAGCGCGGGGCGCTGTCCTGCTTGTAGGAGCCCTCGTGTTCCTCATCGATGATGATGATCCCGCGGTTGGCAAGCGGCGTGAACAGCGCACTTCGCGCCCCCACCACCACGCGTGCGGCGCCTGAGCGGATGAAGTCCCACTGGTCGTAGCGCTCCCCCGCGCTCATGCGTGAGTGCATGACAGCAACCATGTCGCCGAAGCGAGAGCGGAATCGCGCCACCGTTTGCGGCGTGAGCGAAATCTCGGGCACCAGCACGCACGCCGTGCGCCCCTGCGCAAGCACGCGCTCGATGGCCCGCAAGTACACCTCGGTCTTGCCGGACCCCGTGACGCCGTCGATGCACACCACGCGTCCGCACGCCGCGTCGCAGGCAGCGGCAATAGCCTCAACAGCGATCACTTGACCGTCAGTGAGCTGGGGCTTCGGCACGCTGGCAGGATCAACCGCCCCCGCACGCCCTTGCCCTGAAGGCGAACGGAACCGCCGGCGCAACTCGATGCGCACCACGCCCTTCCCTTCCAGCGACTTCAGCGTGGATGACACCGAGCCCAACTGTGCAGAAAGCTCGGCCACACGCACTTCGCCCATGGACAGCGCATCGATGATGGCGACCTGCTTAACCGCGTTCTTGCGGGGCTCAAAGCCCTCAAACGACGGACCGGGAATCACCCAACGGTCGTCGACCTCGCCGACGGAAGGCGTTTCAAGCTTCCAGCCGCCATGCGCGTTGCGTACGATCTTCGGAACGGCGCCGGGAGGCGTGAAAAGCCTGACGCACGACGATAGCGGCGCAATGTATCGCTCGGAAAGCCACTGCGCGCACGCAGCGCCCTCTTCGTCGAAGTACGGGCGGCTGACAGCGCGAATGATGGGTTTGAGCTTGGCGAGATCGATGCCCGCATCGGTCGGATCGCATTCTCGAAGCTCCACGACGAAGCCCACGGCGCGACGAGGTCCCAGTGGAACCAGCACGGCGCAGCCTACCTCAACCGGGTAATCGGGCGCGCCGCCATCTTCGGCCCCCAGCGTTTCGGGAACCGAATAGGTGTAAGGCGCGTCGAGCGCCTGCGTGGGAATGTCCAGGATGACCGATGCGAGTTTCATGCGGCTCAGTATAGCAGCCCTGTGGGGATGCAGTGTCGCAGCCCGCACTCTGCACGAATACCTGTTATGCTTGATTGCTGCTGAAATATCGACAATTCCGCAGGAAAAGTGCTGCGGATCAAAACGAACTCGAGGTGAAAAGTGAGCAACGAATTCGGAAACGGCCACGGTGCCGGCAACCGCGGCGGACGCCCGGGCGGCGACGGCTTCCGCAAAGGCCCCCGCAAAGGCGGCTTCGGCGACCGCAAGGGCGGCAAGCCCTACGGCGATCGTGGCGACCGCAAGCCTTATGGCGACCGCGGGGACCGCAAGGGCGGAAAGCCCTACGGCGACCGCAAGCCTTACGGTGAGCACAAACCCTATGGTGAGCGCGCCGAGCGTAAATTTGAATACCGCGGCGAGCGCAAGCCCTTCGGTGGAAAGCCGCGCGGCGACCGTCGCGACTTCGGCGACTTCGATCGCCCGCAGCGTCCGCGCCTGCATGTGGACCGCGGCGGACGCCCTGGTGGGCGCCCCTTCGACAAGAACGCCCCTCGCGAGCCGCTCAACGGCGACAGCGAGCTTCTGAAGGAAACGCTTGAGCGCATCGCCGGCAAGGGCTTCAGCGCCTACAGCGATCTGCGCGGAACGTTTGCGTTCGATGGCTACGAGCTGCGCATCAATCGCATCCAGCGCGACCCGTTCGCTCCGCCGTCGAAGGTGACGGTGCACGTGGACGCCGAAACCGCCGGTTACCCCGAAGAACTCTACGCCACGCCGCAGCGCAAGGAGGCGCTGGAAGACCACCTGCTGCGCGCTTTCAATGCAGCGCTGCACAAGCGCGCGTTCAACTTCGCCGAGTTCATCAAGGGCGGCGCGTTCACGTGCAGCCGTCCCGGCCAGGAAATCATCAAGCGCTCTGCTTGTGGGATCGTCGACGGCGCGGTTGAGGTCCGCTTCGAAGCCACGCTTCCGGCACGCGACCGTTCCATCGCCACGCGCGAGTTCGAGGAGATGTTCTTCGAGGCCCTGCCCCGCATCGTCCGCGACGCGCTGCTGTACGTGAGCCACGACGCCGATGAGCTGCAGGCCGTTGCCAACCTCGCTGACGACCAGCAGGCCATCCGCGATCAGCTGGCCGAGCGCAAGCTGGTGGCCTTCGTGGCCAACGGCGCCATCCTGCCGCGTGAAAACGGCGTTTCCAAGCGCCCCATGGCCGACGCCATCCCGTTTGAGTCCCCTGCCTCGTTGAAGGTGGAGCTTGAGCTCCCCCATGCCGGCAAAGTCGCGGGCATGGGCGTTCCGCAGGGCGTCACGCTTATTGTGGGCGGCGGCTACCACGGCAAGTCCACGCTGCTGCAGGCCATCCAGGCGGGTGTATACAACCACATCGCCGGCGACGGCCGCGAGCTTGTCATCTGCGACGAAGGTGCCATGAAGCTGCGCGCCGAGGACGGCCGCAGCGTGCGCGGCACCGACATCAGCCTGTTCATCAACAACCTGCCCAACCAGCAGGACACCGCCTCGTTCTGGACCGAGGACGCCAGCGGTTCCACCTCGCAGGCTGCTTCCACGGCTGAAGCGCTCGAAGCTGGCTGCAAGACGTTCCTCATCGACGAAGACACCTGCGCCACCAACTTCATGGTGCGCGACACCCTGATGCAGCAGGTGATCAGCGGCGAGAAAGAGCCCATCACCCCCTTCATCGAGCGCATGCGCGACCTGTACGAGAAGGCCGGCGTTTCCACCATCCTGGTTGCAGGTTCCTCCGGGGCGTTCTTCGGCGTGGCCGACACAATCGTCCAGATGGACGAGTACCGCGCCATCGACATCACCGCTGAGGCCAAGCGCATTGCCTCCGCATCCGATGCTGCCTCCATCGCACGCGCCGAGGGCTTCCACGCCCCCGACGGCGAGCGCATCATCGACACGCCGCAGCACCGCCTGAAGGTAAAGACCGCTTCCCAGGCTCGCAAGGCCGATGCCGAGCGCCGCGAGACCGGCAAAGCCCAGCGCCCCGAGCCCATCAAGACGAAGGTGTTCGGCGGCGTCGACGTTCGCGCGGACAACCTGGGCGCCGACATGCGCTTCGTCGAGCAGCTGGCCGACGGCGAGCAGGCCAACACGCTTGCCGGCATCGTGAAGTACTGCCTGGAGAACGACCTGCTGGCCCGCTTCCCGCTGAAGCAGGCCGTCGCGCAGGTGTACAAGAAGCTGCAGGAAGAGGGATTCGGCCTTCTGAATGGCGGCAAGACCCTCGTGTGCGGCCAGGCCATGCCGCGCCGCGAGGAAGTGTTCGCCTGCCTGAACCGCCTGCGTCTGCGCGACTAGCTCGCAACCCCTCGCAACACGAAGGCCGCTTCGGAGTCGCCCGAAGCGGCCTTTTTCGTATATGAAGATGTTCGGCGGGTCCTACGCCAAGCCACACGCCTTACGCAGAGCGTCGGCGCGGTCGGTGCGCTCCCACGTGAACTCGGGAAGCTCGCGGCCGAAATGGCCGTAGGCCGAAGTCTTGCGGTAAATGGGACGACGCAGGTCGAGCGCATCGATGATGGCGCCCGGACGGAGGTCGAACACCTCTTCGATAGCGCGCTCGATGTCGGCCTCGGGAACCGTGGCCGTGCCGAACGTATCAACCATCAGCGACACCGGCTGCGCAACGCCGATGGCGTAGGCGATCTGAACCTCGCAGCGGCTGGCCAAACCCGCAGCCACCACGTTCTTGGCAACCCAGCGCATGGCGTAAGCGGCCGAGCGGTCCACCTTGGTGCAGTCCTTGCCGCTAAACGCGCCGCCACCATGACGGCCCATGCCGCCGTAGGTGTCCACGATGATCTTGCGGCCCGTCACGCCGCAGTCGCCCATGGGGCCGCCGATGACGAAGCGCCCCGTAGGATTGATATGGATCTTCGCGGTTTCAGAAAGGGCAATGCCCTCCTCTTCCAGAACCGGCATCACCACGTGCTCGATGATGCCCGCATGAATGGTGTCGTTGTCGACGTCTTCGGAATGCTGGGAAGAAACGACGACCTTCTCCACGTTAACGGGCTTGCCGTCTACGTAGCGCACCGTCACCTGGGTCTTGCCGTCGGGGCGAAGGAACGGCAGCGTGCCGTCCTTGCGAACCTTCGACAGACGCTCGCTCATGCGCTGCGCGAGGTAGATGGGCATGGGCATGAGGGTCTTAGTCTCGTCGCAGGCATAACCGAACATCATGCCCTGGTCGCCGGCGCCGATCTTCTCGTAGGGGTCGTCGGCGGCCAGACCCTGCTGCGTCTCCCACGACTCGTCCACGCCCTGAGCAATGTCGGGGCTTTGCTCATGAATGGCGTTCAGCACGCCGCAGGTGTTGCCGTCGTAGCCATACTTAGCGCGATCGTAGCCGATGCCCGTGATGACATCGCGTACGATGGACTGCACGTCAACCCACGCCTGCGTGCGGATCTCGCCAGCAACCACGGCAAGGCCGGTGGTCACCATGGTCTCGCACGCGCAGCGCACCTTCGTTACATCGGCCGGCTGGCCGTCGGGCGCCACGTAGCCTTCGTTCTGCAGTTGGATTTCCTTTTCCAGGATGGCGTCCAGGATGGCGTCGGAAATCTGGTCGCAGATCTTGTCGGGATGTCCCTCGGTAACCGATTCCGAGGTGAATAGAAACGTGCTGTGTTCAGTGGCCATGAAGCTCCTCCTTCATCGCTGTCGGCCGTACCACCTTAGCGCGCTGCGCCAGGTTGGTGTCGGGATCGCAGAGCCAACTCTCTCCCCCGACTCTTGATAAACGGGTATGTCTTCTGCAAATGCCAGCGATTTGCAAACAGGTGGATATTACCCATAACCGCGCATAAACGCAAGGAATGAGAAAAACCTCCGTCCTTTTTCTCGCTCGATGTGACAGGGGACGTACCTGGCGTCACATTATTCAAATGTGACGCCAGGTACGTCCCCTGTCACATTTTTGGCAACTACCCTAGGCCCAGCCAGATTTGGAACTTGGGAATGTATCCCATGGCGAATATGATCACCATCAGCACCGGGATGCCGTACTTGATCCACACGTAGGACCACGAGGCGAACCGTAAGCCCTTGCCTTGGTCGGCCTCGGCCAGGAAGTTCTTCCAGCCCCATCCGTACCGGCTGGTGCAGAAGATCACGTAGAACAAGCCGCCGAGCGGAAGCACGTTGTTGGACACGATGAAGTCCTCGAGGCTTTGAATGTCTCCGATGCCCGGCACCTGGAAGCCCGACCACAGATTGAAGCCCAGAATGCACGGTACGGAAAGCACGATGATAAGCACCCCGCTGATGACAACCGAGCGGATGCGCGAGATGCCCCATTCGTCCATGGCAAACGCGATGATGTTCTCGAACACACCGATGACGGTGGACAGCGCAGCGAACACCATGAAGATGAAGAACAACGCACCCCACAGCTGCCCCAACCACATCTGGTTGAAAACGCCAGGAAGCGTGACAAACACGAGATTGGGACCAGAATCGGGGCTCACGCCCAGCGCGAAGCACGCCGGGAAGATAACCAAACCTGCGAGCAGTGAAACCATGGTAGAAAGTCCGGCGACGCTTGCCGCTTCGCCCGTAAGACGCCGGTCGCGGTCGATGTAACTGCCGAAGATGGCCATGCCCGACGCCCCAATGGACAATGTGAAAAACGCTTGTCCCATGGCAGCGTACACGGCGTCGCCGAACCCGTTTTCGATCATCTTCCCGAAATCGGGCATCAGGTAGAACTTCAGACCCTCACCCGCGCCAGGGAGCAGAACGGAGTTAATTGCCAAAATGATGATTGCCACAAACAGCGCCGCCATCATCACTTTGGTGATGCGCTCGACACCTTTTTGCAGCCCCATGCCGCAGATAGCAAATCCCACCACGCAGATAAGCGCCATCCAACCGAACATTTGCAAAGGATCGGCCTGAAGTGTGCTGAACACGCCCGCGACTTCCTCGGAGCCAAGGCCATTGAATTCACCCGCCGCGGTCTTATACGCGTAAGCAACCATCCAGCCCGCGACGGTGGTGTAGAACATCATCAGGATGATGTTGCCCGCCAGCGCGAACCACTTGTAGTAATGCCACTTGGTGCCCTTGGGCTCAAGGATGTTGAAGCTGCGCGCGCAGCTCTTCTGGCTGGCGCGGCCCACGGCGAATTCCATCACAAGAATCGGCAGACCCAAGATGACGAGGAAGAGCAGGTAGAGCAGCACGAACGCCGCGCCGCCGTACTCGCCGGTGACGTAGGGAAAGCGCCACACGTTTCCCAAGCCGATGGCACAGCCCGCCGAGATGAGAATGAAGCCGATCCGCGTGGCGAATTTCTCGCGCGGCTGACTTTGCGACTCGATGTTCGTATCGGTATCGTTCAAGGGAATCCCCCCAGTAGATGCGTAATCGTTGCACTCAGAAGCGCAGAGGCGCCTCCGAATCGTGAGGCACGATTATACGCTTTCACAGGGGGAAAGGGGCAATTTCAAGCATATTTGAGGACGCCTGTACCGATACGGCTATTTAGCCTCTACCGCGTTGAGCTGCTTAATGAAGCGCGCGACGGGCTTGCGGCGCCCCTCAACTCCCAATGCCTCCAAAACGCGGACGCAGGCATCCTCGTCCATATGGGCAGCGATACGAAGCTCGTACTTCGCCCTCGAGGCTCCGGTGTAGAACAACAGGCCAGGATCGGGCTGAAACGGCAATTCAGGCTCATCCCACAGGGATTCGTCGACATCGATGAGCACGACCGCATCGGCCTCCAGTCCCTTGAACTTGCGGCAGGAATGCACCGGGGCCTTGGTAGACTTCCAGAACGCAGGGCCCCGCCCACGGAACGTATGGGCAAACTGCGAAGAATGCTCGGTCTTGCACGTAAGCACAACCACATCGTCGAGCCCACGACTCTTCAACTCAGCGATCTGGTCGTCGACGAACTCCTCAAGTTCAGATTCGCTTTTCGACGCAAACAGGACAGGAGCGCTCCCCTCAGCCGCGCCCAAGCGTGTTTCGCATACGCCCTCGCCCCCCAGCGCACGCAACGAACAGGTGGCGATGCTCGTGGTGTTTCGACAGTTCACGTATAAGGTGAGCTTGCAATCGGCACCCAGGATAAGAGAGGGAAGCGAGGTGCCTTGAACCAACTGGCGCGAATCGTAGAACATGTAGAAGGTGCCTTTGGGGCTTTCAAGCACGATGTCGTGCAGGAGTGGGAGGATGCCGGCGTCTTCGATCTCGGCCGCACCGAAATCCTGCGCCTCATCAACTACCACATGGTCGAAGCGGAAATCACCCGATTCGGCTAATTCAAGCAGCTTGTCACCCAGCTTGGCGAAATCAGGTTCAGGACTGCCGCATATCGCACATGCAAACCCCGCCGCCGTGTAAACGGAAACATTATCCCAGTCAGAAAATCGCTCTTTCAGTTCATTTTTCAATAACGCGTTGTAGCAGAGGAAGAGAACGCGTCCGCCTTGCTCAGCAACTTGCTTCGCCCGTTCCACAGCGATGAGCGTCTTTCCCGTGCCCGCTGCTCCATTAATGGCAGCAGAGCGCTGAAACGCCAAGTAGTTGAGCACACGTGCCTGCGAATCGAGCAAGCGGGCGAAGGCGATGTCGTTGAGATCGTAGCGCAGTCGCTTGGTGGGCACGATGGAGAACTCCGGACAGAGCACTTTGTCGACCACCTTGCGCGCATCCTCTTGGGAAAGCGTTCCGGTAACCGCGGACACGTCGATGGACATGATGCTGCGGATCTTCGGCTCGGGGTCGGAAAGGTCATCGAGCCCCAGCGTAAAGTCGAACGAGGCATCGGTGGGATAATCGATGGACCGCAGAATGTGGTTGGGCAGCGAAGGAAACCACACGGCATGCATGACTTTACATGCGGAGAGCAATTTTCCCAACCCCAGCTCGCTAAAGCGGGTCATGATGCGGTACCCGATGTGTCGCGCCTGCGCATACGGTCCGCTTTTGGACATCTCGCGCCCATCGCCGTAATACCAGCAGCCGTCCTTGCAGCTGATCTGGCCGGCCTTGCTCTCGATACACAAGATGCCGAGATCGGGATTGAAAACGACAAAGTCGCCCTCGTTCTCGCGGTACTCACCGGAAGCAGCCGAAACGATGGTGCAAGAATGAATGACCAGGTAATCGTCAGGCAACGTGGCCAACGCATCATAGATATAGTTCTCGCGACTAGCGGGCACATACTCCCGCGGCCCCATCGGCGGTATCATCCTGGCCATGCAAACCTCCAATGCCCCCGAGACGACAGGGGCATTCACAGCTTCATTATTTTCGGTAATTCTAACGCATGATCAAAATAGAGAACGATAGCGCATAGAACGTTCGTTCCGCTTCCCGCCCCCACGACCGCAGAAGATACCCTCTCTTCAGAAAAGAGCGTCCGCCGCTCAAATCTGCCTGAACAAGCTCATCCCCAATGTAACCACATAACCATTCCGGCAGGCACGCCACGATCGCAAGCGCTTCGTAGCCTCTTCGGACGCGCACACCTAAACCGCGCCCACTTCGTAGCCGTTTCGGACGTTTTAAAGATGTCGAAAAACGCATCGTAGCCACTTCGGACAAATATGCCCCATATTTCGGCTCGAAACGTCCGAAATGGCTGCGAGCCGATGATTGATGCCCAAAATACGTCCGAAACGGCTACAAATCACAGGACGGAAAACATACGTACGTCCGAAAGGGCTGCGAAGTGAGGAGCGGGAAGAATACGCGCGCCCGAAAGCGCTGCGAAATGAATGGGAGAAGGAGGGCTAGCAGGAACACACCGCCAGCCCCACTCAGGCCGTCAGCCCCACGCAGAAATAAGGAAAATGAACTGCCTCTATATCTCATTTGGTACACTTGCAGGCGGTGTTTTTCTCTCTATCAGCAAAGGATCCGCATGCAAACGAACTCTGAGCTTACGCGCGAGTATTTCAACATCATGGACTCGCTCGAGGGCGATATCCAAGGACGCCGTGACGCCCGTGCCTATATGGACCGCTCCACCGCCATTGTGCACCATCAGGTAGTGGATTCCTCCTTCGTTCCCCGCCTGTTCAACCAGCGCACATATGACACTATGAAGAAGACGGCTGAAACCGCGCATCGCATCCTGTGCAAAGTGATCGAGCGCTACCTGGCCGACCCCGCCTATCGTGAGGTGTTCGAGCTCGACCCGCGTCTAGTCGACCTCATCCTGCTGCCGCGCGGCTACGACGCCACCCTGCCCTTCGCGCGCGTGGACACGTTCCTGAACGAAGACGACTACTCGGTGAAGTTCTGCGAGTTCAACGGCGACGGTTCCTCCGGCATGAACGAGAACCGCGAGATCACCGTGTCGGTCGCCCGCACCGAGACATTCCGCCGCTTCGTGGCCAACCATCGCATCGAGTCGTGCGAGCTGTTCGCCACCTGGGTGCGCGAGTTCCTGGCCATCTACGACACCTACGAGCACAAGGTGAAGGACCCGCACGTGGCCATCGTCGACTACCTGGAAAACGGCGTGGTGGACGAGTTCAAGATGTACGCGCGCGTATTCAGCATCAACAACGCGCACTGCAGCGTGTGGGACGTGCGTGACCTGAAGTTCGACGGCACGGCACTGCGCGACCCCGACGGCAAGAAGGTGGACGCTATCTGGCGCCGCTGCGTCACCAACGACGTCATGGACCACTGGGGCGAGTCGCAAGACCTCATCGAAGCCGTCCGTGCGGAAAAGGTGGCGCTGATCGGCAGCTTTGCTGGGCATCTGGTGCACGACAAGCAGATCTTCCGAGTGCTGCACGACCCGCGCACGCTTGAGTTCCTCACCCCCGAAGAGCAGCAGTTCGTGAAGGACACCGTCCCTGAAACCATGTTCTTGGACGACGAGCACGCCGACATCGCCGCCATCCGCGCCAACAAGGACGCCTGGATCATCAAGCCCTCCGACCACTACGGTGCCGACGAGGTGCATGCCGGCTGCGCCTGCACGCAGGAAGAATGGGACACCTACCTGGACCGCTTCGCCAACGGCAAGTCCGGCGCGGTGTTCATCGCGCAGCACTACGTGACGCCTTACAAGACCGAGACCCTGCCGCCCGACACCGGCATCCAGGACCTCGACGACGCCCAGGTGCGCCGCGAGCCCGCGCTCTACAACAACATCAACGGGTTGTACCTGTTCAACGGACATTTCGCGGGCGTGTTCAGCCGTCTGGGGCCCAAGCCCACTATCTCGAAGGACATGCAGGGCATGACGGCTGCCACCATCTGGGTGGACTGCGACCTGGAACAGGAGGCCTAGCTCATGAACCAGAGCATGCGCCGCAACATCGTCACCTTCATGGCCACCATCACCCTGGCCTTCACGTTTCTGGCGTGCGGGTTCGCGGTGGTGGCGGGCATCCCGCAGATGGTGCACGGCATCGCCACGTCCTACGTCAACGAAGACGACTCCCCCTTCGACAAGCTGCAACTGGTGGCCGCGGCCGACGCCACGCGCGACTACACGGTGGGCAGCCACAACTACGACGAGCTGATGGAAGCCATCGCCCAGATCAACGACGAAGCCGACACGCCGTACGCCGGTGCCTCCATCGAAGAACTCGCGCAGGCAGAAGAGCAGTACACGCTCACGCCCGACGCCATCTCGCATCTGGACGACGTAAACAACGTCGTCAACCGCGTGATGCCGGCAATCTTGGCGAGCGCGGTGCTGGCGGGCTTCTGCCTGATCTGCTCGTTCTACATGTTCGGGCCACGCTCCATCGGTCGCCCCTTCGCGTTCGCCGGTGGCATCGTCATCGCGCTGTTCGTGGTGACGGGCATCTGGGCGGTTGTTGACTTCAACGGGCTGTTCGCAGCGTTCCATTCGCTGTTCTTCGCGGACGGCACGTGGACGTTTGCACCGGATTCGCTGCTGATCTGCATGTATCCGCAAGATTTTTGGATGGGAATGGGCACCGTCTGGCTTGCTGTCAGCATGATACTGGCTATACTTTCCCTTTTGTGCGGCATGTTCTTCATGCGCCGCGAGAAAGAGCTGCGCCAGAAGATCATCGCCCACCAAAAGAAAGAAGCTGAAGAGCGAGGAACCCAAATGACCAACACTAACGCCGGCGTGCGCGTTCGCTTCGCGCCGTCCCCCACCGGCCGACTGCATGTGGGCGGCGCCCGCACCGCCATCTACAACTGGGCCTACGCCCGCGCCATGGGCGGCACGTTCATCCTGCGCATCGAGGACACCGACCCCGAGCGTTCCACGGAAGAGAACGTGCAAGTCATCCTGAACGCCATGAAGTGGCTGGGGCTGGATTGGGACGAAGGCCCCGAGGTGGGCGGCCCCTGCGGTCCGTACTTCCAGACGCAGCGCATGGACACCTACGTCGAGGCGCTCGAGCGCCTCAAGGAGCGCGGCGCGGTGTACCCCTGCTTCTGCACCAAGGAAGAGCTTGACGCCAAGCGTGCCAAGGCCGAGGCCGAGGAAGGCGGCTATGCCGGCTACGACCGCACCTGCCGCGACATGGATCCGGACGAGGCGCAGCGCCGCATCGACGCGGGCGAGCCCCATGTGTGGCGCCTGAAGGTGCCGCTGGATCACGGCCCCATCGAGTTCGACGACGCCGTGTACGGCCATGTGAGCTTCCCTTCCGACGTCATGGACGACATGATCGTCGTGCGCACCGACGGCAGCCCCACCTACAACTTCGCCGTGGTGTGCGACGACGCCAACATGGGCATCACGCACGTGGTCCGCGGCGACGACCACCTGTCGAACACGCCGCGTCAGATCCTCATTTACGAGGCGCTGGGTTACAAGGTGCCCACGTTCGCGCACCTGTCCATGATCCTGGGCCCCGACGGCAAGAAGCTCTCCAAGCGCCACGGCGCCGCCAGCGTGGAAGAGTTCCGCGACCGCGGCTACCTGGCCGACGCTATGGTGAACTTCCTGGCGCTTCTGGGCTGGTCGCTTGACGGCGAGACCACGCTCATCGACCGCGACACGCTGTGCTCTGAGTTCGACCTGGATCGCGTGACCAAGAAGGACGCCGTGTTCGACGAGACCAAGCTGGCCTGGATGAACGGCCAGTACATCAAGGAGATGGGCCCGGTGGCCTTCGTCGAGCAGGCTACCCCGTGGCTCGCGCGTACGGTTGCCGAGGGCGGCATGGTGGCGTCCGAGACGGGCGACCCGCAGGTGGTTCCCACCCCGAACCCCTCTGACCCCAACGCCCCGCAAACCGAGCCGCTGGTGCCCTCTGACGAGGCTATTGCCAACGCAGCCGATCTGGTTAACGAGCAGAACGACTGGTTCACCAACCTCTACCCGCTGGTGGCCGAGCGTCTGACTCGCCTGGACGAGATCCCCGCGAAGCTCTCCTACCTGTTCTGGGGCACCAACGTGCGCTTTGACGAAAAGAGTGTGAAGAAGGTGCTGCTGAAGGAAAGTGCCCGCCCGCGCGAGGCCCTGGAGGCCTGCCGCGAGGTGCTGGCCAACGAGACCTACGGCTGGGACAGCGACGCGCTTGAGTCGGCCTGCCGCAAGAAGGGCGACGAGCTGGAGATCAAGGTGAAAAACCTGCTGCAACCCTTGCGCGTGGCCGTGTGCGGCAACATGGTGTCGCCGCCGCTGTTCGAAAGCATTGAGCTGCTGCCCCGCATGGACGTGCTCGCGCGCATCGACAAGACGCTTGCGCTGATGGACAAGCTGCAGGCGCAGCAGGCTGAATAGCCGTACCGGAAACGCTTCGGCCCGCGTCGCATGGCGCGGGCCTTTTGATTGGAGGAACCATGCAGCTTGGGGAAAACGCCACGCTGGAAGAAATCGAGCAAGTGTTCAATCGCGACCGCTTCGCCACGCAAGCAGCCAGCTGCCGCATTGTCGAGGGCGGACGCGGGCATGCTGTGTGCGAAATGGTGCTTCAGGACAAGCATCGCAACGGCATGGACAACGTGATGGGTGGCGCCATCTTCACGCTGGCCGACTTCGCGCTTGCCATCGCCAGCAACGTCGGCCAACCGCCCACGGTGTCGGTGAGCCATTCGATGGACTTCTTCCGCGCCACCAAGGGCACCAAGCTTATCGCCACGGCGCGCTGCGACAAGGAAGGCCGCTCGCTCGCCTTCTTCACGGTTGATGTAGTTGATGACCTGGGCAAAAGCATCGCCCGCATGACCGCCGTCAGCTCGCGTGTGGGCTAACCAAAGTCGGACGCGACCTGGACGCGTGACAGGGCGTGACTGGGGACGTACCTACTGTCACATTTTCAATGTGACAGTAGGTACGTCCCCAGTCACGCCAAGGACCTTATCACGGCTCTAGGAGAAGAAGTTCGCAGCGCTGTTGAAGAAGATCTTGTCTGCGATGGGTTCCCCGAACTCGCGCACCAGCAGGGCATGCAGGTCGGCTACTTTCGTGCAGGGATCCAGCCACTGCGGGACGTCGGACCCGTCGTAGTCGCTTCCCAGCGCCACAAAGCTTTCACCGCCAATGTTGAGCATGCGATCCACATGACGCAGCACGTCGTCCGGCGTCGCTTCCCCGCCAAAGGGACTAAGGAATTCGTTGTAGAAGTTCAGTCCCACGATGCAGCCGCGCGCTGCCAGCTCGCGCAAGTGAGTGTCGGACAAGTTGCGCGGATGCCCGCAGACAGCTCGCGCATTGGAGTGCGAGCATGCGAAGGGCTTTTCTGCGATGTCCAGCAGATCTTCCAACCCTGCAACGTTCAGATGCGACGCGTCCACCACGATGCCGCGCTCCTCCATGGCGCGCACCATCTTCTTGCCGAAGGGCGTCAGACCGGATTCCGTTTCCACGCCCCCGCCCAAGGCGTTCAAGCCGTTCCACGTGAGGGTTGCCATCTTCACGCCAGCGTTAACCAACACATCAAGCCGCTCCTCGGCGGCGCCGTCGTCTTCCAAAAACGAGCAGCCCTCCACCGTCAGGATGCCCGCGCTCCTCCCTCCAGAGAACGCCTGAAGGGCTTCCGTGCCGGTTTTCACTTGCGCTAAGCGATTACCGCAGCGCGACAACTCGCTTCGCCAAAACGCCTCTACCCGCTTGAAAATCTCCCACGCGTGGTCGCCGCGTAGCACGTCAGGCACGAAGATCGCGAAGCACTGGCACCAATCAAACGTCGCCATCCGGTCAAGGCTGATGTGCGCGTCGTTGTCGTCCAGACGGCTCATGCGGTCGCGCGGAACGCCCTCGTCCTGCTCGTAGAATCCGCCAGGCACCGACGGATCGGCCGACAGCACCAAGCGGTCAAGCGTGTCGCAGTGCAGGTCGAACACCTTCAGCTTCATTTGGAAGCAGCCTCCTTCGAACCGGAAAGCGTGACCAAAAAGATCATCGCCACCATCAGCACCAAACCAAGCCAATCGGCCCAGGTGAACATCGTGCCCAACCACAATGCGGCGAAGATCATCGCGCTCGCAGGCTCGGTGGTGCCCAGAAGGCCGCCCTTCACCGAGCCGACGATGGACACTCCGTGCAGGTACAGACCAAACGCTGCCAGCGTGCCCACCACGACGATGCCCGCAAGCACCAGAATGCCGTCAAGGCCCAGCTGCGGCACCACCGGGGGTGCGCCCCACAGACCGCCCGCCAGCCAGATGGCAACCGCCGCAATGCCGCCGATGAACATGCCCACACCTGTTACGGGAAGGCTGCCCCATTTCGCGAACAGCTTCTTAGGATACATGATGTAGAACGTGCATGACAGCGCGTTGATCAGGCCCCATGCCAAGCCTGCGGCAGGAATCACCAGCGCCTCGAAGCTGCCTTGCGTGGCGATGAGCCACGTTGCGGCAAGCGCCAAAAACAGCCCTCCCACTTCCATCGCGCGCGGCCCGCGGCGCATCATGACGCAGGTAATGGCCAGGATGAACACCGTGTTCAAACTCTGAAGAACCGTCGCCGTGCCCGCGTTGGTTGCGTTCACCGACGACGTGTAGGTGAACTGGCACAGGAAAAGCCCCGCTACGCCGAACAGCGCCAGCTGCCAAAGCGACGTGCGGTCGACGGCAAGCTCGCGCATCTTCTGGCGTTGCGTGACCAACAGAAGAAGCAGGAACAATACGCCCGAGCCCAGCATGCGCACCCACGTGATGAACAGCGGGTCGATGGCGTAGTGCTGGTAAAGGTACTGCGCGCACGTGCCCGAGAAACCCCAGAAAGCACCGCCGACGATGGCGGCGATCACGCCCTGCCAGAACCTGCGACGGAAGAAGGACGTTCCTTGAGCGATGGCGTCTGTTGCGCGGTTTTCGCTCATTCGCCCTCCCCTTCCACGAATTCTTTCAGAAACTCTGCCACCGGGCCAAGGAGTGAATCTCCCTCTTCAAGCTTGAAGTAGCGGATAGGCAGCGTGAGCTTGCGCTTGTCCTGCAGGTAGCGACCACCCGCACGGCGCAGCGGCGTCATTTTGTCACGCGGCACGTCGATGGGTTCCACGACCAGCTTGCCGCCCGTCACCGACACCGTGCGCATGTGGTGCTCGGATGCAAACGCCTTGATGCGCGCCTTCTGAAGGAGCGCACGGGCCGCAGGAGGCATGTCAGGGCGCTTGGCCGTCAAGTCATTTTCGATGTCTTCGACAGCCTGGGGAGTGGCGGCGCTGGCGATCTTGCGGTACCACAGCACGCGCTCGTCAGCGTCGGGGATGTAGTCTTCCGGCAGGTAGGTATGGCCCGGCACGTTCACCGTGATGTCGGAGAGCGCCGGCGGCAGCTGGTCGGCGGCCTTCAGGTCGCCCTCGCGCGTGGCGTTAACCGCCTGAGCCAGCATCTGGGCGAACAGGTCGAAGCCGACCGCGCTCATGTTGCCCGACTGCTCGGCGCCAAGCAGGCTGCCGGCGCCGCGAATCTCAAGGTCGCGCATGGCTATGCGCATGCCGCTGCCCAGCTCGGTGTGCTCGTCGAGTGCGGTCAGGCGCGCCTGCGCTTCCTCGGTCAGGCTCACCTTCTCGGGGAACATAAAGAACGCGTATGCCTGCGTGGACGAGCGGCCCACGCGGCCTTTCAGCTGGTACATCTGCGCGAGGCCCAAACGCTGCGAGTCCTCGATGATGAGCGTGTTGGTGTGCGGATTGTCGATGCCGCTTTCGATGATGGTGGTGGCAACCAGCACGTCCAACTGGCCTGCCGAGAAGTCCTCCATCACGCGCTCGAGCTCCTCGTGGCTCATCTGCCCATGGGCAACGCCCACGCGCGCTTCGCCCGCAGCCGCCACCACGCGGCGGACCGCTTCATCGATGGATCGCACGCGGTTGCTCACGTAGTACACCTGCCCGCCACGTGCCAGCTCGCGTCTGATGGCAGCGCTCACCAGGTCGGGGTCCCACTCGCCCACATGCACTTCAACCGGACGGCGTTCATCGGGCGGCGTGAGGATCAGGCTCATATCGCGCACGCCTGAAAGCGACATCTGCATGGTGCGCGGGATGGGCGTGGCCGACATCGTGAGCACGTCGATGGATTCGCGCAGATTCTTCAACTGCTCCTTATGACCCACGCCGAAGCGCTGCTCTTCGTCGATGATCACAAGCCCCAGATCGTGCGGGTTCACATCGCAGCTGAGAAGGCGATGCGTACCCACCAGAATGTCAACGTCGCCTTCCGCGAACCCGGACAGCGCGGCCGCTTGCTGCGCGTCGGTGCGGAAGCGCGAGAGCACCTCCACCTTCACGCCGAAAGGCTCACAGCGCTCCTTGAAGTTGGTGTAGTGCTGCTGCGCCAGAATGGTGGTCGGGCACAGCACCATGACCTGCTTGCCGTCCTGGGTAGCCTTGAACGCAGCGCGCAGGGCCACTTCCGTCTTGCCGAAACCTACGTCGCCGCAGATGAGGCGATCCATGGGCTTGCCCGACTGCATGTCGGCCTTGACCTCGGCGATGGCGGCCAGCTGGTCGGGAGTTTCCTGGTACGGGAAAGCGTCTTCCATCTCGCGCTGGGCGGGCGTGTCGGGCCCGAATCGGTAGCCCTGCACCGATGCGCGGCGCGTGTACACGTCTACCAGGTCGAATGCGAGCTTCTTCGTGGCTTTGCGCGCCTTCTGCAGCGCGCGGGACCAGTCCGCCGTGTTCAGGCGCGTCAGGCGGGGGCTTGCGCCCTCCGGGCCAACGTAGCGCGTCACGCGGTCAAGCTGCTCCACCGGCACGTACAGCTTGTCGCCCTCGGCGTACTCTAAAAGCAGATAGTCGCGCACCGTGCCGTCGATTTCGCGCTGCATGAGTTCCTTGAAATGCGCAACGCCGTGCGCCGCATGAACCACGTAGTCGCCTGGCTTATAGGGGAACGTGATGTCGGTGATGTCCACATGGCGGCTCGGACGCGCCGACGACGCACCCTGGATGTCCGAGATGCTCACCAGCGCCATCTTCGCCTTCGGGATGATCATTCCCAGCGGAATCTCGACATCAACGACGTTCACCACGCCACGGCGCAGACGGCGCTTGGCCGCGCCCTCGGTTTCGCAGGGCTCGCCTTCCTGTCCGCGAAGGTCAAGACGCTCTTGGATGGGAAGCTCATGGTCCACGAACGCAAGCTTCATGTCTTCGCGCGCACGCAGATTAGGCGAGCTGAACACCACGGTGTGGTCGGCTTCCAAAAGCGAGCGCAGGCGCCCGAACAGCTTGTCGGGATGCCCCGCCACCTCCACGCGCTTCACCGGCAGCTCATCATCGATCTGCCCGCCCACGCGCATGATGGACACGTAGGTGGCACGCTGGTTGTCGCCGAACGAGATGCGCGACGGATGGCAGTACAGATCGTCTACGGGGATGCTCGACCCCTTCGCACGCGCCGCGAGCTCTTCATAAAGATGACTCGCGTCATCGAAAAGCGAACGCGGCTCCACGAGCGCAGTCTGAGCATCTGCAGGCATGTAGTCGCCCAGCGTTTGCAGACCATCATGCAGATACGGAAGCAGGGCGTCAGCACCTTCGAAACGCAGGCCGCCGTCAAGCTTCTCCAACATGTCACGCAGCACGGGATTGGTGCGCGCGGGCACTTCCAGCTTCTTGCGCGCCCGCGCAAGGGAACGCGCGGAGCACGAGTATTCGCGCGCGGGGTAAATGTCGACGCTCGGCAGCGCCTGGATGGTCTGCCCCGTAGTCCGCACAATACGGCGGATCTCATCCAACTCGTCGCCAAAGAAGTCGAGCCTGACCGGATACACTAGGTTGCCGGGGTACACGTCGATAGTGCCACCGCGCACGCAAAACGTCCCAGGCCCATCGAGCTCGCCGGTGTTGACGTAGCCACGGTCCACGAGCGACTGGGCGATGTCCTCGAATTCGGTGACGCTGGCTTGTTGGGCGCCAGGCATGTCAGCAAGCTCCATGCCCGCTGTCAGCGACAGCGGCACGAACACCTTGTCTTTGGCGGGCGGCAGCAAACGCAGAAGCGCACGCGCGCTGGCCACCACAACCACATCGCGCCCATCCGCAAGCGCATGGGCTGCGGCAAGACGCTTGGCCACGCACGCAGGATCCACCGCCTTGGATGAATACGGGCTGTCGAAACGCTCAAGGAAGCGCATGACGCGCTCGTCACCCAGGTACGCCGCCATCTGCTGCGCAAACGCAAGCGCAGCGTCCTCGCCCGCCACCACGACCAACGTCGGCTGCGGGCGGTGCGCGAAACGCGCAGCAACCAGGAACGGGCGAGCAGAGTTCGCAACGCCCAGCGTGGCGTCCTCCCCCGCGTCCAGCTTCCCCCAGAACGTCTCCAGGCAGCCAGACCTTTCAAGCGCAAACGTCAAAGAATCAATGAGCACGGGCGTTTCCCCTCAAACTCGAAAAGCCGCGTAAGCGGCCATGATGCGATATCAGCTTTAGCGCCAGCACAGCGCAAAGCCAGTTGATTGTACCATCCGCGAACCCTCAAGCACCGCAAGACAAAGCGAAGCCCCTCACCTCGTCGGGCAAGGGGCTTCGCAAGATCGCGTATGCGGTTCAGACTATTCGGCAGCCTTGTTGATGGCCGCAATGCCGTTCAGGCAGCGCGGGAAGCCCAGATAAGGCACGAGCTGAGAGACGACCTTGATCAGGTATTCGCGGTCGTTGCCCAGGTTCATGTTGCCCTTGGCGTGTGCGATGACCTGCGACTCGCAGCCGCCCTGAGCCACCAGCAGGCAAAACGTGACCAGCTCGCGATCCTTCAGTGAAAGGCCCTTGCGGGTGTACCAGTCGCCGAAGCAGTTGGACGAAAGCCACTCGTTGATGTGGCGGACGTCCTCTTCGCCCTGGTTGAAAGACTCGCGCATGCCCTCGCCGAAGATCTCCACCTGAGCGGCGTTGCCGTACTTGCGGCGGTCCTCATGGGCGACCGTGGCCTGGCCCTCAAGCGGCAGCTCGATACCATGCTGCTCGAACACTTCGTTCATCAGCGGAATGAACTTCAGCATGCGGCCGCTGCCCATGTAGGCGACGGACTGGTAGACGATCTCGCGGATCTCGATGGGGTCGATGCCGAACTGCAGCGCCGCGTCCACCAGCAGCGGGAACACGGTGACGCTCTGGCAGCCGATCAGCGCAGAGGTGATGGCAACGAAACGGGAATGTTCGTCGAGGTCAGAGCTGTTGACCACCTTGTCGAACGCGAAGTTCTCGTAGATGGCGGCGAACTCGGGGTCGGTCTGAGCGAGCGTGGACGGCGCGCCTTCGAACATCTTGGCGCGGTAGTCCTTCGCAGCTTGGGTGATCTTGATTTCCATGGTAACAGGCTCCTAACTTCATCTTTCACGGCCCCTCGTCGGCGCATGCGCCGCAGCCCTGCCCCTGCAGGGCGGCCGATGTTTCTCGTCGGTCAGGATACCGTGCTGAACGGAAATTGGAAGCGTTTGGGCTGCATATCGGGATATCGACACATTCCCTCCACGACGAAGCCCTGGAAATCGTGCGTTATGCCTGCTTCTCGCGCAGTTCCACGCCCAGCTTGTACAGCTCGGCCACGACGGTTTCAACCAGCAGTGGAAGCGCTTCGTAGACCTTGGGAGTAAGGCCCACGGTGACTTCCGCCGGCGAAGCGTTCTCCACCTGCATGCCCAGGCAAAGGCCCTCGGCGGAATACCCCAGAAGCGTGGCCGCGTCGAACAAGTCGACGAGCTTGAGGTCGTGAAGCGACGCAGTGGCGCCGGAATGGCGCGCCATGGCGTCCGGCTCGAAGCGGAACACCGTGCCCGGCTCGGCATCGGTTCCGTCAACGGCGTCGACAGTGATCACCATGTCGCATTTGTCCACCACGAACAGCATGTCCATGCTGAGACAGCCGATGTCGTAAAGGGCTACCTTGTCGGGGATCTCATAGCGGTTCAAGAGCTCCTCATAAACCGCAGGGCCAATGCCATCATCCAGCATGAGCTTGTTTCCCACGCACAGAAGCGCAATGGATTGTGGCTGCTGGTCGGGAGGGCGCTGTTCGATCTTTGGCATGAACTACTCCCCCACCGCCGGACGGATGACAAGGTTGTAATAGGTAGCGAAGCCAATGGCAACCAAGCCGATAGCAATGGAAACCACTGCCCAGATACGCTGGGTTTTGAGGTACTCCTCCTTGGTTTTCCCCTTCGCCGCCGCGCGATGCGCCGCCAAAGGTTGCCCAATGAGAGAGAACGCCACGGTAATGGCAACCGTCACTATGAAGATAACGACAGCAACTGAAATAGCAAGCGGCGTGCGTTCAGACCATGCAGCGTAAAAGGAGTTGTCGGCCACCAACCACAGTGGGTAAAAAACAATAGCAGCCCAGATGCCGTGTGCAGGTCCCCAAATAGGAGGCATGAAGAACGCTCCTATGTTAAACCGGGGAATCCCTTCGAGAAACTTCTTCTCTTCCGCAATCTGCTTGTCCGAAAGCTCCGCCACCTTCGCCTCCTCGCAGTGGGTCATTCGAAATGTTTGCCGCAGCAAAGTATAGCGTTTGGCACGGAAAAGTATCCTTACATCGCCGGTAATGCGAGCGAGCGGCAACGAGGTACGCCTTATAGACATGAAAAGGCCCTATGGCTGGACTTCGGTCCGCCATAGGGCCTTTGAGTGGCTAGAAGGCGTACCTCGTTGCCGCGCAGCGCCAGCCCTCTACGTTGGCCGGAAGGCCGACGTAACACCAAAAAAGAGGCCCGGCACAACGGCCGGGCCTCGGTTAATCGGTTGTTGGCCGATTAGTGCTTCAGGTCGTCCTCACCGACGATGACGTGCTTGTCGGGGTCGTACACCAGGCCGCCATGCTCCTTATGGAAGAACATGAGCAGCGTGGGGGCGATGCCCTCGATGTTCGCCAGGTAGATGTGGATGAACATGAAGATGATGAAGACGTACATCAGGAAGTAATGGATGATGCGCATCGACATCGCGCCGCCCACCAGGTCGACACCAGCCGCGAAGAACGGCATGTTCATCGTGGTGCCCCACAGGCACAGGCCCGTGTAGAACATGACGATGATCAGGATCGGGATAAGCAGGTAGCTGCACTTCTGCGGAACGCCCAGCTTGGCTCCCAGCGGATGATCCTTCTTCAGGAACAGGTAGTACTTGATCCAAGCGCCCAGCTGATGACGATTGTCCTTCTGGGGCAGCCAGGTCTTGTAGTCCTTAACCTGCTTGCGGGTGCCGCCCGACGGGGCCGACTTAATGAAGAAGGCCAGGATAACGCGGACGATGCAGTTGATGAACAGCACGAAGCCGCAGAAGATGTGCACGCCGCGCGCCACGCCCATGAAGTCGGGCCAGAACGGGAAGTGGATGCTGAAGCCCGTGACGATCAGGCAGATCATCGCGATCAGGTTGATCCAGTGCGTGATGACGAACGGCAGCGGATGCGCTTCCTTGTAGTGTGCCAAATGCGCCATCTTACTTCACCCCCCAAGGGCTCGTGACCGTCTGGAAGCTCTTGCCCGTGGCAGGCTCGGTGATGTGAACCGCGCAAGCCGTGCAGGGGTCGAAGCTGTGAACCGTGCGCAGAGCGTTGATGGGCTTGTCGATGGTGCCGACGGGGCAGCCGATAAGCGCCTGCTCCAGCGGACCGTTGACGCCCTCGGCGTTCTTCGGAGCCAGGTTCCACGTGGACGGAATGATGATCTGGTAACCGGTGATCTTGCCGTCCTTGACCTCTTCGCTGTGATAGAGAGCGCCGCGCGGGGCCTCCCAGAAGCCCGTGCCCTTGCCGGTGATCTGGGTGGGAGCACGGAAGTACTCGCTGTCGCCGCTGTTGACGGCCTCGATGAGCTCGTCAACCCAGTCGCGCATCAGACCGGCGACGTAGAGCGTCTCGATCTGACGGATGGCGGTACGGCCCAGCGTGGACTGAGCAACGCTGAAGTCGCCCGGTGCGCCCAGCGTCTCCAGCAGGCCGTCGACCTGCTCGACGATGAACGGCACGCCGCGCTTGTAGGCGGCGAACAGACGAGCCATGGAGCCAGCCTCCATCGGCTTGCCGTTGTACTGCGGGCACTTGACCCAAGAGTAGCGGTCCTCGACGTTGTACTCGGTGAACTCGGGCTCGGTGGTGAAGTACGGGGACGTGTAGGTGTCCTCGCCCTTGTACCAGGAGTGGCCGACGTACTCGGTGATGAGGTCTTCCTGGACGTCGGAGACGTTCAGGTTCTCGTCCAGGACAGCCATGGGCAGGTAGCGGTTCTTCATCTGCTCGATGTAGTCGCCGCCAAAGCCTTCCTTGCCCTCGAACACGCCCCAAGCGATGTAGCTGCCGCAGCCCTTGCCGAAGTTGAACGCCTCGGTGTAGTAAGGAGCCAGCGCCAGGGTGTCGGGGATCATCGTGGCCTCGACCCAGGTGTAGATCTCGTCGCACAGAGCCTTCAGGTCATCCAGCTTCTGCTGGGTGGGAACGAAGGACGTGCCGCCCGGGATGAGCGTCATGACGTGAGGCATCTTGCCGCCCAGCAGCGCCGCGACCTCGGAAGCCTTGGCCTGCATCTTCAGGGCCTCAAGGTAGTGGGCCGTGCAGATGAGGTCGAGCTCCGGCGGAAGCTTGTAAGCGGTGCCGTCGTCAGCATCGAACCAGTTGCCAGAGAAGATGGACAGCTGGCCGTTGGCGGCGAAAGCGGACAGGCGCTCCTTCAGTGCCACGAAGTCGGAGTTCATGGACGTGCCAGCAGCCTGAGCCAGATCGTAAGCGTCAGCAGCATCGGCCTTCAGGGCGTTCAGCGGGTTGACGTAGTCCAGCGCCGCCAGGTTGTAGAACCACAGGATGTTGCTGTGGAGGAACTGCGCGCCCTCAATGAGGTTGCGGATGATGCGGGCGTTGTTCGGAATGGTGATGCCGTAGGCCTTCTCGGCGGCAATGGAGGAAGCATGGGCGTGAGAGACCGGGCACACGCCGCAGATGCGCTGCACGATCTGCGCAGCGTCCTCGGGCGTGCGGTCCTGCACAACCAGCTCCATGCCGCGGAAGCAGCCGCCGGACACCCAAGCATCGCTAACGACGCCGTTCTGCACCTCCATCTCGACGCGCAGGTGACCCTCGATGCGGGTGATCGGGTCGATTACGGAACGAGTCATGCGGGCTTACCTCCCTTCTTCAGTGTTGTCGTCGGATACGGCGGCCTTGGCGGAAGCAGCGCCGGAGTTCTCCTGCGCGAGCTTCTTGTTCTCCTCGGTCGTCAGATCGTACTTGCCAATGGAAGCCTCAGGATGCTTCTCGTCCCAAGCGCGGACCTTCTCGAAGTCGGCGCCGCCGTCCATACGGCCGGACATCTTCATGCCGAAGCCGTGAACGACCAGGGCGGCAGCCACAAGGCCGGTCAGACCCAGAGCGATGGTGCCGGGCTGAACCATCCAACCGCCGATGCGCAGGTCGCGATGACGCTTGAAGAACGGAGTGTTGACCTCCACCCAGTTGTCGCCAGGATCGTTCGGGTTTGCCTCGCAGCAACCGATGCACGGCGCGCCAGCCTGGACGCACCAGCTGCGACGGTTGTTCCACAGCGTCACGCCGCAGTTGGACTTCGTCTGCGGACCACGGCAGCCAACGGGATACAGGCAGTAGCCCTTGGCCTCTTCCTCGGAACCGAACTCGTACACGAATTCGCCGTTCTCGAAGTGGCCGCGACGCTCGCAGTTGTCGTGGATGGTCTGGTCGAAGATGGCAGCCGGCTTGTTCATGGAGTTAAGCTCGGGCAGCTTGCCCATCATGACGACGTCCACCAGCACGGCCATCAGCCACTCGGGGTTGGCCGGGCAGCCCGGGACGTTGACGACCGGCACGTTGATGCCGACCTTCTTCAGGTACTGTTCGACGCCCAGCGCGCCAGCGGAGTTCGGGTTCGCGCCCATCCAACCGCCGTTGACCGCGCAAGAACCCAGCGCCACAACAGCGTTGGCGTTGGCGGCAGCCTCAACCAGATGCTCGGTGCCGGGCATATCGGCAACGCGCAGTGCCTGGCCGTTCCAGCCCTCCAGCACAGCGCCCTCGTAAATGAGGATGTAGTTGCCAGCCTCGATCGTCTGCGCCTTGGCCTCTTCCATGGAATGGCCGGCGGCAGCGGACAGCGTTTCAGAGTAGTTCAGGGAGATCATCTCCAGAACCACAGTCGCCGGATCAGGCGTCTCAACCTGAGCGAACGACTCCGTGCAGCCGGTGCAGGAAGCACCCTCGATCCAGATAACCGGATACAGGTTTCCCCTCGTAGCGCCGATCACGGATTCCTCGAGCGCCTGCGCCACACGCGGAGCAGCCAGCTCGCCCAGCCCGGCCGCGACGGCGATAGCGCCGCAGAGCTTCATGAAGCTACGACGCGTTACGCCACGCGCCTCCAGCATGCCCTGAAACTCAGTAGCCATGGCTTCAGTTCCCATGCGCACACCTCCTTTTTGGTGCTCTCTCGTCTAATACGCTGCAAATCATTATCCACATAAGTTGCACAAGATTGTCGTCGGAACGCCAAAAAAGTTGCTACATGTCCGCCAATGGCGCAAAAATGTTACGAGCTTGCAAACTTGTAACAAATTTTCGGAAGAATATGCCATCATCGCAATGCGGAAATGGGCTTTCACCTGTGTAAACAGCGAACCGCTGCTTCTGTTCGCAATTGTCAACCCTTCGTCAAGGACAGGCTTTCTTCCCTGCCGTTCGCCGAAAATCGTGCGTTTGGAAGGCGCGTCGACGGCAAGGCGCAACACCACACCGACGACAAGGCGTCACGTGGGAAATCCCGGAAACCGCATTGCAATATAATTAAGGTTTGTGCGCCCGAACACACAGGCGCCAGACATGAAAGGACGCAAACCATGGCATCGAACGCAACCGCACTCGCCTTCTTGGGGCCGGTGGGAACCTATTCCGACGAAGCCGCGCGGGCGTTCGCTGCGCGTTTGGGGCTTGAGAACCCGGAATACGTTGAGTGCACGTCGTTCGACGAGGTGTTCGACTGCGTTGACCGCGGCAAGTGCGAATACGGCGTGGTGGCGAAAGAAAACGCGCTTGAAGGACCGGTGACTGCCACGCTCGACAACTTCGCTTTCAAAAGCTCGGCTGTCATTCTGGGCGAAGAGGTTGTGGACATCCACCATTGCCTGGTGTGCCACCCCGATGCGCGCTTGGAAGACATCACCAGCGTGGCTTCCCATGCGCAGGGCCTTGCGCAGTGCCGGCGCTTTTTGGCCGAGAAGCTGCCGGGGCGCGCTACCATCGTCACGTCTTCCACCGCCGACAGCGCGCGCATGGCCGCCGCCGATATCCACGTGGCCGGCATCGCAAACGAGCTTGCGGCGCAAACGCACGGCGCGGTGGTCCGCGAACGCGAGATCGAAGACCATTTCGGCAACCAGACCCTCTTCGCGCTCATTGGGCGCCAGGGGCACGAGCCGGTGTTCACGGGCGACCGCTACAAGACTTCTGTCGCGCTGTTTTTGCGCGAGGACCGCGCTGGCACGCTGAACATGATCCTTTCGGAGTTCGCCTACGCGGGCATCAACCTTTCGCTCATCCAGTCGCGCCCCACCAAACAATCGCTTGGCGACTACATGTTTTTCATCGAGTTCGAGCAGTCGGTCAACGACCTTGCAGTGCAGACCGCTTTGAACTGCCTGCGACTGAAACTGCGTGAAGTGAAAGTGCTCGGCAGCTACCCTGTGCTTTAGCCGCAGCTGCCCGTCGGGCGTGACAGGGGACGGTCCTGCTGTCACATTATTCAAATGTGACAGCAGGACCGTCCCCTGTCACGCCCTGTCACGCGAGCAGTCCGAGGTGCTCTAGGAGGATCTTCAGGCCGATGGCGATGAGGACGATGCCGCCGATGATGGTGGCGGGTTTCTCGAAGCGCGATCCGAACACGTGGCCCACGGCAACGCCCACAAGCGAGAGCGCGAACGTAATGATGCCGATGAGCGCTACGGCCGGCACGATGTCAACCTGCAGAAACGCGAAGCTGATGCCTACCGCTAGCGCGTCGATGCTGGTGGCGATGGCGAACATGACCAGTTCTTTCAAATCCAAACGCGCATTCTCGGCTACGGCATCTTCTTCTTCGTCATGGAAGGCATCCCAAAGCATCTTCGCACCGATGAAAGCAAGCAGAGCGAAGGCGATCCAATGGTCGACCGGTTCGATGAACGACTGGAACCCTGACCCCAGAAACCAGCCCAGAAGGGGCATGAGGGCTTGAAACCCGCCGAAAAACAACGCGATAAGCAGCGCTTGGTCCATGCGCAGACGTTTCATTCCCAGGCCTTTGCAGATGGAAACCGCGAACGCGTCCATCGAAAGGCCCACGCCAATGAGCGCGAGCTCGACGATGCCCATGCACACCCCTCTCGTCTTCTCGAATCAGCCTGAGCACGTCCCGGCTATGGAACGAGCACGTCTCCAACCTGGCGGAAAAACCCCTCAGCTAGCAAGTCGTTGACAATCGAGGAAGCCTCTCCAGGGTCGACTGCTTCCCTGCCTCCCCCCTTTTCCACTTGGTCAAGCGCTCGCAGCGCCTGCTTCACCGAAACGCCCTCTGCGCCAGCTGCAAGCACGATGCGAACGAGCTCCGCACGCTTCTGACGGCGCGAGCCCTCGAATTCGCTCTGCCGCGCGTGATGGGCACTGCGTCGCGATGGATTCGGCATCGTTGCCTTCAAATGCGCACCGTAGTCGAGCAGCGCATAATACCACGCACGCACGTCCTTCTGCGGACAAGACAACTCCACCAACGGCGCTATCTCAGAATCCTTCACGCCCTCGCGCCCCGGAAACAGCTCATGGAGGAACACCGTGCGGACGTTCGTTTCCAGGTAGAGGGAGGGCTTGTCGAAAGCGAACGCCACAACGCCAGCCGCGGTTGCCGGCCCGATGCCGGGCAGCTTCACGAGCTCATCGGCGGTGCTGGGAAGAACGCCCGCATGTGTGGCGGCGCACTCGTCGGCGCAGCGCTTCAACAAAAGCGCGCGGCGGTTGTACCCCAAGCCCTGCCACAACTCGAGCACATCAGAAGTGCTCGCTGCAGCAAGCGCATCGATAGTGGGAAACGCCTTCAGGAAGCGCGGCCAATAGCCCAGCACACGCTTGACCTGCGTCTGCTGAAGCATAACCTCGGAAACCAGCACGGCATACGGGTCGTGGATGCCGCGCCACGGAAGATCGCGGTAATAAAGCGCACCTTCGCGCTTCACTCGTTGAGAGAACTCGGCTAAGGATTGCCCGCCATCAGGCCAAACGGATGCCTCGGGCCTTCCCTTCCCGCTGTGCTTCGATGTTTGCACGGTGAACAGCGAAACCTATTCGCTTGCCGTCTGTGCGCAGCCAACCGGGTTGCCGGGAATGCGCTCGCAATCCATGGCTGCCGACACGGCAGGATGGTCCTTGCCCTGCGTGAACAAATCCTCAAGCGTGATCGAAGAGAAATACGCGTTCAGCAGGCTGTCGGCGCCTTGCCACACCTTGTTGTAGCTGCAACGCGGCTGGCGTCCGCAGCAGGTGGGATCAACCACGCAGGCAGCAACGCTCACCGGGCCCTGGATTGCCTCCAAAAGGTCCAACATCGTTGTTTTCGTCGGGTCGCAGTCGAGCACCAAGCCGCCATGGGCGCCGCGGACTGTCTTGATAAGGCCGCTTTTCACCAGGTCGTGCTGGATGCTGCGGGCAAACGCGTACGGAATGCCCTCTTGATCGGCGATGTCAGACACCGACATGTACAATTCGCCGTTTTTGTAGGCGGCCTGCAGAATGCGGCAAGCGTAGTCGCAACGACGCGTCACATCCATATGAGTCTACCCTTTCAGAATATCGTCGGTACCGCCCTCGAGGCTCTTGCCGAACTCGCGCACAACGGCGTCTTCGAGCGCCCGGTATTCCTTGGAATCCAGCGGCTGGTATGCGGCGAGCTTCTCGAAAAGGTTGGCGGCGGTGACGGGAACGTAAACGCGTTGCATGAGAGACAGCTTGTAAGCTTCCTCGATGGCTTCGCGCGCGGCCATGTAAATGTCGTAGCGCGGCATGCCGGCGGAAAGGTCAACCAGGTCAACCAGGTTGCCGCCTCGAAGCGACGGATGCTCGGCCATCAGGCGGATCCAAATGTCGCGGCGCTCGGACGCATCGGGGTCGTCGATGTCGATGACCGTAAGCGGCTCGAGCAGATCGAAGAAGAACCCGTCAACGTTGCTGATGTTGGAAGCGGACGCCAACACGTAGACATCAGGGTTCTCGACAGCAGAGCGAATGAGGTTCATGGCCTCGCGCGCGCCGCGGGAAAGGCTTGCGTAGAGGAACGCGCCGAACTCGTCATCGGAATCGACCGTGGGAGCTTCCCAAAGGTCCAGGTCCTCAAGCATCAAAACGCCCGGCCCCTCGAAAGAGTTGCGCGCAGCGTTAAGGCGCGGATGGTTGTCGGCCTGCGCCATGACGCAAAGGACCGGCGTGCCCTGGAGGTTCTCTTCCATATGCATGCGAATGGCGGGGAGGCCCAATTCGCCCATGGTGGCCACCATGAAGCGATGCGAGTCCTCGCGTGCCGGCGCGCGGAAAAGGAACGAATCGGCCGCAGGCATGCGTTCGAGGCCGTGGCGTTCGTTGAGCATGGTCACGAGCAGCTGGAACTGCGGGTCGTCCTGCATCCCGATTCCGAAATCGCGCATGGTCTGCACCGTGCGGTCGTAGCCGGGAAGATCATGATAGGTAAGGTTTTCGAGCGACGACAAAACGGCGTGGGCGTCGGCGTCGGCGTCGGGATTGTCGTCTTCCGGCAGGAATGCGGAAACAGCTGAAAGCGGTTTCGGCTCAGGCGATGGTGCCGCTTCCCCTTCGACGGAAGGAGCCTCGTCGGTCGTCAGCGCGGGTGCTTCGGGCGTGGCCGCTTCGGCGGTGTCAGAAACTTCTTCAGAAGCGGACGCGTCGGCAGCCTGGGCATTAGACACAGCGGCCTCCCCTTCCCCATGCTCCGCTTCCTTCGTATCCTGATCAGGCTCTTCACGGCGCACGGGCAGCTTCACGGCTTCGTGGCGAATGGTCGCATTGCGACCGGAGGGCAGCGTCATATGCTCAACGCGCATTGAGCCAGGCAGCTTCAGGAAGTCCTGGGAGATCAGATCAGTCATTTCCTCGAGGTCTTCGCGCGAAAGCCCGAACTCCTCCAGTTTCTCCAAAGCCAGGTTCTGCAGCTGGCTCGCGCACACGGCAAGCTCGTTGGGCTCGAGCATCGGCTCCATCTTCTCGAAGATGTGCTCGGCAAGCGAGCGCTCCTTGTGCTTGATGGCAAGCATCCATGCCTTGCGCAGAGCGAAGGCAGCGTCAGGATCCAAAGGCCCATCGACCGTGACAGCCTTTTCGTATGCCGCCAAATACAGGTGCAAACCCAGCTCTTCATCGCCCGCGGCGCAAGCCTGAACGGCGCGACGCAGAAGGCCACTACAAGTAGAATCAAATTCGTTGTTCTGGCTTGGTGAGCTGCTGGCATCTTTGTCTTCGTACATGAGCCCACCTCCCTTGCGATCATCATGTACGTGCAAGGCGCCGACGTGCGGCGCCTTCCGTTAATTGTCTTGTTTCAGATAACATTTTATCGCACGCATGCGCATGCAGGCAGCCCGTGCGAGAAAAATGCACACTACGCAGTGCGAATTACCAGTCCAAAATCTCCCAGCCAAGGCTGCGCGCCGTGCGCGTGAGCGGACGGTCGGGGTCGACCGCATGGGCCGTCTTCGCGGCCTTCAAAATGGTGCGGTCGGAATGGTGATCGCCGTAGGCGTGCGCAAGCTCCCATTTGCCCTCGCCAAAACGCGCGTTGGCAAAGCGCGTGACGGCGACCAGCTTCTCGTCGCCTTCGACGGGAAGGCCCTCCACCTCGCGCGTGTAGGTGCCATCTGCGGCAGCCTTCATGCGGGTAGACACCTGGTACTGGAACGGATGATCCTGCATGGCGCGCAAAACGATGGGCTCGAACGTTGCCGACACGATCACAACCGCCATGCCCTCGTCGACGTGGCGCTGCATAGCAGCCGTAGCTTCATCGCGCCAGCGGGAGGCGACAACGTCTTCGTAGAATTTGGCCAGAAACGCATCCACCTTCTCGACCGGTTTGCCCTCGAAGGCGGAAAACACCATGCCACGCACCCAGCTTTCGTTCTGCGGAAGGCGCAGCTTGTATCGCAGGCCCCACAGTCCGATGCGCAAGGTGACGCGCTTGCCCAGCATGCGCTTGAGCGCAAGGTGCTTTACGAGCATCACCGGCGAGTTGCCGTCGATGCAGGTGCCGTCGAAATCGAACACGGCCAGCTGCACCTTTTCGCCATCGGGCGCAGGTTGCGTAATGTCGCGTTCTTCGAGCATGTAGAATGGGCCTCCTAGCCGGGCGGGATCAGAACGGACAGATTATACCGTCATCGCCCGGTTGCCGCCAGAGCCGAAGGTCTCCCCCGCCTCTTCCACCGCATCGTCTTCCTCCACCTGCACGTCTTTGGCAAACTGGCTCGCGTACAGATCGGCGTAGAAGCCACCCGCATCCAGAAGCTCGTCATGAGTGCCCTGCTCAACGATGTCGCCATCGCGGATGACCAAGATGAGGTCGGCGTTGCGGATGGTGGACAGACGGTGCGCGATGACAAACGACGTGCGGCCCGCCATCAGGTTGTCCATGGCAGCTTGGATGCGCTCCTCGGTGCGCGTGTCCACGCTTGAGGTTGCCTCGTCCAAGATGAGCATACGGCGGTCGGCCAAAATGGCACGCGCGATGGTGAGCAGCTGACGCTGACCCTGGCTGATGTTGCTGGCGTCCTCGTTGATCTCGGTGTCGTAGCCGTGCGGCAGCGTGCTGATGAAGTGATGCGCGAACGCCGCCTTCGCGGCTGCCTCGACCTCTTCGTCGGTGGCATCCAACTTGCCGTAGCGGATGTTCTCCCGAACGGTTCCCTTGAACAGCCACGTGTCTTGCAAGACCATGGCGAACATGCCGCGCAGGTCGTTGCGGTCGAAATCGCGGATGTCGTGTCCGCCGATGCGTATGGCGCCGCCGTCTACGTCGTAGAAGCGCATGAGCAGCTTGACCATGGTGGTCTTGCCCGCACCCGTGGGGCCCACGAGCGCGACCGTTTGGCCCTCGCGCACCTTGGCAGAGAAGTCGCCGATGATGGTTTTGCCCTCTTCATACCCGAACGACACATGGTCGAACTCGACGTAGCACGACACATCCGCAGCCTTGACGACGGCTTCCGCAGCATCGATCTCAGGCGCATCCAAAAACTCGAACACGCGCTCGGCCGAAGCAGCCATCTGCTGCAGAATGTTTGACACCTGCGCAAGCTGCGTGATGGGCTGGGTGAAGTTCTTCACGTACTGGATGAACGCCTGGATGTCGCCAACCGTGATGATGCCCTGCACGGCGAAGAAACTGCCCAGGATGGCCACGGCAACGTAACCGGCGTTGCTCACGAAGTTCATCGTGGGCTGCATGAGGCCGGAAAGGAACTGCGACTTCCACGCGCTTTCGTACAGGCGCCCGTTGGTCTTGGCGAATTGGCCGACGATGCGCTTTTCCTGGCAGAACGCCTTGACCACCGAATGGCCCGAGAACGTTTCCTCAACCTGGCCGTTTATCAGGCCCAACGATTCCTGCTGCTGGCGGAAGTAGCGCTGCGAGCGCGAGACGATCACGCGTACCAAAACGGCGGCCACGGGAATGATGAACAGCGTGACCAGCGCCATGACCCAATTGATGGAGACCATCATGATGAGCACGCCGACGATCATCGTGATGCTGGTGATGAGCTGCGTGACGCCCTGGTTGAAGCTTTGCCCCAGAGTGTCGATGTCGTTGGTGATGCGCGAGAGCGCGTCGCCCACCGAGGTGCGCTCGAAGTAGCCCATGGGCATGCGGTCGATCTTCTCGGCGATGTCGCGGCGCATCTGGTAGCAGGTGCGCTGGGACACCGACGACATCATCCAGCCTTGCACGAATGAGCACGCCGCGCTTACCAAATACAGCGCGAGCGTCGCAATCAAGATGCCCGCCACCGCGTCGTAGTTGATACCACCCGTGCCTGCGATTTTGGCGGCGATGCCGTTGAACAGCTCGGTTGTAGCTTGCGAGAGCACCTTCGGGCCCACGATGTTGAACACGGTGGATCCGATGGCGAAAAGGAACACGATAACCAGTGCGACTTTGAACCGGCTCATGAAGCGGATCATCCGCTTCATCGTACCCTTGAAGTCCTTCGCTTTGGCTCCGGGCATCATGCGGCCGGGGCCATGTCCATGGCCGCCGCCCGGCCCGCGACGATGACGCGGCTGAGCGCCCTTTTCGGAAGCGGCGATCTGCTCCATGGCGAAAGCAGACGCCTCGCGGCGCGCGGCGCGCTCTTCAGGGGTGGTGCCGGCGGCTCCGAAGGGGGCGTAGTTGGCCGCAGCTGCGGTTTCAGGCGCAGAGGCCGTTGCCCGTTCGGCGCGGTTGCGCTGGGCGCGCTCGCCTGCCGCCCTCATCTTCTCCAGTCCGCTCATGCGGCATCACCCCCTTTCAGCTCCTCTTCCGAGAGCTGCGAATACGCGATCTCCCGGTATTCCTCGCAGGTCTCCATCAGCTGAGCATGGGTGCCAAGGCCCACCATGCGGCCCTCTTCCAAAACGACAATCTGGTCGGCGTCCATGATGGTGGAGATGCGTTGCGCGACGATGACAAGCGTGCGGTCGCCCAGATTCTCGCGAAGCGCGCGACGCAAGTTCGAATCGGTCTTGTAGTCGAGAGCCGAGAAGCTGTCGTCGAACACAAGTGAACACGACGAGGCCGCGATGTCAAGTGCGATGCACAGGCGCTGGCGCTGGCCGCCCGATACGTTCGTGCCGCCTTGCGAGACCCCGCTTTCAAACCCCTCGGGCTTCGCTTCGATGAACTCGGTGGATTGCGCGATGGCGGCAGCATCCCTCACGCGTTCGTCAGGCATGCCCGCGTCTGCATACGCGATGTTCGAATCGAAGGAGCCGGAGAACAGAAACGCCTTCTGCGGCACGTAGCCCACCGTGCTTCGCAGCTTCTCTTGCGAGAGCTCGCGCACGTCGACGCCGTCGATGAGCACCGCGCCCTCGGTGACGTCGTAGAAGCGCTCGATCAGCTTGACGACGGTTGATTTTCCCGACCCGGTGGAACCCACCACCGCAAGCACTGTGCCCGGCTCGGCGGTGAAGCTTACGTGCTGCAAAACCGGTTCGAGCGCGCCGTCACCGTCTTCGTCGGCATAGCCGAACGCGACGTCGCGGAACTCGATACGCGCGCCGCCCGTTTCGGGAAGCTCGGCGTCGCGCGGATGTTCCGGATCCTTGATGCTGAGCTGGGTAGAAAGGACCTCGTTCACGCGCTGCGCAGCAACGTCGGCGCGCGGCAGCATGATGGAAATCATCCCGATGATCAAGAACGATGCGATGATGGTCATCGAGTACGAGATGAACGCGATCATGTCGCCGGTTTGGATGACGCCCGTGTCGATATACGAGGCGCCCACCCAGATGATCAGCACACTCACGCCGTTCATGATGAGCATCATCGAAGGTTGCATGAACGTCATGACGCGATTGGTGAACAGTTGCGTGCGGTAAAGCATGCCGCTGGCGTCGTCAAAACGCTTCTGCTCGAACTCTTGGCGGTCGAATGCGCGGATGACCGGCAAGCCCGTGAGCATCTCGCGCGCCACCAGGTTCACCCGGTCGATGAGCTTCTGCATGATGCGGAACTTCGGCATGGCGAAGAACATCAGAAAGCCTACGACGGTGAACAGGCACACCACCGCAAGCACGATGATCCAGCTCATGGAAGCATTGGTGGTAGACACCATGAGGATGCCACCGATGGCTAGAATGGGCGCGTAGAGCACCATGCGCAGAAGCATGACCGTGACCATTTGGATCTGCTGGATGTCGTTCGTCCCGCGTGTGATAAGGGATGCTGCAGAGAAGCTTTGCACTTCTCGGTCGGAGAATGCGACAACGCGCTCGAACAAACGCTGGCGCAACGACCTACCGACGCCGGCGGCCGTGCGGGAAGCCATAAAGCCCACGCCGACTGCAGCCAGCATGCCAACCGCAGTAAGCCCCAGCATGAGCGCGCCTACGCGAAGCAAGTACCCCATCTGCATGGCAGCAGTGTCGTATCCAATGGACTGGTATTCGGCCTTCGCCGCTTCGATGGCCTGTTGGGAAAGAAGAGCTTCGCTCCCCTCGTCCATCTGCTGGCGGAACTGGTCAAGCTGGGTTTGGATCTGCTCTTTCGTGATCGAACCAGCGTCGTAAGCCGCAAGAAGCTGATGGATGTCGAAGCCCATCTGCTGCGCATAATGCACGGCCACGAGCGGAAATTCAACAATCGCGTCGAGCGCATCCATGTTGCTGCGCGCCGAATCGCTCAGGTAGTACAGACCGTCTTCGCCCTTCGCATACGCTTCCCGCAGCGCCGCTTCGTCTTCGGTTGAAGACAGCGCGCAGAGGGCGTCGAACGTTTCAGTGCTCATTGCATCGGTCGCAGCATGTTCGATGCCCGATTGCTGGATGCCAATATCAACGATGTTGGATGTGAAATGCGGAAGCGAAAGGTCGGCAGCCGCCTGGACGACAAGCAGCACAATGATAATGGCAACAGCACCCAAAGAGTGCCGCAAATACGAAATGATGCGCACGTGGAATCCCCCTTTGATGTTTCATGCACAAGTATAGTCAAATCGGTTTCGTGGAAAGACGAGGTGGACGATCGTCAACTATTTGAAATGCAATCACTCCAAAAAAATTCGAAATTGGGGGTTGCGCGGGTTTTGGGGTTCCGGTAATATAACCGTCGCTGCTTGAGAGAGCAGCGAAACACCACGGGGTGTTAGCTCAGTTGGTTAGAGCGCCGGCCTGTCACGCCGGAGGTCGCGAGTTCAAGTCTCGTACATCCCGCCATCAAAATTCGAAGGAGCCAATCGGCTCCTTTTTTATTTCAATCGCTATCGAACAAGCTGTCCCGATTCGTTCGACATCTTCCCGCCTTCCCCACTTGACACTTCATGCGCTCTTTCTATACTTATGAACGGTTGCTCATATGTTGAGAGGTTTGTTCGATGAGCGAAACACATGAAACCAAAGAAGCCCGCGACTCTCGAAGCCTCGTCTCCTGCGATGCTGATGGCATTGCCCCTGAGGGCATGCCCGACGAGGAGCTGCTCTACGAGCTTGCCGACCTGTTTAAGGTGTTCGGCGACACGACACGCATCAAGATTCTCTACGCGCTGATGGAGCAAGACCTGTGTGTCGCCGACCTCGCTGAGATCATCGGTGCCTCGCAAAGCGCCGTCTCGCATCAGCTTCGTACGTTGAAGCAGGCACGCCTGGTGAAGTTCCAGCGCGACGGCAAGAACGTCATCTACTCGCTTTCCGACGACCACGTGTACACCGTGCTCGCACAAGGCATGACGCACATTTGCGAATAACCAAACGGAACCATGCTGGCGCCTCGAGCGTCAGGTTCACACTATCCGAACCTCTATGAAAGGACTCAACCATGCGCAAATCGTTCAAACTGCAAGATCTCGACTGTGCCAACTGCGCGGCGAAGATGGAAGACGCCATCGCCAAGATCGACGGCGTCGACAAAGCCACCGTCAGCTTCATGACCCAAAAGCTCACGCTTGTTGCCGACGATTCTCGCTTCAACGACATCGTCGACGAGGCGCAGCGCATCTGCGCGAAATACGAACCCGATTGCGTCATACTCCGCTAGACGACGGGAAATCCAACCATGTCACCCAAGCAAAAGAAGTGGCTTGCGCGCATTGTCGTTGCGTTGGTCCTGTTTGTCGGCGTGATGATCTTCACGCACTTCGCTCCCCTTGAGGAATGGCTCGGCAGCCGCCAAGCAGCCGTGTGGGCAGAGTTCGCGCTGTTCCTTATCCCCTACCTCATCGCAGGTTATGACGTGCTGTGGGAAGCAGCCCGAAATATCGGGCGCGGGCAGGTGTTCGACGAGAACTTCCTCATGTCCATCGCCACCATCGGTGCGTTTGCGATGGTGCTGTTCCCCGACTCCGACCCGCACATGGCCGAAGGCGCTGCTGTCATGCTGTTCTACCAGGTGGGAGAGCTGTTCCAAAGCTATGCCGTCGGCAAGAGCCGCAAATCCATCTCTGACATGATGGACATTGCTCCTGAGTTCGCCACCATCGAACGCGACGGCGTGCTCGAGGAAGTCGACCCCGACGAGGTACCCGTCGGCAGCATCATCGTTGTGAAGCCCGGCGAGCGCATCCCTCTGGACGGCACGATCATTGAAGGCGCGTCGCAGCTTGACACCGCCGCTCTCACGGGCGAAAGCATCCCGCGCGACGTCGAGCCAGGCTCTGATGTTATCTCAGGCTGCGTGAACCTCTCCGGCGTTATCCGCGTAAAAACCTCCAAACCCTATGGCGAATCGACGGTAGCGCGCATCTTGGAGCTTGTGGAGAACGCCGCTGAAAAGAAAGCCCGCACCGAGAACTTCATCACCCGCTTCGCGCGTTACTACACGCCCATCGTCACCGGCGCTGCGCTTCTCATTGCCGTGGTGCCGCCTCTTGCCGGCATGGGTACGTGGAGCGACTGGGTGCTGCGCGGCTTGACGTTCCTTGTCGTGTCGTGCCCGTGCGCCCTAGTCATCAGCGTGCCGCTGTCGTTCTTCGGGGGAATAGGCGGCGCTTCGAAGTTGGGAATCTTGGTAAAGGGCTCGAACTACCTGGAGCTGCTCTCAAAGGTTGACACCGTCGTGTTCGACAAGACGGGAACGCTCACCAGCGGAACCTTCGATGTCGTGGCCATTCATCCGGAAACCGGCATCGATCCGCAGTGGCTGCTGTCCCACGCGGCGCACGCCGAGGCGTTTTCCAACCATCCCATCGCAGTTTCGCTGCGCGAGGCCTACAAGGGAGAGATCGACCCGAAACGCGTTCTTGATGCGCAGGAGCAATCCGGACATGGCGTGCGCGCTGTTGTGAACGAACGCGTCGTGCTGGTGGGCAACGACAAGCTTATGGCTCAGCATGGCGCAGCGTGGCAGGATTGCGACGTCACCGGCACGGTGCTGCATGTGTGCGTGGACGGCGAATACGCCGGCCACATCGTCATCGCCGACATCGTGAAGCCCGACGCCAAGCGCACGATTTCTCAGCTGCACGACGCCGGCGTGAAGCAATGCGTCATGCTGACGGGTGATCGACTCGATGTTGCGAAAGCGGTTGGCAAGGATCTCGGAATGGACGATGTTCGCGCCCAGCTGCTCCCCCAGGACAAGGTGTCTGCCGTCGAAGAACTGCTCGCAAAGCAGGCCGAAGACGGAAAGCTTGCCTTCGTGGGCGATGGCATCAACGACGCGCCAGTGCTCACGCGCGCCGATGTGGGCATCGCCATGGGAGCGATGGGATCAGATGCCGCCATCGAAGCCGCCGACATCGTGCTGATGGACGACAAGCCGTCGAACATTTCGAAGGCGATACTCATCGCGCGGCACACCATGCGCATAGTTTGGCAGAACATCGTGTTCGCACTGGGAGTCAAGATTGCCATCCTGATCTTGGCGGCAGTGGGCATTGCCAACATGTGGCTGGCCGTGTTCGGCGATGTGGGCGTGGCGGTGCTCGCTATCCTCAACGCCATGCGCGCGATGAACGTGTCGAAGTATCGCGACTAGCAAACAGCTGCAAAACTTGAAGGGCGCGCTCCTTAGAGGGCGCTCCCTTCGTTTTCCCTACTTCCGGTTCATCACATGAAGCCGGGCAAGGCCCCGCAACGTCAACGTCTCGTCAGGCGTCGCGTCGTGCTGCAAAAGGGATGCTATCGCACGCGCGTCGGAACCCGTGACAACCACGGAGCAATCCTCGCCGGTTTCGCGCTCGATCATGTCGATGAGGCCATCGATGCGGGCGATCTCGCCCAGCACAACGCCTGACTGAACCGCCTCACGCGTGCAGGTACCAATGACGGATTTGGGTGCCGCAACCTCGATGACGGGCAGCTTCGCCGCCTCGCGCGCAAGCGATCGCGCCCCTAGCGCCATACCCGGCGCGATGATGCCGCCAAGGAACACCCCTTCCCCGTCGATCACTTCGAAATTGGTGGTCGTTCCCAAATCGACGATGATCAAAGGCGGTTCGTATTTCGCCAGCGCTGCGGCAAGGTCGGCCATGCGGTCGGCGCCCACCTCGGCAGGATCGCGGTAGCGCATGCGAATGCCCGTCTTCACGCCTGGACCCACGGTAAGGGGCCTTCTGCCCGTAAGCGCACGCAGGGCGGCTTCCCATGCGGCAGTCAGGTGCGGCACGACGGAAGACAGCACGGCGTCGCCGATGGCGAAAGACGCGGTTTCAGCAGCAGCCTTCCCCTCCATGTAGTCAAGGGCGTTGGAGAGTGCGGCAAACGCCTCATCGGCGGTCATGGAGCCCGCCGTGGTGATGGTCCACGTAGCAACCAGCGCGCCTTCAGAAAACACGCCCAGCGACGTTTCGGTGTTCCCCACATCCACCGCGACGATCATCTGCGATCCATTTCGTTCCTTCATGGCTTCCCTCGACCTTCTAACGTTTAGAGCGGCTCTAGCCAACGAACATGCCTGACGTGATTGCGAACAGCGCGATGAGCACGCCCAGAACCGATTCTCCGCCGATCAAGCCGCTGGCGACCACCAAACTGGTCTGCTCGTGGCGCAAGCGCATCTTCTCACGTTCAGCCTCCGGTGCGCCAGCACGGCGCCTCTCGCAGATTTTATCGTAGGCAAGCTTCAACATCGCGCCAAAGAAGGCCGCTGCCGACATGTAGAACGGCAGATAGATGCCCAGACCGAGCATCATGGCAGGAGCTTTCACGAAGTAAAGGAGCGCGCCGATCGCAAGACCAACAAGGAACGCCGGAAGCGATGGGATGCCCGACACCATCGTCGCCACTACCGACGCTTGAGCGGCAACGAAGCTTCCCTGAGGGCCGAACGCATCGGCTCCGTAGGCAGACAGCAGCACCATCATGACGGCGACCGAGACAACCGCGCCCAAAACGCTTCCGATGGCTTGGCCGAACCACTGGCAGCGCCAGTCGGTTCCCAGAATGTGACCCGCCTTGAAGTCGTACATCACATCGCCCGCAAGGCCGCACGCTACAGCGATGACACCGGCAACGTAGAAGAGCTGGACCTGCGTGGAATCCGAAAACGCTGCCACGAGCAGCAAAACGATCAAGCCGAATATCTCCATGGGGTCGATACCCGTCTGACCGCAGCTTTGCGCCGCCATTGCGCACGTGACGAACGACAGCGCGACAACGACGATGCTCACCAGCGGTGAAAGCTGGAGCACGACGCACAGGACAAGGGCAACGGCAGCAGCGCCAAGAGCGATGAGCCCCGCTGTAAGTCGTGCGCGCCGCTTGCGTGAAGGAGAAGCCGCATCAGAGTCCTCCACAGCACGCGACGAAGCGGGAGCAACGCCCTTGGCGTTGCTCCTGTTCGCACGCACAGCATAAAGAACCTTGCCCGCGATCATTTTCACGACGACAGCCAGGCCACAGCCCATCATGGCACCCATGCCCAAGCTGGAGGTTATCCCTTGGCCCGTGGCGGTGTCCCACAAGCCAAGCGCGGTACCACCCACGATGATGCCGAAGCTGCCCAGCAGCGCGCCAAGGAACCAGACAACCACCGACGAGGTTCCCACCAGAAAGCCCATCGACATCATCAGCGGCGAGTTGTACAGGCCAAACGAAACGCCAGGAATGCTCACACCCTGGAAGAACACTGCAGGCAGCGCGCCGATGCCGTCCCTCAGCCAGGTGTAGACGCCTGCAAGCCCAAGCGCGCCGAAAAGCTTACGCCCCGTGGATCCACCCGCTTCGCCGGCGACAAGAGTCTGCGCTGCCGCTTGGCCGATGGGAAACTCCAACGGCTCGTCTTCGATGAAACGACGGCGCAAAAGCACCGTGCAGATTGAGCCGAGGATGGTGCCGCCCAGCGCGACCGCAAACAGCTGCGGCCAAGAAGTTTGATCAGCGTATCCGAGCATCCAGGCGCCCGGAATAGTGAACGCAAGGCCGCCGGCAACCATTGAGCCCGCCGACATGACGGTATGGGTTACGTTGGCCTCGTTGAGATCGGCATGCCCTTTGTTCAGGGCTTTCAGAAAGAAGAGGGCGATGATCGCCGCAAAAACGATGGGCCACGGCAGCGCGCCCATCTTCAGCGCCGTGTAGGCTGACGCAGCCGTGATGATGACGCAGCCAATGCACCCGATGGCGATGCCACGAGTCGTCAGCTGCCCCTTGGGCAGGTTCATATGAGCTCCTTCGCGTATATCCGCTCCCCCTTCAAATCGGGAAGTCGGGTTACCGAACAGACGCGAAGCAGTATACCCCAACCCGCGAAAAAGCAAAGGCGCGTTTCCTCTGAAACGCGCCTTTAGTCAGCAATTACTTAACTTCTAGGGATGAGAAAAAGTGACTGTCCCTTTTTCTCATCCCGCACGGTTAGTTGAATTTGAAAATCTTTTGCGCCACGTGGTAGCCGGTGATGCCGATGCGGCGGCCGACCTCGGTGGGGATGTTGGTCGCCAGGTTCAGCACGCTGTTCTTCACGCGACTGTAGACACCGGGGTTGTGCTCTTTGAGGTACGCCCAGATGGCGTCGCGCTTCTCTTCGGCTTCCGGGGTGTTGATCATGCGCAGGAAAATCGAGCAGATGCACATCATCATGGAAAGATAGTTTTCCATGTAGCGCTCGAGCCGCTTTTCTTCGACGGAGTCCGGCAGCTCAACAGCGTCGATCATGATGCGCGTGACCTTGAGCTGCTGGTCGATGCGGCCCATCATGACGCTTTCGTTGACGCTTTGGTCCTCGCGGCCAATGAAGTAGCGGTACATATCGACGTCCAGATAGTAGATGGACTTCACATGCGGCAGCGGCACGTACACGAAAATGTTGTCCACATAGAAGGTATGTTGCGGAAGCTCCAGCCCCATGTCGCGCAGAAGCTCGGTGCGGTAGATGACCGAGTGCATCAACAAGTACTGGCTGGGATTGAAGCGGCCTACATCTTCCCAGGTGAATTCCTCTTCAACAGGAAAGACGTTCTTGTAGCGGATGACCGTGCGCGTGCCTTCGTGAACCTTCTCGTACACGTAGTTGGCGATGACGAGGTCGGTCGCATCGCGCAGTTCGCACTGGCGGCGCAGATAGCGCATCACGTCGCGCATGGCGTCGGGATCCAACCAGTCGTCGGAGTCGACCACCTTGAAGTAGCGGCCCTCGGCGTTCTTGAGGCCGGTGTTGACCGCCTGGCCGTGCCCGCCGTTGGGCTGGTGCACCGCCAGGATGGTCTCGGGATACTCCGCCTGCCACGCATCCGCCTTGGCAGGCGTATCGTCTTTGGTTGAGCCGTCATCCACAATGACGATCTGGATGTCGTTGCGGCCATCGTCGCAGGCAAGCAGCGACTCGATGCATTTGTCCATGTACTCCGCGGAGTTGTAGCACGGTACCGCGAACGTGATGGTCTTCATGGCTGACGATCCTTTCCGGCTAAAGCACGAAGAGCGTTACTGGGCTTCGCCCACCAGCTTGTCGGAGAGCTCCAGGGCGCGGCCGATGATGACGTCCATGTTGTAGTAACGATATTCCGCCAAACGGCCCAGCGGGTAGAAGTTAGGCAGCTGCTCGGTCAGCGCGAGGTAGCGGTTGTAATGCGCCGTGTTCTCCGCCGAAATGATCGCGTAGTACGGGATCTGCGTAGAGGGGTCATCGTAGGAGTGGCTGTACTCCTTCATGATGGTGGTCTTGTCAGACTCCTGGCCCGTGAGGTAGGTGAACTCCGTGATGCGCGTGTAGTCCTCGGTGACCGTGAAGTTGACGGTGCCGCAGGGCAGAACATGCTTGGCGTCATGCGTCTCGTACTTGAAGTCGAGAGAGCGGTACGGAAGGCGTCCGAAGCGCGAAAGGAAAAGCTCGTCAAGCGGACCGGTGTAGACGATAGGACCGTCGAAACGCTGGTCCTTGATGGAGATGCCGGTCAGAGGGGAATCCTCGCTGCCGTTGGCGAACTCAAGGTCAAACACACTTTCAGCCTCGGTCTCCAAGCAAACGACGATATTCTCGTGGGAGAGCATGTTCTCGAACAGCGGCGTGTAGCCGTGGAGCGGCATGCCCTGGTAGGCGTCCTGGAAATAACGGTTGTCGCGCGAAATGAACACGGGCACGCGCGCGGTGACCGACGGGTCAACTTCCTCGGGCGTGAGGCCCCACTGCTTCTGGGTGTAGTAGAGGAAGACGTTCTTGTAGACGAAATCAGCGATCTCGGCGAGCTCGGGGTCGTCCTGCTCGCGCAGCTCGATGATGGGCACTTTGCGCTCGTCGCCAAACGTCTGAATAAGCTTGTCGATCAGATGCGCGGCCTTTTCCTCGCCGAACGCGATTTCCATCGAGTTCTTATTGAACGGCACGGGCATGTAGGTGCCGTACCAATCGGCCAGCACCTCGTGCTGGTAGTCGCGCCACTCGGTGAAGCGGCGGACGTAGTCGAATGCGCGCTTGTCGTTGGTGTGGAAGATGTGCGGACCATAACGATGCACCAGGATGCCGGCATCGTCCAGCTCGTCGTACATGTTGCCGCCGATCTGGCTGCGCTTCTCGATGACGAGAACCTTCTTGCCCCCGCGCTCGGCGAGCTCGCGCGCGGTAACGGCACCCGCAAAACCGGCGCCAACGACCACGGCGTCAAACTCGGCGATGTCGATGTCTTTGAATGCGGAATACTGAACGCCCATGGGGCTCCTTTCGCTGTAGAGGCGCAGCATGATGCCGCGCCCGATGCGCTTGATTTTTGCACTGTCAGCTATTTTACCGGTTGGGGGCATGACCCGGGCGATTATCATAAAAGGCGGATATTTCGAATGGCGAGCGCGCACTGCGCGTTTTGCCCCTGATCACGGGGAGGTTGCATGAGCACGTTTCTGGATTCCATGATCGCCCGCGCAAAGGCGGACGTAAAGACCATCGTACTTCCCGAAGGCGACGACCCCCGCACGCTTGAAGCTGCCGAGAAAATCCTGGGTGAGGGCGTTGCGAAACTCATCATTTTGGGTGACGCCGCCGCAATCGCCGAAAGCGGCCGTGCGCTTGATGGAGCGCAGATCGTGGACGTGCGCACTTCCGAGCTTCGCCAAGAGCTTGCCGACCAGCTGTTCCAGATCCGCCAGCACAAGGGCATGACGCCTGAGCAGGCGCTGGAGAAGATGGATGACGTGCTGTACTTCGGCGTGATGCTGGTGAAGACCGGCCGCGCCGAAGGCATGGTCGCTGGCGCTTGCCACGCGACCGGCGACGTGTTGCGCCCGTGCCTGCAGATCCTCAAGACCGCACCTGGCGTGAAACTCGTAAGCTCGTTTTTCGTTATGGTTGTCCCGAACTGCGAGTTCGGCCAGGACGGAACGTTCATTTTCTCGGACTGCGGCCTGGAAGTGCAGCCCGATGCCGAAAGGCTCGCGCACATCGCCGTCAATTCTGCGCAGTCGTGGAAGACGCTCATGGGCACCGAGCCCACGGTGGCGCTGCTTTCGCATTCCACGTACGGTTCTGCGAAAAACGATGACGCCGCGAAGGTGGTTGAAGCCGCCCGCATCGCCAAGGAGCTCGCACCTGACCTCGCGCTTGACGGTGAACTGCAGGCCGATGCCGCCATGGTTCCCAGCGTTGGCGCATCTAAGGCTCCCGACTCCCCCGTCGCCGGCAAGGCGAACGTGCTGGTGTTCCCCGACCTCGATGCGGGCAACATTGGCTACAAGCTGGTGCAGCGCCTGGCTAAGGCGGAGGCATACGGCCCGGTGACGCAGGGCATCGCCGCACCCGTCAACGACCTTTCCCGCGGCTGCAGCGCCGCCGACATCGTGGGCGTCATCGCCATCACCTGCGTTCAGGCGCAGGCGCGCTAAGCGCTTGCCTTTTCCGCAAACGCAAAGAGGCCACTCGATTCGAGTGGCCTCTTTATTTTCGTGGTGTGAGCTGCACTTACTTGTGAACCAGCTCGTAGGTGTCGCGGGCGATCATGTACTCCTCGTTGGTGGGTATGATGGCAATGATCACCGGGGACTCATCGGTGGAGATGATGCGCTCGCCACCGCGCTGGCGGTTGCGTTCTTCATCCAACACGATGCCAAGCGGTTGCAGACCGGCAAAGATGAGTCGACGCATCTTGTCGCAATTTTCGCCAACACCCGCCGTGAGCACGATCACATCGACGCCACCCATGACGGCGATGTACTGGCCGATGTACTTCTTAACGGAATTTGAGTACATCTCGTATGCCAGTTGAGCGCGCTCGTCGCCTTCCTCAGATGCGGTGCGCACGCTGCGAAGGTCGTTGCTGATGCCCGAGATGCCCAGAAGGCCCGACTTCTTGTTCATGAGGTCGTTGACCTGCTTGGCGTCCAGGTTCTCATGCTCCATCAGGAACGGAACAATGGCAGGGTCGATAGCGCCGCAACGCGTGCCCATCATCAGACCGTCAAGCGGCGTGAGACCCATGGACGTATCCACCGCCACACCGTGGTCGATAGCGGTCATCGAGCAGCCATTGCCAAGATGGCAAGTGATGATCTTCAGGTCTTCCAGCGGCTCGTCGAGAAACGCCGCTGCACGCTCAGCGATGTAGCGGTGGCTGGTGCCATGAGCGCCGTACTTGCGGATGCCGTACTTCTCGTAGAGCTCGTAAGGCAACGGGTACATGTATGCCTTCGGCGGAAGCGACTGGAAAAACGCCGAGTCGAACACAGCCACCATGGGAACGCCCGGCATGTGCTTCTGACAAGCGTGGATGCCCATGAGCGCGGCCTTGTTGTGCAGCGGAGCAAGTTCGGCAAGTTCGTCAATCTTGGCGATGACCTCATCGTCGATGATGACGGAGCGGTCGAAGTACTTGCCACCTTGCACGATGCGGTGGCCGATGGCATCGATTTCGCTCAGCGAATCGATAGCCTTGTCGGGGCCGCTGGTAAGTGCTTCGAGCACCAGGGCCATCGCTTCGTCGTGGTCCGCCATCTTGACGTCGATGACAACTTCGTTGTCGTCGATGCCATGTTTGTGGAACGCATCGTCGGAGCCGACGCGCTCGCAGATGCCCTTGGCGAGGAGCGCATGCGTCTCCACGTTAAGGAGCTGGTATTTCAAGGAAGATGATCCTGCGTTGATGACTAGGACGTTCACCGATCCGCCTCCTTTACGTTTTCCTAACTAATCCATTCTAGAGTCGTCCAGAAAACGCAGCCCCGTGGCAGAACCCCCTTTCGGCAAGCGGTTAATCGAACCGCAGGTAGAGCATAAACAGCCGAGAGGGCCTGCGGCGCCCCGAATTCGTGGGATCGCGAAGGCGAAGCGTACTTTGGTACGCGAGTCTTCGGGATCCCACGAAGGCGGGGTGCCTCAGGCCCTCTCAGCGGACGAGGAGTTCCGACAGCCGGCAGGCCGTCGGAACAATCCTACTTCGCCGGACTGCCGTCGTTCATTTCGGCGCCGCCGAGGACGTGGACGTGGATGTGGTGGACGGACTGCTGGGCGTCATCGCCGGTGTTGACGATCACGCGGTAGCCGGATTCGTCGATGCCCTTGATTTCGGCGATCTTCTTTACGGTGTTGAACAAGTAGCCCATCTCGTCATCGGGAATGTTGTCACCGATGTTGTCGTAGTGGTTCTTGGGCACGATGAGCGTATGGCAGGGCATCTGGGGGTTCAGATCCTCGAATGCCAGAACGCGCTCGTCTTCGTACACCTTGTTCGAAGGGATCTCACCCGCTACGATCTTGCAGAAGATGCAATCGTCTTTACGCATGCTTTCACTCCTATCCTCGATGCCGTGTGCGCGCCTCACCGAGACGCGCCATATGCAGTGTAAGCTGTTTGAGCGCTATGACAACGTGGCGTCGCGCGTCTGGTCGTCGGGAGCGGCGTCAAGCTCGCCCATCAGCACATCAACCTTCTGCTGTGCGTCGGCAAGGCGCTTCTGCAGCGAGCTGAGCAGGGCAACGCCGCGCTCGTAGCCCACCAGGCTGTCCTCAAGCTCCATCGTGTTGCTCTCGAGCTTCGCAACGATACCGTCGAGCTCGGCCAGTGCCTCGCGGAACGTGAGCTCTTCTATGGGCTTTGCCTGGGTCATGCTGCCATTCTCTTCATTCATGGGAACGCTCCTTTCAGAACGGTTCGTACACATCAATCATCCAGCGCGACGGTTTCGGTCGACACGAGGCGCGAGCCTCCCACCTTCGCATCGATGAAGCCATCAGATACTTGAACTTGGAGCCTATCGCCCGAGGAAACAGACGAAACGCTTTTCACGACGTCGCCGCTTTCCGATCGGGCAATGGCGTAGCCTCTGCCCAAAACAGCCAAAGGCGAAAGGTCGTTCAAGCGGGCAGCACGGAGACCCATGTCGCGACGGAAGCGGTCGGTTGCACCCGAAAGCCCCACCGTCAAACGAGCACGGTGGCGGTCAACGAGCGATCGCTCGCGCTGGAAACCTATCGCCGCCACGCGCGCCATGCGACCCCTCAACTGGGCCACCGTATCGCGGCGCTTCTCGAGCCCTGCCGGCAAAGCACGTTCCAAGCGTCCCGCAAGATGATCCACGCCCATAGCTTCCTGCGCAAAAAGCTGCGTAGCATCACGCAGAACAGGACGATCGGAAAGGCGTTTGACCTCGGATGACTTTCGCTCCAACGCGCGCAACATGCGGCCGTGCAAAGCCTTTCCGCGCGTAGCGAGCGCTTCAGCGACCTCGGCCTGGTCGGGCACGACACCGGCAGCCGCCATCGTCGGAGTGGAGAGTCTGACGTCCGCTACGATGTCGGCTATGAAATTGTCCGGCTCGTGCCCGATGCCGGTAACCACAGGTATGGGGCACGCGGCAATGGCGCGCGCAAGCCCTTCGTCGTTGAAGGGCATCATGCTCTCGTAAGATCCGCCTCCGCGCCCCAGAAGGACAAACTCAGCGTCGCTTTCCGCCACGCAACGCAAACCCTCGATCATGGCTGCAGGGGCGCCGGCACCTTCCACCGGAACGCCAGCAAGCACCACGCGGGCAAGCGGCCAACGACGGCGCAACGTACGCAAAATGTCGTGTACGGCATCGCTGTGAGGTGAAGTGACCAAGCCGATGACGGAAGGGTACTCGGGAAGCGGACGCTTGCGTGCGGGGTCGGTAAGACCTTCGGCCTCAAGCTTTCGGGCAAGACGGGCAACCTCCATGCGCAGCCTGCCCTCACCTGCAAACGAAAGCCTGCGAACGTCGAAGTTCATGGTTCCACGTGCGGCGTACAAGCTGAAGAAGCCGGACACCTCGACCTTCTGACCGATCTCAAGCTCCATGCCGCTGGCACGGTACAGATCGTTCCACATCAGGCACTTGAGCGAGGAGTCGCGGTCCTTGATGGTGAAGTAAACCGCCTTGTAGCTGCGCTTGGCAGACACCTCGGACACCTCGCCCACGATGGTAAGGCGAATGCCCTTCAGTGCGCCCTTGACGATGTCGAGGGCCTGCGAAACGGTGAGGAGCTTTGCCTCCTGGGGAACCGGAGCACCTCCCTCGGCAGTTCCTTGCGCATATCCCGCCATGAGGGTCGCCTATTCCTGACGCTGGCCCAGCAGCCACAGAAGCTGCAGGATGGAAGTGAGCGCCGCTGCAACGTAGGTGAGCGCACATGCGCGCAAAACGCTGCCAGCACCGGAGCGCTCGTCAGCAGGAATACCGATTGTGGACATATAAGTCATCGCGCGCGCCGAAGCATTGAACTCAACCGGCAGCGTAACCAGCTGGAACAACACCACCGCCGCGTACATGATGATAGCGAGGGTAACGAATCCCATGATGTTCATGAAGATGCCAATGAGCAGCAGGAACACCCATGCGTTGGATGCGAGGTTCACCACCGGAACCAGCGAACCGCGCACCTTCATGGGCGCGTAGCCCTCGGCGTACTGGCAGGCATGCCCCACCTCGTGGCAGGCAGTGGCCGTGGCCGTGATGGAGCGTCCATCGAAGGCTTCAGGCGAGAGAGTCACAGAGTTGGTGCGCGGATCAAAAAAGTCCTGACCATGTCCGCCGCGCTGCACGGGCACGTTGTGGATGCCGTAGTACGCAAGCATCTGACGCGCGGCTTCAGCACCGGTAAGGCCGTTGCTAATGGGCACACGCTGGAATTTGTGGAGCTGGCGGTTCACCCAACCGGTCGCGGCGCAGCCGATGATGAGCGTGACGACGATCAGCCCCAGATATCCCATGTCCATGAGAGGTTTCCCCTTCTGTACGGTGAAGTTCTTTCAATGGCGAATTATACCGGTATCGTCCAGCGAACGACGTCGGATCAAGAAAAATCGAACAGATATTCGTAATTTGTTACCGCGCCGTCATTTGACGGAAGCATCGAGATTCTCAACGACAAGGGCGCCGTCATCAAGCGAGAGCCTGATGCGTCCCTCCAGTAGCTCGACAAGCTCGTCGCCGACGATGGCTTTGCGCCAGCCGCGCAGAAGCTCGACGTTTTCCCGGTATCCGCGAGCAAGCTTCACCATGTCGTCATGAGCGGCAAGCGTGGGTATGGCGATGCCGCTTTCCTTGGAGCGCAGGCGTACGAGCGCCATCATCAGATCCAACTGGAAGTCGACATTGCGCTCGCTCTTAGAGGGCTTGTCTGGCTCTGGCCATGCATCCGGCGGAGAATCGAGTGCCGAAACCATAAGCGAAAGCACCGCCCGCGCATCCTTCACCGGAAGCTTCTCGCGCACACCGCGCACCATGTACAGATCGTTGAGCGAACGCGGTTCGCGTTTGCATGCTTCAACGATCTGCTCGTCGGTAAGAACCCATTTGCGCGGAAGGTTGCGCTTTTGCGCCGTGAGCTCGCGCCACGAAGCCACTTCGCGCGCTGCCGCCAGCTGTCGGCGTGAAAGCGACGTCACGCGCTTCAGACGCTTGTAACGTTCGCGTTCGTCAACCGCGTAATGGGCGGGGTCGGAAAGCTCTTCAAAATCGTTAGCCAGCCACTCCAAGCGGCCTTTCTCCTTGAGCTTGGCGACCATCTTGTCGTAAAGCTGTGGCAGGTAAATGACGTCCTCGGCAGCGTACTGCAACTGGGAATCGGACAGCGGGCGCTGCGACCAATCGGTGAACGAATCGATCTTCTTCAGCTGAACGCCCAGTTCGGCATGGATGAGCGACGCCAAGCCGATCTGCTGGGTGTGTCCCAGAAGAGCCGCCGCGATCTGCGTGTCGAAGATGGGCTTGGGAAGGATGCCCATCTCGTGGTAGATGATCTCAAGGTCCTGCCCGCCGGCATGGAACAGCTTGACCGTAGCTTCGTCCTCAAACAGCGGCTTCAACGGATCGAAGGTGACGATGGAGAACGGATCCACGACCGCGACCTTGTCGTCCGCCGAAAGCTGGAGCAAGCAGAGCTTGGGATAATAGGTTTTCTCACGAAGGAACTCGGTGTCGATGGCCAGCACGCGGCACCCACGAGCTTCCTTCGCGAACAGCTCGAGGGAATCTTGGTCGGTTATGTACATGCAGGAAGTTCCTTGCCTAGCAGATCGTCTGTCATCTTGTAGTACCATGCAATGATAGCAACAGAAGGGAGTTCTGTGAAACTGCTCGTCATCAACAACCTCAAGTCTGGATACGGCGAAGGCGCCGTCTACGATTTCATCAGATCGTTCGTAGGCGACGGCGATGAGGTGTGCATGCGCGCAACCGATGGCAGCACTGAAGTTGCAACCATGCTCGACGACGCAACATCCTTCGATGCCGTCATCGCAAGTGGGGGCGACGGTACGGTTGCCGCCGTAAGCTACGTGCTCGCAGGCACGGGCATTCCGGTGCTCCCCTTCCCCGCCGGCACGGCCAATCTGCTGGCGCTCAATCTGCATTCCCCCAACGAGCCTCATGCCTTGGCGAAGATGGTCAAAAGCGGCCTGACGCTCGACTTCGACCTGGGCGAGATGGAAGTGGGCGGCACGAAGCTCGGGTTCGTCATCATGGCAGGCGCAGGCTACGACGCCGCCATCATGCGCGACGCGAAACCGCATAAGCGCGTGTGGGGCCCCATGGCGTATTTCTCCGCTGCGCTTGCAAACGTGACGCCTCAGAAATCCAAGTTCCACCTGGTTATTGATGGCAAACAGGTTGAAAGCGAAGGGCTCGGCATCCTTCTGGTGAACTTCGCCAAGCTCCAGTTCGACCTTTCCGTGACCCACGAAAACGAGCCGCGTGACGGCGAACTTGGCGTGGTGGTGCTGAAGGGCCAAAGCGCGTTCGACCTGATCCCCGCGCTTATCGGCATGGTGTTGGACCGCGATGGCGCACATCCCGACCGTACTGATTCCCTTGAGATCTACACCTGCAAGGAAATGTCGGTAGAAGCTGACCCGCCCATGGAAGTGCAGTTCGACGGCGAGACCACCGGCTTCACCACCCCGTTCTCAGCCCGCATCCTCCCCGGCGCCGCCCGCTACTACGTCTCCGAAGAGGGATACGAGCAATTCTCCGGCAACGAATAACAACGAGCGCTCGGCGTTCGACTCCGGACGCGAAGGTTCAAGCATTCATCTGTCAGACCGGAAATACAAAAAGGCCGAGGACTCTTCCTCGGCCTTTAAAATTCATGGTGGTCGCTACAGGATTTGAACCTGTGACCCCCGCCGTGTGAAGGCGATGCTCTCCCGCTGAGCCAAGCGACCATAGCGCGTTGCGTTCAACGCGGGAAACTATGATAGACGCTCTTTCCTTCGGTTGCAAGATCCTATTTTCAGAATGTGAAGGAATGAAGGTCAATCCTGAAGGAGGGACTAAAGAATCTCCCCTGCTTCGCCGAATAGCTGCTCGTCAGTCATACGAGGCGCGGAATGGTATTCCCTAAAGAACGCCGCACGCGTATGGTTGGCGATCTGCGCAAGGCGCATGGGGCTCAGTCGTTCGGCTTTGGGAACACGAATGGCGTCCCACGCCGGATTTGGCAACAATCTGCTTGACGGAAATGACCTCGAACGGCTCGCGTTCCATAAGCGCGATGAGCGCATGCTTGATGGATTCTTTGGTCTTGTCCGATCTGTCGGTCATCTGGGCACCTTACCACAAGCCCATGATAAACGAAGGCCGTCCTGCATGCACTCATTGCAGGACGGCCTTAAACCCCTTGTCAATGCCTGCGCTAGAAGATCGGGTGGGTGGGATGCTCCTCGGGGTTGATGACGAACTCCTTGGTACGGTCGTGCTTGGGGCCGATCACCGGAATCTGCAGGTAGGAGTCGTGCTCGCCGCCAGTGTGGACCACATGCTGACCCTTGTTGTCGGTCTCCCAGATCAGCGGCTCAATCCAGTACGGCTCGCGGATGTAGCGTCCGCAAATCTGCACGCGCAGTTTCTCGCCCGCATACCACTTGCGGCTGGTGGGGTTGATCTCCGCATCGATGGGAACGATCTCGCCCTCGGACAGCTTCAGCTCGCGCTCGTGAGACTGGATGGGCTGGAAGTCGGTGGACTGCTCGGGGTCGAGCTCTCGATGGCTCACGCGCAGCTTGCCCCACGCACCCGGATGCGGTGCCGTGTCGCCGAACACGCAGACGGGCAGCTCCACACCATCGGCACTGATCTTCTTGATGGTGATGAACAGGTCCATGTCGTCGTGGCCCTTGGCCTCAACCCAGGCATGCAGCTTCATGTAGCCGGTGATCTCGGTGTCTTCGGTGAAGGTGTAGTCGAACTCGGCCTGTCCTTCGTTGGCGTCGTAGGAAACGCTCGCCTCGGCCGCGACGGGCTCGTCAGAGGCCGTCATCGTGGCAGCGTCCAGATGCAGCTTGCGGTACTGCGTGCGGGCCAGCGGGAATTCCTTTTCCGGACGGCGCTCTTCGGCCAGCTCGTCGTAGGCGTCCTGCACGTCGATGCGCACGCGCGGGGTCATTTCCCAGCCGTTGTTGATGCCCTTGCAGTAGCGGTCGAAGAAGCGCTTGAGCTCCTCGATGTTTTCGGGCATGTAGAAATCCGGCCACTCGAACTCGCGGTGGGCGCGCAGCCATTTGTCTTTCGATCCGGCCAAACGCCAGCCCATGATGGTGCCGCGCAGATGGAAGTGGTTCCAGCCAGCGCACGCGTACATGGGAACCTCGATCTTCGAGAAATCGGGAATCTTGTTGCGCCAGTACACGTTCATCAGCGGGTACTTCAGACCCATCGCGGCCTGGTCGTCGATGCCGTTGAGGCCGGCAGCGCCAAGCGTTGCAAAGCGCGTGAACTCGATGGAGGGGATGCCGCCTTCGTAGATGGATTCGCGGTACATATCGCTCATGCCCTCCCACGGAGCGATGCAGGCCAAGTGAGGCGGCTGCTGCGCGGCGATGTGCCACTGGCTGATGGCGAGCGCCGAAGAGCCGGCCATGGCAACCTTGCCGTTGCACCACGGCTGCTGGGCAGTCCACTCAATGAAGTCGTAGCCGTCCTGACCGTCCTGGATGCCGAACTGGTCGTGGTAGCCCTCAGAGAAACCGACGCCGCGGATGTCGACGTTGATGACGGCGTAGCCGTTGTTGCACCAGTACGTGGGGTCAACGGTCTCGAACTTGGCCATCGGCGAGATCGTGCCCTCAGGCACGCCCGGCGTGAAGCCGATGTCCTTGCCCGTACGGTACTCGTTGGGACGCTTGCCGTAGTTGGACCATGCGAGGATGGCGGGGATCTTCTCGTCCTCGCCGCTGGTGGCCGGACGGTAGATGTCGCAGTACAGCTTGATGCCGTCGCGCATCTCTACTGCAACATCCTGCTCGCAGATGATGCCGGGAGAGGCCTCGTAGGTGTGCGGGTTGAACGGATAGGGCTTGGCGAGGGCTTTCTCGTCCTCGGGAAGCTTCTCCCACTCGTCCATGGGAACGGGCTTGAGCATCTGAGTGTAGATCTGCTCGTACGTTTCCCCGTTGATGGTCTTCTCGACCACCGTCTGCTTGCGATCGGCGAATCCTGCGGCCATGCGCGTCACCTTCCTTGATCGTCTTTCGAAGGCCCTTTCCTTCGCTTACACGACCATAATGGCAAGCGCCCGGCGTTCAAACCAGAACACCGGGCGCCAATTTGTCCCGATCGCAGCAAGCGACCGAATTATGTGCAGCAGACGCTACTTGGATTCAGGTGTCTCGTACGTGGGCTCGCCATCGTGCGCATCCGCAGCCTCAACAAGCTCGGCGGGAATCTCGAGCGGCTCCCCCACTCGTTCACGAGCCGACGGGTTTTCATCCATGAGCTGCTTAAACGATGCAGCATCTTCGCCGGAAAGCGGCATCATCACGTAGACGTTCTGCCCGATGATGATGGGATGCATCTTCGCGGGAGCTTCCGCCTGCACAACCGGCGTCGTGTGGACAGCTTCGTTCTTAGCCTTCTCCAAGCGCTGCTCCATCTCGGCCTTCACGCGGTCGAGCTGGGCGTCGCTGTCCTCGCGCCAGCGCTGGGCCATCCACGCCTTCAACGCGTAGTTGTAGCGCATCTGTATGAGTTCGAGCACGATGCAGAACACCATGGCGAAGTAGACCATCAGTTTCTCAAGCGGCATGTGCAGCATCTCGATGCCGGTGTGGAAGCCAGCCGCGTCGATGACCAGCAAGCAGCCGATGGCAACGATGAACGTGAGCGCGAGCATCTTCATTTCGGGATGACCGTTGATGAAGTTCGAGATGGGATCGATGAAGATCATCATCATGAACACGGCGAGCATAACCGCGATGATCATGATGATCAGGTGATCCGCCATGCCCACAGCCGTGATGACCGAGTCGATGGAGAACACGATGTCCATGACCATAATGGTGCCCACTGCCTGCGGCAAACCGATCATGTGCAGCGCCTTGTGCTCATCGGAATGGTTCGCCTTGACCTCCGTCAACTTGAGCATGTCGATAACTTCAGCAATGCCCTTGTAGATAAGGTAGGCACCGCCCAGCAGAAGCACGATGTCGCGCATCGAGAATCCGTGGCTATAGGGACCAAGATCAACCGTGAACAGCGCATCGGTCATATGCACGAGATACGATGCGAAGCACAGGAACAAAACGCGCATGACCAAAGCGCCCGCAAGACCTAACTTACGACCAATGTGCTGCTGGTGCTCGGGCAAACGGTTGGTGGTAATGGAGATAAACACCAGGTTGTCGATGCCCAGCACGATCTCAAGGAAGATCAGGGTGACCAGGCTGATCCACGCCTCGGGCGTAGTGAAGATTGACAGATCGAACAACGAACGCTCCTTTTCCTCGACTCTCCTCAACGAGTGCGCGCCAGGGGCCAGCCAAACAAAAAGACCCATGACGCAAGACGCCTTTGCAAGACGTCCGCGCCATGGGTCTGGTTATTTCAGACACGCCAGACGCCGTTTAGCCAGCGTCAGGATGTTGACGTGCCCCATATGGGAATATGCCAACTACTCCCCCATGAGCAAAAGCATCCTACCATGAGCCTGCTGCAGCGGCAATGCTATAATCGGCGAAGCACACAAACCCGTCAGGAGCCTTCATGGACAAACCCTCATTCAATCTGTTCGACAAATTCGACTCGATTCTTTCGAAAGACGACATCACGCGCTACAGCCAGGGCGACGGCCCGGTCCGCTACATGGACGGCAGCTCGCTGAACCGCCCGATCACCATGCCAAAGAAAAAGCTTCCTATCGCTTTGGCGTTTGCGGCAGTAGCGGCTGTCATCGGTGTCATGCTTGCAATGAACCTGCTTGGATCGACGCTGCACGCCGCCCAACGTTCCGCTGCGAGCGTCGAGGAAAACCTTGCGCGCGAAGTTTCCCTGGACATACCTCTGATTTCCTCGTATGCCGGGATGGATGCTGCCACCATCAAGTCGTCTACGGATTCTCTCGGCTTAAACGTCTACACAGTGTCAAGCGATGAAGACATCGCGGCCGGAAAGCTCGACATGGTGAAAATGCCCTCTGACGTGAGCGTTGAAGAAGGCGCGATGTACTACGCCCAGGGCATCAGCAACCTGGATGCACCCGATGCCGCACTCCTGCTCAACGGAATGTGGCGCCTCCAATTCGACTCGACGAAAAGCTTCAACCTGTCGATCCGTTACGCCGACTTCGATTCCGGCAATGTCGACACAGCAGTGGAAAACGCCATTGCGGCGCAAGGCTTCGATGCCTCAACTGCCACCGAGCTCGATGTCGACGACGCCGGAAACACGTTCCGTTCGGGGACTCTTGAAGCGGGCGGAGCCACGTACAACTGGCGCGTTTCCGCCATCGGGCTGGATGCCGTCTACGATATATCGGGGCTTCCCGACACTGCCATCTATGTTGGCGTGAGGATGACGGCTGCCTAGACCGTTATTCGGAAACCCTTCGGAACGTCACGGCGAAATGGGCGTCAGGCGAGCCCGGCTCCAGCAGCGGCGCAAAGCATGACTTGCCCCCGATAGGTGCCAAGCGAAACGCACGACCTTCAGGGCTTTCCAAGAACGCCTTCACCACTTGAATGTTTTCTTGACGCGTAACCGTGCACGTGGCGTATGCAAGCGTGCCATCAGGAGAAACGCATTGCGCTGCAGAGCGCAGAAGCGCAAGCTGCGTGCGTGCAAGCTCCTTCACATGGTCGAGCGTGAGGCGCCAACGGATCTCGGGATGGCGACGCAGCGTGCCCAGGCCGGAGCATGGCGCATCGATGAAAACGAAATCGAACGTGCGCTCCCCCAGCGTCGCCTGAAGGTCGGTCGCATCTGCAACGACACCCTCGATGTCGTCAATCCCGTATTCAGCTGCTCGACGCTGAAGCAGCTCGATTTTGAAGGGATGGTTGTCGACCGCTGCATGCGATGCAAGGGGATGCCCCCAACGGCGAACAGCGGCACCTTCCAAAAGAATCGTTTTCGTGCCCCGCCCTGCACCGATCTCCAACGTGGAAGAGGGTTCGGTTTCAGGAAGAACAAGATTCGCAACACGCTGCGACGAAGCATCGGACACAAGCATTTTGCCGTCACCGATCAGCCTCCTGATGCGGCCGTCGGAGAGCACGCGCGCCGGAGTCACATGCCAGCAGCCTGAAACGCGATCCTCCCCCGTACCCACCGCAACGCAGTGGGCCTTCGCACGCTCAAGCTCGGCGAGAACTTCGCCTTCCTTCGCACGAAGAGGGTTTTCAGCAACGAACAAGGGCGCAGGTTCATTGGAAGCGCGCATGAACGCACGCGCAGCGTCCGGCCCCATCTCGTCGGAAAGAAGTTCGGCTATCCAAAGCGGGAACCCTTCCAACCGGGCGAAGGCCGCCAGATCGGTTTCCGGATCATCGAAGGGAAACGCCGGCATCAAGCGCGCAAGGGATCGAAGAGCTGCGTTTCCCACGCCCGCAGCGCGGGGCGCAACGGCTCGCACGAGTTCGACGCCTTGGTCGACAACGGCGTAGGTCTCTTTATGAAGAAAAGCCATTTCGTACGCCGAGATGCGCAGCGCATCGCGCACATCGGCCTTGATGTCTTTGGGAGACCTCAGGCTGCGGTCGATGAGCTCGTCAAGCGTGCCCCAGGTTGAAGAGACGCCCAGAACGAGCAACGTAGCAAATGCGCGGTCTTCGGCAGAAAGCGCCGAACGATCGATGGTGGCAGCAATGACTTCCTGTGCGTATGCGTCGCGCTCACGCACGATCATGCATGCCTCGAGAGCAGCAAGGCGCGCAGGGCTCGCTAACGACTTTCGATTGCATGCGTCGTGCTTTCCAGACCGAGGCGCCTGCCCAGAAGCGCGTTTAGGCATCGAGGCCCTCCCATGTGAATCCGCCCGCCTTGATGCCCTGGATGCCAGCGGCAAACGCACGGCCCTCCATGGGCTTCTTGCCATCCGGCTTCACCGACACAAGCTCGATGGCACCATCAGCCATGCCGATGAACAGGCGCTTGGAGGCGAAGCTGACCTCGCCGGAAGCGATGCCTTCGCACAGCGCACATCCGCGTTCATCCTCGACAGGAGCTGCAACCAGAACGGTAACCGAACGGTTGGCCACCACGGCGCGGCAGGGATGCGCGTCGCTGGATGCAAGGACTTTGCGCAACGCAACGGAAGCCTCATCGGCTGGATGCAAGAACAGCTCGTCTTTCGAGAGCTTTTCGGCGTATGTGGCCTTCGCATCGTCTTGTTCGATCCATTCGGCACCGCCCTGTTCGACCACTGACAAACCCGTCAGCAGCGCACGCGCGCCCAAATTGGCGAGCTCGTCGGTGAGCTCCGCGGCAGTTTTACCCGGAACCTCAGTGGCTCGGCGCACGCAGTATGGGCCCGTGTCAAGGCCTTCTTCCATGCGCATGATGCACACACCGGTCTGCGCGTCGCCGGCAAGAATGGAGCGCTCAATAGGAGCCGCGCCACGCCAACGCGGCAAAAGCGAGGCGTGCACGTTCAAACAGCCGAATTGCGGAATGGAGAGCACCTCAACCGGCAGAATGCAGCCATATGCAGCAACGCAAATGGCGTCAGGTGCCAATTCTTCCAGTGCTTGCTGCTCCTGCGGATCGCGGAGCGTCTTCGGCGTCCGCACGGGAATCTCCAAGCGCTCGGCAACGGCCTTCACCGGGGACGGCTCAAGCTTCGCGCCACGGCCACGGACCGCATCCGGACGTGTGTAGACGCACACCACTTCGTGCTGCTGTGCCAGCTCAACCAGAATATCAGCTGCCAGCTGGGGCGTTCCCATGAAGACGACGCGCATGATGGCTACCTTACCTTAGGCTCGACAGAAGTCTGACCAGGCTTGGCACCGGCGGCGACGGCGATCTCGTAATCGTGGAGCGCCTTGATGCGCGCGATGGGATCGCAGCGCTCGAACATGGTTACGCCGTTCAGGTGATCGATTTCATGCTGCAAACAGCGGCCCAAAAGGCCGTCGCCCTCGATGGTCCACTCCTCGCCGTCCAGATCGAAGTACTTGACCTTCGCCCACGGCTGACGCGAAATGGGAACCGCAACGCCCGGACAGGAAAGACATCCTTCGTCTTCGGTGACCGGCTCGCCCTTGACCTCGAGGATCTCGGGATTAACCAGAATAATGGGATCGCCCTGCTCTTCCTCGCAGTCGATGACCACCAGGCGCTTGAGAACGCCCAACTGGGGCGCAGCAAGGCCGCATCCATCGTTTTTGTACATCGTCTTGACCATCTGCTTGGCCAGCTTCTTCAGGCTTTTGTCGCCCAGGTCGCACGGCTCGCACACCGTGTTGAGCAAGGGGTTGGGGGAAGTCACAATCGTAACCACGTATGCACGTCCTTCGCTACTCGAACGCCGCGATGCGGCGCCTGCCATATTCATCGGTGGATATTATGGTCGCAATCACGGCGTTTGCACAGGAGACCTCGGCAAACTTCCACAACAGAGGCGTGTAAGGAGCACGCAGGCTATTCGCGAATGAGCGGCTTGTGGGCAAGCTTGCGCTGGGAGAGATCCTTCTGCATTCCCACAACGCTTTGGAAGATGAAGTCATGCTCTTCCTGGGAAAGGCCGCGCGGATCGGCAAGGCGGGCGCGCAGGCCGGCGATGGCCTCTTCGGCATCGCCTATGGCGAGCTCTTCGGTCAGGAACGTTGCGAGTTCTTCAGGCGAGGTGCTTTTGCCCATCTGACCAGAGGTCAAAATACCCGCAGCACGCGGAACCGCACGCGAAACCGCGCTCACAAGGTCGGCAGGCGCAGGAACCGACTCTGCCGCAAGGGCATCCAATATGTGCTGAGCCACGGCTTCGTGAACCGAATCATGCCACTGGGTGCTGGCGAGTGCATCGGCGTGAGCCAAACCCAACTGCGGATAACGGGCAACAAGGCTGAGGAGCTCACGTTCGAAGCGAAGACGGCTGACCTCAGACGACGAGAGCGCCCTGCGCCGAGGCTGGGCAGCTTGCTCCTGCTGCCCATCAGGCTGCGTGGGAGAATCTCCTTCTGAGGCGTCTTGATAGCGGCGCAGCGGCGCCAACTTGGCCAATGCGTCCAGCGCATCCTGCTCACGCGCGCGAACACGACCGGCAATCTGCACCGCATAGTCTTTCGCAAGCAGCGAGTCTTTGATGGGCGCCAGCACCGAAAGCGCATCGGCCATTGCCGCCGAGCGTCCTTCCGGGCGCGATAGATCGTGGCGCTCGATGCGTCGATCGATGCCGTACTGCAAAAGCGGCTGAGCCGAGTCGATGAGTGCGCGAAGCTCATCGGCCCCGCGTTTCGCAACGAAGTCGGCAGGATCGAGGTCGTCTGGCAAGGTGACGGCTGCAAGCTCCACCTTGGTGCGCCCCGCTTCGGGCGTCATGCTGTCGTCGATGAACTGCAATGCGCGATCGGCGGCACGCTGACCTGCAGCATCTCCATCGAACAGATACACGATTCGGTGCTGGGCATGACGCGAAAGGATGCGGATGTGCCGCTGCGTGAGGGCGGTGCCCAGCGTGGCAACAACGTTGCGAAGCCCTGCTTCATGCAGCATGATCACATCGGTGTAACCTTCCACCACTACCGCGCATCCCGTAGCAGCCATGGCGGCTTTGGCATGGTCCAAACCGTAAAGCGTCTGCGATTTGTGGAAGATGGGCGTTTCCTGAGAGTTCAGGTACTTCGGTTCCTTCTTCTCCATGACCCTGCCGCCAAAGGCAATGCATTCGCCCGCCACATCGCAGATGGGAAACATCACGCGGTCGTAGAAACGGTCGTTGAGCTTGCCGTTGCGCGAAACCGCAACGTTGGCCTCGATCATCTCATCGGGAGCGAACCCCTTCGACGAAAGATGGCGCACAAGCGCCCCACGGCCCGGCGCAAACCCCAGCTGCCAATCGTTAGGGACGTTTCCGCCCATGCCTCTTCCGGCAAGGTAGGTGCGAGCAGCTTCGGGGCCGGGCCCCTTCCCGCGCATCAGTTGAAGGTGATAGAACTCAGCGGTTTCCTTGCAGACAGCCTTCAAGCGCTCACGCCGACTGCGCGGCGCGCCGCCCTGGCGCGCATCTTCGGAAAGCTCGATGTGCGCGCGGTCTGCCAGTTTGCGCACGGCTTCGGGAAACGTTAGGTCGTCCAACTGCATGACGAAGCCGAACGCATCGCCGCCCGCGCCGCAGCCGAAGCAATGCCACAGCTGAGTGGAAGGATCCATCTTCAGCGAGGGCGTTTTCTCGTTGTGAAGGGGGCAGCAACACCAGAAGTCGCGGCCACGTTGCCGTACCGGAGCGCGCTCGCCGATAAGCGCGACGATGTCGGTGGCTTCGCGGACTTTTTGAATGTCGTCATCGCTGATCATGTGTGCCACCGCCTTTCATCCAAACCGTCGCGCATCTGTTAACAGGGGAAGTATAGCGCATGCTGCTACAATTGACGGCGAACGCCACGGGCGCCGAAAGCGCCCCACCCTCTGCGAAAGGCCGAAACGATGAGCCGCAACATTCCGTATCTGACGCTGGATCCCGCAATCGAAAAAGCTATTCGAGCTGATCGAGCCGCCGGTCGCGCATCGGCGTATCGAACCCCTGACGAAGCGGCCATTCGCCGCGAGCCGAACCCGCACGACGAAGCCACGCTTGCTCGACCCGCATTCGCCCGCGACATCGAGAAGATCCTCAACGTGCCTGCATACAACCGTTATGCCGGCAAGACGCAGGTGTTCAGCTTTGTGGAAGACGATGACATCTGCCGCCGCGGTTTGCATGTGCAACTGGTTGGCCGCGTCGCGCGCGGCATCGGCGAACTGTTGGGGCTCAACGGCAACCTTATCGAAGCCATTGCGCTGGGGCACGACGTTGGCCACACGCCGTTCGGCCACGCGGGTGAGCGCTACCTGAGCAAGGCGCTTCATTCCCGCACGGGACGCTACTTCAACCACAACGTCCACTCCGTTCGCGTGCTCGACAAGCTCTACCGTCGCAACATCAGCTTGCAAACGCTCGACGGCGTGTTATGCCACAACGGCGAGTTCGCCTGCCAAACGCTGAACCTGGGTTCGATCTCTGATTTCGACGCCCTTGATTCCGCGGTAGAAGCATGCTGCCAGGACGAGTCGAACATCGCATCGCTTCGTCCTTCCACTTTGGAAGGTTGCGTCGTGCGCGTGAGCGACATGATCGCCTATCTGGGCAAGGACCGTCAGGATGCGCTCGACCGGGGAGTCATAGATTCGCTCGACATTTTCGAAAGCGACTACATCGGCGTTGCAAACGCGCAGATCATCAACAACCTCACGGTCGACATCGTGAACCACAGCTACGGAACCGACCGCATCAGCATGTCGGCAGAAGCGTTCGCAGACATAAAACGCGCGAAGCGGCAGAACTACGAGCTTATCTACGACAGGGAGGGCATGACCGAAGATGCCGGCAACCGCCTTGAGGAGATGTTCGATCGCCTTTACGAGCGCCTCTTTGCCGATCTGCAAAGCGGAGACGAATCCTCGCCGCTGTTCCGCCATCACCTTGCCAAGCTCTGCGCGATGTCACGTAGCATCACGGCAGAAACGTATCTTGCCGAAGATCCGCACCAAGTGGTGGTGGACTACATCTCCTCGATGACCGACAACTACTTCATGGCGCTTTACGAGCACCTCTTCCCTGGCGAGGCGGCCGACATCACCTCGCATAGCTATTGCGCTGACCTATAAGGCGTCGCTTACGTGCTCGCAGTGGTCGCCGTAAAGACGGTAGCGATCGCTTGCAACGAACTCCGCGCCGTCCCACGGATCAAGCGCAACGAAATTCGCCAGCGTGAGGTTGTTCGGATCCACGACATCCTTGTATCCGAACAGGCATATCCAATGCTGCCCCGACCCAGACGTCACATGCACGACGGTGGGCTTGCCGGCCTGAATGCTGTCGTACGCCTCGCGAAGCAGCGCCTGGTCAGATCCAAGAGAGCGAAACGACGATCCGCCACCGCCCCAACCCGGCCAACGGCACATGCCGCAACCGTAGGATTGATGGGAATTGGCAACGCCGTAGATAATGGCATCCCCGTAAGCGCACGAGAAGCAAGGACAGCAGCTTCCGTGGCCAGTTGACTCCTGGGTTCCGATTTTCTCGATAAGGCTTCGTTCATAGGAAAGAATATGCTCTTTTCTGAATGCGGCTTCGTTCGCTGCCGTTTCAGCGGTATCGCCGATGGCATCGAGGCTGCTTGCCAATGCATTGAGCGTGATGGAGCCCATGGAAGTAGCCTTGACCGGCGATTCGTGATCGTCAGGCATGCTGGAAGCAGGAACCGAAGAGGCTTCATCCGCCCACGCTGAAGCACCAGCCGCAAAAGGCGAAACAAGGGATAGGGCGATTGCAATAGTCAGAGAAACAAAGAAGATGGCGAAAGCGACGAAGAGACGCTTCGCCAAAGCGGAGACGCTTGGCATGTTCCATATGTCCTTTCGACCGCTCGGGTTCATTGATGGTTGCGTTTTATCGCGGTCAGTGAATCAGGCTACCAAACGACGCAGGAACCCTTGCCTGCCTTGCGTTTTGAACAGGCTTTCGACACAGCGAAGTCATTGCGAATACGGAATCACTCCGCTGGATTTCCACAATTTGGAAATGAAGAGAGCAGCAATGGCTGAACCTTATTCATTTGCGAAATAACGCTGATCTGGGCTTTTGCACAATACTCAATATGCATTACAGGTTCATAGCTCGCAATATCACGCTTTACCCACTTTTCAGGATGGATGCAAAAGGGGGAAACCCTCAAGATTGGGGCATCCGATACACAACGCAACAAGGAGGCGTGCATGAAAATCCTCGGCATGGGAGTTCCCGAGCTCCTCATCATCCTGGCGGTCATCCTGCTGATCTTCGGCCCGAAGAACCTTCCCAAGCTGGGCAGCGCGCTGGGCAAGACGGTGAAGAATCTGCGCGAAGGCGTGGGCGGCGGCAAGGAAGAAGCCGTTGAAGAGGTTGTCGAGGACGAGGCTGAGTCCAAGCCCGTTGCCGCCATCGAAGAGGCAGCCGAAGAGCCTGCGCCCGTGAAGAAGAAGGTTCGCCGCGTCAGCGCTGACGCATAGCATTTCGTTCTGCGCAGCGAATCCATCTAAGCAAAGATTCCCTCCTCGGAACCGATGCCCGCACATGCGGGCATCGTCTGTTTTGGGGGCGTTTCATGGCGGATGCGGACGGATGCTTTTCAGTGGGATATCATGGAACGACTGCAAACATCACGCACCGAGGGAGGAAGATGAAGCCGTTCAAGGGAATATCCGCGCGCGCTGTCGCCGGTTTCGCCTGCCAGCAAGGCTTTATCTATTCCCTGTTCTACATCGGCGACAACCACGCGGTTGCCATTGGCGGGATGTCGCTGGAGCGCTTCGACCTGCTGTCCACATTCGCCTTCATGGCAGTCTCTTTCATCATCGCGCTGATCGCCTCTGATCGTGCGCGCCGAGCGCTTCTTGCCCCCACCCTGGTGGGTTGGTATGCGGTCCTTTTGGTGTTGGGATCACTTCTCGTAACGCTTCCGATGGACGCAGGTATCACCGAGATCGTCTCGGAAGGCGCGCTGGTGGGCCTCTCAACCGGTTTCTTGCTGTGCGCTTGGGGGCGCGCGCTTGTGGGCGCACCGCGTTTCGCCGGCGCACGCGAGATTCTTTTGGCAACCGCATTGGGAGCCGCTGCAAGCTTCGCTGCGTCTGCGCTTCCTATCCCTGGTGCTGTTGAGGTGCTCAAACTCTTGCCTATTGGAAGCGCCTGGGCACTCCGTTCGCTGTTAAGCAAACAGAACAACGACAGCCTGCCTTCTTCGAACACTGCCGAAATAACCGGAACAGAATCGGAGGCTGATGCCATCACGCTTTCCAGCTTGCTGGCATCGCCTCAGGAACGCTCGGCTACCAAGCGCCTCTCTATAAAGATCGTCGCCGGCACCGCGCTATTCGGCCTGGCAGGCGGCCTGATGGAGGTGTTTTCTTCAGAACCTGGCATGCTCTCGACGCCGGCACTTCCCGCTACGCTGATGATTGTGGTTCTGTTCTGCGTCGCCGCTGCTCAGGTGCTCGCAGCCGAAGCGGATGGAGAGTCAGGCTCAAGTCGCGCGGAAAACTCCTTCTCGGGCGTGTACCGTACGTCGGTGCTTCTCATCATGGCGGGGTATCTGTTCGTTCCCGTGCTCGGCGGTTTCGGAATCACCGGACAGGCCATCGTTCTTGCCGGCTACATGGGTTTGACGTGCGTGTTGATGATGTTGTTCGCAACCATCGCCCGCGCAAGCGGCCAGGATGCTGCCTGCGTGTTCGCACGTGGGCTGTTTGCACTGTTCATTGGCGAGATCGCAGGCATACTGCTGGGCAATGTGCTTGAGGTTGCGCAACCAAGCGCGACGCAGCCCTACGTCGTCGCCGCGTGCGCAGGCTTGGCATCGCTGTTCGCATACCTGTTCCTGTTCACCGAGCGCGACTACGAAGAGCTCACCAGCATCGCAGGAGGCATCGACCTGTTCGGCCGCGCTTGCGAAACAATCACCCAGAAATACGGGCTTTCGAAACGCGAAGCCGAAGTGCTTCCCTTGGCGTTGCGCGGCAGAACGTCAGAGCGCATCGCCAGCGAGCTCTACATTGCGAAAAGCACCGCCGACACGCACCTGCGCCGCATCTACTCGAAAGCAGGCGTGCATGGGCGCCAGGAGCTCATCGACCTGGGCGAACGTCTGCAACATGACCTTTCGCACGGAGATCGCGGCTAAGAAACCGCATTCCACCCCATGCTTGCGAGCACCGCCCCGTTCAGGGTTTTCAAGTAAAACACTCCGTTTTCGTAAAGGGCGTAACTGGGTACGTCGTCTTTGGGAAGCGACGGACTGCCCGGGTTGACCAGCAGAACCCCGCCTGAACGCTCAAGCTTCTTAACATGCGTGTGTCCGCTGACAAACGCAGACCCCTCGGGCAATGGAGGCAGGTCGTTCGGCGCGTTGCCCGGAAGGTGCCCATGCGAAAGATGCAACAGGTGACCGTCGGCTTCGATAAGCGCGTAGTCGGAACGGCAGGGAAACTCCAACACCATCTGGTCAACCTCTGAATCGCAGTTGCCGCGCACTGCGACGATGCGGTCCTTCCATCCATTGAGAATAGCCGCCACACGCATGGGGTCGTATCCCGTGGGAAGCGGGTTGCGGGGACCGTGGTAGAGCAAGTCGCCCAGAAGCACGATGCGGTCTGGCTCTTCCGCCTTCACGCGGTCGGCGATGGCGAGCGCTGCATCAGCGGAGCCATGGATGTCGGATGCAATCAGAAGCTTCATGGGTCCCTCCCGCTTACAGGTGGCGCCTCACCCAGTCGATATTGCTCATGACCGTGGCAACAAGTTCGTCGATGTCGTCGAACTTGCGCATGGAGCGCAACCAGTCAGTAAACTCAAGGCTGATCTCCGTGCCGTACAAATCGCCCTGGAAGTCCAGCAGATGCGCCTCGACGGTTGCGGTGGCGGAATCGGCGAACGTCGCAGCCACTCCCACGTTGACGGCAGCTTTATAGCACGCTCCCCCAACATGCGCATACGCTGCGTAGACGCCTTCGCCCAAAACGCGCTGCATGTCAGGCACGACGATGTTGGCCGTACGGAACCCCATATCGGCTCCCGCGCCCCTTCCGTGCTGCACCGTGCCTTCCAAAGCATAGCGGTGACCTAGCAGTTCGTTGGCCTCGTGGATGATGCCCGACTCAAGCAGCAGGCGGATGCGCGTGGCGGTAATGGGCTCGCCTTCAACGAGCAGCAACTCGTGGGAAACCGCCTGCATGCCGTGGCTCTGCCCCCAGCGGGCCATGTCGGCCACCGTACCGGCAGCGCGCGAACCGAAGCGCAGATCCACCCCCACGTGAATGGCCGCAGGCGTTGCCTCAAGGAACGTGGCATCAAGGAACGCCTCCGGCTCAAGCGAGCCGAACTCAGGCGTGAACGGAAGCACGCACACCGTATCGGCGATTTCAGACAAAGCAGCAATGCGCGCCTCGTTAGACATGAGTTTTTGCAGACGGTCGGGATGGAAACGCTCGTCAGGGTCGATGTCGAAGGTAAGCGCAATGAAAGGGCGGCCTTCCGCTGCAGCCTGTTCGCGCGCTTTTTCAAGCAGGAACATATGCCCGCGATGCACGCCGTCAAACACGCCGAAAGCGCAGACTGCGCCCGCAAGCAGCCCCTGTGGGGCGTCGATGCCGAACTTATACACAGGACCCACGCGAGACCCCTTTCTGAAACACGCATGACACGCGCCATTTCTTTTGTGCGCCGTCGAATTGGTAGATGGCAGCCAACTTGTTCTGAACGATAACGGAAGCGAACTCGCCGTCAACCGGAGGCTCGGCGCTTTCGCAAACGCCCGCCGTGCAGGCGCACATCTCGATGTCGGCGCGCGTCTTGCGTCGTACGAACAGCGGCAGCTCGTCCGTGCGCAAAACAGCGCCATTGGAAACGCGCTTGGCAAGAGGACCATCAGCGAACGCGAAACGATACCCCAGAAGGCGAACCGGATCCACCGCCGCCGCCTCGCGCTCGGTTTCCAGCGCTTCAAGGGTCACGCACTCGTCGAGACGCAGCTCGCCCGATGCGGTGCGCTTCAGTGCGGCAACATGCGCGGGACAATCCAAAGCGATGCCGGCATCGCGTGCGAGCGAGCGGATGTAGGTGCCCTTCGACACCTTGAATTCCACATCCCACCAGGGAAGATCGCACCATTCGGAGCCTGACGCCCCTTCGACATCGGATGCTTCGCCTTCCTGCGCATGGGAACCCGCACCGGGCAGCGCATAGCCCTTGCCCACTTCAACCAAGCGAGCTTCGTAAACCTCGATCTCGCGCGGGGTCATATCGATGATGTTGCCTTTGCGCGCCTGCTCGTACGCCTTCTTCCCGTCCACTTTGATGGCGGAATACACCGGTGGAAGCTGCTTTTGAGGGCCAACCATGCCTGCCAAGAACAGCCCAGCGAAGACAGGATCTTCAAGCTGGGCCGGAACCGCGCCGCGGCGCAAAACCTCGCCTTCCGCATCGTCAGTGTCGGTTGACATACCGAAGGCGATGCGCACGACATAGGTTTTGTCATGACCGGTAAGGTACGGATCGAGTCGTGTTGCAGGCCCCACGCAGACGGGCAGAACGCCCTCGGCAAGAGGATCGAGTGTGCCCGTATGACCCACACGGCGCTCGCCGAACACGCGGCGCACGCGATTCACGACATCATGCGAGCTCATCCCGCGCGGCTTTTTGATGCCGACAACCAAGCAATGATCGCTGGAACCGCGCTTCATTAGGCCACGCTTTCAGGATCGCCGGAAACGAGCTTTTCCATGGCGGCAGCAACGGTTTCAACGGCCTGCTCAAGCGGAAGTTCCAAGGTGAACCCAGCAGCAGCCTTGTGGCCGCCTCCGCCGAACGCGCGCGCCGTTACGCTGACGTCCGTGTCGTCTTTGGCGCGGAAGCTGCCACGCACGGCGTCGTCCTGTTCACGCAGCATGCACGCTACGCGGACGCCGCGAACGGAACGCAAGATGTTGATGATCGGCTCGGCGTCGGCCTTGGTGGCACCAAGCTCTTCGAAGTCCGAGCGAGAAAGCCAGCTGAGCGCTGCCTGTCCGTCCGCGAACAGCATCATCCGATCGATGGCGCGCCCCTCCAGCTGAACAGACGCCAGCCGGCGGTTCTGGAACACCTCACGTGCCACAAAGGCAGGGTCAGCACCTGCAGCCACCATGCCCGCCGCTTCCTGAAGGCAGGCAGCATCGGTGTTCTGGTACTGGAAACGCCCCGTGTCGGACGCAAGGCCGGTGTACGCGCATTGCGCGACTGCAGCAGACGGTTCGCCCATCAGGTGCTTCGCAACTTCCCAAACCAAAAGCGCCGCCGCGGCAGCGTCAGGATCGACGTACACAAGGTCTGCCATGGTGGTGTCGACCGCATGATGGTCGATGGTGATGCGAAACTCAGCGCGCGCATGAAGCGACGCGCCTTCCCCGATCCGTTCGACCGTAGGAACATCAACGCCTACAAACACGCCAACCGGGCCGTCATAGGCCGCAGCAGGCAACAGTTCGTCAAACCCCGGAAGAAACGAAAACGCCTCGTCGACCGAATACTCGGCATCGGCAAGAACGCATGCGACGCGCTTGCCCTTGGCACGAAGCGCATTCATCAACGCAAGCTGGGACCCGAGGCAATCGCCGTCAGGGCTCACATGACCGCAAATGACGATGTCATCGCGCTCCATCAAAGCACGCGCGATGTCGGCAAGGGTGGTGTTGGTTTGAGGGGTAACGGCCATGTGCTATTCGTCGCCTTCCATCAGCGCGTCCCCGTCGGCGATGCGCGCCGACTCTTCGTTGCGCGGAGCATCTGCAGCAAGCGCCGCCGCAATGCGCTCCGCCTCGTCGACGCTGGTATCCAAATGGAAACGCAGCTCAGGTGCCACGCGCCAGGAAAGCTGCTTAGCCATAAGCGAGCGAATGCGCCCCGAAGCCGCCTTGAACGCCGCCGCCACATCGTCATACGAGTCCGGATCGGCCGTGTAGTAAACATTGCAAGCGCTTCGGTCATAACTGACCTCGCACCCGGTGATAGTAACAAGCGAAAGCCGCGGATCAGAGATCTCAAACAGCAGAATAGAAGAAATAACCTCCTGAGCCTGCCCATTAACACGACGATTAGAAGACCCTTGCTTCATGATGCGCTCCTTTCGAAGTTGCATCCAATTCTCTCTATGGGGATTATCGCACGGAAGACCCCAATGCGGGCAAAGCCCGCACACCCCCATCTACCCCATGGACACAAGGTCCGTTACAACAAGAAGGGCGGCGGGGGGACGTGCCGCGCGCAGTTCCGCACGAGCCGAAACGCCCAGTGGGCGTTTCGTGCGAGCTCAGGACTGTTTGAGCACGGCATGTCTCCCCGCCGCCCCCACCGGGGGACCGAGATCCCCCAGCAAAGACAACTTATTCGGTGCGTTCGACCTCTTTGATCTTGTAGCCTTCGATCGTGTCGCCGACCTTGATATCTTGGAACTTCTCGACGCCAATGCCGCATTCGTACCCCTGCTTCACCGACTTCACGTCGTCCTTGAAGCGGCGCAGCGACGCGAGCACGCCGTCGAAGATGACCGTGCCGTCGCGGACGATGCGCACCTTGTCGTCGCGGCTGATCTCGCCTTCCACGATGTAGCAGCCAGCAACCGTGCCAACCTTGGGCACCTTGAAGGTCTCGCGAACCTCGGCGATGCCAGTGTCCTCTTCCACGATGTCGGGCGACAGCAGGCCCACACGCGCGGCGTTGATGTCCTCGATGGCCTGGTAGATGACCCTGTACAGGCGGATGTCCACCTTCTCCTTCTCGGCCAGCTGGCGGGACTTGCCCGTCGGGCGCACGTTGAAGCCGATGATGATGGCGTCGGAGGCGGTTGCCAGCGTGACGTCGGTCTCGGTGATGCCGCCCACTGCAGAGTGGACGATGTTGATCTTGACCTCGGACTGGTCCATCTTGCTGAACGCGTCGCGCAGCGCCTCGATGGAGCCCTGAACGTCGGCCTTCACGATGAGGTTCAGGTCGGTCTGCTTGCCTTCCTCGATGCGGCTGAACAGGTCGTCCAGGCTCATGTGGCTCTTGGATTCCTGCTCGGCCAGGCGGGCGCGCAGCGCACGCTCTTCAGCCAGCTTGCGGGCGTCGCGCTCGTCCTCGAACACGCGGAACTCGTCGCCAGCGGTGGGAACGCTGGACAGGCCCAAAATCTCCACCGGGTCGGACGGACGGGCTTCGTCCACATGGTTGCCCTTCGGATCGATCAGAGCGCGCACACGGCCATGCGAGGTGCCGGCCACGACGGCGTCGCCCGGATGCAGGGTGCCGCGCTGGACAAGCACGGTGGCAACAGGGCCGCGGCCCTTGTCCAGGTTGGCCTCGATGACGAAGCCGGACGCCAGCGCATCGGGGTTGGCCTTGAGCTCGAGCACGTCGGCCTGCAGCAGGATGGTTTCCAGCAGGTCGTCGATGTGCAGCTTCTGCTTCGCAGAAACCTCGACGAACATGTTGGTGCCGCCCCACTCCTCGGGGATGACGCCGTACTCGGTAAGCTCCTGGCGCACGCGGGTCGGGTCGGCGCCGGGCTTGTCGATCTTGTTCACGGCCACAACGATGGGCACTTCTGCCGCCTTCGCGTGGTTGATTGCCTCAATGGTCTGCGGCATGACGCCGTCGTCGGCCGCGACGACCAAGACGATGACGTCGGTCACCTGGGCACCACGGGCGCGCATTGCGGTGAACGCCTCATGGCCCGGGGTGTCAATGAAGGTGATCTGCCTGTCGTCGATGCTGACGACCGACGCGCCGATGTGTTGGGTGATGCCGCCGGCTTCGCTCTCGACGACGCCGGTATGGCGGATGGCGTCGAGCAGCGAGGTCTTGCCATGGTCGACGTGGCCCATGACGGTGACTACAGGCGGGCGCGGCTTGAGGTCTTCCTCGGAGTCGTGGTAAACCACGGCGAATTCTTCCTCGGGCGACACGACGCGCACCTTGCGGCCCATGTCATCGGCGATGAGCTCGATGAGCTCGTCGCTCATGGACTGGGTCAGCGTGAGCACCTGGCCCAGCATGAACAGACGCTTGATAACGTCGTTGGGCTGGACACCCAAAAGCTCGGCGAACTTGGCAACGGTAGCGCCCTGCGGGATCTCCACCACGGAGTCGTCGAGCAAGAGCGTGGGGTCAAGGCCCTTCTCCAAGGCCTCCATCTCGGCGCGCTCGCGGGCCTCTGCCTCGCGCTTCTGCTTGCGCTTCTTACGGCGGCCCTCGCCTTCATGCGTGCTGGCGGCAGCAACAGCGGCACGGGCCTCGGCCAGCACCTTGTCGCGCTGCAGCTTCTCGGCCTGAACGGCCATCTGGGCGTAGCGGTCCTCGGGCTCGGCCATCTGAGCCTCGAGCTCGGGAACGACCTGCTCGAAGTGAACGCCCTTCTTGCCGTGGCCCTTCTTGCCCTTGCGGCCCGCACCAGCACCGGCACCGGCGGCCTGGCCCTTGCGGCCCGCACCAGATGCGGCGGCCTGCTTCTTCTGCTCTTCGATGCGCTTGGCCTCAGACTCGATCTGCGAAAGCAGAGAGTCGAAACCACCGGCGCGCTTGGCGGTGGGGGCAGGGGCCGGCTTGTGCTGTTCGGGCGCAGACGCCTTGGATCCAGACTTGCGGTGCTGGCGCTGCTTGAGCGCCTCTTCCACGGCCTGCTTCTTGGCGACTTCGCGCGCGGCAGCCTCGGCACGGGCGCGCGCGCGAGCCTCGGCGGCCTCGCGCGCTACGCGCTCTTTCTCACTTTCGATCTGGCTTTCCAACTTCTCGAAGGGAGAATGGGAAACAGGGGCAGCAGCCTCTTTGCGCTCCGGCTCTTCAACGGCAGGGGCAGCCTTGCCGGCGTTGGCGCGGCGGGCGCGCTCCTGCTCGCGGCGGGCGCGCTCCTGCTCGACGGCTTCGCGACGGGCGCGCTCTTCCTCGGCCTTTTTCTCCTCGGCTTCCTTCTTGCTGGCAGCGGCTTCTGCCGTCAGCTCGTCGGAACCAGGCGCAGCAACGCCCAGCTCGGCTTCGAGCTTTTTGCGGACCTTCGTCACGTAGGCGTCCGCAAGCATGCTCGCATGGCTTTTCGCGGGGATCTTCATCTCGCGAAGCTTGTCGAGCATCTCCTTGCTGGAAAGGTTGAACTCCTTTGCCAGCTCATGTACGCGCATGCTGGGCATATACCACTACTCCTCTACTATCCCCTGCGACTCGCGCAGAGCCGAAGTCACGTCGGCTTCGATCTTGTCTGCTGTCGTTTGATCGAGCTTCGTCCTCAGCGCCCGCTCGAGTTTTTTGGCTTTCAGGGCCTTGGAAAGGCATTCCGCAGAGCAAAGGTACGCTCCCCTGCCCGCGGCGCGGCCCGTCGCGTCGAAGCGGACGGAGCCGTCAGACATGCGAACAACACGCAGAAGCTCATGCTTGCCCGCCTGCGTGCCGCAGACGATGCACAGACGCTGCTTTTTGGGCTTCTGCTCGGTCATTCGCGCAACCTTCGCTTTCTGCGGCTATTCGCCGTCCATGAACGCGTGGATGCCGCAGTAACGGCTGTCGGGACGCGCATGGTTGCGGCAATGGACGCCGTCGTCGCTGATGTAGGCGCACAGCTCCTCTTCGGCGGCCTCTTCCTCGTCGATGAGCATGTTCTCTTCGGCCTCAGGCACCACGCCCGCGAACGAAGCGCTCTTGATGTCGATGTGCCAGCCGGTCAGGCGTGCAGCCAGACGCGCGTTCTGGCCTTCCTTGCCGATGGCCAGGGAAAGCTGGTCGTCAGGCACGATGACGGTGGCGAAGTGCTTCTCCTCGTCGGCGATGACGCGGGTCACCTTCGCCGGGGAAAGCGCGTTGGCCACGTAGACGGCGGGGTCGTCGTTCCACTGGATGACGTCGACGCGCTCGTTGTGCAGCTCCTCGACAACCATGCGCACACGGCTGCCCTTGGGGCCGACGCAGGCGCCCACCGGATCCAGGTTGCTCTCGCGGGATGCCACTGCCACCTTGGAACGGGCGCCGGGCTCGCGGGCGATGGACTTGATCTCAACCAGGCCGTCATAGATCTCGGGAACCTCGATCTCGAACAGACGGCGGATGAGGCCGGGATGCGTGCGGGAGACCACGATGGACGGACGGGCCTGGTCGCCGCGCATGCGGGGAGGCTCGTTCTGCGGGTCGCGCACCTCGATGATGAGCACCTTCAGGCGCTGGTTGTGGCGGTAACGCTCGCCTTCGGGGCGCTCGTTGCGCTCGTTGGGGTTGCGCTTGAGGTCGTAGTGCGGAAGCTCGGCCTCAACGCCGTCGCGGATCTTGATGATGGTGAAGTCAGGCGTGCCCTGCAGCACGGTGCCAGTTACGAGATCGCCCACGCGGCCGGAGAACTCCTCGTAGATGGACTGGCGGCCGGCCTCGCGCACGATGGAGCTGATGACGCTCTTGGCGTTCTGGGCGGCGATGCGGCTGACGTCGTCGGGGGTGACGTCACGCTCTTCGTACTCGTCGTACTCGCCGGTCTCGGGGTCGGGCTCGCCTACCGGAACAAGCTCGTAGACGTAGATCTTGCCCGTCTGGCGGTCGATGGTGACGCGGGCGTCCCACTCAAGGTTGAGGATGTGCTGGTAGCTCTTGGCCAGCGACGCCTCCAGGCGATCGATCAGGTACAGCTCGTCGATTTTGCGCTCGTGGGCAAGCGCCTGCAGAGCCTCGATCAGTTCAGAAGTTGCCACGACTGAATTCCTTTCCCTCATTCCGGCCGTCTACGAGCCGAAATCCACAGTGCCCTTCAAGTGGGCACGCTTGATGACGTCCATGGGCACGCTGACAGGCGCACCGTCGATGTCGAGCACCACGGCTTCCCCGTCGGCCGAAACGATCGCCCCCGTGAAGGAGTTGCGACCATCGATGGGGCCTTTCGTCTTCACCACGGCCGTCTGGCCGGCGAAGCGCTGGAAGTGCTCGGGCGTGCGCAGCGGGCGGTCGATGCCGGGCGAGGAAACCTCCAGCATGTACGCGCCCGGAAACGGATCGATCTCGTCCATGATGTCGTTGATCCAGGCCTGGGCGGCACTCAGCTCGTCAAAGGTGACCCCGTGGTCGGTGTCGATGTACACGCGGATGGTGGGCGACTTCTTCGATCCGACGATCTCGATCGTCACGATCTCGACGCCCTCTTCGGCGGCGCGGGGCTCCAGCGCGCCGAGCAGCTGCTTTTCCTTGTTGCTGAGCACGCTTCGTCTCCTTTCCGTCTTGCCGCACCCCCTATTTCGGCCCTTACAACAAAGAAAGCGGGACAAGCCCACTTTCCAAAACGTCCGAAAGTATGGTGCGACCCCGCCATCCGGCGGCCTTGCGCATGCTTGAAGCACTATAGCATATTCCCAGAAAACCTGCCAACCACGCCCCCGGGCATATCGCAAGTTCTGCACATGAGCGTCACGCGGCTTTCCACGTCGACAAAGCAGGAGGGGCGCAATCGCGCCCCTCCCCTTCGGCAATCTATTTGGAAGCTCCCACAAGCTCGGCTGCCATCTCGCGCAGCTTGAACTTCTGCACCTTCATCGAAGGCGTCATCGGGAAGTCGTCCACAAAGAAAACGCGCTTGGGAACCTTATAGCGTGCAATGCGCGGGATGGCCCACTCGCGGATGCTCTGCTCGGTCATCTCGCCATCGTATTCAGGACGCTTGCGAATAAACGCAACCACGATTTCGCCGAGGCGGGCGTCCGGCGCGCCAACCACCTGGGCGTCCAAGACGCCGGGGTGCGTCAGCAGGAAGTTCTCGATCTCGAGCGGGTAGATGTTCTCGCCGCCGCGGATGATCATGTCCTTCACGCGGCCGGTCACGCGGTAGTAGCCGTCCTCGTCCACCATGCCCAGGTCGCCGGAATGCAGGTAGCCTTCCTCGTCGATGACCTTGGCGGTTTCTTCGGGCATCTTGTAGTAGCCCTTCATGACGTTGTAGCCCTTGCAGCAGAACTCTCCGATGACGCCGTCCGGGCAGGGCTCGTTGGTCTCCGGGTCGAGGATGACCGTGTCCACTCCCTGAAGCCTCTTACCGACGGACGAGCACTTCTTCTCGATGGAGGGCTCGTCGTAGGTGGTCTGGGTCATACCGGGGGATGCCTCCGTGAGGCCGTAGACGATGGTAATCTCCTTCATGTTCATCTTGTCGACGACCTCCTCCATGGTCTTGATCGGGCAGGGCGATCCCGCCATGATGCCGGTCCTCAGGGAGGAGAAGTCGAACTTGTCGAACAGCTTGTTGTTCAGGATGCTGATGAACATTGTGGGGACTCCGTAGACGGCCGTGCACCTCTCGGTCTCTATGGTCGTCATGACCTTGATGGGGTCGAACACCTCCACGAAGCACATCGTGACGCCGTGGTTGATGCATGCCATCACGCCGAGGACGCATCCGAAGCAGTGGAACAGCGGGACGTTGAGGCAAAGGCGGTCCGTGGGGCCGTAGTTCATGTTGGCTCCCAGCCAGTACCCGTCGTTGGCTATGTTGAAGTGGGTGAGCATGACGCCCTTGGGGAACCCGGTCGTCCCGGAGGTGTACTGCATCATGGTGACGTCGTGTACGTCCACGGAGTCCTTCCTCTCCTGGTACTCCTCGTCGGATGTCTGGCACGCCAGCGACTTGACCTCGTTCATCGAGTACATCCCGCGGTGCTTCTCGGGACCGAGGTGCACAACCCTCCTGAGGTGGGGGTACTTCTCGCTGTGGAAGCTGTCCCTGGGCTGCGTCTTCAGCTCCGGGACCAGGTCGTACACCGTCTGGACGTAGTCCACGTCCCTGACGCCGTCGATGAGGAACAGGTTCTCCATGTCGGACTGCCTGAGGACGTAGTCGAGCTCGGCGCTCCTGTAGTTGGTGTTGATCGTGAGCATGATCGCACCGATCTTCGCGGTCGCGAACATGAGCGTGATCCAGTCTGGGACGTTGGTGGCCCACACGGCGACCTTCTCGCCCTTCTGGATTCCCATTGCCATCATGCCCTTGGCGACGCGGTCGACCTCGATCCCCCACTCCCTCCAGGACAGGCGGATGTCCCTGTCCACGTAGACGATGGCGTCGTTGTCGGGGTGGTTCCTGATGCATTTGTCCAGCAGGTCGCCGAGCCTCTCGTCGCTGGTGATGTTCTTCCTGGGTATGCACACCATGGAATCGCCTCAGAACGGGGTGTAGAGGACCGCGTAGATCTCGGCGGGCCCGTCGATGGCGCCGATGTAGTGGGGGACGACGGAGTTGTAGTAGACGGTGTCGCCCTCCTCGATGATCGTCTCCTCCTTGCCGTACTTGACCAGAATCTTGCCGGAGACGACGATGATGAACTCCTCTCCCTCGTGGGACGAGGTCTTGTGGACGACGTCGGGCTCGATCCTGATGAACATGGGCTCCATGTGCCTGTCGGTCTTCCCCTTCCCAAGGGGGAAGTAGTGGTACTGGCCGTCGGCGGCCCTGGAGGAGGTCTCCTCGATCCTGTCCTTCCTCTTCACGACTATGGGGTCGGGCTGGAACTGGTCGTCCATGAACGTGCCCACCCTCTGTCCGAGGGCGCGGGACAGTTTGATGATGGTTCCGATAGGGGGGTAGATGCGGCCCTCCTCGACGTCCTTCAGGTATCCGACGTCGAGTCCGGTGTTGGTCGCCAGCTGCTCCTGGGTGAGGCCGAGCCCCTCTCTGTATTTCATGACCCTCTTGCCGAGTTTGTTCATGTCTGTCATTGTCTTTCCTCCTCTCTTTGTCGTGTGAATCCTAAATATGACGTCCCTCAGCAGTCGTTGGCCCTGATGTGCTCCATGAACTCCCTCGAGTAGAGGTCGGTCCTTATGATGTGGCCGACGTCGGGGATCCTCATGACCTTGCACCCGGGTATCCTGTCCGAGATGTAGTCGCCGAGCTTGGGCTCCACCATGATGTCGCTGAGCCCGTGGATGGACAGCGTGGGGACGCTGATGTTGCACACGGTCTCGCGGGTGTCGAACTCGTCAAGAGCGCCCATCTGATCCTTCAGGCCGTGGGGGTCCAGGTTCTTCAGGGACCTCACGGGCCTTCCCTTCGCCTCGTGATCGGCGAAGAAGTTCTCGGTGAAGCAGAACGCGTTGGTCATCATGCTTATGTACTCGGGGTCCGCACCCTTCAGGGCGCAGTCCACGATCCCGTTCATAAAGTAGCTGGACCTAGCAGGTCTGTACGGGTAGGCGGACACCAGTGTCAGCGATTTGAGCCTCTCCGGGTGCTGGAGAGCGAACTCCTGCGCGATGTGGGCGCCCATCGACCATCCGAGCATGTGCGCCTTGAACACATGGAGGTGGTCCATCAGCGCCAGGACGTCATCCACGAAATCCTGCTTCCTGATCCCGTTCCCGGGGTACCTCGTCAGTCCGGCTCCCCTGTTGTCGAAGGTAATCACCCTGTACTTCGAGGACAGCTCGGGTATCATCTGTTTGAAGAAGGAGGTGTCTCCGGAGAATCCGTTGATGAGTACGACGGGGTTCCCCTCCCCCTCCTCGTGGTAATGCATCTCGATTCCGTTGATGTTTGCGAATGGCATTTGTTTGTCGCTAACCTGCCGGGATAGATAAACGTTGGCTTCGACCGGGATGTGCCAGCCAAAACGACCGCGGGCGGAGCCAGACGTCGAGCATCCGGGCTTATGGGCGCCAAGGCCCGACTGATGTTACCCGATGGGATAACGCCAGTGCGGGATCCCGCTCTCCTGCGACGATGCCGTATTCCGTTCGGAATGCTCCTCTATCAGGAATATTCGCGGATTCCGTCCTTCCAGGTGGACCGTCGTTCAGTCCTGGACGACAGGGATAGACGGATGTACGTCCGAGAGGCTCCGGACGGGACCGATGGACATGCATCCGACTCCTACGCAATCAAACCAACATCCTGCGGAATTCGTCCTTAGATGTTGAAATCTTTAAATAGGGTACCTATTTTTCCCGTTTTCATGCCTAAGGTCGTGTACAGAGTCACTATGGACGGCGGCGAACCTGAAGACATCGTGCTTTTTCGCCCCGACCCCCAGAAGGTCATAACGTCATGGGCGCTGGCCCACGGTTACAAGCCGGGCGACTGCAAGACATCCGCGTTCATCCACCGTTCGGAGTTCGAATGGGACTACGCTCCGCGCAAGGGCGGCTTCTTCTCGGAACGCGAGCATCACATCTGCAAGGCAGTAAGGATAGACGGCGGGACCAACATAAGCGAGTTCAGCGGGAGGAGCTGAGCTCCTCCCTCAATCACTCGTCGTCCGATCCGGACCTGACCTTCACGGCCATACCCTTCCTCATCTGCCTCATCTCGGACTCCACGAGGAAAGCACGGCCGGTCGCGATGGGCTTGTCGTCCTTGTCTGTGACGATGACCTCCTCCATGGGCCTGATCTCCGGATCGCAGGATAGGACGAACTGGCAGAACACGTTCTTCCCCTCGGAGACGAACGGGACCGCGTCGTCCGAGACGGCCACCCTCATGTGTGGAGCGGGGACTGCCGAGACGATCCTCTTGGCGCCCTCCATCCTGAGGGTGTACATCCCGTCGCCTGCGCGCATGGACAGAACGTGCTCCCCGTCCGAGATCACGTTCCTGATCTTCCCGGTCTTCCTGCTGGTGACGAGCTCCACGGGCTCCCTGAACAGGGCGTCCGCGGCCTCGATACCGAACTGGTACCTGGCGACGGCCTTTGCCCTGATCTTGTCGGCGTCGAACTCCTCCGTGCCGTCGTCCGGGACCTTGTCCCCCTCGACGACGGTCTCGAATCCGACCTTCTGGAGGAACAGGAACGTCAGTCTTTCGGACTCGGTCTCCGTCTCCGCGTCGGGGATCGACGGGAAGAGCGACTGTGCAAGGGGGTACATCTCGTCGAGCTCCGCCGGGACCGGGCCCCAGGGGGAGACCACGATCGGCGTGTAGCCGGCGCGTCTGGCCTTGGCGAACTGCTCCGCGTAGGGGCGGCTGTAGGGCTTGCCCTGCGTGTCCTCGAAGAGCGCGGCCCTGCGTGTGGGCGGGACGTACCTGGTGCCGATCCTGTCAAGGTACCTCTTGTAGACAGGCCTGTTCCTGCTCTCGGGGCCCGTATAGAAGACGGCCCCCTCTCTGCTGATGGGGTCGTAGAGTTCCATCTGGCCCTGGTACTCCCTGAGTCTCCTGAGACCGTCCAGCAGAGCGGGGTGTGACCTGCACCTGATCTCGGCGAGTTCCCAGAGCCTGCCCTCCCTGAGGTACCTCCTGACCGTCGCCAGCTCCTCCGTTATCTGATAGAGGTTGTGCTCGGCGATGAGCTTGCTGCGCTTGCTCTTGTCCATCCTCCTGAGCTCCTCGATCGTGATCCCGCGGCAGGCGGGGCAGTTGCAGTCGAGGGACTGCATGTCCTGGAGGCGGTGGGTGCCGGTGACGTCCATGAGACGGTCGTCGCGGGCGTAGAGGGCGTAGGATGCCGAGTCGAAGAGGTCGCATCCCATCAGGGTGGCGAGTGCCAGCAGCATCGGGTGCCCGCATCCGAAGAGGTGGACGGGACGGCTGGGGTTGAGCCCCTTCTTGGACGCCATGACGACGTCCACGAGCTCGGCGTAGCGGTACTGCTCCATGAGGGGGACGACTCCGCCGATGGGGTGGACGTCCACGTCCATGGGGGCCATCGCCGAGGCGCTGTACTCCCTGAGGTCGGTGTAGACCGAGCCCTGTACGACGCCGTTGATCATCATGTCCCCTTTCATCCCGCAGGCCTGCTCGGTGCGCTCGAGGGTGGTCTCAAGGGACCTCTTGGTCTTCTCGTGGGACCAGTCGGGCTCGGTGAATATGTCCAGGACGGTCCCGATGTCCGTTCCGATGGACTTCTGGAACTCGACTATCTCCTCGTTGGTGACCTCCACCTCGCCGTACATGTGGCTCTGGAAGGTGCCGGAGTCTGTCATGATGACGCCAGGGAAGTCGAGGAGCTCGTGCAGGCCCTTCTCCTGGGCCTCCTCCTTGAGCTTGGGGGTGTTGCGTATGATGTACGAGTTCGTGATGAGGGCGCGGAACCCGAACCTGTCGTAGAGCTCCCTGGGCTCCACGGTGCGGATCTTGGGGTTGACGACAGGCAGGAGCGCAGGCGTCTCCATGGTCCTGCCGGATTTAGTGGTGAATTTTCCTATCCTCGCGAGTCCGTCCCTTCTGATGATCTCGAACATTGGAGGTGGGATACGTAGGGGTGATATAAAAAGAAGGGATGGGGCCGCCGCCCCGTTTGCATCACTCGATTAGGTCGATCTTGTTCTTGTTGCAGTCGGCGTACACCTTGGCGATGGCGTTCTTCATGATGGTGTCGGGGACGTCCTCGACGTACTCCCTCTTCCAGTCGAGGGTGGGCCTTCCGAACTTGACCATGCCGGGTTTGCCGAGGTCGCAGGACTCCTCTGCATCGAGCATCTTGATCTCGAGTCCCTCGATGATCTCGGGGATGGTCCTGCCGTTGATGTACACCTCGCTCTTCCCCTCATCGACGAGGGTGTCGGTGAATTTGCACGAGATGTCGGCCATCTGCATCTCGAAGATCAGGTCCTTGATGTACGAGGCCATCACGGCGTTGGTCCTCCTGCGGATGGTCGGGTCGTCCGGGTCCTGGGAGGTGTGCCTGTACTCGATGTCGATCATAGCCATGGTGAAGGGGAATGTAACGACGTTAAATATACTTGACGCAAGCATCCGCACATCTTGTTTATCAAACATCATCGGATACGCCGTGCCATGAGGCCCTTCCACGCCGCGATCGTCGTCATAGCAGCGATACTCCTTGTCGCAGCCGGTGCGACGTATCTTCTCACGCAGGACGACGGGTGGTCCATAACATATGAGACTGACGGAGGGACGCTTCCCGACGGGGCGCCCGTATCGTATCACGAGGGGGATTCGTTCGCGCTCCCTGTGCCGACGAGGGACGGGTACGTGTTCATGGGCTGGAGCACCTCTCAGGGCTCTTCGGACACGGTGGAGGCCGTGGAGGGGCTGTCCGGGGACATCGTCCTGTACGCCTCTTGGATCGAGGCCGTCGAGCACAGCATAGAGTACGTCCTCGACGGGGGGACGCTGCCGGAGGGGAGCGTCCGCACGTTCATAGGCGGGGTCGGGGCGGTGCTCCCCATACCCGAGAGGGAGGGCATGGTCTTCGCAGGATGGTTCGAGGATCCGGATTTCACGACCCCCGTCGTCGTCCTGGGGAGGGATGTCCTGGAGGACGTCACGGTCTACGCCTGCTGGGACGAGGAGGTCCCGACAGGGACGGGATACGTCTGGGAGGTCTCCGGCGAGTACTACAACGGGGACATCCGTCACACCGTGGAGGGCACGGTCCGGGAGGAGGTCCTGGCCGAGAGGGACGGGGCATACTACATCCAGACGACGTCCGACCTGACATACACATGGCCGACCGGATCGACTACGGACGACAGCGTCAGGGGACGCTGGAGCGACGGTACCGGCGAGACCCTGACGTACGTCGGCATCGGGGAGGCCGGAGGATACACCTGCACCGTCTGGGAGTCCGAGGACGGCACCCGCTACTGGCTGTACCACCTCACGCTGCAGGTCCGCGCCGAGGTCGACGACGGCACGACGCACATTGTCCACCAGCTGGCGGAGGTGTATACCTTCGAGCCCGAGACGTCATTCGTCCCGGACGTCTCCGCCGAGTATCCGCTGCAGGTCCGCGGCGCCGGGACGGTGTCGATAGGGGACAGGCTGGAGTTGACCGCGGTCGGCGAAGGGTTCACCGGGTGGTACTCCGGCGGCGAGCTGGTCACGACCGAGAGGACCCTCGTCGTGGACAGGGTCGATCCCACATGCAGCTACGAGGCCAGGTCCTCCGACGGCTACACCGTCCTGGACCAGGTCGAGGTGGGACTCGGGGACCTGGGATTCGCCGATGGGTCAGTCATCACCGACTGGGACGGGAACGTCGTGACGGGATACGGGTCGCTGGAGCCGGGATACTACGTCGTCACCGACGCCACGGGAGATGTCACCAGGTACCTGGAGTTCTTCATCGAGGATGCCAGGGTGTTCGATCACACATGGACGTTCGGAGGCGTCACGTACACCATACGGCTGGACATGCTGTACAGCGACGTCTTCTGGTACACATATTCCGACCCCTACGGCAACATCCGCCTGTCGCTGACCGATCCGGCCTATGTGTCGAACTACCACACCGTCGACGACGGGACCCTTCTCGAACTGATGGGGATGCTCTCCGCCTACGGCTCCGGCATGGACCGCACGGAGTTCGCCGGGTTCGTCCTGTCCTTCGTGCAGACGTTACCGTACGTGACGGACGAGGACTCCGTCGGGGAGAGGGAGTACTGGAAGTACCCCCTGGAGACGCTCTGGGACGGTGGAGGCGACTGCGAGGACTCTACCATCCTCTACGACACGCTGATGCTCATGGCCGGATACGATGTCGCCTTCGTGCTCTTCCAGGACCATGCGATGTCCGCCGTGTCTGTGGATGTCGACGGCCACTCCCTGACCAGGGACGGTATAGTCTACGTGTTCTGCGAGACGACGACCGTGTCCGAGATCGGGCTGACCTCGAAGGGCCACACGGAGGACGACGTCTACTACTGGTGCCCGGTGGTCGTGGGCTCCGGGACGGACACCGATAAAAATCCGTGATGACTTCACCGGTGCATGGGTATCAGGCCATCGGTTTTCATGGGGCGCGTCCGCGCGGCACGCCCCCTGGTCCATCACATAACCAACTACGTCACGGTGAACGACTGCGCCAACGTCTGCATCTGCGCGGGCGGGTCGCCGGTCATGACAGACGGGGAGGACGTCGCGGACATGGTCGCCATCTCCTCTGCCACTGTCGTCAACATAGGGACCCTGAACGCGAGGACGGTCGCGTCCATGGAGGTAGCATTCGGGACCGCATCGGGGAAGGGGATCCCCATGCTCCTCGACCCGGTCGGGGCGGGCGCCACCACGTACCGCACAGAGGTCGCCGAGAGGCTCATGGGCATGCATCCGACGGTCATCAAGGGGAACGCCGGGGAGATCGGGGTGCTCTCCGGGCTCGGGGGCGACGTGAAGGGCGTTGACTCCCACGGCTCCTCGGACGTCGCCTCCGCCGTGGAGACCCTGGCGCGTGCCACGGGGTCCATCGTGGTCGCCACCGGCGAGACGGACTACGTCTCCGACGGAAGCGTCACGTACAGGCTGGAGAACGGGACGGACATGCTGGGCAACGTGTCCGGGACCGGGTGCATGGTGTCCTCAGTGGTCGGATGCTACATAGGTGCCTGCGGCAGGAGCATAGAAGCGGTGGCGTCGGCCGTCACAGCGTTCAACATCGCGGCGGAGGTCGCCGTCACGAGATGCGGGGGACCCGGGACGTTCAGGCCCGCCCTCTTGGACGCGATGTTCAATCTCGACGGGGAGACCCTCGACGACAGGGCGAGGTGCGAGAGGGCATGATCGACGACATCCTGGAGTTCAACAGGCGCTTCGTGGAGGACAGGGGATATGAGCGGTACGTCACCACCAAGTACCCCGACAAGAAGCTCGCCATAGTGACCTGCATGGACACCCGGCTCACCGAGCTGCTCCTGGCCGCCCTGGGGCTCAGGAACGGGGACGCCAAGATCATAAAGAACGCAGGCGGGAAGGTCACTGGGCCGTTCTCCGCGGAGGTCAGGAGCCTGCTGGTCGGGATCTACGAGCTGGGCGTCGAGGACGTCATGGTCGTGGGCCACACGGACTGCGGGGCCCAGCACATCAACGGTCCGGACATGATCGAGGCGATGAGGTCCCGCGGGATTTCCGACAGGGCCATCGAGACGTGCAGGTACTTCGACGTGGACTTCGACGAGTGGCTCTGCGGCTTCGACTCCGTGGAGGAGTCCGTGAGGTCGTCCGTCAGGATCCTGGAGGACCATCCCCTGATACCGGATGACGTCCGCATATGGGGATTCGTGATCGATTCCGTGACAGGTGAGCTGAGAAGGGTCTGCTGATCAGAGCATCTTGAGGCTGCCGGTGACCTGGTCTATGTCGCTGCAGGGGGCCGGCCCGATGCCGACGCACGTCTGGCTGCCGGGCTCGACCTGCGTCCTCCCGGCGTCGGTGATGATGCACGTGTAGAGGCCGTTGCTGCGGGCCTCGTTCATGTACCTGATCATCTCGTCCCTGTTGGCGACTTTGAGGACGACCTTCTTCTGCCCTCCGGACATCCATGCGTCGAACGACTTCCTGTCCATCTTCTGCGCCCTGAGCGCGAGCTCGACGGATGCGTGTCCGACCTGGGCGGCCATCTTCCCCTTCCCCATGTCGAGGTCCATCCTGACGAGGACGACGATCTTGTACTCATCGTCCGCTCTGACGCTCTTGAATCCGAAGCCCATGCCGGCACCAACCTCCAGGTTGTAGTTAACGTTTAGGGGAGTGCGATCCCGCTTCCCTCGCCCGCTGCCTGCCCGTAGTAAGTGAAGCGTCCTCCCGAGTACCCGTACGACTCGTCGACGCAGCCGAGGGGGACGTCCCCCTCGTCCACCTCCGTGATGTAGTAGGATGTCCCGTTCTGGCTTACCCTCAGCTGATGGTAGCCTTCCGGGACGGACGAGGGTCCGGTGTAGCCGTCAAGGGACATTGCGACGAACCCGTGGCCGTTCACAACCGCGATCCCGGCGTCGTATCCGGATGCGATGAGGATCGATGCCGCGAGGACGGCAAGGTCGCCGGAGTCCCCGACCGAGGTGTGGAGGGTCTCGGCGGGGAAGGCCCAGTATGTGGATGCGGAGTGGTAGTACGTGTCGGAGCCGACGGTGAAGCAGCTCTGGACGAAGTCAAGGATGTAGTCCGCGTACTCCTGGCCGGATGTCGATGCGCCGGGGTTGCGGGAGAGGTAGGCGTTCCTGAGCCTCTCGGAGAGGAGTTCCACCGATCCGTCGGTGTCGATGAACGAGGCTCCGCTCTCCGCGGTCGGGCTGTGCCTCCTGTCGTCGGGGACCCCGTCGGCGTTGATGCACCCCAGGAACTCGTCCAGGGAGACGTCGACGTAGACCGAGTACGACTCTCCGTTGTGGACGAAGCTGTACTGTACATGGCTGTTGCCTAGGTAGTCCATCATACCCACGTACACGGCCTCCGAGCCGTCATCCGCGATGCAGTGTACCGTCACTGTGTACCTGCCGAGGTCCGGGCTGACCCAGGTGAGGTCCGCGGTGTCCTTCGTGATCGCCTGCGAGGTGTTGGAGTATTCGTCGCGAAGGATCCATGTGAACGTGGAGAACCCTTCGGAGGCGCCGTCGGAGAGCCATATCGACAGCTGACCCGACGAGTCCAGGCGGGCGGACATGTCGCCGTCATCGAAGGCCCTGCTGAGCTCGATGAACGAGGTGTCCGATACGATTATGGCGCCGTCGGAGGGCTCCCCGTAGCCAGGGGTGTCGACGGGGCCCTGATCGTCCGCGGGGGTGCCGAGGGCCAGGAGGACGGAGATCACCGCCACGATGACGACGGTGATGACCGCCGCCGAGGCGAGGTGCCTGAAGCGCATGTCGTCCTGTACATCCATGAGGATGAACCTGAGCTTGCGCTTGTGCCTCCTGCCCTCCAGGTTGTGTCCGCAGTGTGGGCAGAACGGGACGTCGTCGGTGACGTCCTCGCCGCAGTTCGGACATTTCATGGTATCCGTCAGTAGATCCCGACGTGCCTGTAGCTGATGACCACGTCCTCGTCGCCGATGTCGAACGTGACCGAACGGTCCATGGGCTGGAGCACGAGGCTCGTCTCCTGTCCGCCGAGTGTGACCATGCTGATGCTGACGGGTCCGTTGGTGCTGACGAACCTGAGGGACACGGTGCTGTCCTCCGCGACTCTCAGGACACCTGTGGCGAACCAGCCGTCCGCCTCGAAGCCTCCCTCCAGGTGGACGTTCACGTAGTCGCGCGGCAGGTCCGCGGAGCTGAGGCCGGTGACCTCGTCGACGCCGCAGACGATCCTGTCGAAGAGGAACTCCTGCGATCCCGTGTCGATATACATGCCGTCGGACGCGGTCACGGACACGACGGTCCCGGCCGTGACCCAGAGCCCGCCGACAACCTCGGCGTACTGGTCCGCGGGGATGTAGCCGTTGAAGGAGTACGCGTAGGAGTCGGAGACGGAGGATCCGAAGGTGTACAGGGAGTAGCTGAGGTTCTCGTCGTCGGGCAGGTCCAGCAGGGTGATCGGCTGGAAGGTGATGTTCTCGTCGATCGTCATGGTGAAGGTGCCGTCCTCCTCGGAGAGGTACATGTCCAACGGATAGGCTATGCCGTTGTCGACTACGCCTATGTCGAACGGTTCCCCGGTGAACGTCATCGTGAACTCGACGGTCTGCTGACGGTCCACGACCAGAGGCATCTGGATCTCGTCGCCGGTCTCGTCGTAGAAGAGCACGCCGTCGCATCCCTCCGCGAGGTTGACGGTCAGCTGGTCGGCGTAGGTGTCCTGGTTGTCCCCTCCGGAGAATCCGAAGACCAGGATCGCGGCGAAGAATGCGACCATCACTAATCCCGTGATGTACCTGACGGTCCTGGTGGGCCTGTTGCCCTCCTTCACGCTGCGGTTGAGCAGCGCGGTCTTGACGGAGGACGTCCTCTTCTTCTTGGACTTGGATGCCGATGCGTCGGGCAGTCCCTCGACTGCGACCCCCTCCATGGGGGTCATGCTGAGCGCGGGGTAGATCTCCTTGAACGAGACCTTCCTGTCCGCGGGAGTGTCCTCGGACACCCTGACGAAGATTCCGTTGCTGGCCATCTCCAGTCCCTGGTGGGCCATGCCCTTGACGAAGGTCATGGCCGGGGACATCTCCGACTCGGGGTCGTCGCTGGTGATTCCGATGGTCAGCGGGTAGATGGACACGACGTTGAGCGAGAGGCCGATCGCCTTGGCGATGTCGGACATCTTGCCGAAGAACACGTCGAAGTTGCGCGGGCCGTCGTTGCCCGCCACCCTCATGTACTTGGCCCCAAGGACGACCATCATGTAGTCGGTGTCGAAGCCCAGTCCCTTGAGGGACGAGAGCAGGTACAGGAGGTACCCCTCCATGAACGCGTTCTCCTTGGACCTGACCCCGGACATTATGTCGTGGATCTCGGAGGAGTCCCTGTTTATCGGGCGGGACTTCTTCATGAGGATGGAGCACGACATGCCGTAGTAGGCCGTGCCGGACTCGGAGTAGAACACGGTGATGACGCCGTCCTCGACCATCCTCAGGATGTTGGAGGTCACGGTGGACCTGGGCGCCTCCACCTTGTTGACGATGTCCGTGATGCACAGCGGCCTCTCGTAGACCGCGTCGACGATGTCGATCTGGACGGGGCTGGTGATGAGTCCCACGGATCCGTCGAGGTCGACCATGAGGAACCTGTCGACCTCCGCCGACTGGTGCAGTGACATGTTGATGTAGGGTTCGGGCCTCTTGTCGACCCTGTCGTACACGACCTTGAACCTGGACGTCTCGCCCGACGAGAACTTCTCGGTGGAGCTGACGGCGTAGGTCTTGCCCGTCGCGTTCTCCACTGCACGGCAGACGAACTCGGTGAGCATGTCCATCTTGGACGACATCACCCTGTCGCCCTCGAACACGAGGGTGAGGGGGTTCAGAGCGAAGATGCTGAACTTGAACCCGGTGATCCTGGCGAATGACTCCTTGATCTTCAGGATGGAGTCCTCCAGGCTGCCGGCGCCTATGTCGATCTTCAGGGAGTCCGCGAGCTCGCGGGCGTACTTCGCGCGGAGCTGGTCCAGGCTGAGCCCTATCTCGGCGGCGTAGCAGTCCAGCATGTTCGCGACCGACGACATCCCGCTGTAGTAGCGGGACGGGTCCGTGAACGTCTCCCGGCACTGCTCCTCGGCGCCCTCGTCGGGCTGCTTCGAGCCCGCGATCTTCAGCGCGAGGTTGGAGTAATAGACCGATTTTTTGTCGGCGTCCGGCTTGAATCTGATGATGACGCCCGACTCGGTCATCTTGTCGAGAACGAAATGCAGGGAAGACGAGGGTATTCCCAGGGAGGCCGCGATGTCGCTGGGCCTCTTGCTTCCGCTGCAAAGCTCGTTGTAAACGGAGATCTGCAATGGATCAGTGAGGGGGACCACGCCCTTCTCGGTGAGCAGCACCGTGAAGTTGCGCAGATACTCATCTTGATTGCCCATACCGTCCAAATCGGCTTGTCTGATATTATAATTAACGAGGGATGCTCGGAGGATGTGTAACCCCCGGCATCACTCTATCCTGCGGGACAGCCTCTGGACGAGCTCCGACGGTTCCTGCTCGGTCATCGCCGAGGACATCACCGCCGCACCCGCGGCACCGCACCTCATGACCTCTGGGTAGTTGTCCGGGGTGATGCCGCCGACGCCGTAGACTGGGATGTCGACCGCGTCGCAGATGGCCTCGAGGAACGGCACGCCGCGCGGGTCGGAGTCCTTGCAGGCGGTGTGGTAGACGTGCCCCGCGAGCACGTAGTCCGCTCCGAGGTCCTCCGCCTCCTTCGCCTGCTCCACGGAGTGGACCGATGCGCCGACCAGGGAGAAGTCGCCGAAGTCCTCGGTCTCCTTCATCAGCTGCATGGGGAGGTGGATCCTGCAGATGTTCAGCTCCCTTGCGACCTCCATGTTGGAGTTGATGGCAAGCGGGACGTTGTGCCTCTCGCAGATCTCCAGGCACTGGGCCGCCAGGGAGAGCAGCTCGTCGTCGCTGAGGTCCTTCTCCCTGAGTATTATCATCTCCGGATGGGCCGCCGCGAGCAGTCCTACCTGCTCCAGGAACGGCCTCGCGCAGAGATTCCTAGCTGTTATCACTATCATGTTCTCACGTAGTCCGTCATCACTGGCTGGAGCCCCTTGCGGCGAAGCGCCTCGGTTATCTCGGCCAGGTCCCTCGGGTCCGAGATGACGAACTGGCCGTCTCCGTGAGCCTCTCCGCTGTGCTCGCCGATACCAACACTGACTCCTGCGGATATCTTTGTTGCGCTCAGTCCGACGATCCCGTCGCGGAACACTGGGCGCTCGCGGGTGGATATGGTCTGTCCCGCGAACGGCAGGAAAATGCGGTACGCCAGCGAGACCTGCAGCAGCTGCGCCTCCGTGACGGCCACGTGGTTGTCGACCCCGCCCGCGGGCCTGAGCCTGGGCAGGGACATGGAGGTCTCCGCGTGGGGGTAGCGCCTCTGGATCTCCATCGCGTGCAGTCCGCAGGCGAACGCGTCCTTCCTGAAGTCGTCACGGAGCCCCAGGAGGGTGCCGAACGCCACGCCCCTCATCCCGCCCCTGAGCGCCCTCTCCTGGGCGTCGAACCTGTATGAGAAGATCCTCTTGGGTCCGGCGAGGTGGAGCTGCTCGTACCTGATGGGGTCGTAGGTCTCCTGGAAGACGGTCACGTAGTCGGCGCCGCAGTCGTGGATGTGCGCGTACTCGTCGGAGTTCATGGGGTACACCTCGATGCCGACGGTCGAGAACCTCTCGGAGGCGAGTCTCACGCACTCGCCGATGTAGCCCACGTCCGATCTCGCCCTGGACTCGCCGGTCAGGATGAGGACCTCCTTCAGACCGGTTGCGGCGATGGCGTCGAGCTCCCTCTCGACACCTTCAAGGTCAAGCGCGGCCCTGTTGATGCGGTTCCTGCAGTTGAACCCGCAGTACACGCACTCGTTCGAGCAGTAGTTGGACACGTAGAGCGGGGTGAAGAGGCACACGGAGTTTCCGAAGTGCCTGCGGGTCTCGTCCCTGGCCCTCTCCGCCATATCCTCGAGGTGGGGCTCGGCCGCAGGGGACAGGAGAGCGGCGAAGCCGTCGATCCCGCACTCGCCCTCCAGGGCGTCCATGACGTCCCTCTCGGTGAACGACCCCGGGTCGTAGGCGGAGGTCTCCCCGAGCACGGTGTCCATTATCCCCGAGTCGAGCATCTCCATGTTGTCCAAGTAGTCCATGGCGTCCGTGTGCTTCCTCGATGCCACGGGTCTCACTCCCTGAGGAACCCGGTCAGCGGGCTGGAGGCCTCGGCCCTGCCCTCCAGGACCCTGCCTGGTCCGGAGAGGTACGCCAGCCTCCCGGCCTCTATCGCCATCCTGAAGGCCCTCGCCATTCCAGGGATGTCCCTGGCTGTGGCGACGGCGGTGTTCGCCATGACCGCTGCGCATCCGATCTCCATGGCCTCGCAGGCCTGGGAGGGCCTCCCGATCCCGGCGTCGACTATCACGGGGAGGTCGATCTCCTCGACGATCATCTTGACGAAGTCCCTGGTGAGGAGGCCCCTGTTGGACCCTATGGGGGCGCCGAGGGGCATGATCGCGGCCGCGCCAGCGTCGGCCATGGCCCTGGCCGCCGTCAGGTCCGGCATCATGTACGGCATGGGGATGAAGCCCTCATCGGCCAGCATCCTCACCGCCCTTATGGTCTCGCAGTTGTCCGGCAGGAGGTACTTGGTGTCGCGGATGATCTCTATCTTCACGAAGTCCCCGCACCCGAGCTCCCTGGCGAGCCTGGCTATGCGGACGGCCTCCTCGGCGTTCCTGGCCCCGGACGTGTTGGGGAGCAGGGTGATGCCATCGGGCATGCTGTCGAGGATGTTCCCCTCGCCGGGTGAGCTGGCCCTGCGGACGGCAAGGGTGGCCATCTCCACCCCTCCGTTCTCGATGACGGCGCGGGTGATGTCCAGCGAGAACTTCCCCGAACCCAGAATGAACCTTGATTTGAACCTGTGTCCCCCGATGATGAGATCGTCCGACATGTTGATCGGTCGGGGGATGGGTGCTGAAAATTTACGGTTTGTCGTCTCCGAGGACAATGCGGACGGCCATGTTGGCGACGTGGCCCGCGCACACCATGACCCTCGCCGCGGTCAGGCCCGGCCCCTCGCCGGATTCCGAGAACCCGTCCCCGCACACGTACAGGCGCGACATGCGCCTCTCGGTGGCGATAAGGTTGGAGCTCCCGAATCCCGCCATCCCGGAGCACGAGACCACGACGGTTCCTGATGTGCCAGACAGGATGGACTCCACGAGCATGGCCTTCATATCTGGGCGGTCGAAGCACTCGCAGACGACATCGCATCCGGAGAAGACGTCGCAGGCGTTCTCTTCCGTGACCTCCCCGTCGAACACCTCCAGGTCGAGGTCCGGTTCGATCCTCAGGAGACTCTCCGACAGCGCCTCGGTCTTCCTCCTCCCGACGTCGGACGGGACGTAGCACTGGCGGAACAGATTGGTAGGGTCCACGGTGTCGAAGTCGGCTATTACCATGCGGCCGACGCCAGTGCGGGCCAGGGCGGTCGCCACGTGGGAGCCCATCCCGCCGCATCCGGCCACCCCGACCTTCGCCTGTGCCAGACGCTCTGATGCTTCCCGCGGGAGCGGTGACTGTCTCATGTCATCCGCCGCCCACGAAGCTGACGATCTCGATGTTCTGTCCGGGTGCGAGCACGGTCGTTCCGCGCTCTCCCCGGGGGCAGATCGTGCCGTCGATCTCCATCGCGACCCTGTCGGTCCTGTGGCCTAACAGGTCCAGGAGGCCCTCGGCGGTGGTGCCCTCGGGGACCTCAGTCCCGATGCCGTTGACTGTGACGATCATGTCAGAGGAACTCCGGTGGTATGTGCGGTCTGACCTTGAGTATCAAGTCCCTGAGCTCATGGGCCGCGGCGGCGACGTCGTTCTGTGCGACGACGGCGGAGACCACGGCGGCGGAGTCCGCCCCCGCCCTGATGACGTCCTGTATGTTCCCGCGGTTGATGCCTCCGATGGCCACCACGGGTATGTCCACCGCCTGCCTGACCTCGAATACGGCTCCGAGGCCGACGCCCTGCATGGCGTCCGGCTTGGTGCTCGTCCGGAACACGGCCCCGACACCGACGTAGTCGGCCCCGCCCTCCTCTGCGGCCACGGCCTGCTCCACGTTGTCGACTGAGATCCCGATGATGGCGTCGTCCCCCATCAGCCTCCTGGCCGTCTCCAGGGGGATGTCAGACTGTCCCAGGTGGACGCCGTCCGCGCCGGATGCCATGGCGATGTCGACCCTGTCATTCACTATGAATAGTCTGCACATCTCGTCGGCGTACTGGCGGATCAGGTTGGCCTGCTCCAGCATAGCCCCTCCATCGGCGTTCTTCATTCTGAGCTGGACCACGTCAGCCCCGCCCTCGTATGCCATCCTGGCAACCTCGGCGTCGCTGCGGCCCCTGGACAGCTGGCTGTCCGTGACGACGTACAGATCGAACATGTGCCGTGCTAGACGGGGATACGATAAAAAAGTAGTTGAGGACGGTTCGGAACGACCGTGCTCATCCCTGTCAAGCTTCCATCATATATCCGGTGGGAGATGGGGTGTCGATCACATGGCAAAGCCGGACCGGAGCATCCCCATAACGGCCAGACCGACCTTCAGGAAGGACCTCGTCGAGATGATAGTTTCAGTCCTGGTGATGTCGTTCGGAGTGGTGCTGACAGTCAAGGCACAGATGGGGGCTTCGCCCATCGTCTCGCTGCCGAACGTCCTCAGCGGCGTGGTCGGGATGTCCCTGGGGACCACCGTGTTCATCGTCTACTTCATCCTGATCCTCATCGAGTGGGCCCTCATCAGGGACCGCAGCAGGATTCTCCTGACCCTGAGCCAGCTCCCGTTCACCATGCTGTTCAGCGTTTTCGTCGACCTGATCGTCTGGATGCTGGGGGGATGGGTGGTCTCCGGTCCGTTGGAGCAGTGGGTCCTGGTCATCGTCGGGACTGCGATCATCGGCTTCGGATGCGTCCTGGAGATCGACGCGAACATCTCGATGCTGGCGGACGACGGGCTGGTGCTGGCGATAAGCCAGGTGACCAAGGTGCGTCTGGACAAGGTGATGATCATCTTCGACATCTGCTTCGTCGCATCTGCATTCATCGTCTCCTACGTGGCATTCCACGACTTCGTCGGGGTCGGATGGGGGACGATCTTCGCCGGCATAACCCTGGGCCTGTTCGTGAGGCTCTTCACGAAGGTCGTCAAGGGGTACATCCGGAAGGACGGCAGCATCGTGATGTGACCGACGACATCTTTAATGAATGATCGTGCATGCACGGTGCATGAGCATCCTCTACCGCTACGGGAGCACCTACTACATTAACATGACAAACAGGTGCCCATGTAGATGCGTCTTCTGCGTCAGGGACTCCACGCCCCGGCTGGGCGACGCCGATTCCCTGTGGCTCGACCACGAGCCCACGGTCGACGAGGTAATGGAGGAGCTCAGAAAGGTGGACCTCTCCAAATCCAGGGAGGTCGTCTTCTGCGGATACGGGGAGCCGACGGAGAGGTTCGAGGACGTCCTGGAGTGCGCCAGGAGGATCAAGGCGGAGTTCGGGAAGCCCGTCCGTCTAGACACCAACGGCCTCGGGAGCCTCATCAACGGCAGGGACATCGTTCCGGAGATGGAGGGAGTCATAGACTCGGTGTCCATCAGCCTCAACGCGCCGAACTCCGATGAGTACCAGGAGGTAAGCAGGCCGTCCTTCGGGGACGAAGCCTACCCCGCTGTGCTGGAGTTCATCAGGGAGTGTAGGGAGCGCATCTCCGGAGTGACGGTCTCCGTCGTCGGAGGCTCGATCAGCCAGGAGTCCGAGGACGAGTGCGCCCGCATGGCCCAGGAGATGAACGTCAGGTTCAGGGTCAGATGACCTCTGATCGGTCTCAGTTTATTGTTTAGCGACCGTTATCAATTATGCAACCGTATTATATTATCATTTCACATAAGAGCTATCGATAATTATATCACATAATTATATCAGAATAATGATAGAATAAATGATTTAAAAGGTAAAAAAGATGATATAATGACGATCGCATCAATAATCATGGCTATCAACAACTCAAAGAACTCGAACAACGGACCGACTTCTACCATCAATATCGTCCCTAGCTCAGATCTCAGGAACAATTATTCGAGGATTCACGACTTGAGCACCAGTACTGGGGAGCCCGTATACATCACGAAGAATGGCTACGCAGATGGGGTTTTCTTCAGCATGGAGGCCTTCGAATCGTATCAGAATAAGCTCATATTGAGGTTCGAAAGGGAGGTCATGGAGAAGAGATACTACGAAGACATCATCTCAATGTCTAGGGGCGAAGGTTGCACTCCGCAGGAAGCCGCGGACAAGATCAGAGCGGAGCTGGGCGTTTGACCGAATACGATGTCAGACTACATCGTGGAGCCATCGCCGATCTCAGCATGATTGTCAGATACATACGTGATGATCTCGGGAGCCCGATGGCTGCAGACACGTTCCTAAACCAGGCCGTGGAAGCTATGAACTCCCTGGCATCAATGCCTGAGAGGAATCCTGTGATGCATGATTTCGGCACCGACGAAGTGACCTTCAGATGGATGCCGGTCAAGAACTTCGAACTAATCTACCATGTGGATTCGACTAGGCACAGTGTGTATGTCGTCGGAGTCGTGTACGCGAGGGCGTCCGAGGATACGATCAAACTGAGGATCGCCCGGATCATCGGCACCATGGATGACAGCCAAGGTGTTCACTGAGGCATTTTTCAACAACCAGGGCGGAGGTTTCATCGGCTAGGGGTCCGAGGACTAGTGCGCCCGCATGGCCATGGACATGGATGTCAGGTTCGGGGCCGGATGATCGTCAGAGATCAGTTCTGGAGAACGAGCGCATCGAGATGACGAGGTTCGCAATCAGGACCAGTATTCCTGTGACACTCCCAAGGACAGCCGCCGACTCCAATCCCGACCCTGTGGCAGCCATCATCATAATCACGGCGACGATCATGGATGCTGTGCCTACGATAATCCAGGGGACGCTCAGGCCATTCTTTCCTTCGAATTTGCTGGTTACAGATGATGAGGACATCATCAGACAGCATGTAGTCGAGCACACCGATGCGGGAACGGCGGAGTCCGGGTGACCCGCGGCGACAAGCGCAAGGTAGCACAACACTCCGAGTAGGATGGAGGGCAGGACGGAGGTGGTGGCGTAGCGCAGGGTCACAATCCCTGTTCTAGACACTCCCGCCGAAACCAGGAACGTCCTCCAACCGCAGATGTTCTCGCCGGCGATAGCCCCCATGGGAAGGAAACTCCCCACGAGGATGGCAAGGACCATGGACAATACAATCGCTGGTGTGGGGTCGTCCAGGACGGACCCCCACATCAGGCAGAGTATCGCTGTCGGTGCCAGCATCGATACGGAGAACCTCAGCAGGGTTCTCACATCCTGTATCGATGCCGGACCGTACATCACAGATCCCACCTCTGGAACCTTCTGCAGGACACCGTGTACGAGGCGGCAAGGATCACCGCCATCACCAGGACGAGCAGTCCGATGACGGCCGTCATGTTGCCACCCATGATCTCCGCGAAGATGTTGGATGCGGCGACCAGGATGGCCACACTGATGACCAGGATGATGATGGACACGTACTGGGCCTTGGCGCTGTTCCCTGTGATGTAATTCGTCGCTATGGAGATTCCGCAGACGGTCATGGCGAGGACGAAGCCCAGGACAGATGTCTGCGCCACCAGGGTGATGTCGGTCTGGCCCGTGGCGATCCAGATTGCTGATGTGACGATGAACCCGATGACCGTTCCAATGAGTACGAAGATTACGCTGCTGATGAACTTGGACGTAACTATCGCCTTCCTGGGGATTCCGGCGGACACTGCGAACACGTTCCACTGGCACTGGTCATCCCATGAGAACGTGCTGGAGATCAGCGAGGCGAAGAGCATCGCGCAGATGACGCACATCGTGGCACCCTCGTTGAACACCGCGCAGAATATGATTCCGAACACGGCGATGTAGAGTATTGCCGACTTCAGCAGGGAGACGTCCTTCAATACGAGGGCGTTCATGAGCTCTCACCTCTGATGACCATGACCATGATGTCGTCCAGGGATGCGGGGTCGACCACAAGTTCCGGATAGGCCTCCTTTATCCCGTTCCTGTCGGAGACCAGGGCGGACATCCCGTAGTCGTCCTTCCTGGTGCTGACGATGTTCTCTTCCCCGATGGAAAGCACCTTGGATGCGCTTCCCCTGACGATGCCGTAGTTCTCGAGGATCGAATCCTTGGAATCATTGAACACGACCCTTCCCTTGTGGATGAACACGATGTAGTCCGCGATCCTCTCAAGGTCGGTGGTGATGTGGGAGGACATCAGTACGGAGTGGGATTCGTCCTGCATATACTCCATCACGATGTCCAGAAACTCGTCTCTCGCCGCTGGATCCATGCCTGCGGTGGCCTCGTCCATCAGCACTATGTCTGGGCTGTGGGAGAGGGCTACGGCGACCTGGACCTTCATCCTCATACCGCGGGAGTAATCCTTGAGCTTCTTGTCCAGGTCTATCCCGAATGAGGACATCATCCTCTCATAGGACTCCTGGTTCCACTTGGGGAACAGTCCCGACATGGTTCTGCCGATCTGTCTGCCGCTCATCTGTTGGAAGAAATGGCACTCGTCGAACACGACCCCTATCTCACCTGGCCTGGCTGCGCGATCCTCTCCGTTGATTCTGATGTTACCGGAATCAGGCAGGTTGGCTCCGGTGAGGCATTTGATCAATGTGGTCTTGCCTGCGCCGTTCTCCCCTATGAGTCCCACCACATACCCTCTGGGTATGTCGAAGCTCACGTCTCTCAGTTCAAATGAACCGAAGGACTTGTTGAGCCCCTTTATCTCGACTGCGTTGTCCAATTCAATCACTCTCGTACAGGATTTGGACCATCTCTGTCAGCTCCTCGCTGGTGATGCCGCCACGCTTGGCGACCTCCACAGCCCTGCGGACGTGCTCCTCGGCCAGCCTCAGGTTGGCCTCGCGGAGGAGACCCGGGTCCTGGGCAGCGACGAAGCTTCCCTTGCCGGCGACCGTCTCGATGAAACCTTCCGCCTCGAGGTCGTTGTAGGCCCTCTTGGTGGTGATGAGGCTGATCCTCAGGCTCTGTGCCAGTGCGCGCATGCTGGGGAGGGGGTCTCCCGCCTTCAGCTGTCCGCTCATTATCTGGCTCTTCACCTGGTCGGTGATCTGCTCGTAGATCGGTTTCCCGCTGGAGTTGCTGATGATGATCTCCATCTTCCTCTGACATCCTGTACGTTGTTGGTGTATATAACTGTATATGTACAATATACACAGTATTCACAGGTATACACAGTCCATGGCCGCTGACCATTTGAAGGTTTGCCCGGACCGGGTCCCCTATTTTATTATTAAGTAAAGCATGAAGTCCTAATGCTTTTATAATACGTCTTTAATCGCTCGGGCGGTAAAATGACTGGCGATGAGAAAAAGAAGAGAGACCCTATTTTCACGGTCTGCTTCGTAGTATTCATCCTGGCCGCCG